>DASUWU010000072.1:0-38291 GCA_036378315.1 Streptosporangiaceae bacterium | reverse complement strand
GCTCGATCGACAGATGCCCGACCGACAGGGTGATCGAGGCGATGGTCACGATGACGAAGTAGGCCCCGCGGCCGTCGGGCTGCAGCGCGCGGGCGACCGCCACGCCGCTCAACCCGGCGAGCACGAGCACCCCGGCCCGCGCCGTCACGGTGTGCGCGACCTGCCTGGCCCTGGCGGTCACGGCCGGTTCCGGCGGGTGCCAGGTGGCGCGGGGCGCGGTGCCGGCCGGCGGACCCCGCGGCGATGACCCAGCGCGGCCCGGTAGACCGCCTCGTGGCGCGCCGCGCACTCGTCGACGCCCAACCCCGCGACCGCCTGCCGTGCCGCCGCGCCCAGCCGGGCGCGCAGCGCCGGGTCGGCGGCCAGCCGGGCCAGCGCCGCCGCGAGCGCGGCCGGCGAGTGCGGCGGGACGAGCAGGCCGGTGACGCCGTCGGCGACGAGCTCGGGCACGCCGCCCACCGCGGTGGCGATGACCGGCAGGCCGGCCGCCATCGCCTCGAGGATCGCGTTCGGGAGCCCCTCGGTGTGCGAGGGCAGGACAAGGAACTGGTAGCCGGGCAGCAGCCCGGCCGCGTCCTGGACGGCTCCGCGCAGGTCGACGGTGCCGGCCAGCCCGCGCTCGCGCAGCAGGCCGGCCAGGCGCGCCCGTTCAGGTCCGTCGCCCACGAACGACAGGTGCGGCGGCGCCTCCAGCCGGGCCAGCGCCTCGACGAGGTCGGCGTGCCCCTTGTATCGCAGCAGGTTGGCGATGACGATGCCGCGCGGCGGCTGGACGGTGACGTCCGCGGCGGCCGTCCCGCCCGGCGGCCGGACCGCGTTCATGATCACTTCAATGCGGTGCGGTGGCACGTTCTCCTCGGCCGCCAGGGTGCGGGCGAGCGCGCGGGCGTTGGTGACGTACACGGTGGAGGCGCGCCGGCTGAGGAACTCGAGCACCGCGCGCTGCCAGCCGGCGGGCAGGGCCGGCGCCTCCCCGCGGCGCCCGTTCACCCGTACCGGAACCCCGGCCGCCCGGGCGAGCGGGAGCACCTGCGTATAGCAGGTGAACAGGAACGCGTGGCAGACGTCGGCGCGCAGCGCACGGAGATGGCGCCAGATGCCGGCGAGCTGCCGGACCTCGCCGCGCAGCACGCGCAGGGAACGCCGCCCCGACGCGTCCCGCAGCCGCAGGCCCTGGTAGCCGAACACCGTGGTCGGCACGCCGAGCGCGGCCAGCTCGGCGCGGAGCGGGCCGCCGGTGCGCACCGCCACGACATGGACCTCGTGACCGCGCGCGGCAAGACCGCCGGCCAGCTTCACGAGTTGCGTCTCGGTGCCGCCCACCTCGAGCGACCCGATGGCCAGCACCACGCGCAGCGGCCGGTCGCCGCGGCGTCGGCGGGTCATGGCGCCGGGCGCTCAAGCTCGCCGGCGGCGGCCGGGCCGCGCCCGGCCCTGATGGCGCCCGCGGCGGCGGAGGCGCCGGCGGCCTCGCACGGGCGCCCGGCCGGCGCGGCCGGGCCGTCGAGGAACAGGCGATGCCACAGCTCGAACTGGATCAGCGCCCACAGCCGGATGGCATGATCGCGGCCCGCTTCGTGCTGGCGGAGCAGGCCGGCGACCGCGTCCGGGCGGAACAGCCCGCGCGACCGCGCGGTGGCGTCGGTGAGGACGTCCCACGACAGCTCGCGCAGCTCGGTGCGCAGCCACGCGGCCAGCGGCACGCCGAACCCCATCTTGGGCCGCCCGATGAGCTCGGCGGGCAACCAGTCGGCCACCGCCTTCTTGAGCAGGTACTTGGTCGTGCCGGATCGGATCTTGAGATCGGCCGGCAACCCCGCCGCCCATTCCATGAGGTGGTGGTCGAGGAACGGCGACCGCGCCTCGACCGAGTTCGCCATGGTGGCGATGTCCATCTTCACCAGCAAATCGCCGGGCAGGTAGGTGTTGGCGTCGACGTCCATGATCCGGCCGACGTCGGAGCCGGCGCGGGAGGCGGCGAAGGCGTCGTCCAGGATCTGGTAGCTGTCCACTCCGGCCAGCCTGGCGCGCAGCTCGTCGGTGTAGAGGGCGGTCTTCTGCTCCGGCGTGAAGTACGACATGAGCCGGGCGTACCGTCGCGGCACCGGGTGGCCGAGCAGCTCCACCGCCCGGCCCAGCGTGCGCAGCGGCGACCGCGCGGCCGTACGGGAGGCGAGCAGGGACCCGATGCCGCCCAGCCGCGGGCGCAACGCCGAGACCATGGGGATGCGCCGCACCCGCTCCATCGCGAGGTAGCGACGGTAGCCGCCGAAGCACTCGTCGCCGCCGTCGCCGTTGAGCACCACGGCGACGTGCGCGCGGCTGAGCTGCGCGACGTAGAAGCTGGGGATCGCCGAGGAGTCGGCGAACGGCTCGTCGAAGTGCCACGTCAGGGTGGGCAGGATGGCGAGCGCCGAGGGCGTGACGACCATCTCGTGATGCTCGGTGTCGTACCGCTTGGCGAGCATCCGGGCGTAGCGGCGCTCGTCGAAGCCCCTGGCGTCGAAGCCGATGCTGAACGTCTTGACCCGCGACGAGGACTGCCTGGCCATGGCCGCCACCACCGCCGAGGAGTCGATCCCGCCGGACAGGAACGCGCCCAGCGGCCGGTCGCTGACCATGCGGACCCGCGTCGCGTCCAGCAGTAGCTCGCGCAGCCGCGCCGCCGCCTCGTCCTCGCCGCAGTCGCGGGGGGTGCAGTCGAGCCGCCAGTAGCGGCGCACCTCGCAGGCACCGTCCTGCCAGACCAGCCTGTGGCCGGGGGGCAGCTTGCTGACCTCCGGCAGGATCGACCACGGCGCGGGGACGTACTGGTAGGTGAGGTAGTGGTGCAGCGCGACGAGGTCGACCTCGCGCGGCAGGCCCGGGTCCTGGAGGAGCGACTTCAACTCGGAGGCGAACGACAGCGAGCCGCCGTGGGACCGCCAGTACAGCGGCTTCTTGCCGATCCTGTCGCGGGCGAGCAGCAGCCGCCCGCGCCGGCGATCCCAGACCGCGAAGGCGAACATGCCGCGCAGCCGCCCGACGAGGTCGTCGCCGTACTCTTCGTACAGGTGCACCAGGCACTCGGTGTCGCCGTCGCTGGTGAAGCGATGGCCCTTGCGGAGCAGGTCGGCGCGCAGCTCGGGGAAGTTGTACAGCTCCCCGTTGAACACCGCCGCGACGGTGGCGTCCTCGTTGTAGACGGGCTGGTCGCCACCGGCCACGTCGATGATCGCCAGTCGGCGCATGCCGAGCACGGCGTGCTCGTCCTCGTGGAAGCCGGCGCCGTCCGGGCCGCGGTGCACGATAACCTCGCACATCCGGCGGACCAGCTCGGCGCTGGGGCGCCGCGTCGACACGATCCCGGCTATCCCGCACACGTTCGCTCCAGTAGCTCTTGGTAGATGCGGATGTGCTCGTCGACCATGGCGTCGACATGGGCGCGGGCGCGGCACCAGGCGCGGGCCCGCGCCGCCAGCCGCGCCGCGGCGGCCGGGTCGGCGAGCAACCTGTCGATGCCGTCGGCCAGGGCGGCGGGGTCGGCCGGCGGCACGAGCACCCCGCGGCCGCCGCGCAGCAGCTCGCCGGTGCCGCCCACCTCGGTCGCCACGACCGGCCGGCCGGCCGCCATGGCCTCCATGACGGCGTTGCTCATGCCTTCGTGCAGCGACGGCAGGACGACCACGTCCGCGCGGGCGAGCAGCCGGTCCACGTCGGTACGGGCGCCGAGGAAGCGCACGTCGAGACCTAGCCGTGCTGCCCGCCGTTCGAGGTCGGCGCGCTCCGGCCCGTCGCCGGCCAGTGCCAGCGTGCAGGGTCGGCCGCGCTTGTCCAGCCTGGCCGCGGCGTCGAGGAGGTGGCGGTGACCCTTGTACGACTTGAGGTTGGCGACGCAGAGCACCACCGGCAGCGGCGAGTCGACCTGGAGGGGCACGGCGTCCGGCGCGGGCGGCGCGGGTTCGAACGCGGAGTCCGGCAGCCCGTTGTAGACGACAGTGATCTTCTCGGCGGGCACCGACTCCTGGCGGCGCGTGTCCTCGGCGACGGCCAGGGCGTTCGCGATGAGCAGGTCGGTCCAGCGCGTGGCCACCCGCTCGACCGCCAGGTGGAGGCGGCGCCCCTCTTTGAACGCGCCGAGGCTGCGCCGCCCGGCGACGAGCACGTGCACGCCCGCCAGTCGCGCGGCGGGCGCCGCCGTCACGTAGCTGTGGTAGAGGAAGGCGTGCAGGACGTCGGGACGGCAGCGACGCAGGTGCCGCACCAGGCGCGCGAACGCCGCGACGTTGGCGGCCAGCATCCGCCCCCGGCCGGCTTCGCGGCGGCGGAAGCCCAGGTGGACCACCGGCACCCCGGACGCGCGGAGCGACTCCTCGCGCGGGCCCCCGTCGAACATGACGAGGACGGTCGTACGGACGCCACGGGCGTGCAGCCCGGCCGCCAGCAGCGCGACCTGCTTTTCCGTGCCGCCCAGGCCGAGCTGGCCGATCATCAGCGTCACCGCGCCGAGCCGCGGCGCCCGCGCGTCCCGCCGAGCGGCACCAGGTTCGGTCACGATCGACAATATACAGAGAGTGACAGTCCGATCGCGCACCGTGCCACGCGACACGTCGTCCTGTCATCCTCTCCGTTCTGGTCGTTCTGGTCGTTCTGGTCGCCGGCACGCGACGGCCCGGCGGCGGGGACCGAGCCCCGCCACCGGGCCGCGCGCTGTGCCTCCCGCGGTCAGTGGAAGCAGTTGGGAACCGTGTTGGATGGTGCGCAGTTGCTGGGCTCGTTGACGTGGACGTTGGTGTTGTTCAGGACGATTGCCGTGGTGCCGTTGGCGTTGTAA
This sequence comes from Streptosporangiaceae bacterium, assembly GCA_036378315.1. Lineage (GTDB taxonomy): Bacteria > Actinomycetota > Actinomycetes > Streptosporangiales > Streptosporangiaceae > CALAED01. Next base: position 33,478 of record DASUWU010000072.1, on the reverse strand, counting down.
ATGCCGCCGCCGAAAAGACCGGCCCTGTTGTATTTGACCTGGCCGTCGTTGAACCTGATCGTCCCGCCGACGCCGTTGTAAACGCCGCCACCCCGCTGCTTGGCCTTGTTGCCGTTCACATAGGTGCCTTCGAACCTGATGGTCCCACCGAGTTCGTTGTAGACGCCGCCGCCCGCGGTGTTGGCATTGTTGAGGGTGATGGAGCCCTGCTGCGACACCATCGTCCCGTCGTTATAGATGCCGCCGCCGCCACCGCCGGCGCTCGGTATGGTCGAGTTGGCCCGCACCCAACTGGCTACGAGCGTCAGCCGGCCGCGGTCGTTGGAAATGCCGGCGCCGCTGTCCGCCACATTGTGCACGATGGCGGACTCGATAACCGTTACGGTGCCGTGCGCGCTGAGGATCGCGCCGCCGGTGTTGGGTCCGGCGTCGCCGCCGAAAATGTTCAGGTTGCGCACGGTCAGCGTGCCGGCGACCTCGAAGATGCGGAACAACGCGGCCGAGGTGCGCCGGATGACGGCGTCGTGGCCGTTGATCGTGATGTTGCCCGTGATGATGGGCAGGCCATCGCCGCCGCGCGTGCCGAACGCCGCCGGGACCGTGAGGGTGTAGGTGCACCCCGGCGACAGGTCGAGCGTCTGTGGCGTCCCGGCGGCGTTGGCCGTGTTGATGGCGCTGATGAGCGCCGCGGTGCTGCACGGCACGGCCACCGCCGCCCGCGCCGCCCCCTGCCACGCACCCGGCGCGATCAGCAGGGCCGCCACGAGCCCGGCCCGAAGGCCGGCCCGCCATGAATTCGAACCCATGAAGCTCCCCCCGATTTTTTATGGTCATGCCATGGACTCATGGCTTCGTCGATAAAGCTGAAAGGGCGCGTGCATGCTAACACGACCGAGATCAACTTGGCGACGAATACACGCCGCCGAGCCAGTCGCAAAACCCCGGAAAGGGCGGTGAAACGGACCATTCCCCGCACCCGCTTATCAGTCCTTTGACGACGCACCAGGCGACTTTTGCCCGCCACGTCAGGCGCCCCTTTCCCCCCGTGTGTACGTTGCCAGGTCGAGCCAGCCATCGGTCGGGGAGGAAATGTGAGTGATAAGCGCATCCGGGTGATGCGGGTCATCGCCCGGATGAACGTCGGGGGCCCGGCGCTGCAGATAACGCAGTTGCTGCGGGGCCTGGATACCAAGCATTTCGACCAGCGGCTCTACAGCGGTTTCGTCGGACCGGGCGAAGCGGATTATGTCACCTTGTGCGCGCCGGACGTCGACGTCCGGCGCATTCCGGTGCTCGGCCGTTCGGTGCGGCCGGCCGACGACCTCAGGGCGCTCGCCAGGCTGGTCGCCGTGATGCGCGACTTCCGGCCGCACATCGTGCACACCCACACCGCGAAGGCGGGCACGCTGGGCCGCATGGCCGCGGTGGCGGCCCGGGTGCCGGTCCGGATCCACACCTTTCACGGGCACCTCCTGCACGGCTACTTCGGACCCGCCACGACCCGGCTCGTCGTCACGGCCGAACGGACGCTGGCCCGCCACACCGACCGGCTGGTCGCGGTCGGCGACCGCGTCCGCGACGACCTGCTCGCCGCCGGCATCGGCCGGCCCGGCCAGTACGCCGTCGTACCGCCGGGGACCGCGCTGGCCGCGCTGCCCGACCGCGACGTGGCGCGCGACAAGCTGGAACTGCCGAGATCGGCACCTGTCGTGGCGTACGTCGGGCGGCTGACCCAGATCAAGCGACCCGATCGCCTCCTCGACGTCGCCCGAGCGGTCCGCCGCGCGATCCCCGACGTCCGGTTCGTCATCTGCGGCGACGGCGAGCTCGGCGGGCGCCGGCTCGGGGCCGATCCCGGAGGCGGTCCGGGCGGCGACCTCGGCGGCTGCCTGCGCCTGCTCGGCTGGCGGTCGGACGTGGAGACCGTCTACGCGGCGGCCGACGTCGTGCTGTTGACGTCGGACAACGAGGGCGCGCCCGTGTCGCTGATCGAGGCGGGGCTCGCCGGACGCCCGGCGGTCGCCACCCGCGTGGGCGGCGTCCCCGACGTCGTGTGCCACACGGTCACCGGCCTGCTCGCCGGCCCCGACGCGCGGGAGCTGGCCGAGCACACCGTACGGCTGCTGCGCGACGAGCGGCTGCGGCTGCGGATGGGCGAGCGCGCCCGCCGGTGGACCACGGAACGGTTCGGCGCCGCGCGGCTGGTCGCCGACACCCACGCCCTCTACACGCGGATCGCCGTGGAAAAGGGGTGGTGGCCGGCGTCCATGCTGCGCCACAAGGCGCTCCAGCCGGGGGCCGGCCAGGAGCGGGTCGGATGAGAGTCGTCGTCACCGGCGGTGCCGGCTTCATCGGCGCCAACCTGTGCCGGGAACTCCTCGACCGGCCCCGCACCGGCAGCGTCGTCGTCCTCGACGACCTCAGCACCGGGTTCGCCGCGAACCTCGAAGGCCTCGACGTCGAGTTCGTCGAGGGCAGCATCCTCGACCGCGACCTGGTGACGAAGGTCGTGGACGGCGCGGACGCCGTCGTGCACCTCGCCGCCCGCCCGTCCGTCTCCCGGTCGCTCACCGACCCGATGGCCACCCACGACGCGAACGCGAGCGGCACCGTCACGGTGCTCGAGGTGTGCAGGGAGAAGTCCGTGCACCTGGTCGCGGCCTCGTCGTCATCGGTCTACGGGTCGGTGGCCGAGCTGCCCAAGCACGAGGACCTGCCGACCCGCCCGCTCAGCCCGTACGGCGCGAGCAAGCTGGCCGCCGAGGCGTACGTGCTCGCCTACGGAGCCAGTTTCTGCCTGCCGGTGATGGCGCTGCGCTTCTTCAACGTCTACGGGCCCCTGCAGTCGGCCGGGCACGCGTACGCCGCCGTGGTCCCGGCGTTCGCCGACGCCGCGCTGAGCGGCCGGCCGCTGCGCGTGCACGGCGACGGGCGGCAGACCAGGGACTTCACGTTCGTGCGTACCGTGACCCGCGTGCTGGCCGACGCCGTCGAACGCGGCGTCACCTGCGCGACGCCGGTCAACCTCGCGTTCGGCACCCGCGTGTCTGTGCTCGAACTGGCGCACCAGATCGCGTCCGTCGCCGGCGTCCCGATCGAGGTGCGGCACGAGCCGCCGCGCGCGGGGGACGTACGGCACTCCCAGGCCGCGGCCACCGGACGGCTGCGCGGGTTGTTCCCCGACGTCGAGCCGGTGTCGCTGGCGGACGGCCTGGCCGAGACCGTGGCCTGGCTGCGCGGCCTGCCACGCTACGCGGCCCCTGCCGGCCGCTGAGGAGCGGTTGTGGAGATCATCGACTACTTCCGCCTGCTGCGCCGCAACTGGGCGTTGATCGCCGGGTGCGCCGCCCTCGCCGTCGCCGCCGCGTGGCTCGTCACCGTACGGACGACCCCGCGGTACGCGGCGTCCGTCACGATATTCGTGGCCGGACGCGGCACGGGCGGCGCGTCCGCGTACGAGGCGTCGCTGCTGTCGGAGGAGCGGATCAAGTCGTACGCCCACCTGCTCACCACCGACCGCCTCATCGGCGCCCTCGTCCGCGAGCAGCCCGGCCGTACGGCCGAGCAGCTGCGCCGTGAGATCTCCGCCGGCCTGGTGCCGGGGACGGTACTGCTGCGCGCGACGGTCAGGGATCCGTCGCCCGCCCGCGCGCAGGCCATCGCCAACGCGCTCGGCGCGGGATTCATCCAGCTCGTCGACGAACTCGAACGGCCGGCCGCCGGCGGCGTCCCGCCGTTCAAGGTGTCCATCGTGGACCGCGCGCGGCTGCCGGCCGTGCCCGACAGCCCCAACGTCCCGGCCAACCTGGCCATCGGCCTGCTCGCCGGGCTGGCCGCGGGCGTCGGCGCCGGCGTGCTCAGGGAGGCCCTGGACACGTCGGTGAAGACCGTGGAGCGGCTCCGCGAGATCGCCGGCGGTCCCGTGCTCGGGGTGATCGGCGCGACGGGCGAGCACCCGCCGACCGGCCCTTCGGAGGATTTCCGCTTCCTGGGGACGAACCTGCGGTTCGCCGGCGGCGGCCGCCCCGTGGGATCCGTCGTCGTCACCGCGGCGCGGCCCGGGGACGGCGCGTCGTCCACCGCCTGCGGCCTCGCGGTCGCGCTCGCGCACGCGGGCCAGCGGGTGATCCTCGTGGACGGCTCGCTGCGCGCTCCCCACGTCGCCCGCTACCTCGGCGTCGACGACGCCGGCGCCGGGCTGGCCGGCGTGCTGCGCGGCCGGACCGACCTCGACGGGGCGCTGCGCCGCTGGCGGGACACCACCCTGTCCGTGCTGCCGTGCGGCCCTGTCCCCGCCGCCGTCCCCGCCCACGATTTGCTCGGCGCTCCGCGCATGGGCGAGCTCGTCGACGAGCTGCGCGAGCGAGCCGACATCGTCATCGTCGACGCGCCACCCCTGCTGTCCGCCCCCGACGCCGCCGTCCTCGCCCGTGCCTGCGACGGCGCGATCGTGGTGGCGCGGTACGGAAGGACCGGCCACGACCAGCTGCGCCGCGCCGCCGAACAGCTCCACACCGTCGACGCCCGCCTCATCGGCACCGTCCTCAACCGCGCCCCGGCCCGGCCGGGAGCCGGCCCGGCGCCCTCGCCGGCCCCGGCCAGGCTCGCCACCCCAGCCGCGCGGTGAGCACGGCACCGGCGTCCGCCGGCGGGCCGCCGCCCCGTCACGCGCGGCGCCGGGCGACGGTGAGGACGGCGGACCAGTGGCGGGTGAGCCGCCCGTCCTCGCGGGCCGCGAGCAGGCGGCGGACCTCGCGGTAGAGGTGGTCGCGCTTGGCCGGCTCCATGCCGATGTGGCCGGAGAAGGTGTTCAGCAGGGCGATGTACTCGTCCGCGGTGTAAGTCCGCTCCCACACGTGGAGCCGCGTGCCGACGACCGTGAAATGCCCGGACTCCTCGAACTCGGCGGCCGCCCGGTCGGGGCGCGCCGCCGGCGGCGGCGGTGGCCACGCGGCGCCGTCGCCCTCCCCCATCTCGTCATAGACCTGCTGGATGTCGGTGAAGAACGGGTCGAAGCCCCCGGGGAAGGCGTGCTCGGCACCCCACACCGCCGCGTGCCCGCCGCTGGCCAGCACGGCCGCGGCCTTCGCGTACCTGACCTCGGGATCCACCCAGTGCCACGCCGTGGCGGCGTAGAGGAGGTCGAACGCGGCGCCGGCCGGCGGCTCCCAGGCCTCGAACGACGAGTTGACGACCGATACGCCGGGGAAGGCGGCCAGGTTGCGGCCGGCCTCGGCCGCCAGGGCCGCGCCGAGCTCGACGGCCGTGATCCGAAAGCCCATCCTGGCGAGCGGCAGCGTGGCCTTGCCAGGGCCGCAGCCGACCTCGAGCAGGTGCGCCGGCGGTTCGATCCCGGTCAGCGCGAGCAGGTCGGCGTACAGCTCGCCGGGGTAGTCGGGGCGCGCCCGCTGGTACAGGCCGGCCGCCCGGTCGAAGGTCGTCCGCAACCGCCGGTCGCCGCTCATGCCCCCATCCTCCCTCGTCGCGGCCGCCGTGAGCTCCTTTTATAGGCATTGACTTATATAAGCGAGGTCCGGTAGCTTCGCCGCGTGCACGCGTTCGAGGTGCTCGGCGATCCGGTGCGTCGCCGGATCCTGGAGCTGCTGGCCGACGGAGAGATGACCTCGGGTGCGGTGTGCGCGGTCATCCGGGCCGAGTACGGCATCTCCCAGCCGGCGGTGTCGCAGCACCTGCGGGTGCTGCGCGACGCCGGCTTCGCCACCGTACGGCCGGAGGGCACCCGGCGGCTCTACGCGGTGAACCCCGCGCCGCTGCGCGACGTGGACACCTGGCTGGACCGGTTCCGGCGGTTCTGGGCGCCGCATCTGGATGCGCTGGCGACCGAGGTGGCCCGGGGTAAACGGGAACGCCGGCTCCGCGCGCCAGGGCGCCACGCGGACGAGGACGGCAACGAAGGGAGCGATCCATGATGGATATCGTCGAGCAGGTCAACGCCGTACGGCGGAAGGTCGGCACCCGGATGCTCGAAGCGGGCGAAGCCCGCTCGGTCACCATCAGCCAGACCTACGACACGGACGTCGACGACCTCTGGGAGGCCTGCACCGACCCGGCGCGCATCTCCCGGTGGTTCCTGCCCGTGACAGGCGAGCTGCGTCTCGGCGGGCGCTACCAGCTCGAAGGCAACGCTGGCGGCACGATCGAGCGCTGCGACCCGCCCAAGAGCTTCTCGGCGACGTGGGAGTTCGGCGGGGGGATGAGCTGGATCGAGGTGCGGCTGGCCCCCGACCCCGACGGCGGCACGCGGCTCGAGCTCGAGCACATCGCGCACGCCGACGAGCACTGGGGCGAGTTCGGGCCCGGCGCGGTCGGCATCGGCTGGGACGGGGCGTTCCTGGGGCTGGCCCGCTACCTGGCGACCGGGCTCGCCAACGACCCGCGGGAGGCGGCCGCCTGGATGGCCTCGGCGGAGGGGAAGGAGTTCTTCGCGTTGAGCGGCGACCGGTGGCGCGACGCCGACATCGCGGGCGGCGCCGACCCGGCCGCCGCGCACGCCGCCGCCGAACGCACCAAGGCCGCTTACACCGCGCCCCCGCCGGACAGCTGCCCATCGCCGGACGACGGCCACGCCGACCCGGGTTCCGCCTCGGCGCCCGGATCCTGAATCCCGTCCGGGAGCGGCGGGACGCGGCGGACCTGGCCGGGGTCAGCCCGCCGAGACCTCGCGTTCGTACCGGCGCAGCGTCTCGACGAACATCAGCCGCTGCGCGTCGCTCAGCGGCGCCAGCGCGGCGCGCCACGCCAGCGCTCCCCTGGCCAACCAGGCGTCGACGGCCTCCTGGTGGGCGGTGGCGATGCTCACCAGGGTGCGGCGCCGGTCCGCGTCGTCCTCGCGCCGCTCCACGACGCCCTTGCGGCTCAGCTCGGCGACCATCAGGCTCACGGTCGTCGGCGCCACCTCCAGGCGGGCCGCGAGGTCGTTGATGCTCACAGGACCGTCGAAGACCAGGTAGGCCAGCAGCGACAGGTGCCGCGGCGCCAGCTCGAGCGATCGGAGCCGCTCGGGGACCGGCATGCGCTTCGCCCGGCCCACCAGCCTCGGCATGAGCAGCAGCAGCGTCCGGACCCCCTCGTCGACGGACAGGCCGCCGCCATCCGTTGACATAGCTTGATCTCCAAAATAGCTTTGCTTGCAAAGCAAATCGGCTATACCGGTGAGGTCATTCTGCATGCCAGCCCGTAACGATGCCCAGGAGCGCGCCCGCGCGTTGGGCGACGAGCTCGTCCGCATCCACGATCGGCTCCGCGCCGACCTGGCCGCGATCTTGACCGGCGCCGAACAGCCGGGGCCGGATCTACGCGCGCAACTGTACGAACGCTGCCTGTCGGCCTGCGCCGCCGTCCACGCCCACCACGGCAACGAGAGCGAGCGTGGCTTCCCGCTGCTCGAAGACCGGTTTCCCGAGCTGGCCCCGGTGCTCGCCGAGCTCCGGCGCGAACATGAGGTGCTGGCCGAGACGCGGCGCCGGTTCCTGGGCACGCTCGGCCGGCTCCGTCCCGGCGGCGCGGACGCCACGGGCCGGGAGGATCAGGGCGGGGCCGATCAGGGCGGTGCGGCGGATGCCGGCGAGGTCTACGCCGGCCTCCGCCGTCTCGCCGCCGATCTGGACGCGCACTTCCGCCGCGAGGAGGGCCACCTCGTCGCCGCCCTCAACTCCCTGTAGAGAGCCGGATCATCCCTCGTCCGCGGCGGAGCGGACGGGGAGGTCGTCGACCCGGATCGTCTCCGGGTACTTCAGGCCGGTGCCGGTGTTCAGCACCACGACCTCGTCGTCGGCGTCCAGCCAGCCGGCGGCGCGCAGCTCGCGCGCCGCGGCGAGGCCCGCCGCCCCCTCGGGGCAGACGTAGGTCCCTTCGAGCGCGGCGACCTCGCGCAGGTCGGCGAGCAGGTCGTCGTCGCGCACGCTGATCGCGGTGCCCGACGTGGCGGCGAGCGCTTCGAGGATGAGGAAGTCGCCCAGCGGCGCCGGCACGTTGATCCCGAACGCGATCGTGCGCGCGCCCTCCCACGGGGTCGCGCGCCGCTCGCCGCGCCGGAACGCCCGGACGATCGGCGCGCAGCCGTCCGCCTGGACCGCCACCAGGCGGGGCAGCGGGCCGGAGATCCAGCCGAGCTCGCGCAGCTCGAGCAGGGCCTTGTGGATGCCGATCAGGCCGACCCCGCCGCCGGTCGGATAGATGATCACATCCGGCGCCCGCCAGCCGAGCTGCTCGACGATCTCGATGCCCATCGTCTTCTTGCCCTCGACGCGGTACGGCTCCTTGAGCGTGGAGGCGTCGTACACCTCCTCCGCCCCGGCGACCAGCCGGGCGACCATGCGCCCGGCGTCGCCGATCAGCCCGTCCACCAGCTGGAGATCGGCTCCGGCGGCGCGGCATTCGCGGCGGGTGACCGGCGGCGCGTCCGCCGGCATGACGATCGTGGCGGCCAGCCCGGCCCGGGCCGCGTACAGCGCCCAGGCCGCGCCGGCGTTGCCGTTCGTCGGCATGGCCAGCCGCCGGACGCCGAGCTCGGCCGCCCTGGACACGCCGACGGCGGCGCCGCGGGCCTTGAACGACCCCGTCGGGATCAACCCCTCGTCCTTCATCAACAGCCGCGGCAGGCCGATCAGGTCGCCATAGCGCGGGAGGGGCAGGAGCGGCGTCATGCCCTCGCCCAGGGTGACCACCGCGCCCGGGTCGCGTACGGGCAGCAACTCGTGGTAACGCCACAGGTCGGGCGGCCGTCCGGCGACATCGGCCGGCCGTACCGCCGACGCCAGCCCCGCCAGGTCGTAGCGCGCCAGCAGCGGCGACCCACACCGTGGGCACAGCTGCCGGCGCCGGTCGCAATCGTACTCGGCCCCGCACCGGCCGCATTCCAGATGCGACAGCCGGCTGAACGTCACCTGCCCCTCCTCTGTCCGGTCCCCGCCTCGACCGCCACGCTCACGAGCCCCAGGCCGGCGAAGACGATGCCGGCCACCGGGTGCCCGGAGCCGTACAGGGCCAGCGCGGCCGCCGCGAACACCACCAGCTTCAGCGCGAAATGGGCGGCCACGGGGACCGGGAACTTCGGGCCGCCGCCGGCGAGGAAGAGCCACCACAGCACGGCGACGGCGACCGGCCCGCCGATGCCGAGCAGCACCCTTGCCGGCCAGGGCCCGTCGATGGTGAAACCCCAGTACGCCAGGCTCGCCAGCGCGCCGAGCTCCAGCGCGAACGCGAGCGTGGCGCCCGCGGCTGACAGCGGCGTCCACCGCCGCGAGCCGGCAGGCGGACTCGATCGCACGGCCCATCCCCCTCCTGCGACACGTTCGCCCCCGATGGAGGCATCCGAAGCCGTGATCGTACGCCGGATCAGGGCGCCGGATCAGGGCGCCGCCGGCACGCCGGTGACGGCGCTCCGGTAGCCGCCGGGCGTGATCCCGTAGTAGCGGCCGAACCAGCGAGTCAGGTGGCCCTGGTCGGCGAACCCGGTGCGGGCGGCGACGTCGCTGATCGCCAGGCCGCCCGCGAGCAGCCGCCTGGCCTCCCGCAGCCGCAGCTCGCGCTGGTAGTCGCTGGGCGCCATGCCGTAGGTGGAGGTGAACGCCCGGTAGACGGTGAAGCGGCTGCGGCCGGTGGCGGCCGCGAGCGCGCCGGCCGTGATGTCGTCGAGGAACGCGGCGCGGATCACCCGTCGCGCCAGCGCGGCGACCCTGGCCAGCTCACCCGACCGCTCGGGGCGGGCGAGCTCGCCGGCCGCGGCGGCGCGCCGCACGATCGCCGCCACCGCGGTCGTCAGCAACTCGTCGCGGCGCAGCGCGGTCGCCGGTGCCCCGCCGGAGCGGTGCGGCCGGCCGGCCGGGCTCGCCAGCAGGGCGGCGTGCAGGGCGCGCAGGCCGCGGGCGAGGACCGGGTCGGCGATGACGGGTTCGGCGAACAGCGGGCGGCCGATCCGCCGGTCGGTCACGTCGGCCAGCACTCCTGTCACCAGCTCAGGACCGATGTGGATCATCCGATAGGTGAAGCCGGACGCGTCGGCGGCGTGCCCGTCGTGCGGATCGTCGGGGTTGAACGCCATGACCATCCCGGCGGCGCTGGTGTGCGCCGCGCCGCGGCAGGTGAATGTCTGCGCCCCGGAGTCGGTGACGCCGAACGAGTAGGTCTCGTGGCTGTGCCGGTGGTAGACGTGCCGCGCGAAATGCGCGTACATCGCCTCGAGCGGTTGCTCGGCGGACCGCCAGTAGCGGGACCAGTCCTCCGTCACGTCCCCATTGTCCACGGCCCCATTGTCCACGTCCCCATTGCCCACGTCCCCATTGTCGCGGTCCCAGCACCCGGGCGCACATGCGTTCAAGACCTGCGGGCGCCGGGGCCGCGAGTCTTGGCTCATGCGCTTCGACACCAAGATCGGTATCGTCATCCGGGACGATCTCGCCGGGTGGCAGCGGCTCAACGTCACCGCGTTCCTGGCCAGCGCGGTGGCCGGCGGGCAGGCCGAGGTCATCGGGCAGCGGTACGAGGACGGCTCCGGCAACTCCTACCTGCCGATGTTCCGCCAGCCGGTGCTCGTCTACGCGGCCGACGGCGCGGGGTTGGCCCGGGCGCACGGCCGCGCCGTGGCCCGCGGTCTCGACGCCGCCGTCTACATCGAGGAGATGTTCAAGACCGGCAACGACGAGGACAACAGGGCCGCCGTCCGCGCGGTGCCGGCGGACGAACTGCCGCTGGTCGGCCTCGCGGTGTACGGGCCGAGGAACGCCGTCGACAAGGTGCTCAAGGGCCTCGCGCTGCATCCGTGAGCCCAGTGAGCCCCCGGCCGCCGACGGGCACGGCGCCCGGCGCGCTCGGCACACTTTCTGGCGCTTTCTCCCGACATACAGTGAGACGGATGTTGCGGCGGAATTCATCGCGGCCGGCTGTCCCCTCCCCGAGCTTTCGTTCGTCGTGACAGCGAAGGCGAGAACGAAACCATGCGGCCGAGGAGGCACCACGCGGTCGCGTCTACTTGCCGGGCTCCGGGTCGCGGGGTAGGCCGAGCATGCGCTCGGCGATGATGTTGAGCTGGACCTCGGTCGTGCCGCCGTAGATCGTCATGGCCCGGCTGAACAGCATGTGCCTGGCGAAGGTGCCGGTGTCGGCGCCCTTCTCCTCGACCGCCGCGAGGGGACCCTGCGCCGCCCAGAGGTAGTCGGCGACGCTCTGGTTGAACTGGACGCCAAGCAGCTTGCGCACGCTGGCCTCGGCGCCCGGGGTGAGGCCGGACAGCTGCTTGAGGGTGGTGCGCAGGGCGAGCAGCTCGATCGACTGGCCCTGGCAGATGAGCTCGCCGACCTCGACCGCGTCCACCGGGTCGAGCTCGCCGCCGGCGGCGACATGCTGGACGACGTCGTTCAGGCCGAGGCCGAGGCCACCGCTGCCGCCGGACAGCGACACCCGCTCGTTGCTGAGGGTGTTCCTGGCCACCTTCCAGCCGTCGTTCACCTCGCCGACGACGCAGTCATCGGGGACGAAGACCCCGTCGAGGAACACCTCGTTGAAGATCGAATCTCCGGTCAGCTCGCGCAGCGGCCGTACGTCCACCCCGGCGGACTTCATGTTGACCAGGAAGTACGTGATGCCGTCGTGCTTGGGCGCGTTGGGGTCGGTGCGCGCCAGGCAGATCCCCCATTCGGCCCAGGCGGCGACGGACGTCCAGATCTTCTGGCCGGTGAGCCGCCAGCCGCCCTCGACCCGCTCGGCCTTCATCGACAGCGACGCCAGGTCGGAGCCCGCGCCCGGCTCGCTGAACAGCTGGCACCAGATCATCTGGCCGCGCAGCGTGGGCCGCAGGAACCGTTCCTTCTGCTCGTCGCCGCCGAAGGCGACGAGCGAGGGGATCACCCATGCGCCGATGCCAAGACCCGGCCCCTGCACGCCCGCGGCGCGCAGCTCCTGCTGGATGAGCACCTGCTCGAGCGGCGAGGCATCCTTGCCCCACGGCGCCGGCAGGTGCGGGGCCACCCAGCCGCCGTCGCCCATCGCGGTCCAGCGCTCCCGCTGGTCCTCGATCGCGGCGAGCGCCGCCACCTCGGTACGGACTCGCTGCCGCAGCGGTTCGGTGTCCTCGTCGAGCTCGACGCGGACCGGGCGGCGGACGCCACCGCCGACCAGCCGGGTCACCGAGCCCGCCCATTCGGCGGCGGGGCCGAGGAGCCGGCGCAGCGTCGACGCGCGGCGCAGGTACAGGTGGGCGTCGTGCTCCCAGGTGAACCCGATGCCGCCGAGCACCTGGATGGCGTCGCGGGCACACCGGAGACCGGCGTCCGGGGCGATCACCGCGGCCACGCCGGCCGCGAAGCCCGCCGCGCCGGCCGGGTCGGGCACCGGCCGCTCGGCCGTGTCGTCGGCCGCGCGGGCGGCGTCCCACACCGCGGCCCTGGCCTGCTCGAGCGCGATGAGCATCCGGGCGCACTTGTGCTTGATGCCCTGGAACTGGCCGATCGGACGGCCGAACTGCTCGCGGACCTTGGCGTACTCGGCCGCCGTCGTGACACACCAGGCGGCCACGCCCACCGCCTCGGCGCCCAGCAGCAGCGCGGCCAGGTCGAGGACCTGCCGGCCGTCCAGGCCGTCGAGTACGCGGTCGGCCACGACGGTGACGCCGGCCGCCTCGACCCGAGCCACGGGCCGGAGCCGGTCGAGGCTGGCCAGCGAAGTGATCGTGAGGTCGGCGGCGTCCAGCGCCACCCACTCCTCGCCCTGTTCGGTACGGACGGGAACGAGGACCACGTCGGCGAGGCCGGCACCGAGCACCGGCTCGACGGCACCGGAGATCACCAGGTTGCCGCCGTCGCGGCGGCCGGTGAGCCGGCCGGTCCCGCCGGCGAACGACACCGCGCCCGTGCGGGAGCCGTCGGCCAGGCCGGGGAGCAGCTCGCCGCGGGCCTTGGCGTTGCTCGAGGCCGACAGGGCCGCGGCGGCCAGCACGGTCGGCAGGTAGGGCCCGGGCGCCACGGACCTGCCGAGCTGTTCGAGCACGACGGCGAGCTCCAGCAGGCCGAATCCCTGCCCCCCGTGCTCCTCGGCGACGTGCAGGCCCAGCAGGCCCTGCTCGGCCAGGCCGGCCCAAAAGGCTGGGCGCCCGAGCGGGCCGTCCCGCGTCGCGTCCGCATCCAGCGCGGCCCGTACGGTCTCGGGCGTGATGTTGCGTTCCGCGAATGCGCGCACCGAGGCCGCCAGCGCCTCGTGCTCCTCGGTCAGCCCGATGGCCATAGGACAGATACCCTTTCCGGCCGGTGCTCCGGCAACGACTCCCCCGCCACTATCGACGCCGATTCTAGAACGGCATTCAATGTATGGGGTGAAGTGAATTTACTCACGTTACGTGGGCATTCCGCAACTTGCGCGGTTCGTCCGGTGGGCCGGTAGCGGTCAGCGGCGCTGGTCGGCGTGGTCCCGCGCGGTACGCGGCGCGTCCCGTCCGGTTTCGCCCCCGGCCCTGTCGGGGGTGTCGGCGCCGTAGGCGTCGTCGTCCGGGTCGGCGTCGGCGTCGGCGTCGGCGTCGTCGGCGGCGGCGTCGTGACGCGCCCCCTCCCCCGGCCCGGCATCGGCGGCCGCGGCCGGGCCGGACGGCGACCGGCGCGCCTTGAGCAGGCTGGCCGCCGTCGTCACCGCCATGGCGCCCGCGATGACGGCCAGCGACAACCAGATCGGTATCTCGGGTGCCCACGGCACGTGGTAGCCGTGCAGCGCCTCCAGCACGAGCTTCACGCCGATGAAGGCGAGGATGAACGACAGCCCGCGGCTCAGGTAGATCAACCGCTCGACCAGCCCGCCCAGCAAGAAGTAGAGCTGACGCAGACCCATCAACGCGAAGGCGTTGGAGGTGAAGACGAGGTACGGCTCCTTGGTGAGACCGAAGATCGCCGGAATCGAGTCGAGGGCGAAGAGCAGGTCGGTGGTGCCGATCGCGATCATGACGATCAGCAGCGGGGTGACGTGGAGCCGCCCCGGGCGCCTGGTGAGCACCTTGGCGCCGTCGTAGTCATCGGTGGTACGCAGCAGCCGCCGGCTCAAGCGCAGCAGCATGTTCTCTTTGAACTCCTCCTCGCCGTGCTCCCCCTGGCCTTCGCGGAACAGGCTGGACGCCGTCCAGATGAGGAAGCCGCCGAAGATGAAGAACACCCACTCGAACCGCGCGACCGCGGCGGCGCCCGCCGCGATGAAGACGCCGCGCAGCAACAACGCGAGCACGATGCCGATGAGCAGCACCTTGTGCTGATGCACGCGGGGGACGGCGAACCGCTGCATGATCACGTAAAAGATGAAGAGGTTATCGATGCTCAGGCTGTATTCGGTGAGGTATCCGGCGAAGAACTGCCCCGAGTACGTGCCGCCCACGAAAAGGGCGATGCCCAACCCGAAAACCGCGGCCAGGGCGACGTACAGGCACACCCAGAAACCGGCCTGACGCATGGAGAACTCGCGCGGCGGGCCAAGATCGACGATCACGAGGTCGATAGCGATCAACGCGAGGAGCGCCCCGAGCGTGATGACCCAGGCCCACAGCGATACATCCACGGTTTAACCTCCGGCGCACAGACACCATCGCCGGAGGTCTCTCCCGACCCCGCCGTCTCCGGCGTAGACCGACAGCCCCGGGCCGGAGCGTTACGGCTGACCGACCGTGATGACGACACTGCCGCGTGGGGATACTCCCCTCCTCGCGATCGACTATATCGGGTCGGCACGCCATGGAGATCTTGCCCGGGCCGTCGGGTTGCTTCGGCTCCCCGTCGCCCCTTCACCGTAAGGCCCCAGGGGCCTTTAAAGAATCCCCGTCCCGGTGCGGCCGGCGTTCCGTTGTGTGCCCGGCGTTCTCGCCTGGCGGGTGCGACACGGTCCGCGGGGTGGGGCGGTCGTGACCTCAGCGCGAGATGAGCTTCCTGTAGACCTGAGTCAGCTGGTCGATCGCGTCGGTCTCGGTGGGGAGCGTGACCGCCCGTTGCGCCGCCGCCGCGCCCAGGCGGACGGCAAGCGCCGGATCGTCGAGGATGCGGTTCACCGCCGCCACCAGCGCCTCCGCTTGACCAGGCGGGATCAACAGCCCCGCCCCCGCCGCGCCGGCCCCGCCTGCTCCGGCCCGCCCGGTGGCGCCCGCACCGGGTGCGTCGGCGGCGCCCGCCGAGCCCGCGACGCCGGCCCGGCCCACGGCATCCCCAGGATGTGTGGGATTTGCCACACTTGACGGACTCGCCAGGCTCGTGGGGTTCGCCGTCCCGCCCGGATGCGGCGCGGCGGCCGCGCCGCGGGCGTCGGCGGCGCCGGCCGCCGGTTCCACTCGGCGGTCTCGATGATCTCGCCGGTCTCCGCGGTCTCCGCCGACTCGGCGGACTCGAACGTCCCGCTCGGGTGGCTCGTCCGGCACGCCGAGCAGCATCGGCACCCCGCCGACGCGGGTGGCGACCAGCGGGCGCCCGGCGCGCAGGATCTCCTGCAGGATGAGCGGCTGGCCCTCCCACAGGCTCGTCATGACGGCCACGTCGGCGGCGGCGAGCAGCGCGGGCACGTCGGAGCGGCGTCCCAGCAGCCGGACCGGCAGCTCCTCCCGCTCGACGCGGGCGCGCAGCTCGTCTTCGAGCGGCCCTTCGCCGGCGATCACGACGAGCGGCTTCGGCTCGCGCCGCGCCCACTCCGCCGCGGCGTCCAGCAGCGTGGGCAGGCCCTTCTGCTCGGCCAGCCGGGCGACGCTGACGACCAGCGGCCGGTGCCCGACCCTCAGCTCGGCGCGGACGGCGGCGCGCGCTTCGGCCCCGGCGACGGGCGTGGGCGGCGCGGGCACCAGGGCCCGCGCCACCTCGCGCGCGCCGAGGTCGCGCATCCGCCGTTCGAGATCGGGCGAGACGCCCAGCACCCTGGCCGCACCGCGCGCGACGACGCGTTCGAGCAGCGCGTACGTGGCCTTCGCCAACCCACCGGCGGGCGCGGCGTTGTGCAGCGTGACCACGAGCGGCGGGCCGGACCTGATCGACCTGGTGGCCAGCGCGGCGAGGCCGCCCGCCCGCAGGCCGTGCGCGTGCACCACGTCCGCGCCGGCCAGCATCGCCCGCAGCCGGGCCACCAGGCGGATGTCCCGCACCGGCCGCGGCCGGTCCGCGATGTCGATGGCCTCGAACCTGGTGCCGGCCGCGGTGAAGCCGAACAGCTCGTCGGTGGGCGCGGGACCGAGCACGGCGACGTGGCCGCCCCGCTCGGCCAGCCCGGCGGCCACCGACCTGACGTGCGGGCCGACGCCACCGGCGCTGGTCGCGAGGACCAGCGCCACGCGCATCCCGGCGAGATCAGGTCGCTCAACGGCGTTCATCGTCTACCGCCCCCTCGATTCAGCGCGGCCCGCAGGTCCCGACGGTCCACCACAACGGAGATCGCCAAGAAGACCCCGGCCGCCACGACAGCGGCCAGCGCGGCGACCCCAAGGTTCGCCGACCGGCCGGCCACGTCGAGACCCCGGGCACAACCGTAGCCCGCCAGCGCCGCGGCCACCCCCGCCATCAGCCCGGCCGGCATCGCCCGGCCGAGGCCGGCGAGCGCGGCCCCGCCCCGCGTCCGGGCCAGCGCGATCAGCAGCAACCCGCCGGCGATGGTCATCCCGATGGTGTTGCCGAGGCCGAGCGCGGCCACCACCCAGCCGGCCGGCACCGCCGGGGCGATGGCGAGGTCCGCCGCCAGGACCCCGGCCCAGCCGAGCACGATGGCGACGGCGGCGGCTCTCGCCCGCCCGGCGGCGTACAGGACCCGGCCGAGATGGGCGACGAGGCCGTACCCGAGCAGGCCGGGCGCGAAGGCGAGCATCGCCCTGGCGAGCACCTCGGGCCGGCCCTGCGGCCCGCCGTCGAAGAAGCGCGCCGCGGGCACCGCGGCGGCGGCCAGCGCGGCGCCGCCCGCGCAGGAGGCGAGGACGACGGCCCGGGTGGTGGCCGCGGCGACGCGGTCGAAGGCGGCCGGTCCCCCGGCCGGCGGGCCGGCCTGGTCACCGGTACGGCCGTCCGCGCGGACCGCGGGCGCCGCCCCGGCGTCGGCCGCGCCATCCGCCGCGCGGGCCGACAGCAGGGGGAACGCGCTCGTCGCGATCGGCACCGCGAGGATCGCCCACGGAAGCAGGTAGCTCGCCCAGGCGTAGTTGTAGTCGGCGAGCGCCCCGTTCGTGCCGTACCGGTTGGTCAGCACCACGACGGCCAGCATCGCGAGCTGCTGCGCCACGACCGTGGCGAGGCCGGCGACGGCCAGCCGGCGGACCCGGCCGGCGACCCCGGGCGGGAAGCTCAACGTGGGGCGCACCGCGAGCCGCAGCGGCCACGCCGCCACCAGCGCGGTCGCCACGAGCGCCACCACGCCCAGCGTGGTGCCGACCGACAGGGTCAGCTCGGCCGCCCGCGGCAGCGACCCCAGCGCGTCCGGGTTGGCCCCGCCCATCGCCGGCAGGTAGGCGACGTACGCGCCGATCACGACCACGCTCGACACCAGGGGCGCCAAGGCGGGCCCGGCGAACCGGCGATGCGCCTGGAGCACCCCGTACAACACGACCGCCAGCCCGTACAGCATGATCTGCGGGGCGAAGACCACGAGCATCCGGGTGCCGACGTCGATGATCTCGGCGCGCGAGCACGGCGCCGCGGCGCCGCGGACGAGCTGCCGCATGAGCGGGCCGGCCGACAGCGCGGCCACCGCCGACAGTGGGACCAGCAGCACGACGATCCAGGTGAGCAGCGCGGACGTGGTCCGGCGGACGTCGTCCCTCGCGTCGCGCTCGACGGGCCCGGCCAGCACGGGCACCACCATGCCGGCCAGCGCGCCGCCGGCGACGATCTCGAAGATGATGTTGGGGATCTGGTTCGCGGTGAAGTACGCCTGGCTCAGGCACGACGTCGTGACGGTCTGCGAGAACGTGACCGTGCGGCCGAAACCGGCGACGCGGGCCAGCACCGTGACCGACCCGATGAGCACCGCCGCGCCCGCGATCCCGCCGCCCGGAAGCCGCCCGCGCGCCGGGCGTCCTCGGCGGCCGTCGCCGACCCCGTCCGGATCGTCCGGCACCGACCCGCTCACACCAGCCGGCCCCGAACCTGCAAGCCCCGAACCAGCCGGCCCCGAACCATCCGGCCCCTGACCGCCTGGCCGGGGGCCGCGAGGGGCGGTGGGGTCACTGTGCCGGGGCAACCGGCTCCTGCGGCGGTGCGGGCGCCGGCCGCCGGCCCAGCATGTCGAGCCAGTGCAGCGGCGGGGTGGACTGGATGACCTTGGTGAAGCTCACGTACTCGCTGGCGCCGGTCAGCCCGACCACGGCGGCGAGGACGGCGAGGCGGCCGCCCCGGCCGAGCCGGGTCGCGGCCAGCCCGAGCAGCGCGCCGAGCGCGTTGGCGCCCGCGTCGCCGAGCATGGCCTTCTCGCCGAGGTCCTCGGGCAGCAGCGCGACGGCCGCGCCGAGCGGCGCGGCGACCACCGCCGCCGGCGCGCCGGCGGCCAGCGGCGCGCCCGCCAGGATGCCGACCTTGATGGCCCGCCCTGGGCGCAGGTCGAAGAGGTTCAGCAGGTTCGCACCGCCGGCGATCAGCGCACCGTTGATCACGACGTCGATGGCGGCGCCCGGCTTGGACCTGGCTCCGGTGCCGGCCACCGCGGCGGCGGCGAGCCCGGCGGCGCCGATGCCGAGGAGCTTCACGGCGCCGCTGGTGACCTCGCCACGGGCCAGCGCCGCCAGGTGACCCTTGAAGCCGCGGGACGATCCGGACCCGGCCAGGTCGTCGTAGGCGCCGATGAGGCCGCCGCCGGCGCCGGCGAGCAGCGCCGCGGCGCGCATCCGGCCGGTCAGGCCGGGCGCGACGAGGGCGGCGGCGGTCGCGCCGGCCACGAACGCGGGGCCTTCGAGCAGGGTGACCGGTTCGCCCCGGTGGTTGGTGCGGCCCCAGACCTCCTCGCCCGGCAGTCCGTTGAGTCCGGGCGGGCGGCGGGTGAAGGCGGTGTAGGCGGCGCGGGCGGCGGCCGCGCCGAGCACGCCGCCGATGAGGGCTCGCTTCATCGGTCCGTCAGCGCCCCTTAACGGTCGGTACGGGGGTGGGCAGGTAGGCGTCGACGCCCGACCCCGTGCCGTACTTGCCCGACTTGCCGGACAGTTCGGTGGCCAGCGCGAGGACGGTCACGACCTGCCCCGACGGGGTGTCGGCCGAGTCGACCGAGGAGACCCTGTCGGCGGCGGCGGAGGCGCGCAGCACATCGATCAACCCGCCGTCCTGGGCCGCCTGGTACGGCCCGGCCATCACCGTGCCCCGGTCGGCCGTGTCGAGCGCGGCGGCGAGGGTGACGAGCGCCTGGTTGTCGGTGCCGGAGCCCTGGCCTTGGTAGGGCGTCGAAGGTGCGATCACGACGGCGAGTGTCGCACGTCCGCCCGGCTTCCCGCTGACGGTCACGAAACCCTGCCCCTTGAACCCGCTCAGGATCTCGCCGCCGGCGGCGTCCTCGCTGCCCGCCCTGGCGGGCTGGTTGGTCACCACCGCGCTGGCGAGGACCGCGGCCGCCTTGTCGTACGCGGTGGCGTTCTGCGGGAAGGTCATGTCGGTCGGCTTGACCGACTCGGCCAGCTGGTCGAGCGCGGTCACCTGGTCGTCGTCGAGGTACTTCTTCTGGACCGTGACCTGCCCGCTGACCGTGGCCCCGGCGGCCGCGACCATCTTGGTGGCCTCGTCGTGGATCGCCTGGCTGGCGCCCGGGGTCACGATGAACACCACTCGCTCGTTGTTCAGCCGCTGCCAGAGGAGCTGCGGGCCGAGCTGGCCGGCGAACTGGTTGTCCCCCTCCTGCTGCCGCTGCATCTGCTGGATCTGCTGCCGGTAGGCCTGGTTGTCCTTGGCGAGCTGGGTGTTCCCACTCTTGAGCAGGCTGAGGGACGGGTCGGACAGGGCGGTGGCCCCGACGACGAGGCCGATCGCCAGCGACAGGAAGATGGCGGCTATGGAGACGAGGTGGTATCGGAAGTCGATCACGTGAAGAGCCCGGTGAGCCAGAAGATGAACTTGTGCCACTTGTCGGCCAGGAACGGCGTGAAGGGCCCGTCGAAGGGCGACACCTTCACGGCGATGATCATCGTAACGATGGTGGCGGCCACCAGCAGCAGCAGCCAGGAGGTCGAGATGCGGCTGCGGTAGAGCCGGCTGACGCCCTTGGCGTCCACCAGCTTGCTGCCGACCCGCTGCCTGGTCAGGAAGGTGCTGGCCATCCCGGCGCGGCCCTTGTCGAGGAACTCCACCATGTTGTAGTGCGAGCCCACCGCCACGATGAGCGAGGCGCCCTTGTCGTCGGCGAGCAGCATCGCGATGTCCTCGCTGGTGGCCGTGGCCGGGAAGAGGACGGCGTCGAGGCCGAGGTCGCGGACGCGCTGCAGACCGGGCGCCCGCCCGTCCCGGTAGGCGTGCACGACCAGCTCGGCGCCGCAGGTCAGCGCCTCGTCGGAGACCGAGTCC
Source organism: Streptosporangiaceae bacterium (assembly GCA_036378315.1). GTDB lineage: Bacteria > Actinomycetota > Actinomycetes > Streptosporangiales > Streptosporangiaceae > CALAED01. Next base: position 13,001 of record DASUWU010000072.1, on the reverse strand, counting down.
ATGTCCCCGACGATCATGTTGGGGCGGTAACCGGCCTCCAGGAGCGCGTCCGCGCCGCCGTCCACCCCGATGAGCACCGGCCGGTACTCCCGAAGGTAGGGACGGAGCGCCGCGAGGTCTTCGCGGTAGTGGTACCCACGCACCACGATGAGCGCGTGCCTGCCTTCCAGGCGGGTCGCGATGTCGGGCACGCCGACGCCTTCGAGCAGGAGGTCGCGCTCGCGCTTGAGGTATTCCATGGTGTTGGCGACGAACGCCTCGAGCTGCAGCGAGAGCCCGGCCTTGGCCTCGGCCGCGGCCACCTCGATGGTCTCCGCGGTCTGCAGGGTGCCCTTGGTGATGAGCTCGTCCCCGCGGTAGACCGCGCCGTCCTCGATGCGCAGGACGTCGCCCTCGTCGATCTTGTCGAAGATCTCCGGCCCCACGTCGTCGATCAGCGGGATGCCCGCCTCGACCAGGATCTGCGGCCCGAGGTTGGGATAGCGCCCGGAGATGCTCGGCGCCACGTCGATCACGGCGCCCGCCTGGCAGGCCACCAGCGCCTCGGCGCTGACCCGGTCGAGATCGACGTGGTCGATCACCGCGATCTCGCCGGGCCGCAGGCGCTTGGTGAGCCGCTTGGTGCGGCGGTCGAGCCGCGCCATGCCGCTGAGCCCCGGCGTCAGGTCGCCGACGTCCCGGCCCATGCCGAAGACGCCACGCCGCGGCAGCCGTACGTTCGGCAACCGCAGGCGGCGTTCTACGTTCGGCAGCCGCGACGGGCGTTCATGGTCGGGAACCGGGTTTTCCATCGCCTGCCATACTGCCAGAGCCGGTGCCGTGCCCACCTGCGGGATTTGGTGTGCGGGCCGCCGGCACTTCCGGCACCCGGCAGGTGACCACGGCCGGCGGAGTCGCGGATCCGCCCTGGCGACCGCCTGATCCGCCCTCCGCTCTCACCGCCGCCCGCCGCCACCGATGGCGCCCTCCACGAGCGCCGTGGCCGATTGGTGGGATCAGCCGGATGGGTGGGATCTCTCGGGCGGGTCGCGCTGCGCCGGCTAGCCGGCGGCGGCCAGCGCGAGGAGCTCCTCGGCGTGCGCCCGGCCCAGCTCGGAGTCCTCCATGCCGGCGAGCATGCGCGACAGCTCACGTACCCGGCCGTCCTGGTCGAGGGTGGTGACGCCGCTGCGGGTGACCGAGCCGTCGTCGGACTTCTCCACCACCAGATGCTGGTCGGCGAAGGCCGCCACCTGGGGCAGGTGGGTGACCACGATCACCTGGGCGCTGCGGGCCAGCCTGGCCAGCCGGCGACCGATCTCGACGGCCGCCTTGCCGCCAACCCCTGCGTCCACCTCGTCGAAGACGAACGTCGGCACCGGGTCGGCACCGGCGAACACCACCTCGATGGCCAGCATCACGCGGGACAGCTCGCCGCCTGACGCGCCCTTGTTCAGCGGCAGCGGCGGGGCGCCCGGGTGCGCGGCCAGCCGCAGCTCCACCTCGTCGACGCCGTACGGCCCGAACTCGCCGGTCGGGATGACCGAGGCCACGATCCTGGCGTGCGGCATGGCCAGCGCCGTGAGCTCCTCGGTCACCGCGGTGGAGAACCGTTCGGCGGCGGCCTGCCGGACCGCGGTGAGCTCGGCGGCCAGCTCGTTCAGCCGCTCGGTCAGCTCGGCGTGCTCGGCCCGCAGCTCCTCGACCCGGTCGTCGTCGCCGTCGAGCTCGGTGAGCCGCTGCGCCGACCGCTGCGCCCAGGCGAGGACGTCGGCCACGGTCTCGCCGTACTTGCGGGTGAGCGCGGTCAGCGCCGCCCTGCGGTCCTGCACGGCGGCCAGCCGCGCCGGGTCGGCTTCGACGGACTCCGCGTAGGCGGCCAGCTCGGTGCCCACGTCGGAGACCAGGTAGCTCGCCTCGGCCAGCCGGTCGGCCAGCGCCGCCAGCGCCGGGTCGTGCCCGCGCACCCCCTCCAGCGCGTTGCGGGCCGTGCCCAGCAGGCCGACCGCGTCGGCGGCGGCCACCGCCGCGCCGGGATCGCCGAGCAGCGCCTCGTGCGCCGTGGTGGCCGCGGTGCGCAGCGCGTCGGCGTGCGCGAGCCGCTCCTCGTCGGCCGACAGCTCGGCGTCCTCCCCCGCCTTCGGGTCGACCTTTTCGATCTCTTCGAGGCCGAAGCGCAGCAGGTCGGCCTCCTGCGCGCGCTCCCTGGACCTGGTGGTGAGCTCGTCCAGCAGCGCGGTGACCTGCCGGTGCCGCTGGTAGGCGGCGGTGTAGGCGCGCAGCGGCTTGTCGATGGCCGCGCCCGCATAGCGGTCGAGCGCGGCCCGCTGCCGGCCGGGCTGCAGCAGCCGCTGCTGGTCGGACTGGCCGTGCACGGCGACCAGGTCGTCGGCGATGGTGATGAGCGTGCTCACGGGCACGGAACGGCCGCCCAGATGCGCCCTGGACCGGCCCTCGGCGGAGACGGTCCTGGTCACGATGAGCGTGTCGTCGTCAAGCTCGCCGCCCGCCTCCTCGACCCTGGCCCGCACCCTGCTGTCCTGGGCGACGAGGATGCGGCCCTCGACGCTGGCGCGGTCGGCGCCTGGACGCACCCGTTGCGGATCGGCCCGGCCACCGAAGAGCAGCCCGAGACTGGTCACGACCATGGTCTTGCCGGCCCCGGTCTCGCCGGTCAGGACGTTGAAGCCGGGGGAAAGCTCGAGGACGGCCTCGTCGATCACCCCGAGGCCACGGATGGTTACCTCCTCGACCATCGGCCGCACACGCGCCTCCACAGTCGTCGGGCCCAGGCCGCAGGCCTCGTCGCCGGCTTTCAGCTTTGGGCGGATTCGAGTATGTGCCTGAAGCGAGGTTAGCGGTCTCCGGTGACATGCGGGCGGGCTCGACCCCGCCAACCCGTGACCGGAAGCCCGAACTTGGTGACGAGCCGGTTGGTGAACGGGGTCTGGTGCAGCCGGGCCAGCCGTACCGACGAGGCCCCGCGCCGCACCTCCACCCTGGCGCCGGGCGGCAGGCTCACCGTGCGCCGCCCGTCGCACCACAGCACCGCCCGCGGCGCGTCGGCCATCAGCTCCAGGGCCACCACCGAGCGCGGCGAGACCACGAGGGGACGGGCGAACAGCGCGTGCGCGCTGATCGGCACCACGAGCAGCGCCTCGACCTCCGGCCACACCACCGGGCCGCCGGCGGAGAACGCGTACGCCGTCGACCCGGTGGGCGTGGCGCACACCACGCCGTCACAGCCCCAGTGCGACAGCGGCCGGCCCTCGATCTCGACGACCAGCTCGATCATGCGCTCGCGGGACGCCTTCTCCACGCTGGCCTCGTTGAGCGCCCACGTGGTGTCGGTCACCGCGCCGTTCCTGCGGACCGCGATGTCGATCGTCATGCGTTCCTCGACGTCGTAACGCCGGGTGACCACCTTGTCGACCGTGGCCGCGAGATCTTCCCGTTCGGCCTCGGCGAGGAACCCGACGTGGCCCATGTTCACGCCGAGCAGCGGGGTGCCGACCGGGCGGGCCAGCTCGGCGGCCCGCAGCAGCGTGCCGTCGCCGCCGAGCACGATGACCATCTCGGCGTCCTTGCAGGCCTCCTGCGAGACCGGCATCATGTCGGCGCCCGGGCAGTCGAGCTCGGTCGCCTCCTCGCCGAGGACGCGAACGGCGATGCCCGCCTCGGTGAGCCGTTCGATGACGAGGTTGGCGCTGCGCACCGCGCCCGGCCGTCCGGTGTGCGTCACGACGAGGACCGAGCGCTTGTCGTTGTCCATGAGGCCGTTCCCCCTGCTCTCCCCGCTTCCCGTACCGGCGTCTCGATTGGCGGTCACCGCGCACGTCCCGCGTCTCGCGTTCTCATGAGGGACCCTCGGCCAGGGCGTCGGCGAGGCCGGCCTCACTCAGTGGCGGCGCGCCCGCGCGCAGCCACAGGAAGTACTCCACGTTGCCCGACGGCCCGGGCAACGGACTGGCCGTCACCCCGCCCACGCCGAGGCCGAGCGTGGCGGCGTGGTCGGCGACGTCCCGTACGGCCGCGGCGCGCAGCGCCGGGTCGCGCACCACCCCGCCCGCGCCCACGCGTCCCTTGCCGACCTCGAACTGGGGCTTGACCAGCACGATGTAGTCGGCGTCCCGGGTGACCGACCGCTGTATCGGCGCGAGCACGAGGCGCAGTGAGATGAACGACAGGTCGGCGACGGCGAGGCTGGGCAGCTCGCCGCCAGGCCCGGCCACGACGTCGGGCGTCAGATCCCTGACGTTGAACCGTTCGACGACGGTGACTCTGCTGTCGGTGCGCAACGCCCAGGCGAGCTGCCCGTAGCCGACGTCGACGGCCACGACGTGGGCCGCGCCGGCGCGGAGCAGCACGTCGGTGAAGCCTCCCGTGGACGCGCCCGCGTCGAGGCAGCGGCGGCCGGCCGGATCGATGCCGGCGAACGCGGCCAGGGCCCCGGCCAGCTTGTGCGCGCCGCGCGAGACGTACTGGGGGTCGCCGCCGTCCGGCGCTGACACGACGATCGGCGCGGCCGTCTCCACCTGGGTGGCCGCCTTGGCCGCCGGCCTGCCGCCGACACGTACCCGGCCGGCGTCGATGAGTTCGACGGCCTGGTCACGCGACCTGGCCAGCCCCCGCCGGACGAGCTCGGTGTCGAGCCGGCGGCGGCTCACCACGGCGGCCGCCCGCCGGCCGGCCTGGCCCCGTCCACGGCCATCATGACGCACGGTCTCCGGGATCCGGATGGGGCCCGGTCGCCGCGCCGGGTGACGCCTCGCCCGCCGGGTCTGGTGGCTCTTCGTGATCGATCGAGGCGAGTACGTCCTGCATGCGCCGCTGTACGTCCTCGAACACTGCGACGTGGTCGGCGACCGGCGTCGCGGTCAGCTCGGCGAACCTGGCCAGCGCCATGTCCACCCGCTCGTCACCGGTCGGCTCCGGCGGCGGCAACCCGACGCTGCCGGCCTGACCCGCGCCCTCCAGCTCGGCCCGACCCGCCGCGCTGTCCGCGGTGTCCCCGCCGTCCGTGCCGTCCGCGGTGTCCGCGGTGTCCGCGGCGCCGCCGGGCTCCTGAGCACGCATCGTCTCCGGCGGGTCGGCTGCCGCGCCGGCAGCCGGGTCCACGCTCTCCGCACCGCCCGTGCCGGTGGCGGGTGGCGCCTGGTCACGCCCGTCGGCCGGGTCGCCGCCCCAGTGGTCGTACGGCTCATCGACGCCGATCATTGCCTGTCGCCTCCTCCGCTGCCCCCTGCCCGGCGGCCGCCGGCGCCATGCCGGTGGCGTACGAGTCGCCTCGACTTCAACAAGAACGCTACCGTCCGAGGACACAGTCGTTGTCGAACGGAACGGGGTAGGACCCTCACCATGGCGACCGAGGAGGAATGTCGCGCGGCACTCGACCGCATCGTCGAGCGCCTCGGAGAGGTGGAGCCTGAGAAGTTCAAGGAGCACGCCGTCGACAGAACGATCACCTGCCGGGTGCCCGACCTCGGGCTGACCTTCAGCACCCGGATCCACGAGGGCGGTCTCGACCCGTTCACCCCCACCGACGACGGGCAGGCGGCGGACGTGCGGATCACGGTGAGTGGCGACGATCTCGTGGCCCTGGCGCAGGACGAGCTCAGCCCGGCCTGGGCCTGGGCGAACGGCCGCCTCAGGATCGAGGCGAACTTCTTCGACCTCTTCCGGCTGCGCAGGCTTCTGTAAGGCGGGTCAGCCGGCTTCCCGTTGCAACCGCTCCAGCGCGCCGGTCACCGCCCCAGGGTCGGCGGGCGCGTCGGTGCTCCACGCGGCCCCGCACAGGGCGCGCAGGCCGTCGATCCGGTCACCGTCGCCGGTGAGCTCGAGCCGATCGCGACCGGGCGCCCATGCGGCCCGCCAGCCACCGCATTCATGGCCGTCCGCCCCGTGCCGGACGGCGGGATGCGGGGTGAGCAGGCCGGCCAGGTCGGCGGCGACGTAGGTGGGGCGCAGGCCGGGCGCCGCCGTGACCAGGGTCAGCGGGTCGGTGACGCCGGTGAGCACGAGCAGGCTGTCGGCGCCGCCGTTGTGCGCCCCTTCGATGTCGGTGTCCAGCCGGTCCCCGACGACCAGCGGGCTGCGCGCGCCGGTGCGCAGCACGGCCTCGTCGTGAAGCGGGCGTTCCGGTTTCCCGGTGACGACGGGATCGACGCCGGTGGCGGTCCTGATGACCTGCAGCAGCGACCCGTTGCCAGGACGTGGCCGCTGCCCGGGGACGCCGGGGATCGTGAGGTCGCCGTTGGACCCGACGAACAACGCGCCGTCGGCGACCGCCTGGCCGCCTTCGGCGATCAGCGCGTACGAGAGGTCCGGCGCGTACCCCTGCACCACGGCGGCCGGCCGCTCGGCGGCGGTGGAGACCGGCCGCAGACCGTGCGCGCGCAGCGCCTGCCGCAGCCCCATGCCGCCGACCACGAGGACCCGCGACCCCGGCGGGAGCCGCTCGGCCAGCATGCGGGCCGCGGCCTGCGCGGAGGTGATGACGTCCGCGGCCGTGGCCGGCACCCCCATGCCGCTGAGCAGGGCGGCCACCGAACTCGGCGTCCGGGACGCGTTGTTGGTCACGAACGCCAGCCGCATCCCGCTCGCCCGCGCCTTGCCCAGCGCCTCACCCGCGCCCGGCAGCGGCCGGCTGCCGACGTACACCGTGCCGTCGAGGTCGAGCAGCGCCACATCGTAGGCCTCGCTCAACGGACGGGTGCTGCCCCGCAGACTCATCGACCGCCTCGTCCCCTCATCGCCCCGCCTCCCCGGTGCCAAGTGGCGCTCGTATCGCCGTCCACGACGGTCACGCTACCCGCGATCGCCCGGCAGCCCCCCAGCGAGGCCGCCCCGCGCCGCGCCGGCGCGTCAACGACCCCGCACCAGCCGGCGGCGGGCTTGGCGGTCCCGTACGGAGTCCCGTACGGAGTCCCGTACGGACTCGGGGCGGCGCCCCCGCGGCGGGAGGGCGCGGCCGCCGGCCTATCGGCGGGCGTTGAGCGTGGCGCGGGCGTGGCGAAGGGCGTTGGTGTAGTCCTTGTTATCGGGCCGCATCGCGGCGGCGAGCGCGAGATGCTCCACGGCTCCGGCGAAGTCGCCCATCCGGGTGAGGGCCAGACCGAGGCCGAACAGGGCGTAGTCCTCAGACGGGTTGTCCTCGACGATCGAGCGGAAGGTGTCGGCGGCCTCGGCGTACCGCCGGGCTCCGAACTGCGCGCGGGCGAGGGCCTCGCGGATACTGCGCGAACCGGGCTCGGCGTCCGCGGCCCGCTGCAGCAGCTGGACGGCCGCCGCCGGGCTGCCCGAGGTCAACAGACCGAGACCACGGGTGTACCACTCGTAGACGCCGCCGCTCGGTTCGTATCGATCCATGATCTTGGACCTCCGCTCAATCGTCGACTCGACCCGACCACGGCGGCCGGCCGCCCGCGCCGACGACATACCGTGCCTACATGCCCATAGTGAATGACGACCTCCCTTTCGACCTTCCCTGGGCCGAGGGGCGTACACCGCAGGAGTTCAGCGCCCGGGCCTTCGGCAGCGACTCGGCGGACGACGAAGAAAGGGCCGCCGGCCTGGTCATGGCCCCGTTCCGCGCCGTGCGGTACGCACCGGGAGTGGACCTCGCCGCCGTCACCTCGCCGCCGTACGACCTCATCGACGAGGAGGAGGTAGGCCGGCTCAGGGCGGCGGATCCGTACAACATCGTCCGGCTCATCCTGCCGGTCGGTGATCCCGCCGAACGGTACGGGCGGGCGCGGGAGACCCTTCGGACCTGGCGGGAGGCCGGGGTCCTCGTGACCGATCGCAGGCCGAGTCTTTATGTGTACGAGCAGGACGGCGGCGGCACCGTACAACGGGGGCTGATCGGGGCCGTCGGGTTGCGCGCCGAGGCCGCGGGCATCGTGCTGCCGCACGAGGACGTCTTTCCCGGGCCGGTACGGGATCGGATGCGGCTGATGGGCACGGCCGCAGCCAACCTGGAGCCGATCTTCTTGGTCTACGACGGAGGCGGTACCAGCAGCCAACTCGTCGACACCGTCGCCGCCACCGACGAACCGGCGCTCGAGCTCGGCACCGACGACGGGCTGGTCCACCGGCTGTGGCGAGTACCCGACCCGGCAGCGCACGCGGACATCGCCGCGGACCTGAAGGGCCGGCAGGCGCTCATCGCGGACGGGCACCACCGCTACGCCACGTACCGGGCGCTGCAGGCATGGCACCGCGCGGCCGGCCACGGCGCGGGCCCGTGGGACTACGGGCTCGCGCTGCTGGTCGACTCGGCGCACTATCCGCCGCGGCTCGGTGCGATCCACCGCGTGCTCCCCGGCGTGCCGCTCGCGACCGCGGTGGAGCAGGCCAAGAGCGCGTTTCGGGTGGCCGAGCTCTCCGGCCCGCTGAGCGCCGCCCTCGACGCGCTGGCGGCGGCCGAGGGCACCGCGTTCCTGCTCGGCGACGCGCAACGGCTGTACCTGCTCACCGATCCCGACCCGGTGGCGCTGGCCAGGGCCCTGCCGCCCGAGAGATCCGAGACATGGCGACGGCTGGACACGGCCGTCCTGCACCAACTGTTGATCCGCCGCATCTGGGGCGTCACGGAGGACGAACGATCGGTCGAGATCGTCCACCACGACGCCGCGGCCGCGCTGGCCAGGGCCGCCCGATCCGCCGGGACGGCAGTCGTCATGAACCCGCTGCTCGTCTCGGACGTGCTTGCCGTCGCGGCCAGCGGTGAAAGGGTGCCGCGCAAGTCGACCTCGTTCGGCCCCAAGCCGCGCACCGGCGTGGTCCTCCGCCTCTTCAACCCGGGGCGACCGGCCGCATGACCCCCGGCCCCGAGCCGGCATCCCGGACGCCCCTGCCGCCGGCCAACGGCGGGGCGCGGGCCGACCCGGACGCGCGCACCATGGTCAGCCCTCCCGCGGCGCCGCGGCCGCGGGGGCGCGCACCTCGGCTCGGTGCACCAGGACCTCGCACCGGCTGCCGCCCGGCCAGAACCGCCGCCGCAGGGACCCACGGAGATCGAGCAGGTCGCCGGGCCGCCACTCGGCGGCCGGGCCGAACAGCGGGGTGTCGAAGGTGACGCAGTTGATGGTGTCGACCACCCTGCGGGGCGTGCGGCGTTCGGCGGCCGGCCGGTCGACGATGAGCCGCCACACCATGACCAGGTCGCCGCTGGGTAAGGTCTTCACCGCCGGGCGGTCCGCCAGCCTGCCGACCAGCGACACCTCGTTGACGTAGGAGTTGACGTACGGGTCGTCCTCCATGAGCGCGCTCCCTTCCCCGGTGCGGGCGAGGGATGGTCACCCACCGGGTCTGAACTCTGTCGTGCCTGCTCCCTACGATGGAGCGGTGGCGCGAGGGCGGGAAGGTCCTGTCGTGCCTGTGGAAAACCCGGAGGTCCGTCAGTGACGACGACGAACACGACGATCAAGGCCCTTGGCGGTGACGTCTACGAGATCGACACCCGGATGGCGGGGTACACCGGCATCACGGCCGGCTATTTGATCGCCTCGGACCGTCCCTGCCTGGTGGAGCCCGGCACGTCCGGGTCGGCGCCCGTCGTCCGCGACGCCCTGGCCCGGCTCGGCGTCGGGCCGTCCGACCTCGCCACCGTGGTCGTCACCCATATCCACCTCGATCATGCCGGCGGGGTCGGCGACATGGCCGACCTCTACCCGGAAGCCGAGATCGTCGTCCACGAGAAAGGGGCGCGGCACCTCGCCGATCCGTCCCGGCTGATGCGCAGCGCCCGCATGGTGTACGGCGACCGACTCGACGTCCTGTTCGGCGAGCTCAAGCCCACCGACGCCGTACGGATCAGGGCGGTCGCCGACACCGGCGCCGTCGACCTCGGCGGCGGGCGCAGGCTGACGACGCACTACTCGCCCGGGCATGCCCGGCATCACGTCGGTCTGCTCGACTCGGAGACCGGCGATCTTTACGTGGGAGATGCCGCCGGCCTGTACATCCCCGACACGGGCGACATGCGACCGGCCACGCCGCCACCCGACTTCGACCTCGACCTCGCGCTCGCCTCGCTGGAGAAGTTCCGCGCGCTCGGGCCGGGGCGGCTGCTGTTCGCCCACTACGGCCCGGTCGCCGACGTGCCGGAAACGCTCGATCGCGCGGCCGAGGAGCTGCGGATCTGGGTGGACACCGTACGAGAGGCGCATGGCCAGGGCATGGACCTCGATCACGCCGTCGCGATGGTCCAGGAACGTACGCGCGGCCGCTACATCGCCTACGGCCCCGACGCCGACCCGGCGCTGGTCGAGAAGTACGAGGCGCTCAACGGCACGGAAAGCAACGTCTCCGGCATCATGCACGCCCTGGAGCGCGACGCGACCACCTGACAGCTCGGGCCGCCGTCCGGGGGCCCGCCGCACGGTCCGCCGCGCCCACGGAACGGTCCCGCCGCCCCACGCACGCGCCGGAGCACCTCGGAGCCCTCACTCGCCGGTGCCGGCATCCCTTCGCGGCGTTCCGTCGGTGACGTCCGTGCCGGCATCGCCGGGCCGCTGATCGGAGACGTCATCGGTGCCGAGGTCCTGCTCTTCGATGTAGTCGTCCGGCTCCTCGGCGTCGAGGATCTCCAGGCCCTCGAGTTCGGCGTACCGTTCGGCGGCATCGGTGTCCCCGTCCCGGTCGGCGGCGGCGGCCCTGGCGAACCACTCGCCGGCCTCGTCCTCGCGTCCCGCGGCGGCCAGGGCGTCGGCGTAGGCATAGAACAACCGGGCCGACCACGGCCGTAGCCGCTGCTCGTCGAGCTCGGGGATCCGCAGGGCCAGGACGGCCGCGTCGTGCTGCCCCATGTCCCGGCGCGCGCCGGACTCCACGATGCGCAGCTCGACACGGTCGGCCGGGTCGAGCCGCTCGGCCTCGGCGGATCGCGCCAGGCTCAGCGCTCGCTCAGGACGCCCCAGACCGCGCTCGCAGTCGGCCAGGATGGGGAGGTAGGCCTCCCGCCCTGACAGCCGGCGGGCCGCACGGAGCTCGGCCAGCGCATCGGCCCAGTGGCCGGCCTGGTAGGCGGCGATGCCGCAACCCTCCCGGACGATGGCGACGCGGGAACCGAGGCGCCGCGCGGTCTTGGCATGCAGGTAAGCCCGCTCCGGATCGTCGTCGAGCAGGCGCCCGGCCATGACGAGGTGACGGCCGACGACCATGGCCAGGTCCTTCGGCAGGGATCGCAAACCGGCGCGGGCTTCGGCGTCCAGTTGCTCCCAGCTCACGTCGTCCGGCACGACGGGGTCGGCGACCGCTTCGGTCCGCTGCCGGTTCTCCGCGGCCTTCCGTACGTCCGCGCCGTAGGTGCGGCCGCCTTTCGTTCCCGCGCGGCCGGAGCCGGGCTCGCGGGGCCTTTCCGCGCGCGCCCCCTCGCCGCGGAAGCCGTCGCCCCGGGGACTCTTCCCGCGGAAACCCTCCCGCCGCCCTCCACGTGGGCCTCCGGCGGAGGCGCCCTGCCCACGGGGCCCCTGCCCGCGTGGCCCCTGCCCGCGTGGCCCCTGCCCACCGGAATCCCGCTCGCGCTGACTGCCCTGGCGTGGCCCCCCGGCGCGCGGGCCCGCTACGCGCCGGCTCTCCCCGCGCGGCGCGTCCGTGTCGCCGCCGCGGGCCGGGCGCGGCGCGCCCGGCGCCTCCGTACGCGGGCCACGGTCGGTGTACTCACCGGGCGGGCGCTCGTATCGCGACCCGCGACGCGTGCCGGGACGGCCGCGGCCGGCGGGCGGACGATCGTCGGTGGAGCGGTAGGGCCGCTGGCCGCGGCGGTCTCCCGAGGCGGGAACGTCCCGGCGCCCCGAGGCTGAAGTGTCGCCCGAGCGGCCTGAACCGTACCCGTATCCGCCGCTTGGCCGCCTGTCGGCGTCCCGCCGGTCGAGCCGCCGCTCCCGCCGGCCCTGCGCATCGTACGGCCGGTAGCCCTCGCGCTGGGAGGATTCGTCGTCGCGGCGACCCGCGCTCGGGCGTCGATCGTCGTCATCGCGCTGGGGCCGGTCGAACCGGCGCTGATTCTGGCCGGTACGTGGCCCGGGCCGGCGCGCCGGCCGGCCCTCACCGCGTCTCGCCTCGTCGCCGGAGCGATCGGCCCGCCGGCCGCCGGCCGGCTTGTCGCGCGGGTCATTTCTGGCCCGGTCGGTGCCGGCACCCCGGCCGGTCTTCGACCCTCTCTTCGGCGCGCCGCCGCGACGGCCGTCGCCGTTGCGCCCCGGAGCGCCGCCGCGGGCAGCCGGGCGGCCGGGTTTGCCGGTGCGCCCCCGGCCGACGCGACCGGCGCGGTCCTGGTCGCCGTGGCCTTCTTGCTGTCCGCTCATCACTCTCGCAATTGTCCAGGGACGACTGTCGCCCGTAGCCCCGATGGTGCCATCGGGCCGGCCGGGCCGGGGACACCTGTCCCGGCTCGCGCCTTCCATGCTATTGGCGGCCGGGTGCTGTTATGACCGCGCGGTGGTCGGGCGGCGGACGAGTCGAGCCGGATGCCCAGGTCGGCGTTTCGGCCGGCGCGCCCGACGCGGCGATCGGGTGAAAATAAAACAGGCCCCCTTTGGGGGGCCTGTTTTGTGTTTATGCCCGGCGGCGTCCTACTCTCCCGCGAGGTCTCCCGCGCAGTACCATCGGCGCTGGTGGGCTTAACTTCCGGGTTCGGTATGGGACCGGGTGTTTCCCCACCGCTATGACCGCCGTAACAACCAACCTCCGCTCCGTGGCGGAGAAGTCTTTTGGTTGAGGTGACGCTATTCAGTTCTCCGCATCCAAGGCACCCACCCCCGGGTGGGGTTCGTTCCCTCAGAACCCAACAGCGCGCTCACATGACACCAAGACATCCACAGCCACCAAACAGCCGAACCAACCCCCACCCCTACAACAGGGCAGAACACAGGCCGGCCCAACCAACACAGGCAGCACCTTAGAAAGGAGGTGATCCAGCCGCACCTTCCGGTACGGCTACCTTGTTACGACTTCGTCCTAATCGCCAGCCCCACCTTCGACCACTCCCCCCCACCACAAGGGCAGGTTAGGCCATG
>DASUWU010000071.1:0-90928 GCA_036378315.1 Streptosporangiaceae bacterium | reverse complement strand
CCTTGCCGAGGCCGGCGCCTTTGAGGAAGGCGGTGGGGTGGAGCATCTCCTGCATGCCGGGTCCGCCGGCGGGGCCTTCGTAGCGCACGACGAGGACGTCGCCGGGTTGGATCTGGCGGGTGAGGATGACCGAGACGGCCTCCTCCTGGCTCTCGACCACGCGCGCCGGGCCCTGGAACCGCCACAGCTCCTCGTCGATGCCCGCGGACTTGATCACCGCGCCGTTCTCGGCCAGGTTGCCGCGCAGCACCGCGAGCCCGCCCTCGGCGGTGTAGGCGTGCGCGGCGTCCCGGATGCAGCCACCGGCCGCGTCGGTGTCCACTGTGGACCAGCGGTTCGTGGTGGAGAACGCCTTGGTGGTGCGCACCCCGCCGGGCGCGGCGTGGAACAGCTCCAGCGCCGCCTCGGACGTCGACCCGGAGCGAATGTCCCATTCGGACAGCCAGGCGGACAGGTTCGGGCTGTGCACGCTGTGCACCGACCGGTCCAGTTTCCCGGCCCGGTCCAGCTCACCGAGGATGGCCGGGATGCCGCCGGCGCGGTGCACGTCCTCCATGTGGTAGTTCGGGGAGTTCGGGGCGACCTTGGCCAGGCACGGCACCCGGCGGGAGATCTCGTCGATGTCGGCCACGCCGAAGTCGACCCCGGCCTCGCGCGCCGCGGCCAGCAGGTGCAGCACGGTGTTCGTGGAGCCGCCCATCGCCACGTCGAGCGCCATCGCGTTCTCGAAGGCGGCCCGGGTGGCGATGGAGCGGGGGAGCACCGAGGCGTCGTCGCCGTCGTACCACCGGCGGGCGAGGTCCACCACGAGCCGGCCGGCCTCGGTGAACAGCGCCCGTCGGGCGCGGTGCGTGGCCAGCACGGTGCCGTTGCCGGGCAGCGCGAGCCCGATCGCCTCGGTGAGGCAGTTCATCGAGTTGGCGGTGAACATCCCGGAGCAGGAGCCGCAGGTGGGGCACGCGGAGCGCTCGATCGCCTCGAGCGCCTCGTCGGTCACGGACTGGTCCGACGCGGCGATCATGGCGTCGATCAGGTCGATCTTCCGGTGCACCACGCCGTCGATCGCGGTGGTCTTGCCGGCCTCCATCGGGCCGCCCGAGACGAAGATCGTCGGGATGTTCAGGCGCAGCGCGGCGAGCAGCATGCCGGGCGTGATCTTGTCGCAGTTGGAGATGCACACCAGGGCGTCGGCGCAGTGGGCCTCGGCCATGTACTCCACCGAGTCAGCGATCAGGTCGCGCGAGGGCAGGGAGTAGAGCATGCCGCCGTGGCCCATCGCGATGCCGTCGTCGATCGCGATCGTGTTGAACTCGCGCGGCACCCCGCCGGCGCCCTTGACCGCGCCGGCCACGACCTGCGCGACCTGCTGGAGATGTACGTGGCCCGGCACGAACTGGGTGAAGCTGTTGGCGACGGCGACGATCGGCTTGCCGAAGTCCGCGCGCTCGACCCCGGTGGCCCGAAGCAGCGCCCGGGCGCCCGCCATGTTCCTGCCGTGCGTGACCGTACGCGACCTGAGCGGGGGCATCCTGCTCTCCCAACATCGACTCATCGATGACCGTGCCCTCGATCGTACGACCCTGAGGCGTCCGGTGTACCGCGACCCTCAGGGGTCACGCGTACCGGGAGGCTCGGCGTTACGCGTACGTGGGGGGCAGCACCCGCTCGGCGACCTTGGCGATGCGCTCGATGTCGGTGTTGTTGAGGACCTTCGGGCGGCGGTGGCGCAGGTATCTCTTGGCCCGGCCGCCCGAGTAGACGTCGACGTCACGCACCCGCAGGTACTTCCAGGAGATGCGGGGGCCGTAGATGGCCACCGAGGCCTGCACCGGCACGTTGAACCCGATCTGCGCGCTGATCAACTTGCTGGCCTGGCCAGACTCCCACCTCGCCTGGTCGAGCTGGCTGGCCATGTCCTTCGGGCCGTGGTAGAGGCGCTTGTGCGACATCGCCCGCACCGGCAGCCGTCGGTCCCAGCTCACCGAGTCGATCGCGTACAGGCCGGTGTGGCCGATGACGAAGTGGTCGATCTTGCCGTCGCTGACGCCGTCCTCGTCCACCGGCACCGCCCTGGCGTGCAGGATGCGCCAGCCCTTCTTCTCCAGCGAGCGGAGCTGGCGTTCGGTGCGCCGCTCCACCGCCGACGCCTTGCGCCAGGCCTCGACGCTGGACCCCAACCTGGCCGTCCGCACGGTGTCGACGATCACCGCGACGATCGCGAGGGTCACGCCGACCCGCAGGTCGAATACGAGCGCGAACAGCACCCCGACGACGAGCGCGATGACCGCCCGCCGTGCCCATCTGCGGACCCGGCGGTTGCCGATCAGGTCGCCGTAGGTCGGCTTGCGCGGCCTGCTGAACGGACTCTGCGAAGGCTGCTCGCGCGAGGACGGCTTCTTTCCCCGCTCCGAGATCGCCATTGGCAACACTCCGTATTGTTATGAGACTGATCAGTGATCTTCACCTGCAGCGTAACCAGCGGGCCCTGCCACGCCTAGTGATGATCGATCCATACTATTGTCGCCGCACGGCAATGATTGCCTACTTCCATGGTGGGTATAGTTACTTTCCACCCTCGACGCGCCGCCGTAATTTGGTGATGCGGCATTGTATGAGCCGTGACCCATGACTCTCACGAAGTGGACGCGGCGCTCGCCGGCCTCGCGCGGGCCCACGGGGTGGCGACCGAATACCAGGACTGGCACGGCAGGCGCGTCCCGGTGCCGCGGGAGACCATCGTCGCCGTCCTCGACGCGCTCGGGGTGGGCGGCGACGGGCACGGCGGCCGGCTCGTCGACGTCCCGCGCCGGTGGGGGTTCATGGCCCAGCTCTACTCGGTACGGTCGGCGGCGTCGTGGGGACTGGGCGACCTGCGCGACCTGGCGGACCTCGCCGCGTGGAGCGGCGCGCTCGGCGCCGGGTTCATCCTGATCAACCCACTGCACGCGGGGGAGCCGGTCGCCCCCATCAGGCCCTCGCCCTACCTGCCGTCCAGCCGCAGGTTCGTCAGCCCGCTGTACCTGCGGGTCGAGGACGTCCCGGGCCACGCCGACCTGCCGCCGGGCGACCGCGCCCGCATCGACGAGCTGGCCGCACCGCTGCGCGCCCGCAACCGCACCGTCGACCCGCTCGACCGCGACGCCGTGTGGGCGGCCAAGGGCGCAGCCCTCGAGCTGATCCACCGCCGGGCGAGGTCGCCCGGCCGGCCCGACCGCCGGTACTCGACCTACCGCGCCGAGGAGGGCGCCGCGCTCACCGGCTACGCCACCTGGTGCGCGCTCGCCGAGGAGCACGGCGCCGACTGGCGGGAATGGCCGGCGCCGCTGCGCGACCCGAGGTCGCCGGCCGTCGCGGCCGAACGGGACCGGCTGGCCGAGCGGGTGGACTTCCACGCGTGGCTGCAGTGGCTGCTCCACGAGCAGCTCGCCGGCGCGCAGCGCGCGGCGCGCGCGGCCGGGATGCCGATCGGCGTGATCCACGACCTGGCGGTCGGGGTCCATCCGGGCGGCGCCGACGCTTGGCTCTTCCAGGAGGTGCTCGCCGGCGGGGTGACGGTCGGCGCGCCCCCGGACGAGTTCAACCAGCGCGGCCAGGACTGGGGCCAGCCGCCCTGGCACCCGGGCCGGCTGGCCGCCGCCAGGTACGAGCCGTACCGCGAGCTGCTCGCCGCGTCGTTGCGGGCCGCCGGCGGGCTGCGCGTCGACCACGTGCTCGGGCTGTTCCGCCAGTGGTGGGTCCCGGCCGGCGCCTCACCCGCCGAGGGCACGTACGTCCGCTGCGACCACGAGGCGATGACCGGGCTGCTCACCGCCGAGGCGGCCAAGGCGGGCGCGTATGTGATCGGCGAGGATCTCGGGGTCGTCGAACCGTGGGTCCGCGACTACCTGCCGTCCCGGGGGATCTACGGCACGTCGATGCTGTGGTTCGAACGCGACGGGCGGGGCGCGCCGCGGCCGCCCGAGGCGTGGCGGCCGGCCTGCCTGGCCACGGTCGCCACCCACGACCTGCCGCCGATCGCGGGATTCCTGGCGGGCGACCACATCGAGCTGCGCGCACGGCTCGGCCTGCTCACCCGCCCCGAGGCCGAGGAGTGGGACGACCACCGCGCGCAGCTCGCCGGGTGGTCGGCCATGCTCACCTCGCTCGGCCTGACCGACCGGCCGGATCTGGCCGCCCACGTCCCTGAGACGACCGTCGCGCTGCACGCCTTCCTGGCCAGGACCCCGGCCAGGCTCATCGGCGTCTCGCTCGCCGACGCCGTGGGGGAGCGGCGCACCCAGAACCAGCCGGGGACGGTCGACGAGTACCCCAACTGGCGGATCCCGCTGGCCGGCGCCGACGGCCGCCCGGTATTGGTCGACGACCTGGCTGCCGACCCGCGGGTGCGCGCCGCCATCGCCCCCGTCCAGGCCGTGACCAGGCTATGAGCGAGCAGGAAGGCGGGGGAGGGGTTGTCAGGCGACCAGGTCGGCGGCGCGGGCGGCGACCAGGTAGCCGGGGGAGGGGTTGTCAGGCGATCAGGTCGGCGACGCGGGCGGCGACGTCGGCGAGCAGCGTGTCCGGCGCGATGTCGACGGTCGCGATCTCGCTGAACAGGCCCGGCAGGCCGGACAGCGGGTAGCCGTCGACGCCGGCGCCGGCCAGCGCCTTGCGGCCGAGCTCCTGGTGGCGCAGCGTGCTCTGGGTGCGGGCCCAGGCCGCCTGCACCTCGTCGGGGGACGGCACCCCGAAGCCGTGCCCGACCGGCGCCGCGTGCCGCAGCCTGACCAGCGCCCCGCCGGCGAACTCGGCCGCCAGCCGGCAGCGCGCGGCCAGGTCGTCGCGCACCCCGTCGTCCAGCCGGGTGACGACCGAGCAGGGCGTACGGCACTCGGCCGCGCACACCCCGAGCGCGGCGGCCACATGGCTGTGCTGCCGGTCCAGGTAGGCGCGCCAGCCGGGCGCCGGCTCGCCCGCCACGCGCAGCGCCCGCTCGGCGGCCGACTGCTGTGGCCTCGTGTGGTCGCAGCAGCGCGGCACTCCCGGCGGGAACGGCATGCCGAACCTGCTGTCGGGACCGCTCACCGCCGCCGCCAGCCTGGCCGGGTCGCCGGCGTGGCCGAGGACCGGCTGCCAGGCCAGCAACGGAAGGTACTCCCCTGCGATGTGGACGGCGGCGACCAGCGCGGCCATCTCCCGCCGCCGCCAGCGGATGTCGATGATCTCGAGCAGCAGCGCGTAGGCGGGCCGCAGCGTGTGCAGCGCGCCGCGCGGCCGCTCCCGCGGGGTCTGCGGCATCCGGCTGGCCCTGGCCCTGACCAGCAGGTCGCGCGGCACCTCGCCGGCGGTCTCCGGCATGCCGAAGTCCTCGGCGTCCAGCTCGAGGACCCGCTCACCGAACGCGCACAGCGCCGCCACGTCCGGCATCGCCGCGGCCGGGAGCAGCCCGGGCGCGGCGAGCGCGGCCACGTCGCCGAAGGCGTACCTGCGGGCCAGCGCCACCAGGACCTCACGTGCCGTCTCCACACTCGATCACCCTGTCCCGGTCCGGTCCTTCGAGGGTGTATTGCCAGCTAAACTACTATCTAGCCGTCCCGGACCCTTTTCCGCGCCCGGCAGGCGTGCTTCCATGACGTGACGATTGACAAATCATCCTGTGACGGGGCGTTAGCACATGACCGAGGGCCCGACCGCCCGCCTGAGGGAGCGCATCACCGTCGGGGAGTTGCCCTCGCCGTATGTCGCGGCGGACTTCCCTCCGGCCGAGTTCAACGCACGCATCGACAAGGTACGCGAGGCGATGAGCCGGCAGGGCATCGACGCGCTCATGCTGGCCAGCCCGGAGAACATTTATTACCTTCTCGGGCTCAACCACCAGGGCTACTTCTCGTTCACCCTCGTCGTGCTGCCGCTCGACGGCCATCCGATCCTGGTCGCCCGCGCCATGGAGCACGCCACGCTCCGGGCACAGGTGCCGAGCTGCGAGCACGTGGGCTACGACGAGGACGACGACCCCGCCGAGGTGGTGGCGGCGGTGATCAGGCGGTGCACGGCGCGGTCGGCGACGCTCGGGCTCGAGCGGGCTGCCATGTTCTTTCCGGTCGGGGTGTGGGAGCGCATCCGCGAGCTGCTGGGCGACCGGTCCTGGACCGACGGCTCCGGCATCGTCGAGCACGTCCGCGCCGTGAAGTCGGCCCGCGAGATCACCTACATCCGGCGGGCCGCCGAGATCTCCGACAGCGCGGTCCGCGCCGGGGTGGAAAGCGCGGGCACGGGCCGCACCGAACGCATGGTCGCCGCCGCGATCTATCACGAGATGGTGCTGAACGGCAGCGAACATCCCGGCTTCGCCCCGTTCATCCGGTCCACCGACATCCTCCACCACGAGCACGTCACCTGGCGGGACCGATCCCTGCGCAGGGAGTCGGGGCTGATCATGGAGCTGTCGGCGTCGGTGTACCGCTACCACGCGCCGCTCACCCGCATGGTGTACGTGGGCCGGCTGCCGGCCGGGGTCGACCAGGCCGCGCAGGCCGCGATCGCCGGGTTGGCCGCCATCGAGGCCACGCTGCGGCCGGGCGCGATGAGCGGCGACGTGTACGCCGCCTGGTCGCGCGCGGTGCACGGCGAGCTCGGCCGCCGCCACGACCGGCACCACTGCGGCTACATGGTCGGCATCGGCTTCCCGCCGAGCTGGGTCGGCGGCAGCCGGGTCACCGGCATCCGCCGCGACGGCAAGCTGGAGCTGCTGCCCGGCATGGTGTTCCACGTCCAGTCCTGGATGCTCGGCACCCAGCCGGCGGAGTACTGCGTCTCCGACACCGCGCTGGTCACCGAGGACGGTTGCGAGCTGCTGACCATGTTCGAGCGCGAGCCGATCGTCCGGCTCTGATCGCTCCGGCGGCAGCGGGCCGGCCTGCGAGAAAGCCGACGTCCGCGCGATGATGCGACCCACCCCTGGAGCACCACCGCGCGGACGCAGGTCCACGGTGCCATCGCGACCGGCCGGCCATCGCGTCGAGGAGGTACCGGCGACGGCCGGGCCGGCTTACCGCGGGCCACGGACACCGACGATTCTGCGACCGGCGATCGCGCGCCCGGCTACACCCGTGTGACATTCCTGTTTCAACCGCGCCCCGTACGCCCGGGCGGGCGCTCGCGCGGCTCATCGGAGCGTTCACCCGACCCCCCGGCGGCCCCCGTACGGCTCGCCGTGATCACGGGGTGGCGCCGGCAACCGCCGGACGCTCGCACCGTTCGCCTTCACGGGCACCCGCCGGTGCCGGGTGCGGGCGCCGGCCGCCGGCAGGTTCAGGGCCATGCTGACGATCGCGAAGGGGGTCAGCTGCCTGGCCTGCCCGAGCGGGTTGTCCGCGAACGCGCCGGCGAGATCCTCAGGATCGAGGGAGGTGTCGTGGCCCAGGATGTTGGCGCCGAGGTCGTTGGCGTCGATGATGACCGTCCCGGCATGCCAGGTGGCGACATGTGACGGTACGGCCGCGCGGACCGCCGCGCTGACCTCTCGCGCGACGCCGTCCGGGTCGGCTGGTGCCAGCTTGGCCGAGACGTTGGCGGGGTAGGCGGAGTACTGCGTCGGCCCGTCGATGGAACGGACGGACGGGCCGGCGACGCGGTAGAAGAGACCGCTCCTGCCCACCAGCTTTCCCGCGGCGCCCGCCACGGCCGCCGCCAGTACCCGCGGCAAGCCGACTTCGCCGATCGCCAGGTGCATCGTCGCCGGGTGCGCGAGGCCGATGCCGTGGTCGGAACGGAGCACGCATCGCGAGAGCACCCTGGCCCACCACCCGGGGCGCACGTCCCAGATGAACATGACACGGCCCTGGCCGATCGCGACGACCTTCTCGGAGATGAACAGCAGCCAGGGTTTGCCGCGGATGTCGCGGCCGAGATCGGGAGCTTCCAGCGGAAGGCAGGAGAAGAAGGACGCGACCCGTTTGGCGGCGATCGCGGCGATGTCGTCACCGGCCCCTATGTGGCGGGTTTGCAGCGGGAACCGGGTCCATATCCAGTCCTTGCCGGGCAGGACCAGGTCCTTGCCGTTGTTGGGCGCGTAGTCGCTCTTGGCCGTGGC
The DNA here is from genome assembly GCA_036378315.1 of Streptosporangiaceae bacterium. Classification (GTDB taxonomy): domain Bacteria; phylum Actinomycetota; class Actinomycetes; order Streptosporangiales; family Streptosporangiaceae; genus CALAED01. Next base: position 82,857 of record DASUWU010000071.1, on the reverse strand, counting down.
CTGATCTCTTTGCGTCTCGTCAACGGATGGATAGGAGGCGGGATCGCCGGGATCGCAGTCGATGAACTCGCGCAGCCACAGCTCGGTGTTGAACAGCCGCCAGAACGTCATGGTGTCGGCGCCCGACTCGCCGCGCAGGAAGGCGTGGAAGGCGGTGAGCACCGCTTCCTGATTGAAGTAGGGGCGGGCGGCGAACGACTCCGACGCGAAGACGTTGCCGACATGGCCGGCCATCTTCCTGAGCCACGCGTCCTCCGGCGCGGTGAACCCGATCTTGTCGCGACGCGTGCGGATCACGGGGGGCAGCAGGTCGCCGGTCGCGTCCCGCAAGGCCCGCTTGTTCCAGCCGCCGGACAGGATCGCCGCGTCATCGAGGCTCCACAGCAGCCGGACCAGGTCGGTATCCAGGTAAGGAACCCGTCCCTCGATCGAGAACCGCATCGTGTTGCGGTCCTCGGCGCGCAGGAGCGCGGGCAGGCTGTGGCGGAAGATGTCCTCGACCAGGCGGGCCTTGAGGTCGTCCTGGATGACGGCGAACCGCTCGCCGGCATGCGCGTCGCGGAATCCGGGCGCCAGCAGGTCGGTCACCCTGACCCGGTGACGCCGCCGCAGGCGCTCGCTCACCCGCGTCCTTCCCAGCCGCCAGAGCACGTCGGTCGAGCTGACGAGTTCGGTGAGGGCGCGGCCGCGCCTGCCCTGGCGCCACAGCTGCCTGATGTACACCCGGAAGTAGGGCAGATACCCGGCCATCAGCTCGTCGGCGCCCTGGCCGTCCAGCATGACCGTGACATGCTTGCTCGCGGCGCGCATGACGCAGTACTGGGCGTAGGGGCCGGTGGAGACCACCGGCTCCTCCTGGGTCCGGACGAAATCGATGAGATCAGAGACGAACTCCTCGACCTTCGGATGCACCTTGTGCACCCGAAGGTCGACGCACCCGTGGGCGACCGCGTCGACGTAGCGTTCCTCGTCGTTGCATTCGCCGGGGAAGACGGCGGAGAAGGTCTCCTGGGCGGTGCCGACGGCCGAGGTCGCATCGTCCTGACCGCCGAGCAGGTCATTGATCGTCGCGACGATCGTCGAGGAGTCCAGCCCGCCCGACAGGGCCGTGCCGACCGGGACGTCGCTGACCAGGCGAGCGCGGACCGCGCGCCGCACCGCATGGCCGAACCGCGTACGCGCGTCCTGGTCATAGGGCTGCCGGCCGCTGTCCGTCCGCAGATCCTCATACAGCGTGGTGTAGGTGTGGGAGGCGACCTGCCCGCCCGGGGAGATCACCGCGCAGCACCCGGGCGGCACCCGGTTGATCCCGGCGAAGAAGGTGTTCTCGGTGTCGTCATGGACACGGAAACGCAGGTAGCGGTACAGCGTCGCCTCATCGGGCGCGCGTTCCAGCAGGCCGGCGGCCAGCAGCGGCTTGATCTCGCTGGCGAACAGCACGACGCCGGCGCCGGGCCGCGCCAGGTACAGCGGTTTGATCCCGAAATGGTCCCTGGCCAAGGTGACCTCGCCGGTCTGCGTGTCCATGATGGCCAGCGCGAACATGCCGTTGAACCGGTCGAACGCGTCGACGCCCCACTCCTCCCAGGCCGCCAGCACGACCTCGGTGTCGGAGTTGGTGGTGAAGGAATGGCCGGCCCGGGAGAGTTCCTCGCGCAACTCCCGATAGTTGTAGACCTCGCCGTTGTAGACCAAGACGAACCGGCCGTCCCGGGAACGCATGGGCTGGACCCCGCCCGGCTTGTCGATGACCGCGAGCCGCCGGTGCGCCAACCCTGCCGTCCCGGAAACCAAAATGCCGGATCCATCTGGGCCGCGGTGTTCCTGGGCGGCGGCCATCCTTTCGAGAATGTCCCTGCCGGCGTTCTCGGAGATTCCAAGGTAACCCGCCAGACCGCACATACTGTGACACCCCTTGATAGCCGGCATCGTCATGGAGGCGCAATGGCGCCCGCATGATCGACCTTCCCCGAAAGTCGCCCTCGGTAAATCAAGTGATTTTTTGGGATCGTCATTAATGAAACAGCTTTGGTGTACTATCTGTCTGCATTCGGTAATTCGCGGCAAACTACTCCCTCGTCGGGAGCCGCCCGGGTGCGCGGCCGCCTTGGTCGCGGACGAAAGCCGAACAATCTGCGCGAATTGGAAATCTGCTATAAATCGGGTGCGCTGCCCGAGAAAGATCCATTACCCGTTTTCCGAGAATTCCTTACATATAGTCGCGTCAGTCCAGAAAGCATTGGTGTGACGCGGTAAATCGCGTGACATCACCTCGGGTAGAAATCCCCCAGATGCCAGGAAGCGCGACAGCGCACCATGGCGAAACTGGTCACTTAGGAGCGACATGAGGGGCAAATACGTACAGACCGGCATGGCGATCGCCGTCACCGGGCTCGCCGCCGGCGGATTGACCCTACTGAGCGGCAACACCGCCCAGGCGGCGCCGCACATCAGCAGCTGCCTCTACCGCACCGGCAAGGTCACGGCCGCGAGGACGGGGCCTGGGAGACATTTCCATATCGTCACTAATCTGCCCAAGGGCTTCATCATCCGGGGGAGCTGCCAGGAGCGAGACCACCACTGGGTCCGGATCTTCGACCCCGCCAACTTCAAGAAGGTGGCCATCGCCGACAGGTTCGTCTTCCGCAACGATCTGTTCATGGTCACCGGCAGCGCAGCCGCCGGTGGCGGCGGCACCTCGAACGAGGTGAGACCGCTGCTCCCCGCCGCGCTCGGGGCCATCACGCTCGGCGGCGGTATCGCCCTCGCGGCTTGGCGCCGCCGGCCTTCTTCGCCCATGCCGACCACCTGAGCCCCGCCCAGGCACCCGGCCGGCCCGCATCCCTGGCGCGGGCCGGCCGTCCTCCGCCTCGTTCCCGTTCCGGGGCGGCGGAGACCCGCCATCGCCCGTGGCAAGATCGGCCAGGTGCGGATCGGCGTGCTTGGCCCATTCGAGGTCCGTACGGACGGCGGCACCTTCGCCGACGTGTCGGGCGCCCGGCTGCGCGGGCTGCTCGTCGCCCTCGCACCCGAACCGGGTCGCGTCCTCCCGAAGGTGACGATCGCGACTCCGCCGCCGGAGCGTCCGAGCTCATCGCATATACGACCGGAATGAATCTCCTCTGCTGACGTCCCTTTCTTGGATCAGTCGTGCAGGGCCTGGACAAAACGCGGCTCGATGAGTTGGTCGAGTGAAGGCTGGATCTGGGTCAATCTGCTGTCGAGGAGAAATTTTGAGATCGATTGTGCCTGGTAGCTCAGGCTGGTCGAAGTCCGGCCGGATTCGAAGGCTCGGAGGTTGTCCTGGAGCGAGAAAATTGTGGTGCCGGCATCGTAGGTCTTATAGTCGGCTTCGCTCACTCCGGCGCGTTTCGCCATGATGGCGATGGCCTGATTCTTGTGCTTGGCGATCCATTGCTGTGTGTCGAACCACGTCTTGACCAGCGCTTGGACCTGGTCGGGGTGCTGGTCGAGGAGGGAGTGGGTGACGACCAGGTGGTCGGGGATCGCGCCGGGGAAGTTCTTCGAGGTGGCGATGGCTTTGCTGCCGGGACGTTTGAGGGCGGCGGTGGTGAAGGGGGCGAACACTCCGACTGCGTCGACTTTCCCCGAGACCAGCGCGTCGGCGGCGGCGTCGGTTGCCATGGGTTCGAAGTTGACGTCGGTGGGTCGCAGGCCGGCTTTCCTGAGCGCGAGCATCAGCAGGTAGTGGTCGACTGTGCCGTCTTCTGCGGCGACCGTTTTGCCCTTGAGGTCGGCGACGGACTTGATGCCGGGGCGGGCGATGATCTGGTCGTTGCCGGTAGAATTGTCGTTTACCAGCACGATTACCTCTCGGGATCCGTCGGTGATCGATGAGAGAGTATCGTTGAGAGTCTGGCTGTTGGCGTCAATATCGCCATTGGTGAGTGCCGTTAGACTGTCGGTGTAGTTGTCGTAGTACTTCAGGTCGACGTTGATGCCGTTCTTTTCGAATAGGCCTTCCTCCTTGGCGACCTGCCAGGGGAACCAGCCCGGCCAGGCACTGAATCCGAGGGTGATCGGTCGTGCCACATCTGCGTTGCCGGCTATAAGGCTGCAGGACGCGACTGGAAACGTCCCGACAACGATGGTGCACAGCAGTCGGAGAAGCCTCTTCATTTGGCGAAACCTCGGTATGTCGGTATCTCTTCGAGCAGACAGCGCATGCATGGGGGCTGAGGTGTTGCATTTCGTTCAGGTCTTTGTCGTCTGAAGGTGCTGAGTCCGGACCATGTCCTCGATTTGGGCACGCAGCCGGAGAAATGGGGGCGTGCGCCGGGTCGCGAACGTGCGCTCATCGGTCAGGTCGATCTCGATTTCGGCCGCGACGCGTCCCGGTGAGCTGGTGAGGACCAGGACTCGTTGGGCGAGGAACACTGCTTCCTCCACGTCATGTGTGACCATGACGATGGTGGTCGTCGTGTCCTGCCACACCTGCCGGAGGAAGATCTGCATGTCTTCTTTGGTCTGGACATCGAGGGCGCCGAACGGTTCGTCGAGGAGCAGGACGTGCGGCTCGCAGGCGAGAGCGCGAGCGATGGCGACCCGCTGTCGCTGACCGCCCGACAGCTTGCCCGGGAGCGCGCGGGCGAACGGTGTGAGCCCGACCTCCTCCAGATACCAGGCGACCCTGCGGCGGCGATCTGCTGCGGAAATAGGGAGCAGTTCCAGACCGAAAGCCACATTTTGCTCGACCGTACGCCAGGGGAACAGTTCCCCTGTCTGGCAGACCAGGCCGCGATCGGGCCCGGGCCCGGCGACCGTCCGCCCGTCCCAGCTGATCGTGCCCTCGGTTGGGGACTTGAGACCTGCGACAAGGTCGAGCAGGGTGGATTTTCCTGATCCGCTGGCCCCGACGACGCAGACGAACTCGCCCGGGTCGACGTGCAGGTTGACGCCGTCCAAGACCCGCCGGCTGCCGCGCGGCGCCGGGAAGTCCTTGGCGATCCCGGTGAGGTGAAGTCCGGTGGTCATGACTTCCACCGCCCCACCAGGTCACGGAGCAGGCGGAGCCCGACGTCGAGGGCGATCCCGATGATGCCGATGACGACCAGCACTGCGAAGATCCGGTCGCTCTGCAGGAAACGCCCTGACCGAGTGATCCGGTAGCCGAGCCCTTCGGTCGAAGCGAACAACTCGGCGATCACCACGAAGTTCCAGGCTGCCGCGGCGTTGACCCGGGCCGCGTCGATGATGCCGGGCAACGAGTACGGGAGGATCACCTTGCGGATCAGCACCCCCGGTGTGGCACCCAGGGTCTGGGCGACCTCGAGCGTACGCCGCGGTGCCTGCCGTACGACGTCGGCGACCATGAGGATGTTGAAGAACACGACGCCGAGCACCAGGACGGCCAGCTTTGACGGCTCACCAAGCCCCAGCCAGATGATGAGAAGCGGGATGAACGCGCTGGCCGGCATGTATCGTACGAGCCCGATGATCGGCTCGAGCGCGGCCAACGCCCACTGCCAGGTCCCCATCGCGAACCCCAGCGGGATTGAGATCACCATGGCCAGGCCGAAGCCGAGCAGCACTCGCTGGACACTGGCAGCGGTATCGGTGAACAACTCGCCGGACTTCGCCATGTCCAGCGCTGCCTGCCAGGTTGCCGCTGGGGTGGGCAGGAATGTCGGATCCACGGAGCCGCTTGTGCTGAGCGTTATCCAGGCCGCCAGCGGAACCAGCAATGACAGAGCACGAAGTAGCCAGCGCGTCGGTTGGGTGATCTCCCTATGCGGCGACAGCCAGGTCGCGCCACGTCGCGCCCGGCGAGTCGGGAGGGCAGGCCATGTCGCACGTTCCCAGGCGGCGGCTCTGGTGGGGGCGGTGACGGATTCCAACTGGTCCTGGCTGTTCATCGCGACCTGTCCATCTGCTGGACGAATGTCGGGTCAAGGAGTCCGTCGAGGTTCGGGGGCGAGTCCACCATCTGGTTGCTCAGCAGGAAATCGGAGATCTTCTTCGCCTGGAAGTCCAGGTTGGCGTCGGTGTTACCGGGCGAGAAGGCGTTCAGGTTGTCCTTGAGGGTGAAGATCGTTGTGCCCCGGTTGTACTCAAGGTAGGACTTGGAGTCGACGCCGCCGCGCTTGGCCATGATGGTGACAGCCTCGTCGTGGTGGGCCTTGATCCAATCCAGCGTTTCGAACCACGTCCTGACAAGCGCCTGTACCGCTTTCGGATCCTTTTTCACCATGTCGGCCTTGATGACCAGGTGGTCGGGGATCGCGCCGGGGAAGTCCCGGGAGGTGGCAATGGCCTTACTGCCCGGCAGTGTGAGCGCGGTGGTCGTGAAGGGCGCGAAGACGCCTACCGCGTCGATCTTGCCGGCCTTGAACGCGGCGGCGGCCGCATCGGTCAGCAGCGGTTTGAGGTGCACGTCTTTGGCGGTGAGCCCGGCTTTCTTGAGCGCGAGCAGCAGCAGGTAGTGATCGACCGTACCCTGTTCGACCCCGACGGTCCTACCTTTGAGGTCGGCGACTGAGTTGATGCCGGCGCGGGCGATGATCTGGTCGTTGCCGGTGGAATTGTCGTTGGTGAGGACGATGGTCTCCGCGGCGCCGCCGGCGACCGAGGAAATGGTGTCGTTGAGGGTCTGGCTGTTGGCGTCGATACTGCCGCTGGACAAGGCCGTCAGGCTGTCCGTGTAACTGTCGAAATACTTCAGATCGACGTTGATGCCGTTCTTTTGGAACAGGCCTTTCTCCTTGGCGACCTGCCAGGGGAACCAGCCCGGCCAGGCGCTGAATCCGAGGGTGATTGTGTTAACAGAACCGCCGCTCGCCGAGGTCGTCGAGTTCGATTTGCCGCATGCCGTGAGCATCAGCGCTGCGGTGAGGATCAGCGCAAGAGCGCGCCGGGCCGACGAGGACCGAGCCAGGATGGAACGTTTCATCACACGTTGTCCTTCGCGGATGGGGGCCTGTGGGGGAGGTGCCCGGAGCGGACCAGGCAGCCGAGGGTGTCGCATATGACGCGGGTCGCGATGAGTGAGGTGATCTCGGCGTTGTCATAGGGGGGCGAGCACTCGACGACTTCGATGCCGGCCAGTGGAGCGGCGTCAGCGATGATCTGAATGAATTTCAGTACCTCGCGTGGCAGGAATCCGCCCGGTTCGGGCCAGCCTGTCCCCGGCACGAACGCCGCGTCGAGACAGTCCACATCGAAGGACAGCCACACTGCCTCGGCGTCCCGCCACGCCACCTCCAGCGCACGCTCGGCCGCCGCTCGAATCCCCATGTCCACACAGTCGGTGACCGTCATGATCGTCGTTGCTCGTTCCCGGCCCACCTTCACCCCGGGCCGAGGCGCCTGCCATCCTCCGATCCCGATCTGCACCAGGTTGCTCGCAGGAACGTTCGGAAGATCCGTCGCGTGAAACCATGGTGTGGTGTGCATTCGCTCATCCAGATCGGTTTCCTGGGTGTCCACATGCCGATCGAAATGGATGATTCCCAGCTTTCCGTCCAGATGCTGAGCCACCCCGCGCACCGTCGGATATCCGATTGAATGATCCCCGCCCAGCACCACCGGGAACGCGCCCGAAGCGTAGACGTGCGACACCGCCTTGCTGATCTGGTCGAAGGTCTTTTCGATGTTGCCCGGGATCGTGAATACATCCCCCAGGTCCGCTATCGAGATCGATTCCCGTAGATCCACCCCGAGTTCAAAGCTGTACGGTCCGTACAGCCCCGAGATCTTCCGGATCCCCTGTGGCCCGAACCGCGTTCCTGATCGATACGTTGTGCCCCCATCAAACGGTGCCCCAACCACCGCCACATCGAACTCACCGCATCGCCGCACATCCTCCAGATAGTGCGCTTTCAAGAACGTATTGATTCCCGCGAAATGCGGCAGCTCTCCCCGGGAGAACGTGGGAATGCTCTTGTCCACGATCGAGTCCGCTGCCGGTAGGCCCAGCTCCAGACCACGCGCGATCTCCTCCGCATGCCGCCTGGTGGAAAGCACCTCCTCCGCGGCTACCGCGTACCGGGCTTCCGGACCGTATCCCTCGTGCAGACCGTCCGGATTGAACTCCTCAGGCAGATGCTTGGGATTGAAATGCACATGACCTCCATTACAGGGCCTGATCGGGAATTCGGCCATGCTTCCGCTACGAGCTCTGGAGCTCTATGGTGAACTGATTCGATGGCTGATGTCACGCAGGAGAGGCGGCGATGACGCTATCGAGAAGGGCAAGCAGAACTTGCTTGACGGAGTCGCGTTTCCGTGCGTCGCACATGACCAGCCGGATCCGGTCGGGAATATCGAGCGCCTCCCGGATCTCTTCCAGATCGAAGGTGTCAGAACCCGGGAAGTGGTTCACACCGACGGCGAAGGGAATGCCCGCCTCCTCGAAGAAGTTCAGCGCAGGGTAGGCCATGTCGATGCGCCGGGTGTCGAGGAGAATGATCGATCCGATCGCTCCCTCCACGAGGTCGTCCCACATGAAGGCGAAACGCTCCTGGCCGGGTGTGCCGAACATGTAAAGAACGATGCCCTCATCGAGGGTGATCCGGCCGAAGTCGAACGCGACCGTGGTCGTGGTCTTCATGTCGACGCCGGAGGCGTCGTCGACCTCAACGGCCGCATCCGTCATGGCGGCCTCGGTGGTGAGCGGTTCGATCTCTGAGATGGCTCCGACAAACGTGGTCTTCCCCACTCCGAAGCCGCCCGAGACGATGATTTTGGCTGAGATCATCTGCCGGCTGGGGGGATGGGGGGTCTCAAAGCGCACGGACACCCTCGCGAATTCTCTCCAGCAGGGCCTGCGACGGGTAACCGTCCGGCCCCAGGTGGTCATGGACAGTCAGATATTGCTCGGTGATGAGATCCGCGATTACCACCCGCGCCACACCGATCGGAACACCGAGGCTGTGGGAGATCTCGGCCACCGAGATCGGCCGCTGGCAGATCTCGACGATATGGCGTCGCTCGAAGCCCAGCGGTGCCGAAAGCGCCGCGGGGACCGCGGTGACGATGGTCTCGACGCGCAGCCGCTCATCGGTCGGCCGGGTTCGGCCGCCGGTCACGATGAAGGGCCGGACGATGTGCTCGGTCTCCGTCTCATCGTCGGCGGCGGCCGGCGGCACCTGCGCGGGGACCTGCACCGTCGGTGCGGGTGGGGCCTCGAAGGCCACGCGCGGTAGCGGCTCGGTCGCCCGAGGATCGGGAGGGCGCCGGGGCTCGCCCCACCGGTTCTGCGGATTCACCGCAGAACCTCGTTCTTGAGGTCGGCTACGACCTGTGGGGTGAGGAATACTCCAAAGCGGTCGCAGAGCTTGGCGATCTCGTGGCCGACCAGGCCCAGATCACAGTGGATGGTGGCGACGACGCCGAGACAGCTTCCGTCGCTGATCGCCGAGACGAGCAGGAAGCCGCGCTGCATCTCGATCATCACCAGCTTGAGGCCCTCGAAGCCGTACTGCCGCGAGGCGCTTCGGGCCAAGCTCGTCAACCCGGACACGATCGCGGCGAGATGCTCGGCGCCGGATCGGTTCAGCCCCTCGGACAGCGCCATGAGCAGCCCGTCGGAGGAGACCGCCACGGCGTCGGCCACGCCGTCGGTCTCCTTGACGAACTTGCCGAGGAGCCAATTGAAGTTTTGAGTGGCCGACATTGCCTGCGTCATCGAGGTTCCTCCCATGTCACCCGGTCTCGCCGTCGCGTTCTTGTTCGGCGCGGTGGACGCCGGACCGGAAAGTGTTGAGCATGGATTGCACATCGTCCGGAGTCCGTTTCCGCTCGTCAGCGGCAGCGGGCGCCGGAACCCGCTGGTCCGGGCGGATCGGCCGGCGGAGATTGCCCTCCCGCCGGTCGCGCTTGACCAGGCCGTTGCGTGTCGTTGCCGCTGCGGACATGCGAGGGGCCGAAGTCGAGGCAGTCGCCGCGGTGGCAGTCCCCATCGGCACGGCGGGACTGCTTGCCGGCTGGGTCAACGTGTCGCGGTGCCGCGCGGTGCCGCTCGGCTGGGCCAGAGCCGCCACGGCCGGCGGTCTCACTGGCGGGACGGTTGCCGCGGCGGCTGTCTGCGCAATCTTCTCCGGATGTTCGAGAACGCTCGATGGCAGCACGATCCGGGCGGTGACCCCGACGAGCGGCGAGTCGTGCAGCCATACCCGGACGCCGAGCCGCTGCGCCAGCCTGCCCACCACGTAGTGGCCGAGATCGCGGGTGGGCGCGACGAGGAAGTTCTCCTCACCACGCAACCGTGCGTTCGCGGTGGCCATCGCGGCCGGCGACATGCCGACACCCTGGTCGACGATCGCGATGTGGTATTCCGCGCCGGTGCTGCGCGCCTGGACCTCGACCTCGCGGTCCGGCGGCGAGAACGAAAGCGCGTTCTCCACCAGTTCGGCGAGCAGGTGCGAGATCTCCGCGGCGGCCGCGCCCCGGACCTTTCCGTCGTCCATCCGGCGCAGGATCACTCGGCGGTAATCCTCCACCTCGGCGAAGGCCGAGCGAAGCACGTCGCCGACGTCGAGTGCCGTCGACCACCGTCGCGGGCTGTGCTCTCCGACGAGGACGAGCAGGCTCTCGGCGTTGCGGCGCATGCGCGTGGCCAGGTGATCGAGCTCGAACAAGTTGGCCAGGGCGTTGGGGTCGGCCTCGTCGCGTTCGAGCGCGCTGATGAAACCGAGCTGCCGGCGGACCAGGTTCTGATTGCGCCGACCAAGATTGGCCAGCGACTCTGCCGTGTTGTGCCGCATGACCGCCTGCTGCGCCGCGAGCTGCACAGCGGTCTGCTGCAGGTTGTCCAGCGCCTCGACGACCTCGGCGAATTCGTCCTCGCGGCGAGCGAGAGTGGTGCGCGACGATTCCACGATGACGTTGCCGGGCTCCTCTGCGGCCTGGATGCGCGCGACTGCCTCGGGCAGCCGCCGCTCGGCCGCCTCGTGCGCCTCGTCGGTCAACAGACGCAGTGGCCGTACGATCGATCGGAAGGTGTAGAGCCACAACAGCAGCGCGGTGAGCACGGCGATGATCGCGGCGGCCGAGTACAGCACCAGGGTCCGGACCGCGCCGGTCCTTATCTTCGCGGCACGGATCCTGACGTCGTCGCCGATGTCTCGCTGGATCTCGCGCAGGTCATAGTTGACGGTGTTGGTCGCGGCCGACCATGTCGGCGCGCTGAGGTTGAGTTCGCGGCCAGGGGAGCCCGCGACGACCGCTTGCTCGTACTGCTGGGCGAGGGTGGCCTGCGGGCTGCGTTCGGCGGCGTCGACCTGGGCCTTCCGCTGCGGGGTCGCGACCTGGGCAAACCGGGCGAGCGAGTCAATTCGGGCGGCACGGGTCGCCGTAAAGTCGATGTAGTCCGTGCGGCTGAACCTGTTCTGCGCCAAGACTCCGTTGAGCTGGCCGCCCTCCTTCGCGATCGACTCCTTGACGTCGCCGAGCACGTGCAAGGACTCCAGGCCGCGGCGCAACACCAGGTCGTCCTGACCGATGTCGCTGTCGGCGGACGCAGAGCTCAAACCCACGATGGCGGCTGTATAGAAGTTCAGCATGGCCGCGCGGGTCTGCTGCCCGGAATCGATCTGCAGGCGCGCGGTCTGCAACGCGCCGAGCCTGCCGAGCGCGGCGCGTACGGCCCGGGCACTCGCCCCATCGGCCGTCTTGAGCCGGCGGTCGAGAGCGGCCCGGTTCTGATCGGTCGCGCGACGTTGTCCGTCCAGCTGGGTGCGGTAGAGCCCGGCACGGCCCAGCAAACCGCTGGACAATGCCCGCTCGCGCTGGAGCGAGTGGATGAGATCCTGAGTGGCCAACGCCAGCTCGACGTTGTCGGAGACGACATTGGCGTCGTCGGTCGTACGGAGCTGATTGGCAACGCCGATCCCGGCCAGCCCGACCAGAAGGATCGTCGGAACGATCAAGATGATGGCCAGCCGTGCCCGGATCGTACGGACGCGTCCGAACCGCATTTTGGTTGACATGGGCCATCTTGGGGCGGTGTCTGGCGACCCGCCCCGAGGACTCGGATCAGGCTTGATCTCAGCCGGATGCCTGGGTGCCGCGGCGGACGGGGGAACCGCTCCCGAAGGCAGCTCCCCCGGGGGGACCTGACCGGCACCAAATCCGGACGAAGCGGGGTTGGCCCAAGTCTGGAAGGCGCCGGTGTTCCTGCGGGGGCTATGGGCGCGATGCCGCGGGCTCATATCGACTCCCCGGCAGGCCTGAGGACAGGCTGGGCGCAGCCCCGGCGCGCGGCTCTGCTCAGCGGACTCATGTTGGCCTCCCAGACTCAGCGCTCATCTGCATCCCTTGTCGGCGGTCCTGTGTGCACGATCGAGTCGTCTCTATGACCCCTTCGCGGAGTCCGAACCGATGATTCACCGCGAGCTCGGACGGCATATTACGTACATCACGCCATATTTGGGGCAGTGTCTTGCAAGAATTTTTTTGATGTTTCGGACATGTGCAGGTTGACTCTGAGTTGCTTCCTTCCGTAACCATCGAATAGTCAATTGTGAGGTCAGCCGGACGGGGCTCGTCGTATCTGGGATGCCGTGGCCGGGATAGTGGCGACCGTAACCCCGCGATTAGCGCATGCCAAATGGGCAGCCTCTTCCGGTAGTCGGTCCAGCGGTATGAGGCAGGCCGAAAGAGGCCATTTGCTAAGCATGCGTTGCAAGGTATTGCACGGTGCCCGTGGATGCGGTAAGGGCGGTCGTCGCAGACCACGGGCGATCTGCCGCCGATCTTGGCCATGACCTTGCCCCATTCGGGCGGTGGCGGACCGAGTCGTTCGAGGTCAACGAGCGTCCGGACGTGATTAAGCCGGATATCGTCGCTCGCGGACCTCGCATGGCGACAGGGGCATACCTTTCCCGGAAAATGAACAGCGGGAAGGGGCGATGAGCGCTTGTCGGAATGCACAAGCGGAAAGGGCTTGCCGGCCGAGGCGCCCGTAGCAAGGTTAACTAACCGTTAGTGAGAAATTCAGTTTCGTCACTCGCTACCTGCGCGCCATGTCTGGACCACGGCCGATGCGGAGCCGGGGAGGGGCGGCTACCCCAGCCGCTTTCGAAAGCGGCAAACTCGCCGAAGACACAAGATCATCGGACGAGATCGCATCCGGCCCGTCTTCCTGTCCCGCGCTCGGGATAACGATCGGCACGGCGGCGGTAGGTCGAGGGTTTGCGAAATGTGCCGGTCGGTGGAGCTGAGGAGCGCCTACTCGAACACGGCCCCGCGCGGCTGGGCCGCGCAGCCGGGGGGGTCCGGGGGGTCGTCCCCCCGGGTAGATACAGCGGGCGACGGCGAGGGCGAGCGAAGCTCGCCGAGCAACAACCGTCGCCGCGCAGCCGGGGGGTTCCGGGGGGTCGTCCCCCCGGGTAGATACAGCGGGCGACGGCGAGGGCGAGCGAAGCTCGCCGAGCAACAACCGCCACCTCGTGGAGCTGAGGGGATTTGAACCCCTGACCCCCTCGATGCGAACGAGGTGCGCTACCGGACTGCGCTACAGCCCCGAGGTCTCCGCAAGGTTAGCAAACCGGCGGGGGTCTTCGCGCATTGGTGGGCGGGCATTGTCGGGTGATCCGGTCGCGTGATGGAGTATGCGGGAGGGAGGAGGCAGCTCCATGGAGCCGATCGTCGCCACGGCATACGGGAAGGTGCGGGGGAGCGTCAGGGAGGGGGTTGCGCGGTTCCTCGGGGTTCCGTACGCGGCCGCGCCGTTCGGGGGCAACAGGTTCCGGGCGCCGGTGCCGCCCGAGCCATGGGACGGGGTGCGGGACGCGCTCGAGTACGGGCCGACCGCGCCCAAGCCCGCGTACCGGCCGGCGTTCGAGTCGCTGCTGGACGATCCCATCATTCCGGGCGAGGAGTGTCTCAACCTCAATATCTGGGCGCCTGAGGGCGGCTCCGGGCTGCCGGTCATGGTGTGGATCCACGGCGGGGCGTTCCGGAACGGGTCGGGGGCCATCCCCGTCTACCAGGGGACGAGCTTCGCCCGGGACGGGGTGGTCTGCGTCACCATCAACTACCGGTTGGGTGCCGAGGGGTTCGTGCAGCTGCCCGACGCGCCGGCCAACCGGGGGCTGCTCGACCAGATCGCCGCGCTGGAATGGGTGAAGGACAACATCGCCGCGTTCGGCGGGGATCCGGGCAACGTCACGGTCTTCGGCGAGTCGGCGGGTGCGATGAGCGTGAACGCGCTGCTCTCGATGAACCTGGGCCTGTTCGGTAAGGCGATCGCGCAGAGCGGCGGCGGGCAGGTCGTCCAGACGGCCGACGACGCGCTCCTGGTCACCACCGAGCTGGCGAAGCGGCTCGGGGCCGAGCCGACCGCCGAGGGGTTCACCGCGGTCGCGCCGCAGACGCTCAGCTACGCCCTCGCCGCACTGGCAGAGGAGCTCGCAGAACGGCCCGATCCGGCGCGCTGGGGGACGTCGACGGTCGCCGCCGGGCTGCCGGTCGTCCCGGTCATCGACGGTGAGCTGCTGCGCGGCCGGCCCGTCGACGAGATCGCCGCCGGCGCCGGACGCGACGTGGCGTTGCTCACCGGGACGACGACCGAGGAGTATCGGCTGTTCACGGTGCCCACCGGGCTGGCGGAAAAGGTCACGGCGGAGGATCTCGGCGGCATCCTCGCCCGCCGCGGCATCGACCCCGCGGTCGCGGAGACGTACCGGCGGAACCGGCCGGACGCCACGCCGGGCGACGTGGTGGCCGCCGTCATCACCGACACGTTCTTCCGCATCCCGACCTGCCGGATCGCCGAGGGCCGCGGCCCGGCGGCCGCCACGCACATGTACGAGTTCGCCTGGCGCACCCCGGTACAGGACCTCGGCGCCTGCCACGCGCTGGAGATCGGGTTCGTCTTCGACACGCTGGACGCCCGCCCGGGCGGCGGGCTCACCGGGTCGGACCCGCCCAGGGCGCTCGCCGAGCGGATGCACCGCGCGTGGGTGGAGTTCGCGACCACGGCGGACCCGGGCTGGGCGCGCTACGACCTGGAGACCCGCCCGGTGATGGTCTTCGACGCGGGCGGGGCCGCGGTCGTCCATGATCCGCGCGGCGACGAGCGGCGGCTCTGGGACGGCGTGATCTAGCCGCGCGCTCAGAGCCAGTCGCGGACGCGGAACAGGACGTACAGCGTCACGCCGCCGGCCGCCCACAACGCGGTGCTCACGATGAAGCCCCAATGCTGCTGCGAGCCGGGGTAGGGCACGTTCTGCCCGTAGAAGCCGGTGACCGCCGTCGGCAGCGCGATGATCGCCGCCCACGCCGTGAGCTTCTTCATCACCTGGTTGAGCCGGTTGCCCTGCATGGCGATGCGCGTCTCGAGGATGCTGGTGACCAGGTCGCGCAGGCTGTCGGTCCACTCGGCGGCGCGCAGCGCGTGGTCGTACACGTCCTGGAAGTACGGTGCCATCGACTCGGGCACGACGTGCAGATCCCGCCGGAGCAGGGTGTTGACGACCTCGCGCATGGGGAGCACGACCTGGCGCAGCCGGACCAGGCTCTTGCGCAGCTCGAAGCTGCGCCGCTGGACGAGCTGGTCGCCCACCCGCTCGGCGAACAGCAGGTCCTCGAGGGACTCGATCTCGGCGTCCAGCGCCTGTACGGCCGTGAAGTGCTGGTCGACGACGAGGTCGATCAGGTTGTGCAGCAGGAACGCCACGCCGTACTGCGCGAGGTCCTGCTGGGCGTCCCACCGCGCCAGGAGCTCCTCGACGTCGAAGTCCGGGCGCTGCCGTACGGTCACCAGCGCGCGCTTGGTGACGAACGCGGAGACCTCGGTGGCGGACAGCTCGCCGCTCGCCGTGTCGAGCCGGACCGAGTAGACGTTGAGGAACAGGTGCTGGGGGTACCGGTCCAGCTTGGCCCGTTCGTGCTCGCTCAGGGCGTCTTCGACGGCGAGCGGGGCGAGCCCGAGCTCCTCCGTGATGACCTGCAGGTCCTCGGGCTCCGGCGCGCAGAGGTCGAGCCACACGACGGTGCCGTCCTGCTCCAGGTAGTCGCTGATCTCGGCGACGGGGAAGCCTTCCTTCTCCAACGCGCCGTCGCGCCACACCCTGGTCCGCGGCTCGGAGTCCATCCGCGTCAGATCCAGCCCTTGAACCGTACGATGTGATGCCACTGGTCGTACGTGATCACCTTGGCCGCCAGCACCGGATAGAAGTAGAAGAAGTTCGCGATCACCAGCAGCATGTAGGCGCCGGCCACCGCCGACCCGAAGAGGCGGCGCGTCCCCGGGTCGTTGGCCGGGCCGATGAGCAGGCCGAGGCACATCGTCAGGGCCAGCATCATGAACGGCAGCATCGGCGTGGCGTAGAAGAGGAACATCGTGCGATGCCCGAACGCCGGCCAGAACCAGGGCAGCCACCCGGCCCCGTAGCCGACCAGGATCGCGCCGGCTCGCCAGTCGCGCCGGTAGAGCCACACGACCAGCATCACGATGAGGGCGAGCACGGCGGCCCACCAGATCGCCGGCGTCCCGATGCCGAGGATCTCCTTCGAGCACTTGGTCGCGCCGCCGCAGGCGTTCTTGGGCTCGGTGTAGTAGAACGCCACCGGCCGGCGCAGGATGGGCCAGTCCCACGGCCACGACTGGTACGGATGCTTGGCGTGCAGGTTGGTGTGGAAGTCCCACATCTGCTTGTTGTACTTCCACAGGTCGGGCAGCGCCTCGAACGGCCGGACCAGCGGGTTGTGGGCGACCGTGCCGCGGCCCCAGCCGCCGGGCCGGAAGATCCAACCCCACCAGCTCGCGACGTACGTCACGAAGATGACGACGCCGCCGGCCACGAGCAGCGGAAGCTCGCGCACCAGCGCGCCCACGTACGGGTTCCGCACGCCGGCCGCCCGCCGCGCACCCATGTCCCAGGCCAGGGCCAGCAGGCCGAAGGCCGCCACGTAGTAGATGCCGGTCCACTTGGTCGCGCAGGCCAGCCCGAGGCAGCCGGCGGCGGCGAACCGCCAGCCGTGCGCCAGGAACGGCCCGAAGCCCGATCCGCCGCCACCACCGGCTCCGGCTCCTGCTCCGGCCATCGCCGCGGCCAGCTTGGCCCTGGACCGATCCCGGTCGACGACGAGGCACCCGAACGCGCAGAGGATCCAGAACATCACGAAGATGTCGAGCAGCGCGGCGCGGCTGGTCACCAGCTCGAGACCGTCCAGGGCCAGCAGCAGCCCGGCCGCGCAGCCGAGCAGGGTGGATCCGGTCATCCGGCGGGCGATCCTGGCCAGGATCAGCACCGAGAGCGACCCGCACAGCGCGGCCATGAACCGCCAGCCGAACGGCGTCGCACCGAAGATCCACTCGCCGATGGCGATGAGCCACTTGCCGGCCGGCGGGTGCGCGACGAAGCTGGCGCCGTCGGTCCAGATCGGCGGGTTCCTGACGTTCGTGCCGGGCGCGAGCAGGATCTGGTCGGCGTTCTTGAGCGTGTTGTGCTCCCAGCCGAACTTGAGCAGCGCCAGCGAGTCCTTGGCGTAGTAGGTCTCGTCGAACACGACCGCCCGGGGGATGCCCAGCCGGTTGAAGCGCAGGAAGGCGGCGAAGAGCGCGACGGCGATCGGGCCGATCCAGCCGATCAGCGGCGCTCCCGGAATCGCCGGAGCCAGCCATTCGCGCAGCGGAGGTGGCCGGCGCTCGTCCTCGCGCAGCTCGACGACCTCGCTCTCCGTCATCGCCATTCCGCCATGGTACGGAAGCCGTCCGCACATACGGGAGCCGATCAGTGGAGAGGCCGCGGCGCGGAGGGGCCGGAGCGGTGCGAAGTCCACGGACGCACCGGCCGGCCGAGTCCGCACACCCGCGGGTGGGCGGGTGCGTACGCGTGATGAAAGGCCCGTCATGAAAGCGGGCTGGCGATGGGGAAAGATGGGCGGCGTGACCGTGGCACCGGGGACGCTGATCCTGGCCGGCGCGCCGATCGGGCGACCCGAGGACGCCTCGGCGCGGCTGCGCGCCGCGCTGGCCGGCGCGGACGTCATCGCGGCCGAGGACACCCGCCGGCTGCGCCGGCTGGCCGCCGACCTGGAGGTGGTGCCGTCCGCCCGGGTGGTGTCGTACTACGACGCCAACGAACGGGCCAGGGCACGGGAGCTCATCGGCGAGCTGCGCGCCGGGCGCGATGTCCTCGTCATCACCGACGCCGGGCTGCCCGGCGTCTCCGACCCCGGGTACCGGCTGGTGGCGGCGGCCGTCGCCGCCGGCGTTCCGGTCACGGTCGTGCCAGGTCCCTCCGCGGTCACCGCGGCTCTGATCGTCTCCGGGCTGCCCACGGACCGGTTCTGCTTCGAGGGCTTCCTGCCGCGCAAGACGGGCGAGCGGGCCACCCGGCTCGCCGCGCTCGCCCCCGAGCCGCGCACGATGGTCTTCTTCGAGGCGCCGCATCGGCTGGCCGCCGCGCTCACCGCGATGGCCGAGGCGTTCGGCGCCGACCGGCCGGCCGCCGTCTGCCGCGAGCTGACCAAGACCTACGAGGAGGTACGGCGCGGACCGCTCGGCGAGCTCGCCGCGTGGGCCGCCGCCGGGGTGCGCGGCGAGATCACCGTCGTCGTCGGGGGGGCGGTGACGCGGCCGGGCCCGGTGGAGCCGGCTGACCTCGCCGCCGCGGTAGCGGAGCGTGAGGCGGCGGGCGTGCCCCGTAAGCAGGCGATCGCGGACGTCGCACGCGACCGTCATGTCCCAAAAAAAGTCGTCTACAACGCGGTAGTTGTCAATCGGGAGTAGGGATTCTTCGCCTTTCGGGCCACACTGGTAAGAAAGCGCGAAGGTCGATGACAACGGCGACGGAGGAGGACCCGGCAGAGGCGACGGCGAAGATCCGGCGGCACGTGGCGGGGCTGGGCGGGCCCCACCGGGCGCGCTCACCGGATCCGACGACACAGCACGCGAACGGGCTCAACAGGACAAGCGGGTTACAAGGGCGGGCCTACCGAATGGGCGGGTTGGGCTGATGGAGCAAACCAGGTTGCCGCGGAGGGAGCCGGGCGACTCGGCGACACGACGCGGACGGCTTGCGGTCCCCAGATGGGCGGGCCGCGGCGGACGGTCGGGACTCGTGCGCGGGTCCCGGGACGATGTTGAGGTACGGCTACTGAGCCGTGGCGGCGGGCTCGCGGGCGGCGGGCTCTTCGTCCGGCTCCGGCGAGCCGGACGCGTCGCCTGGCGGGTTGTCCGCCGCTACGACGCCGCGACGCTGCCTGAGGCGATTTGGATACCGGGCCCGCACCTCTGGGGCGAACGCCAGGGCGGCTGCGATGCAGGCCAGCGGCGTGGCGGGGAGGATGTACCGGTAGTCGAACTCCGCAGTCGCCGCGGGGGCGAGCAGTAGCCCGACCGCGGTCATCCACGGCAGCAGCGCCGGGCCGCCGAACCGCCGCCACAGCGCGATCATGCCGGCCAGGCCGACGAGCAGGATGCCGCCGAGGATCGTGCCGCGCAGGTAGACGAGGTCCTGGTAGACCCGGATGATCTGGCCGAACGGCTCGGTGATCTGTGTGCTCGCCCGGCCGCGCTCGTACGCCGCCGCCTCCTGGTCGGCCGTCTTGTCCTGGCTCATCCGCCAGTCGGGCAGCGCGGCGGTGTGGGTGCGGAACTCGTACTCCTCGTAGGTGTCACTGTCGGGGAAGACCGTGCGGTTCCACTTGAAGACACGGAAGAAGTCACCGGCCACCACCTTGAGGTAGTCGCCGGGCTGCGCCATGATCGCGCGCTTCGCGAAGTCGCCGGCCATCCGGTTCTGCAGCTGGGTGAACCGGGCGGCGGGCACGCGGTGCAGCGGCGAGCGGCGGTTCCAGATGCCGTCCTGCGAGAACGGCAGCTTGTGGTCGGGCTGCACGCACAGGGGGATCTCTTCGTTCGGCGGCTGGATCTTGTCGCAGTCCGCGAACTTGTACACCCGGGCGTACAGGAAGACGCCGCTGCTCTCGGTCATGGCGAACTTGCCGTAGTAGGCGTGGAACCAGACCGAGTAGGCGGCCATCGGCAACCCGCACAGCGCGACGGTGGCGGCGATCACCCGCCAGCGCACCCGCCGGGCGATCAGGTAGACCACGACGGCGAGCAGCACAGGCAGCCCGACCGAGCGGGTCAGCGACGCCATCCCGAGCAGCAGCCCGACGGCCGCCCCGATCTTCCAGGACGGGTTGGCCCGCCACAGCAGGACCGCGATGGCCAGGATCACCAGGAACGTGAACGGGACGTCGGACAGCACCAGGTGCTCGAGCTGGATCTGGTACGCGTCGAGCAGCACCGGCGCCGCGGCCAGGGCCGCTCCCCAGGCCGGCAGGGCGAACCGCCCCCGAAGCAGGGCATAGATGACAACCCCGATGGTCACCCCCATCAGGTGCTGCAGGCCCACGACCAGCGCGAAGCTGTGGAACGGGCGGAGCAGCAGCAGGAAGAAGGCGTACCCGTCAGGCCGGATCGCATGCGGGTAGGGCGACATGGCCACGTGCAGGTAGTCGAAGGAGTCGTTGAACCACATCGCGGGGTGGTAGCCCAGCATCGTGTCGATGCGCAGCAGTACGCCGACGGTGAGGAGGACGGAGAACATGCGATGCCGGCCGACGAGGGCCCAGAAGCCTCCCTGCCGGTCCTTGCCGGTCTGGTCGGGCGCCCCGGACGCCTCCGCCGGCGTGGCCGGCGATGTGGTGTCAAGCACTGCCCCGGCCACGGGCGACTCCCCTCCGTGTCTGTACGGCCGCCCGCCGGCGGCGCCCTCTCGCCTGTCCACCTGTTGTGCCTGTCCACCTGCCGGAAGGTTTGCCCGCAGATCGCCGCTCCATCCCTGGTCAGTTCCAGGAGGAAGGAGGAAAGCGGCGCGAGTGGGGGACACCGCCGCTCGGCGCGCCGGGGTCCGACCCTCGCGGGCAGACCGCACCTATATGCTTGCTCCCTAGCCTGCCGTTACCGGTCGCCCGGTTGTGGGACTTCAGGTTGCAACTTGGCAACGCGGTGAGTGTCCTCTCCATCCTCTCCGCGGGTCTCTCGTGAGATCGTCCTCGCGGGATATACCCGCACAGCGCGGCTCGGGCGGGCATCATGGCACCCGCGTGCCACACATCAAACATGATGAACACCACGAACAGGATGAGAGTAGTCGACGCCCCCGGGAGCCAATAAGCCAGGGGTAATGGAGGAGACGGTGACGTGGAACTCTCCGTAGTCATGCCATGCCTGAACGAGGCCGAGACCGTCCAGACCTGCATTCGCAAGGCGATCGGCTTCTTCGAAAAGCACGGTGTCGACGGCGAGGTCGTCATCGCCGACAACGGCAGCACCGACGGCAGCCAGCAGCTCGCCAGGGAGGCGGGCGCGCGGGTGGTGCCGGTTTCCGAGAAAGGCTACGGAAACGCGCTCATGGGCGGCATCAGGGCGGCCAAGGGCCGCTATGTCGTGATGGGCGACGCCGACGATTCCTATGACTTTACGGGCCTGTGGGCTTTCCTGGAGCAATTGCGGGACGGTGCCGACCTCGTCATGGGCAATCGGTTCCAGGGGGGCATAGCGCCTGGCGCCATGCCCGCGTTGCACCGCTACCTGGGAAATCCCGTCCTCAGCTTCGTCGGCAGGTTGTTCTTCGGCAGCGAGATCGGCGACTTCCACTGCGGTCTGCGCGCCTTCCGCAAAGATTCCGTCATGCGGCTCGGACTGCAGACCGGCGGCATGGAGTTCGCCAGCGAGCTGGTGGTGAAGGCGACGCTGGCCAGGCTCGACATCCGCGAGGTGCCGACGACGCTGTCGCCCGACGGCCGGTCCCGGGCGCCGCACCTGAACACCTGGCGGGACGGCTGGCGGCACCTGCGCTTCCTGCTGCTCTACAGCCCCCGGTGGCTGTTCCTCATCCCGGGCCTGGTGCTGATGACGGTGGGGCTGGCCGGCGGCATCGCGCTGTCCTCGGGGCCGGTCAGGATCGGCGACGTCGCCTTCGACGTCGACACCTTGGTGGGGGCGTCGGCCATCCTGGTCATCGGCTTCCAGGCCGTGCTGTTCGCGCTGCTCACCAAGGTGTACGCCATGGAGGAGGGCTTCCTGCCGCACGACAGGCGGGTCCAGAAGATCATCGACTGGTGGAGCCTGGAACGCGGCGTGGTGATCGGCGGGCTGCTCGCCCTCGCGGGGCTCGTGGGCGTCGTCCTTTCGATGGTCCATTGGCAGGTGAACAACTTCGGCGAGCTCGATCCGCGGTACGCGCTGCGCCTCGTGGTGCCGTCCGCGACGGCGCTGGTCATGAGCTGCCAGATGGTGTTGGCCTCGCTGTTCCTCAGCATCCTCGGCATCCGCCGCCGCTCGCACCCGCCGCTGTCCGACGCCGCGCAGGAGGCGGCCGACGTCGTCGACGCCGCGGCCGCGCAGGCCGTCGCCGAGCAGCAGGCAGCCGGGCAGCAGGTCGCCGGGCAGCAGGTCGCGGAGGTGGAGGTCCAGGACCCCGACCGCCAAGCCGCCGCCGAACGGAGCTGACCTTCGCCGCCGCCCGCGCGGGCCGGCGGGCATATGGCGCGAGCACGGGCGGCCGGCCCTCTAGGCTGGAGCCATGTCCTCGTCGAACCGGCACATCCTGACCGCGCCCGCCTGGCCGTACGCCAACGGGCCCAGGCACATCGGACACGTCTCGGGTTTCGCGCTGCCCTGCGACATGTTCAGCCGCTACCAGCGGATGGCCGGGAACAGGGTGCTGATGGTCAGCGGCACCGACGAGCACGGCACGCCGATCCAGGTGCAGGCCGACAAAGAGGGCGTGACCGCCCGCCAGCTCGCCGACCGCTACAACAGGGTCATCGCCGAGGACCTGCTCGGCCTCGGCATGTCGTACGACCTGTTCACCCGTACGATCACGCGCAACCACTACGAGGTCGTGCAGGAGATCTTCCTCGGCCTGCTGAAGAACGGCTACGTCTTCCCCACGACCACGATGGGCGCGATCTCGCCGTCCACGGGCCGCACCCTGCCCGACCGCTACATCGAGGGCACCTGCCCGATCTGCGGCTACGACGGGGCGCGCGGCGACCAGTGCGACAACTGCGGCAACCAGCTGGACCCGATCGACCTGATCAACCCGCGGTCGCGGATCAACGGCGAGACGCCGGTCTTCGTCGAGGAGGAGCACTACATGCTCGACCTCCCGGCGTTCACCGAGACGCTCGGCACCTACCTGCAGTCCAAGCAGGGCGAGTGGCGGCCCAACGTGCTGAAGTTCGCGCTCAACCTGCTCGACGACATGCGCCCGCGCGCCTACACCCGCGACCTCGACTGGGGGGTGCCGGTACCGCTCGACGGCTGGCGCGACCGCCCGGACAAGCGCATCTACGTCTGGTTCGACGCGGTCGTCGGCTACCTGTCGGCGTCCATCGAGTGGGCGCGCCGCTCCGGCGACCCGGACGCCTGGCGGGCCTGGTGGCAGGACCCGGACGCCAAGTCGTACTACTTCATGGGCAAGGACAACATCGTCTTCCACGCCGAGATCTGGCCGGCCATGCTGTTCGGCTACAGCGGCCGAGGCGACAAGGGCGGCACGCCGGGCAGCCTCGGCGCGCTCAACGTGCCCACCGAGGTCGTCTCGAGCGAGTTCCTGACCATGGAGGGCAAGAAGTTCTCCTCCTCCCGCCAGGTCGTCATCTACGTCAGGGACTTCCTCGAGCGCTACGACGTCGACGCGCTGCGCTACTACGTGGCGGTGGCCGGTCCCGAGAACCAGGACACCGACTTCACCTGGGCCGAGTTCGTCCGCCGCAACAACGACGAGCTCGTCGCGACCTGGGGCAACCTGGTCAACCGGTCGATCTCGTTCGCCGCCAAGAACATCGGCGAGATCCCGGCCGCCGGCGAGCTGACCGGAGCCGATCACGCGGTGCTCGAAAAGTCGCGCAGGGCATTCGAGACCGTCGGCGCCGAGCTGGCGCGGTCGCGGTTCAAGAGCGCCGTCCAGGAGGCGATGCGCACGGTCGCCGAGGCCAACAAGTACCTCTCCGAGGAGGCGCCGTGGAAGCTGCGCACCTCCGATCCCGAGCGGATGAAGACGGTCCTGCACGTCGCGTTGCAGCTCGTCGACGACGCCAAGTCGCTGCTGACGCCGTTCCTGCCGGGCTCATCCCAGAAGGTGTACGACATGCTGGGCGGCCGGGGCGTGTGGAGCGGAATGCCGAGGCTCGAGACGGTCTCCGAGCCGGGCGGCGACGCCGACTATCCGATCCTCACCGGGGCCTACGGCCCGGCCGACACGGCCGCGCGTTGGGAGTCGCGGCCGATCGCGGTGGGCACGCCGCTGGCCGCCCCCAAGCCGCTGTTCGCCAAGCTCGACCCGTCGGTGGTGGACGAGGAGCTGGCGCGCCTCGAGTCCACCGCCCCCGCCACCTGAGCGGGCGCGGGGGGAAAGAAGATGTCATGAACAGCATGGTGGGCCTCGACGGGTCCCAGGGGGCGGGCTTCCCGCCGCTGCCCGACCGGCTCCCGGTCGAGGTCTTCGACAGCCACTGCCACCTCGACCTGCTGAACGTCCCGGTGCCGCGGGCGGTGGCCGCGGCACACGCGGTCGGCGTCCGGCGGCTGCTGACCATCGGGTGCGACCTGCCGTCGTCGTCGTGGGCGGTGGAGGCCGCCCGCGAGCACGGCGACGTGTACGCGGGGGTCGCCGTGCACCCCAACGAGACGACCGGCATCTCCGACGCCGTCCTCGACGACATCGCGATCATGGCCGACCTGCCGCAGGTCAGGGCCGTCGGCGAGACCGGGCTCGACTACTACCGCGACTGGGCGCCGCGCGCCGACCAGCAGCGGTCGTTCCGCGCGCACATCGAGATCGCCAAGCACAGCGGCAAGACGCTGGTCATCCACGACCGCGAGGCGCATGACGACGTGCTGCGCATCCTGGCCGACGAGGGCCCGCCGGACAAGGTGGTCTTCCACTGCTTCTCCGGCGACGCCGCCATGGCGGAGGAGTGCGCGGCCAAGGGGTACGTCATGAGCTTCGCCGGCAACGTGACGTTCAAGAACGCCGACCCGCTCAGGGACGCGCTGCGGGTCGCGCCGCTCGAACTGCTGCTGGTCGAGACCGACGCGCCCTTCCTCACCCCGGTGCCGCACCGCGGCAAGCCGAACGCCTCGTACCTCATCCCGCTGACCGTACGCCGCATGGCCGAGGTGAAGGGCGTCGACGTGGCCGACCTGTGCGCCGCGATCGCCGCCACGGGGGAGCGCCTTTTCGGGCCCTGGTGACGGCTGTGACGAACGCGCGGCCTGGCGACGCGGCGGCGGCCGCGAGAGAGGCGCGGGCGCTGCTCGGCGCCGCGGACGTACGGGAACTGGCGCGGCGCCTCGACGTCCGGCCGACCAAGACGCTCGGACAGAACTTCGTCGTCGACGCGAACACCGTACGCCGGATCGTGCGCACCGCGGCGCCCGCGCCCGACGACGTCGTGGTGGAGGTCGGGCCCGGGCTCGGGTCGCTCACCCTCGCGCTGCTGCCGGCCGTGCGGCGGCTGGTGGCCGTGGAGGTCGACCCGGTACTGGCCGCCGCGCTGCCCGCTACCATGGCCGAGCGGGCGCCGGACGTCGCCGGCCGGCTCGAGGTCGTCCGGGCCGACGCGCTGCATCTCGACTCCGTGCCGGGGCCGCCGCCGACCGCCCTGGTCGCCAACCTGCCCTACAACGTCGCGGTGCCCGTGGTGCTGCACCTGCTGGCGGCGCTGCCGTCGCTCCGGCACGGGCTGGTCATGGTGCAGGCCGAGGTGGCCGACCGGCTCAGCGCCACGCCCGGCGGCAAGGTCTACGGGGTGCCGTCGGTGAAGCTGGCGTGGTACGCCGGCGCCCGCCGCGCCGGTCAGGTCGCCCGTTCGGTGTTCTGGCCGGTGCCGAACGTCGACTCGGGCCTCGTGGCCTTCACCCGCCGCGAGCCACCGCCGACCACCGCCTCCCGCGAAGAGGTGTTCGCGGTCGTGGACGCGGCGTTCGCGCAACGGCGCAAGACGTTGCGGGCCGCGCTGGCCGGCTGGGCCGGTTCGGCCGGCGCGGCCGAGCGCGCACTGCGCGCCGCCGGTGTCGACCCGGGGGCGCGCGGCGAATCGCTCGATGTGACCGCCTTCGCCCGCATCGCCGCCCACCGCCCCTGATGCCGGCGCCGCCTTGATCCCGCGCCGCCCCTGATCCCCGCGCCGCATGACCGGCTGCCGTACGCTGTCGGACCGTGACCGCCGCCGTCAACGTTCGCGTGCCAGCCAAGGTGAACCTCCAGCTCAGCGTGGGGCCACCGCGCGATGACGGCTACCACGACCTGGTGAACGTCTTCCATGCCGTCTCGCTGTTCGACGGGGTGACCGTGTCGCCCGCACCCGAACTCGGCGTCATCGTCGCGGGCGAATCCGGCGTTGACCTCGACAAGGTGCCGGTGGGGCCCGACAACCTCGCCGCGCAGGCGGCCGCCATGCTGGCCGCCCGTATCGGCGTGGAGCCGGCCGTGCGGATCCGGATCCACAAGGCGATCCCCGTCGCCGGCGGCATGGCCGGCGGCAGCGCCGACGCGGCCGCCACCCTCGTGGCCTGCGACGCGCTGTGGAACGCCGGTCTTGGCGAGGCGGAGCTGTTCGAGCTGGCCGCCGCCCTCGGCAGCGACGTGCCGTTCGCCCTGATGGGCGGCACCGCGATGGGGCTCGGCCGCGGTGAGCGGCTGTCGCGGGTGCGCACCAGGGGCCGGTACGACTGGGTGTTCGCGATCGCCGACGGCGGGCTGTCCACCGCCGAGGTGTACGCCGAGTGCGACCGGCTGCGCGCCGCCGCCGGCGAGCGGGTCGCGGCGCCGCGGGCGGCGGATGCGCTGCTGGCGGCGCTGGCGGCCGGGGACGTCAGGACGCTCGGCAGGGAGCTGCGCAACGACCTGCAACCGGCGGCGCTCACGCTCCGGCCGTCGCTCGGCGCCGTCCTCGCCGCCGGTCGGGAGGCCGGGGCGATCGGCGCGCTGGTGTCCGGATCCGGACCGACCTGCGCCTTCCTGGCCGAATCCGAGCACCAGGCGGTGGATCTGATGACCACGCTGTCCGGCCGTGGGGTTGCCAGGTCGGTGATCCGCGCCTACGGCCCCGTCCCTGGCGCGACGCTCCTCTGAACCCCCTTACCCTTCTGCCCTCGTCCCGGTCCGCGGGTAGTCTCTGGGCCGACGAACGCGCGTCGGGAGCGGAGCCTGCCACCTCGTGAACCTCATCAACCTGGCCGATGTCACCAAGTCGTACGGGCCGAAGCCGCTGCTCGCCGGCGTTTCGCTCGGCGTCGACGAGGCGGACCGGATCGGCGTGGTGGGGCGCAACGGCGACGGCAAGAGCACGCTGGTCTCGATCCTGGCCAAGCGGATGCCGCCGGACGCCGGCCGGGTCACCCACACCCGCGACCTTCGGGTCGGCCTCCTGGCCCAGCGGGACGAGTTCCCCGATGAACTGGCCGTACGTGCCCTCGTGCTCGGCGACCGGGCGGAGCACGAGTGGGCGGGCGACGCGCGGATCCGCGACATCCTCGCCGGGCTCCTCGCCGAGGTCGACCTCGACACGCCGGTCGGTTCGCTGTCCGGCGGCGAGCGCCGCCGCGCCGCGCTGGCCGGGCTCCTCGTCCCCGACTTCGACGTCCTGGTCCTGGACGAGCCCACGAACCACCTGGACATCGAGGCCGTCGACTGGCTGGCCCGCCACCTGAAGGGACGCGCGGCCGCGCTGGTCGTCGTCACCCACGACCGCTGGTTCCTCGACGAGGTGACCGGCCGTACGTGGGAGGTCGTGGACGGCCGAGTCGAGCGCTACGAGGGCGGCTACTCGGCCTACACCCTGGCCAAGGCGGAGCGGGCACGCATCGCCGCCTCGGCCGAGGAGAAGCGGCAGAACCTGCTGCGCAAGGAGCTGGCCTGGCTGCGCCGCGGCCCGCAGGCCCGCACGTCCAAACCGAAGTTCCGGGTGGAGGCGGCGCAGGCGCTGATCGCCGACGTGCCGCCGCTGCGCGACGAGGTCGAGCTCACCCGCTTCGCGGCGGCGCGGCTCGGCAAGACGGTCTACGAGCTCGAAGACGTCACGGCCGCCGCCGGCGGCCAGACCCTCTTCGACCGGATGACCTGGCGGCTCGGCCCCGGCGAGCGCGTCGGCGTGCTCGGCAGGAACGGCAGCGGCAAGACCACGCTGCTCAGGCTGCTCACCGGCGCGGCGACCCCCGTGTCAGGCCGGATCGTCCGCGGCAGGACGGTCCGCCCCGCCCAGCTGTCACAGGAGCTGACCGACCTCGATCCGTCCCGCCGGGTCCTCGAATCGGTCGAGGAGATCAGGCGCCGGGTCACCGTCGGCAAGCGGGAGTGGACGGCCGGCCAGCTACTCGAACGGCTCGGATTCCCCGGCGACGCCCAGTGGACGCCGGTGGGCGACCTGTCCGGCGGCGAGCGCCGCCGGCTGCAGCTGCTGCGCCTGTTGATGGACGAGCCGAACGTCCTGCTGCTCGACGAGCCGACCAACGACCTCGACATCGAGACGCTCACCGAGCTCGAGGACCTGCTCGACGGCTGGGCCGGCACCCTGGTGGTGGTCAGCCACGACCGCTACTTCCTCGAACGGGTCACCGACCACGTCGTCGCGCTGCTCGGGGACGGGCGGGTGTCGATGCTGCCCGGCGGGGTCGACGAGTACCTGTCCAGGCGCGCCGCGGCGCGGGTCGGCACGGGTCAGAGCGCGCCTTCGCCCGGCGCGGCGGTCCAGCGCGGGCGGGGCGGCGGCCAGGAATGGCGCGCGCGCAAGGAGCTCGACCGCCTGGAACGGCGCATCGAGAAGCTGGCGGGCCGGGCCGCCGAGCTGCACGCCGAGCTGGCCGCGCACGCCGCCGACTACCAGAAGCTGCTCGAACTGGGCGACGAGCTCACGTCCGTCGACGCGGAACGCGCCAGGGCGGAAGAGGAATGGCTGCTCCTCGCCGCCGACCTCGACGCTTAGCGGGGACGCTTGGAGGGCTGGCCCGAACGGGGGGCGTCGAACGGGACGAGGAGGGTGCGCAGCAGCCCGGCGAGATGATCGCGGTCGACGCCGCTGAGGCCGCCGAGCAACCGGCGTTCGCGTTCGAGCAGATCGGCGAACGCGGCGTCCACCCTGGCCCGGCCCGCCTCGGTCAGCCGGACCTGGACGCCGCGCTTGTCCTGCGGGTCGGGATGCCGCCCGACCAGCCCGGCGGCCTCCAGCCGGTCGATGCGGTTGGTCATCGTGCCGGACGTGACCAAGGTGGCTCGCAGCAGCCGGCCGGGGCTCAGCTGGTACGGCGCGCCGGCGCGGCGCAGCGCGGTGAGGACGTCGAACTCCCACGACTCGAGGTCGTGCGCGGCGAAGACGGAACGCCGGGCCCGGTCGAGGTGCCGCGCGAGCCTGGACACTCGGCTGAGGACGTGCAGGGGCTCGACGTCGAGATCCGGCCGCTCCTTGCGCCAGGCGGCCACCAGCCGATCGACCTCATCCTCCACATGCCACAGCGTACCTGTCTTGACATCGAGATACTGGTTGACATCCTCTGGCCTGCTGCGACACCATGTTTCTTGATGTCAAGAGATGCGCCACGCTGGGACCCGGAGCAGTACGGTCTGTTCAGCGACCACCGGAGCCGTCCCTTCTTCGAGCTGCTGTCCAGGGTGGGAGCGGGCGACCCCGTGCACGTGGTGGACCTCGGCTGCGGGAGCGGCGAGCTCACCGCCACGCTGGCCGACCGCTGGCCGGCCGCCCGCATCGAGGGCATCGACAGCTCGCCGGACATGATCGCGGTGGCTCAGCGCCGGGCGGTGCCCGGGCTGCGGTTCACAGTGGGCGACATCGCTCAGTGGGCCCCTGACCGGCCCGTCGACGTGATCGTCTCGAACGCGGCGTTGCAGTGGGTGCCCAGGCACCGTGAGCTGCTGCCGGCGTGGATCAAGGCGCTCAGCCCGCGCGGGTGGCTGGCGTTCCAGGTGCCCGGGAACTTCGAAGGACCCAGCCACAGCACGCTGCGGGAGCTGTGCGGCTCCCCGCGCTGGCGTGGCCTGCTCGGCGATCTGCCCCGCGGCAAGGCCGGCGACATGGTGTTCGGCACGCCGGTGAGCTCGCCCGACGAGTACCTCGACCTGCTCGCGACGCACGGCTGCCGGCCGGTCGACGCCTGGGAGACGACGTACTCGCAGGTGCTGCAGGGCGCCGATCCGGTGCTGGAATGGGTCAAGGGCACCGCGCTGCGCCCCGTCCTCGCCGCGCTGGCGCCGGACCCGGCCGCCAAGGCCCGCTTTCTCGAGGAGTACGGAGATCTCCTGCGCGAGGCCTATCCTCCCCGCCCCTACGGCACGGTGTTCCCCTTCCGCCGCATCTTCGTCGTCGCCACCAGGGACGCGACGGTCTAGCGCGGCCGGCAGGTCACCGGCCGGCGGCCCTGGGGACCTTTGCCTCTGGCGGCCGGGACCCGGCCCGCCCATTGTGAAAGCGGCGGTGCGGGCGGAAGGTGACGGCCATGGTGGTACTGGTCGGCTACACGACGATGTACGGTTCGACGCGCGGCGTCGGGGAGCGGATCGCCGATCGGCTGCGGCGGCGCGGGATCGCCGTCGAGGTCCGGGCGATGAGCGGCATCGACGATCTGGGGAAGTTCGACGCGGTCGTGCTCGGCAGCGCCGTGCACGGCGGGAAATGGCTCCCGGCCGCCGCGCGCTTCGTCGACCACAACGCGGCCCGGCTGCGCCGGGTCCCGGTCTGGCTGTTCAGCGTCAGCACCCTGGGCGACGAGGACGGCATGTATCCGCCGGGAGTGGCGAGACGGCTGCGCGCCCTGCGCAAGGAGACAGCGGAGATCGCCGGCTTCCGCGCGGCCGTGGGCGCGCGCGAGCATCGCAACTTCGCCGGGGTGATCGCACCGTCCCACTGGCCGGCCACCGGGCGGGCGTTCTTCCGGCTCATGGGCGGCCGCTACGGCGACCACCGGAACTGGCCGGCGATCGAGGCGTGGGCCGACCGCATCGCCGCGCAGGTGGCGCCGCGCACGGCGGTCACCCGCGACGCCGTGCCGCCGGGCGGCTGACGGCGACAGCCTCGGCTCCCCGCCTCAGGCGCCCCCCGCGTCAGGCCGGGGCGGGCGGGGGGATGTCGGCGGCGGAGTCCGCCAACTCGCGATCGAGGTCCATCTTCCCCTCGGCCCGCCGGCTTCTGCGCTCCGCCTTGGCCAACGCCTTCTCCGCCCGCCGCTCGAGCTTCTCGCGTTCCTTGCGCCGGCGCTTGGCGTCCAGATGGGGCTTCGGCTCCAGCCTGGACAGCCCGTTCCACGCCAGGTTCACCACGTGCGCCGCGACCTCCTCGCGGCGCGGCCTGCGAACTTCGAGCCACCACTGACCGGTGAGGGCGACCATGCCCACGAGCATCTGCGCGTACATCGGCGCGGTCTTGTCGTCGTAGCCGCGCAGCTCGAACTCCGTCCCCAGGATGTGCTCCACCTGCTGGGCGATCTCGCTCAGCAGGCTGGCGAAGCCGCCGGTGCCCGACGTCCCGTGGGAGTCCCGCACGAGGATGCGGAAGCCGTCCGTGCTCTCCTCGATGTACTCGAGCAACGCGAGCGCGGCCTGCTCGAGCTTGTCGCGGTAGTGGACTCCGTCGCGCACCGCCCTGGTCACCAGCGCGAGCAGCCGCTCCATCTCGCGGTCGACGACGACCGCGTAAAGGCCTTCCTTGCCGCCGAAATGCTCGTAGACCACGGGTTTGGACACCCCGGCGCGCGCCGCGATCTCTTCGACGGACGTGCCGTCGAAGCCGCGTACCGCGAAAAGAGCCCGCGAGATGTCGAGCAGCTGCTCGCGTCGTTCCTTGCCGGTCATCCGTTTTCGGGACCGCGGGGCAGGTTCGCTCACTTTTGAATAATGACGGATAGGCGACGCGGTCGACGCGTGGCGGCGAAATCGATGTCAGCTCATCCGTTTCGTGGCAAGCCGATCGGCCTTCGGCCAGCGAACGTCGGAAACCCACCCGAACCGCTCGAACGCCCAGATGACGCGGGCGCTGATGTCGATCTGGCCCTTCAGCACGCCGTGCCGGGCGCAGGTCGGATCCGCGTGGTGCAGGTTGTGCCATGACTCGCCGAACGACGCGATCGCCAGCCACCACACGTTGCGGGACTTGTCGCGTACCTCGAAGTCCTCGTTGCCGAAGGTGTGGCAGATCGAGTTGATGGACCAGGTCACGTGGTGCAGCAGCGTGACGCGGACCAGCGAGGCCCACAGGAACGCGGTCAGCGCGCCCGTCCAGGACCAGGTGACCAGGCCGCCGAGCGCGGCGGGCAGCAGGAAGGAGACTCCGACGAGCGCGGGGAAGAGCCGGTGGACCCGGACGAAGTCCTTGTCGGCGAGCAGATCCGGGGTGAACTTCTCCTTCGACGTCTTCTCCTGGTTGAACAGCCAGCCGACGTGCGCCCAGACGAGGCCCTTGATCAGGGCCTTCCAGTCGGACCCGAACCGCCACGGCGAGTGCGGGTCGCCCTCGCGGTCGGAGTACTTGTGATGGCGGCGGTGGTCGGCCACCCAGTTGATCACCGGTCCCTCGATCGCCATGCTGCCGGCGACGGCGAGCGCGATGCGCAGCGGGCGATTGGCCTTGAACGAGCCGTGCGTGAAGCACCGGTGGAAGCCGACGGTGACCCCGAGCCCGGTGAGGTAGTAGAAGGGCACGGCGATCGCGATGTCGGTCCAGCTCAGCAGCCCCCACCCCCAGGCCAGCGGGATGGCGGCGAAGAGCGCCAGGAAGGGCACGCCGGTGAAGATGCCGATGAGGACGCGCTCGATGGTGCCGGTCGGCTCCGGATCGATGTCAGGTCGCGTTCGCGGCTGCGGCCGCTCGATGACAGGGGCAGCTGTCATGGGAACCCACTTTCTGTGAGGGACGCCTTACTTACGCCACCGTAACCTACGGCAGCGTAAGTTCAGCAAGACTACCCGCCCACGGTTCGTCCAAACGCTCCATTCGCGTCATGTGCGCTTTGTCCCGCGGCAACGGAGTTGAACTGGTCTTATGCCCGGTTCGCCGGCACATTCACCGACCCGCGCCGCGATGCCCTCGCCCCGCGCTCAGGCGGGAAAGCCGCCACACCCGGTAAGGTGAACCGCGGATCGGGTATCGCGCGTAGTAACCGATGCCCGCGTTCATTCCGGCGTGGTGTAATTGGCAGCACAAGGGTTTTTGGTGCCCTCGGTTCAGGTTCGAGTCCTGGCGCCGGAGCGGGTTTCCTTGCTTGGCGATCGAAGATCGCCTGCGCCGAGGGCTCGCACTGTTGATCCAGGGGGCGACCCCCTGGCACCCCGCGACCCCCCGCGACCCCCTGGAACCCCTGATGGGGGCTCCGCCCCCACGCCCCCGAAGCCGTGCGGGGCTCGAGCCTGCCTGTCCGGTTGCGGTGGGGTCGGCTGGGATGACACCCGGCCGAAGGCCGGTATCCTGCCGGTGTCGGGCAGGTGACGGCCTGGCGCACCCGGCGCGGGGCGTCAGCTCGATGTAGGACACGTCCAGCCCGAGCCGTCCAGTCCGCGACCGCCGAGGAGCCTCCAAGTGAGCGCGAGCCGCCCGGCCGCCGTGATCGTCCTCGCCGCCGGCGAGGGGACGCGGATGAAGTCCCGTACCCCCAAGGTGCTCCACGAACTGTGCGGGCGCAGCATGGTGGGACACGTCCTGGCCGCCGCCCGCGAGCTTGACCCCGAACGGCTGATCGTGGTGGTCGGCCATGGCCGCGACCAGGTGATCGAGCACCTCAAGCAGGTGGCGCCCGACGCCGTCCCGGTCGTGCAGCAGCGGCAGGGCGGCACTGGGCACGCCGTCCGGATGGTGCTCGAGCAGGTGGGGAGGCTGTCCGGCACCGTACTCGTGACGAACGGGGACCATCCGCTGCTGCGCGGCGCGACGCTCGCCGAGCTGGTGCGCACGCACGAGGCGGAGGGCAACGCGGCCACCGTGCTGAGCACCGAGATGCCCGACCCGAGCGGGTACGGGCGGATCGTACGAGACGGCGAGATGGTGACCGCGATCGTCGAGCACCGGGACGCGACCCCCGAGCAGCTGGCGATCCGCGAGATCAATGTCGGCATGTACGCCTTCGACGGGAAGCTCCTCGAAGGCGCGTTGGGCCGGATCACGACGGACAACGCGAAAGGCGAGGAGTACCTGACGGATGCCGTCGGGATCCTGCGCGGTGACGGCCACCGGGCGGGCGCGTCCAAGGCGGCCGACTGGGTGGAGACGCAGGGGGTCAACGACCGGGTGCAGCTCGCGCACGCGCGGCGGCAGCTCAACGAGCGGCTTCTCGACGGGCACATGCGGGCGGGCGTCAGTGTGATCGACCCGCGGACCACATGGGTGGACGTCGATGTCACGCTGGAGCCGGATGTCGTCCTCCACCCCAACACGCAGCTGCGCGGCCGGAGCCACATCGAGGTGGGGGCAGAGGTCGGGCCCAACGTGACGCTGACCGACACCTCGGTCGGCGCGGACGCCAAGGTGATCAACGCCGTCTGCGACTCGGCCGAGATCGGCCCCGCCGCCAGCGTCGGCCCGTTCGCCTACCTGCGGCCAGGGGCCCGGCTGGCCGAGGGGGCCAAGGCCGGCACGTACGTCGAGATGAAGAACGCCGCCGTCGGCCCCGGCGCGAAGGTGCCGCACCTGACCTATGTTGGTGATGCGGACATCGGGCCAGGGGCCAACATCGGCGCGGGCACGATCTTCGCCAACTACGACGGGGTGGCCAAGCACCACACCGAGGTGGGGGCGAGCGCCTTCGTCGGCAGCAACTCCGTCCTGGTCGCCCCGGTGGAGATCGGCGACGGCGCGTACACGGCGGCGGGATCGACCGTGGTCAAGGATGTTCCGCCCGGCGCGATCGGCATCGCGCGCGGCCAGCAGCGCAACGTCGACGGCTGGGTGGAGCGCAAGCGGGCGGGCACGCGGTCGGCGGCCGCGGCCCGGCGCGCGCGCGAACCGGGCGAACCGGGCGAGCAGGCCGACGGCAACCACAGCACGAGGGGTGAAGCCAGGTGAGCGTCATCAAGGCGAGCGGCGAGAAGAAACTCATGCTCTTCTCCGGCCGCGCGTACCCCGAGCTGGCGAAGGAGGTCGCCGACAATCTCGGCATCGAGCCGACCCCGACCACGGCGCATGACTTCGCCAACGGAGAGACGTTCGTCCGTTTCCTCGAGTCGGTGCGCGGCAGCGACGCTTTCGTGATCCAGAGCCACACCCGCCCCATCAACCAGTGGATCATGGAGCAGCTGATCATGGTGGACGCGCTCAAACGCGCGTCGGCCAAGCGGATCACCGTGGTGGCGCCGTTCTTCGGGTACGCCAGGCAGGACAAGAAGCACCGGGGCCGCGAACCCATCTCGGCGCGGCTCATGGCCGACCTGTTCAAGACCGCCGGGGCCGACCGGCTCATCGCCGTCGACCTGCACACCGCGCAGATCTCAGGGTTCTTCGACGGGCCGGTCGACCACCTGTTCGCCCTCGACCTGCTCGCCACCCACGTGGAGACCAAGATCGACAAGTCGGAGGTCACCGTCGTGGCCCCGGACGCCGGCCGGGTGCGGGTGACCGAACGGTGGAGCGACCGGCTCGGCGGCGCGCCCATGGCCATCATCCACAAGCGCCGCGATCCGGAGGTCGCCAACGAGGTCAAGGTCTTCGACGTGGTCGGCCAGGTCACCGGGCGCACGTGCGTGGTGGTCGACGACATGATCGACACGGGCGGCACGGTGGTGAAGGCGGCCGACGCGCTCTTCGACCACGGCGCGGCACGGGTCATCGTCGCCGCGACCCATGGCGTGCTGTCCGGGCCGGCCGTCGACCGGCTGAAGAACTCCCGCATCTCCGAGGTGGTGCTCACCAACACGCTGCCGATCCCGGAGGAGAAGCGGTTCGACAAGCTGACCATGGTGTCGATCGCGCCGCTCATCGCCAGGGCGATCAACGAGATCTTCAGCGACGGCTCCGTGACGAGCCTGTTCGGCGGCCAATCCTTATCCAGATGATCCCCGTGGACGGCGGCGCCGGCCCCGACGCCGATGCGCCCGCGGGTGTCCGGATCGGCTAGAGTATGGAAACCGCGTGCCTCCCATGCCGGTTCCGCACCGACCGCTGCGCCGCCGCAGGGGGCACCTGACGATCTTCGGCGCACTTCCGCGCCGGGCGTCGTCCGAGCCACCGACCAGCCACCGGCCGCCCAGGCCGTAGAGCCAACGCCGACGAGGAGTTTTCGCCGTGTCCGAGGTACGCATCGCGGCCGAGCCGCGCACCGAGTTCGGTAAGGGTGCCGCCCGGCGCACCCGCAGGGCCGGCAAGGTGCCCGCCGTCCTCTACGGTCATGGCACCGATCCCCGGCACATCACGCTGCCGGGGCACGACCTGATGCTCGCCCTCAAGTCCCCGAACGTACTGCTGCGCGTCGAGGGCCTCGACGGCGGCAGCGCGCTCGCCCTGCCCAAGGACGTGCAGCGCGACCCCATCAAGGGGTTCCTCGAGCACGTCGATCTGTTGATGGTCCGCCGCGGCGAGAAGGTCACCGTCGAGATCCCCATCCAGCTCATCGGCGAGATCGCGCCCGGCGGCATGCTGGACCAGCAGATGGTGCAGATCCCGCTGGAAGCCGAGGCGACCCAGTTGCCGAGCGCGGTCGAGATCGACGTCGAAGGCATGCAGATCGGCGCCCAGGTGCTCGCGAGAGACCTGAAGCTGCCCGAGGGTGCCTCCCTGGCCGGCGATGAGGAG
Organism: Streptosporangiaceae bacterium; assembly: GCA_036378315.1. Classification (GTDB taxonomy): domain Bacteria; phylum Actinomycetota; class Actinomycetes; order Streptosporangiales; family Streptosporangiaceae; genus CALAED01. Next base: position 46,143 of record DASUWU010000071.1, on the reverse strand, counting down.
GCCCTCGTCCTCCACGTCGTGCCGCCGACCACGGCCGAAGACCTCGGCGCGGCGCCCGCTGCCGAGGCCGAGGAGGAGGCCGAGGCCGGTGAGGAGACCGAGGGCGAGCAGGAGCCGGCCGAGTAGCCTCCGCCCGGCCGGACCGGCCGGCGACAGTGATCGACGCGAGAGAGACGTGACATGGCGGCGCCCTGGTCCCGGTGGAAGGGGGCGCTGTCGCGTCGCGGACGGCGCCGGCGAACTCCACTGACCTGGCGGACTCGACGGAGCGCATCGATGGCCACAGACACCTGGCTCGTCGTGGGCCTCGGCAATCCCGGTCCGACCTATGCCGCAAACCGGCACAACGCTGGCTTCATGGTGGTGGACGTCCTCGCCGCCAGGATGGGCGGCCGGTTCAAGCGGCACAGGGGCCGCGCCGAGATCGTCGAGGGCCGGCTCGGCGGCGAGCGGGTCGTGCTCGCCAAGCCGCGGTCGTACATGAACGAGTCGGGCGGCCCGGTGGCCGCGCTGCGCGACTTCTTCAAGGTGCCGCTCGACCGGCTGATCGTCGTGCACGACGAGCTCGACATCCCCTACGGCGCCATCCGGCTGAAGCAGGGCGGCGGCGACAACGGGCACAACGGCCTGCGGTCGGTCACCAAGTCGTTGGGCGACAGGAACTACCTGCGGGTGCGGCTCGGCATCGGCCGGCCGCCAGGCCGGATGGACCCGGCGGCGTTCGTGCTGCGCGACTTCTCCGCGGCCGAGCGCAAGGAGCTCGACCTCAACGTCGAGCGGGCGGCCGACGCGACCGAGGCGCTGATCCATGCCGGCCTGGCCGCCGCGCAGAACAGCTTCCACGCCACGACCTGACCCCGGCCGCCGCCCCAAACACATGGTGGCTTTGCCGGGATGTGTTCGGAAATGTGCAGCTCAGCAGGCCTTTTATATGTCAGATCTCCGCTCGCAGGGAGTAATGCGGCCGTAAGATGCTCGCCGGAGAGACACCCGGGGCGGGTTCGGGTGACGCGTGAACCTTTGGCGGTGGTGCGGCGTCCTGTGACGTACACGTGTTTTGAGAGGCAGGCGTTGCAGGGGGTGTGACCGGTAATGGCGGTGGTCGGCAAGGTGCGCTCCGTGACTCACAGCTCAGCGGCTCTCCGGCGCGAGCGCTCAGGCGGCTGGACCACCTCCTACCTGTGGGCCTGCTGCGGCCTCGACTTCCTGTGCATGCTGGCCGCCGGCATCATCGCCCTCGCCATCAGGTTCCGGGGCGTGACGAGCAGCTACACCGTCCCGTACATCGCGATGACCGCCGTCCTCCCGTTCCTATGGATGATCACTCTCGCGCTCTGCCGCGCCTACGAGCGGCGGCTGATCGGCGTCGGCTCCGAGGAGTTCCGCCGGGTGCTCCAGTCCGGCTTCGTGCTGACCGCCTCGGTCGCGGTCGTCGCGTACGCCACGAAGACCGACGTGGCCCGCGGCTATGTCGTGATCGCGATGCCGTTCGCCACGGCGCTGAACATCGCGGCACGCTACAAGCTCCGTAAGCGCTTGCACCGCCACCGGTGGGAGGGCAAGTTCATGCGGCGCGTCGTGGCCGTCGGCCACCGCGCCGCGCTCGCCGACCTGATCAGGCTGCTGCGCGAAAAGCGTTACCACGGCATGGACATCGTGGCCGTCTGCCTACCCGCGGCTCTGTCGTCCGGGGACGACGCCGTCAAGGAGGTCGAGGGCGTGCCGGTCCTCGGCGACTTCGGCGAGACGGCGCTCGTGGTGGAGAACATCGGCGCGGACAGCGTCGCCGTGCTCGCCTGCCCGGAGATGAACGGCGTCGCCCTGCGCCGGCTCGCCTGGCAGCTCGAAAAGGACGACGTCGAGCTGGTCGTCGCCCCGGCCCTCATGGACGTGGCCGGGCCGCGCATCTCGATCAGGCCCGTCGCCGGGCTGCCGCTGCTGCACGTGGAACACCCGGAGCTGAGCGGCGGCCGCCAGCTCGTCAAGACCCTGTTCGACCGGGTGGGCGCGCTCGCCGCGCTGCTGGTGCTCACCCCCCTGCTCGTGGTGATCGGCCTGGCGATCCGGTTGGGCAGCCCAGGTCCTGTACTGTTCCGGCAGACCAGGATCGGTCGCGGCGGCCGCGAGTTCACCGTGCTGAAGTTCCGTACGATGGTGGCCGACGCCGAACGGCGAAAGCCCGCCCTGCTGCAGCGGAATGAGCACGATGGCCTACTTTTCAAGATCAGGAAGGACCCTCGCGTCACACCGGTGGGGGCCAAGCTGCGCCGTTACTCCCTCGACGAGCTGCCGCAGTTGATCAACGTGCTCAGGGGGGACATGTCGCTGGTGGGGCCGCGCCCGCCGCTGCCGGAGGAAGTCGCCAAGTACGGTGACGACGTGCGGAGGCGGCTGGTCGTCCGCCCGGGTATGACCGGGCTGTGGCAGGTGAACGGGCGCAGCGACCTGTCCTGGGAGGAATCCGTTCGCCTCGATCTGCGCTATGTGGAGAACTGGTCCCTCATGCTCGATCTGCAGATTCTGTGGAAGACATGGTCCGCGGTCGCCCGCGGATCCGGCGCGTACTGAACCTGTTCTCGGGGGGAACGAACGTTGACTGACCACGCCATGGCGGCGGCGCTCGCCTCCGAGGCCGGGCGGCGACTGTTGCGGCTGCGGGCCGGCCGCGGCTTCGCCGATCCCCGCGCCCTGAAGGACGCCGGCGACCGCGAGTCGCACGAGTACCTCGTCGCCGAACTGGCCGGGCACCGGCCGGGCGACGCCGTCCTCAGCGAGGAGGGCAAGGACGATCCGGCCCGGCTCGGCGCCGACCGGGTGTGGATCGTGGACCCGCTGGACGGCACCCGCGAGTTCGGCGAGGAGGGCCGCGCCGACTGGGCCGTGCACGTGGCGCTGTGGGAGCGCGGGCGGCTGGTGGCCGGAGCCGTCGCCCTGCCGGCCGAGGGCAGGACGCTGTGCACCACGGCGGACGGCGGGGCGGTGCTGGACTTGGGCGCGGAGTTCGCCGCCGCAGTTCCGCTGCGGATGCCCGACATCGCCGACCAGGGGCGGGTGCGGGTCGCGATCAGCCGCAGCCGGCCGCCCGCGTTCCTGCCGCCGCTGATCGCCCACCTCCGGGACGGGCGGGTGACCCTCGAACCCGTCCCGATCGGGTCGGCCGGCGCGAAGATCGCCGCGGTACTCCTGGGCCAGGTGGACGCCTACATCCACGCCGGCGGCCAGTTCGAGTGGGACTCCGCGGCCCCGGCCGCGGTCGCGCTGGCGGCCGGGGCCCACGCGTCCCGCGTCGACGGCGCACCCCTGGTGTACAACCAGAAGGATCCCGAGTTGCCCGATATCCTGGTCTGCCATCCCGCGCTGGCATCAACGCTGCTCGCCGGCATCCGGGCCGTGACCGACGCCGACCACCCAGCCGCGAAGAGAAAGTCCTGATCATGCAGCGGACCGACTATCGACTGTCCCAGCTCGACATGCTCGAGGCCGAGTCGATCCACATCATTCGCGAAGTGGCCGCGGAGTTCGAACGCCCGGTGCTGCTGTTCTCCGGCGGTAAGGACAGCATCACCATGCTCCGGCTGGCCGAGAAGGCCTTCTGGCCCGCACCTGTCCCGTTCCCTGTCATGCACGTCGACACCGGTCACAACTTCCCCGAAGTGATCGAGTTCCGTGACCGGCGGGTGACCGAGCTGGGCGTACGCCTGGTCGTCGCCTCGGTCCAGGACTCGATCGACCAGGGCCGCGTGGTCGAGGAGACCGGCAAGTGGGCCAGCCGCAACCGGCTGCAGACCACGACGTTGCTGGACGCCATCGAGGAGCACGGCTTCACCGCCGCGTTCGGGGGCGCCAGGCGCGACGAGGAGAAGGCCAGGGCCAAGGAACGGGTGGTGTCGTTCCGCGACGAGTTCGGGCAGTGGGACCCCAAGAACCAGCGCCCCGAGCTGTGGAACCTCTACAACACCAAGATCCGCCAGGGCGAGCACGTCCGGGTCTTCCCGCTGTCCAACTGGACGGAGCTCGACATCTGGGACTACATACGGCGCGAAGCGCTGGAGATCCCGTCCATCTACTTCGCGCACCCGCGCATGGTGTTCGAGCGGGACGGCCTGCTGCTCGCCGACAGCCCGTACGCCAACCGCGATGACGACGAGCCGGTCTTCGAGGCGATGGTCCGCTACCGCACGGTCGGCGACATGAGCTGCACCGGCGCCGTCAAGTCGGTGGCCACCACGCTCGACGAGGTCATCGAGGAGATCGCCGCCACCCGTATCACCGAGCGCGGCCAGACCCGTGCCGACGACCGGTCGAGCGAGGCGGCCATGGAAGACCGCAAGAAGGAAGGCTACTTCTGATCATGAGCCGGACCACGGGCGGCATGGATCTGCTGCGGTTCGCCACGGCGGGGTCGGTCGACGACGGCAAGTCCACGCTGATCGGTCGGCTGCTGTACGACTCGAAGTCGATCTTCGAGGACCAGCTCGAGGCGGTGGAGCGCACCAGCCAGGACCGCGGCGAGGAGTACACCAACCTCGCGCTGCTCACCGACGGGCTGCGGGCCGAGCGCGAGCAGGGCATCACGATCGACGTCGCCTATCGCTACTTCGCCACCCCGCGGCGGAAGTTCATCATCGCCGACACCCCGGGGCACATCCAGTACACCCGGAACATGGTGACCGGCGCGTCCACCGCCGACCTCGCGATCATCCTGATCGACGCGCGCAAGGGCATCATCGAGCAGTCGCGCCGGCACGCCTTCCTGACCACGCTGCTGAAGGTACCGCACCTGGTGCTCGCGGTGAACAAGATGGACCTGGTCGACTACAGCCAGGAGACCTTCGACCGCATCCACGACGAGTTCACCGCGTTCGCGGCCAAGCTGGACGTGCACGACCTGACGTTCATCCCGATCTCGGCGCTGCACGGCGACAACGTGGTCGAGCGGTCGGCCAGCATGCCCTGGTACGACGGCCCGTCGCTGCTGCACCACCTCGAGAACGTGCACATCGCCTCCGACCGCAACCTCATCGACGTCCGCTTCCCTGTGCAGTACGTCATCCGGCCGCACCGCTCCACCGACCACGACCTGCACGACTACCGCGGCTACGCGGGGCAGGTCGCCGGCGGGGTGCTGAAGCCGGGCGACGAGGTCCTGCACCTGCCCTCCGGGCTGACCACGCACATCACCGACATCGACACCGCGGACGGGCCGGTGGACGAGGCCTTCCCGCCCATGTCGGTGACGCTGCGGCTGGCCGATGACATCGACATCTCCCGTGGCGACATGATCTGCCGCCCGCACAACCGGCCGGCGGTCGCCCAGGACATCGACGCGATGGTCTGCTGGATGGCCGTCGAGCGGCCGCTCACGCCGCGGACCAAGCTCGTCATCAAGCACACCACGCGGACGGCGCGCGCGGTGGTCCGCGACCTGCACTACCGGCTGGACGTCAACACGCTGCACCGCGACGAGGACGCGACGGCGCTGAGCCTGAACGAGATCGGCCGCGTCGGGCTGCGGGTCACCCAGCCGCTGTTCGTCGACGACTACAACCGCAACCGGCTGACCGGCGGCTTCGTCCTGATCGACGAGGCCACCAACGCCACGGTCGCCGCCGGCATGATCACCGACGCCAAGTAAGCCAGGACGCCAAGTAAGCCAGGACGCCAGTAACTAATACGTACAGACAGGCGCATATGGAACCCCCGACCCCTCAGGTGCTCTACCTCGGCGGCCTCGGCCGCAGCGGCACCACCCTGCTCGAGCGGCTGCTCGGCGAGCTGCCGGGCGCCGTGTCGCTCGGCGAGGTCGTCCACCTGTGGGAGCGCGGCGTCGTCGGTGGCGAACGCTGCGGCTGCGGCGCGCCGTTCCACGGCTGCGCGTTCTGGGCCAAGGTGGGCGAGGTGGCGTTCGGCGGCTGGGACGGCGTGGAGATCGAACGGCTGCGCGCGCTGCGCGCCGACGTGGACCGGATCCGGCACATCCCGGCGCTGGCCCGCCGCCGCCCGCCGGCCGCCACCCTGGCCGCCGTGACGGCCTACGTCTCTTATTACACGCGGCTCTACCGGGCCGCCGCCGAAGTCAGCGGCGCCGAGGTGCTCATCGACTCCAGCAAGCACGCCTCGCTCGCCTTCTGCCTGCGCTGGGCCGCCGCCGGTGGTGCCGCCGACGCGGCCGTGCCGCTCGGCCTGCGCGTCCTCCACGTCGTACGCGACAGTCGCGGCGTCGCCTACTCATGGACCAAGCAGGTCCGCAGGCCCGAGGCCGTGGCCGGCGGCGAGGAGTACATGGCCCGCTGGTCGCCGGCCAAGGCGGCGGCCCACTGGAACGCGGAGAACGGCGCGTACGCGCTGCTCGGCCGGCGCGGCGTCCCGACCATGCTGGTGCGGTACGAGGAGTTCCTGCGCGCGCCGGTCGCCGAGCTGCGCCGGATCGCCGAGTTCGCGAGCCTGGCCGCTGACGACGAGGCGCTGGCGTTCCTCACCGAGGCCCCCGACGGTGCCGTCACCGCCCGGCTGTCGGCCAACCACACCGCGTCCGGCAACCCGATGCGGTTCCAGACCGGCCCTGTCCTGCTCCGCCGCGACGACTCCTGGCGGACCGGGCTGGCGCCGGCCGACCGCCGCAGGGTCACCGCGCTGACCTATCCGCTGCTGCGCCGCTACGGCTACCTCAAGGGGGCTCCGCCCGCGTGACCGACGAGCTGCCGTCCGTCGGGGTGGTCCTGCCCACCCACAACCGTCCCGAGCTGCTGCGCCGCGCGCTCGACTCCGTACTCGCCCAGGAGTACGGGGGCGAGCTGCGGGCCGTCGTCGTCTTCGACCGGGCCGACCCGGACAAGGGCCTGGCCGGCGACCGGGTCGAGGTCATCGCCAACACCCGTACGCCCGGGCTCGCCGGGGCCCGCAACAGCGGGATCAGCGCGCTCGACACCGAACTTGTCGCGTTCTGCGACGACGACGACGTGTGGCTGCCGGGCAAGCTCGCCGCCCAGGTCGAGGCGCTGCGCGCCGCCCGCGGGGCCGAGCTGGCCAGCTGCGGCATCCTCGTCGAGTACGACGGCAGCGAGATACCGCGGCTGGCCTTCGCCGGCCGGGTCACCTTCGACGACCTCGTCCGGTCCCGCATGGTCATGGTGCACTCATCGACGTACGTGGCGCGGCGGGCGGCGCTGCTCGACGTGGGGATGGTCGACGAGGAGATCCCCGGCAGCCAGGGCGAAGACTGGGATCTCGCGCTCAAGCTGGCCCGCCGGCACCCAATCGTTAACGTGGATCAACCATTTGTGCGGGTGCTGTGGGGCCGGACGTCCTACTATGCCCAGGCGTGGGAGACCAAGGTCGACGCCCTGCTGTGGTTCCTCGACCGGTATCCGGAGATCGGGCGGTCGCCGGTCGGTGGTGCCCGGGTCTACGGGCAGATCGCGTTCGGCTACGCCTGCCTGCGGCGGCGCCGGGCCGCGCTGCGCTGGGCGGGCCGGGCGGTCCGCGCCAACTGGAAGGAACCGCGGGTGCCGTTCGCGCTCGCCGTGGCGTCCGGGCTCGTCTCGGGTCAGCGCGTGCTCCGCGCCTTGCACGCCCGCGGTCGCGGCATCTGACCCGACGCGGATCGGCCCGCGACGCCGAGCAGACGGGGGGCACATCGTGAGAGGCCGGGTGGTCGCGTCCGTCGTGCTCGCGTCGTCGCTCGCGCTGGCGGGCTGGGGGATGGCCGGCTGCGGCGCGCGCGCCGGCGGCAAGCCGAAGATCCAGAGCACGCTGCGCGCAGGAGTCGCACCCACCCCACCGGCCCGCGGCGCGTACTTCGGCGCCTGGGCCGACTCCGGCGTCGATTCGCTCACCCAACAGGGCCGGATCCAGTCGATGCTCGACTTCGAGAAGAAGATCGGCCGCGAGCTCGACATCGTGCACACCTACCGGACCTGGACCCAGCCCTTCCCGCGCGCCGCGGACAACGCCGTGCTGAACAGCGATCGTTACCTCATGCTGTCGTGGAACGGCATCGACACGAAGGTGATCAACTCTGGCTCGCAGGACAAGGTCATCTACCAGCGAGCGGCGGCGATCAAGGCGACCGGCAAGCCGATCTTCCTCCGCTGGCAGTGGGAGATGGACCGGCCCAACGCCCGGGGCAAGATCCACTCGCCGGCCCAGTACATCGCCGCGTGGAAGCGCATCCGCGCCATCTTCCGGCAGGTCGGCGTCGACAACGTGGCCTGGGTGTGGTGCCCGACGGCGAAGGGCTTCACGTCCCGCGACCACGCCGCCGCCTACTACCCGGGTGACGACGAGGTCGACTGGGTGTGCGCCGACGCCTACCCGAGCCACCAGGCCGCCTACCGCGACCTGTCCGAGGTGATGGCGGGATTCATGAAGTGGGCGAAGCGCCATCCCAAGCCCATCATGATCGGCGAGTTCGGCGTGCCGCGCTCCTACGGCCCGCGCCGGCCCGAGTGGCTCCGCAACGCGGCGAAGACCCTCCAGAACCCGCAGATCAAGGCCGTCCTCTATTTCAACTCCGACATGGAGGACCGGCAGACGGACAAACGGGTGCAGTTCTCCCTCGACGGCGATCCGGCCGCGATGTCCGCGATGCGCGAGCTCGCGACGCTTCCCTTCTTCAACCCCCGCAACGTCCCAGTGCAGAGCGACTGAAGCCGCCCGATCCCCTACCGCGTCACGCTTTCCCTGGCCGGGTCGCGACCGTGATGCAGTCGCGGTACTTCGAGACGTCGCACGTGGGTGACTCGCCCCACTCGCGCGTCTGCGTCACGAGCTGAAGGCCGTGGCCGGCCACCATCTCGGCGACGTGCTGCCGGGAGACGTCGGACCGGTTCCCGCTGTCGCGCAGCCGACCCTGGCTGAGCAGCCGCTGGGCCACCCTGCCGGGCAGGCCAAGACGGGCGGTCAGCGGAGCGAAGGCGAGCGACCAGCGACGCTTGTCGGCGTGATGGATGACGACGTGTCCACCGGGACGGAGGATCCGCGCGCACTCCCGGAGGTAGCCGTCGATGACCGGCGCGTCCATGTGGACGAACGCGTCGAATGACCACACGAAATCGACGGATTCATCGGCCGCCGGGAGGCTGTGGCCGTCATTGACGTGAAACGACACGTTGTCGTGTCCGGCGAACCGCTCCCGGCAGGCGTCGATGCAGGATGGGCTCAGGTCGACGAGGGCCACCGTCCTGGCCTCTTTTAGCAGGGTTTCCGACCAGCGACCGTGACCGGGACCGATCTCCAGGACATCGGCGCCGCCGGCGTACGGGAGCAGGAAGTGATCGAGCAGCTGCTGCTTCCACACCGGGTACGGGACCTTGCAGTGCGCGGCCATGTTCGACCATTCGTCACCGTCCCGGTCCCAGCCGTGGGCCTTGTCCCAGGTCTCGAGATTCCAGTCGATCGACGGCATGCTTCGACTCCTGCCCATACGAGGTGATGAGGGGGCCCCTGGTACTTCCGGTACGAAAATACCGGTAACCGCCGGTGACGCGGGTGCGGCCGCGAAACTGAGGTGATCCCATCGGTCCCGCCGGTCGGGCGTATTCATGGTGGCGATGATTCCGGTGCGGTCCGTGGAAGACTTGGTACACGTTCTGGCTGGAGAGGAAGGACGTGGATGTGACCAGCCGCCCGCCGCTGCCCCCGTTCACCCAAGAGACCGCCGCGCAGAAGGTCCAGGCCGCGGAGGACGCGTGGAACACCCGCGATCCGCACAAGGTGGCCCTCGCCTACACCGAGGACTCGGTATGGCGTAATCGCGACCGTTTCGTCACCGGCCGCGAGGCCATCGAGCAGTTCCTCACCGACAAGTGGGGGCGTGAGCTCGACTACGCCCTGCGCAAGGAGCTGTGGGCGTTCGACGGCAACCGCATCGCGGTGCGATTCCAGTACGAGTGCCACGACGCCGACGGTCAGTGGTGGCGCAGCTATGGCAACGAGCTGTGGGAGTTCGACGAGAACGGCCTGATGGCGCGGCGTGAGGCCAGCATCAACGACGTCCGCATCGCCGAAGGCGAGCGACGGATCTTCGGCCCCCGCCCGGAGAACGAGCGCGGCGTCCCCTTCCCCTTGCGGTGACCCAGGCCACCACCCCGGCCCGAGCCAAAGGCTGGCCAGAGGCCCTATCCTTCCTCGCCGGGCTCGAGCCTGGTTAGTGCCGTGGTTGCGGCAAGCCGAGGCTCAGGCCGCGGCCGCGATCAGTTGGAGTAGAGCCCCGGCAGGTCCAGCAGGCGTACGCGGTTGTCCGCGGCGGCGGCGCGAAGGTCGTCGGCGAACCCGGCGCCGCTGTAGCAGGCCAGCACGCTGTCGTCGGTATCGAATCCCTTGCCCCGCAGCAGGGCTTGGGCGCGGCGAAGCCGATCAAGGTGCTGTGTGCCCATGACCTCGCCCCACTTGGCCTCGCCCAGAGACACGACCCTGCGCGGCCCGGCGGAATCCATCGGCCCGAGTACCACCACGTCAACCTCGATCTGGGTCTTGTTCGCCGGGTCGTTGACGACGCCGGACGTGACCGTCCCCACGGGTTGGTCGAAGACGGCCCGGCCGTGACGAGTGGCGAATTCCCGGCAGAGTGCCTCGAAATGCGGACCGACGACCTTCGCGCTGAACGTGGGCCTGGCATCACGCCACACCTCCTGGGCAAGCCCTTGTTCTAGATCCGCCCATCTCGGTCGCATGACCGTCTCGTAGAACGCCACCAGCGGCTCGGTGATGCGATAGCGGGCCCGGCCGGTACGGAAGGCATCCTTCTCCTTGGCGACCAACCCGCAGTCTTCGAGGACATTGAGCGGGTGTGCGATGTCCGCCGTCTTGCGCCCCACGTAGCCGGCGATGCCACCCCAGGTGGTCTTTCCGTTCGCCACCGCGGCGAGCACGGAGTAATAGAGCCCGGGATCGCGGATGTCGGGTTCCTCGGCAAGGAGGTATCGGGCTTCGCGAAAGAGCGGCCGGGCAGGGTCGAGGACCGTGCGGCACACCCAATCGTCGAAATCCCGCAACCCGTCGGGAGCGTCGTCGCGTACGAACTGTCGCCGGTAGGCGGGCGTTCCGCCGACGATCGAGTGGAGGAGTACCGCCAGCCGTGGATCGTCGGCGTTCCAGAATTCCGCGGCGTCCCGGTAGGCGAAAGGCCGGACCATCAACTCCAAACCCGCTCTGCCGCGAAGCGGCGCTGTGCCCGACAGCAGGCGCGTCATGACGGACATCGCGGAACCGCAGACGAGGACTCGCGCCATGCTGCCCCCTGCCTGCGACGGGCCGCGCAGGTCGATCTCGCGTTTCAACAACGACGGAAGGGTCGGGCTCGCCTTCATGAGGAGGGGAAACTCGTCAATAACCAGGGGAACCGGCCGGTTGGTCGACAGGGAGAAGAAGTAGGTGAGCGCGTCCTCCCAGTCGGCGAACGGCAAGCCGACCGGGGAGCCGGTATGGCGAGCAAGCGCGGCCCCGAACATCCTGAGGGACTCGACTTCTGTTCCGTCGGTGGCTTCGAAGAAGAAGCCGTCCGTCGCCTGGGCGAGGGACCTCAGCAGGTAGGTTTTGCCTTGCCTGCGCCGCCCGCTCACCACGCCGAAGGTGACCTCCGGCCGCGGATCCGCGGCGAACTCGGCGAGGGCTCGCCACTCTCGCTGCCGGTCAAAGATGGCGGTGGGCTTCGGGATCATCCGGCTCGACTCCGTACGATCGGCTGGACGCTGAACTGTAGTTCACTGAACTATATATCAGTAACCCTTCCGCGGCGGACGGCCAGCGCGCGCAGGGAGGTCAGCTCGAGCCGGTGGCGGAGGCGCCAGCAGCCGCCGGCGTACAGGACGGCGCCGGCCGCGGTGGCGGCGATGAGCGGGAGCAGGCCGTCGCCGGCCACCGCGCGCAGCCCGAACGGCACAGCGCCGAAGCACGCTCCGGCCAGCGCGGCAGCCGTCAGCGTCGCCGTTCCGAACGGGTGGAGCTTGAGCACCAGGCCGACCTGGGCGAGCGGGACGAGGTTGTTCACGACGATCGCGGCGGCCCAGCCGATGGCCGCGCCGGTGATCCCGAGGTGCGGGATGAGCACGAGGTCGAGGCCGACGTTCACCGCCAGCGCGAGCAGCACGTTCATCAGGTTCCACGACGTGCGTCCTGACATGCTGAGCACCATGTCGACCATGCCGCAGCCGGTGGCCACGAGCATCGCGCCGGTCAGCACGAGGACGACCGTCGTGCCCGCGGCGTAGCCGCGCCCGAACAGCGCCATCATCGGCCCGGCGAAGACCGCACAGGTCAGGTACAGCGGCCAGACCAGCAGCATCAGCCACGCGGTGGCCGTCCGGTACAGGGTGCGCGCGCCGGCGGTGTCGGCGAGCGCGAGCCGCTCGCCGAGCTGCGGCTGCACCGCGGTCGAGATCGCGTTGCCGCCGAGCTGCCCGACCACCAGGAAGCGGGTGGCCGCCGTGTAGACGGCCGCGTCGGCCGGTCCGCGCAGCGCGGCGACGAGGAGGATGTCGAGCCGCTGGATCGCCAACTGCGCGATCCCGGCGAAGGTCCGCGGCCAGGTGTAACCCCAGAACTCCCGCCAACGACCGGCGGACCCGTCCGACGGTTCCCGCCCGCCGCCGGGCGTTGCCTCGCTCGGCACGGGATCCGTCCGCTGATCATGACGGGGGAGGCGGATACGGAGCGCCAGCCAGGCCAGCAGGGCGGCGCCCAGATAGGGGAAGCCCCAGGCGAAGCCCAGCCACGCCGCCGAGGCGGTCGCGACCGCGAGGGCGACGAGGACGATCTGCCCGAGCGGCCGGCCGATGCCCTCGATGAGCGCGGTCGGCCGCTGGGTACGGAAGCCGCGGGTGGCGGCGAGCAGGGCGTCCGACAGCGCGGCCAGCGGCAGGAAGCAGGCCAGCGTGCGCACGTAGCCGGTGAAGTGGCCCGGCGGTCCGTCCACCGCCCGGCCGGCCAGCCACGGCCCGCCGGCGAACAGCAGCGCCCCGGCCAGGACGCCGGCCAGCGCGACCGGCACCAGCGCCACCACGACCACCCGCCGGACCTCGGCCCGCCGGCCGAGGACCCGCAGCCGGGAGATGAAATACACCAGGCCGGTGTCGGCGCCCAGCTTGGCGATCGACGCGCTCAGCAGGAACAGCGAGCTGGCCGCGAAGAACACCCCGGCCTCGGCCTTGTTGAACCCGCGGGTGACGAGCGCGACGAGCCCCACCCCTGCGGCTCCGGAGCAGGCCGCGCCGACGAGGCTGATCGCGCCGCCGCGCGCCAGCGACCCCAGATCCGCGCTCGGCCTCTCGCCGCTCGCCGCCGCGGTGTCCCGGGATGGTGCTTGGGCGTCAGGGGTGGCCAGGGCCGCGGGTGGGTCGGCCTCCCTCATGTGCGCCAGCTCGGGGGATGGCCGAGCCATTCGGCGAGCCGGGCGTCGTACGGCTCGAAATGCTCGGCGAGCCTGGCCCGCAGCGCCGGCGCCAGCGGGTCGCGCCGGCGGGCGTTGTGCCGGGCGAACGCCGGGTAGCCACGGCTCGGCAGCCCGAGGAACGCAAGCACCCCGTCGTAGACGGGTTCGGGGTCGGTGAAGAACTCGTGGCTGTCCACCACGTGCAGCCGGTCGCGGCCGAACAGCTTCTCCAGCCGCTCCAGGTAGTCGATGTAGTGGCCGCGTTCGAGGTAGGCGTGGTGCTGGTGGCTGTGGCTGTGGTACGCCGGATCGGCGATGATCTTCTCGGCCTCGCCGGCCAGCCGCTCTTCTTCAAGCTCCAGGGCGCGTTCGAACGAGGTCTCGGTCTCGAAGCCGCGGGCCACCTCGTGGGCGTGCGCGGAGTAGGCGCGGTCCACCGGGTCGCGCAGCAGAATGATCAGCCGTACGCCGGGCAGGTCCCTGGCGATGCGCTCCGCGGCGAGCGGATGGCACAGGTAGTACGGCGCGGACTCGAAGGCCAGCGGCCGGATCCCGGTCCGCCGCTCGACCCGCCTGGCGGTGCGGCGCAGCGGAAAATGCGCGCGATACCACGCCTGGCCGTGGTGGTAGCCGGTGTCGAAGTAGTGCACGCCTTTGTGCAGCACCGGTTTGAGCACCGCCGGGTGCGCGCTCAGCGCGCGGTACATCGACGTGGTGCCGCAGCGCTGCCCGCCGGTGATGAGGAAGTCCGGCAGTACGCGGGCCTGAGCGGTCAGCCGCCCCTCGGCCACCGCGAGGGTCTGCGCGGCGCGCTTGACGGCCGGCGGGGCCGATGACGTGTCGATCACGGGTGCAGCCTTTCGACCTGGGCGGCCAGCACGGGCAGCAGCCAGTCCCGCGGCCGGCCGAGCCTGGTACCCCCCTCGCCCTGCTTGTCGGCGAGGTACCGGACGGCGATGTCGGTGAAGTAAAGCAGCGCGGTCAGCCGGGCCGCCATCGGTTCGGCCGAGGTGACCCCAAACGGCCCGAGCAACCCGGCCGCCCCCTCGATGCACCGGGCCGCGGCCGGCTCCGGGTCGACGCCGTCCCTGACCACGGCCCCCTGGAAGGCGTAGTGGATGGCGTCGAAGCCGAGCGGGACGCCGTGGTCGAACCGCTCCCAGTCCCAGACCAGCAGGGTGTCGCGCAGGGTGGCCATGTTCCACGGCGTCCAGTCCCCGTGCCAGGACCCGAACCGCAGCCGGACGTCGCCGGCCCGCTCGCCGATCCGCTCGTACGCCGTCCGCAGCGCCCGGCCGACGCCCGAGCCGGCGCCGGGTCCAACGCTCGGTCCGCCGTCCCCGGCGCCGAGCGCGGCGAGCCGTTCGCCGAGCCCGATCCAGTACGTGCTGTCGCGCAGCCTGGCCGCTCCCACGCCGCCGATCCGCGCGACCTCGAGCATCGCCGCGCCCAGCCGTTCCTGATCGTGCCCGGCCCGCCGCAGCCAGACGGGCAGCGGCGATTGAACCAGCACCTCCAGGCGGTTCCATCTGCCGTGATGCAGCACCGTCGGGACGGTGATGTGCCGGGGCGCGGCCGACGCGAGCGTGCGCAGTGCGACCGACTCCGCCTGCACGAGCGTACGCGTCAGCTCGTTGATGCCGAGCTTGGCGAAGCCGACCGTACCCCCGCGCGGGGTGAGCAGCTGCAGCACCGGCTTGCGGTTCGCCCTGGCCGGCCCGATGGACAGGCTGAGTACCAGGCCGTCGTTCCGGCCGCCCGGGGAGGCCGGCTGATCGAGCGCGCCGCGCAGGTACGTCTCGATCGTTCCGATCGGCCCTATCGTTCCGATCGGCCCGGTCCGGCCGGCCGGCGGGGCGTCCGCGCACACCCGGAACCGCGGGCCGAGCAGGGCGCCACCGAACCCGCAGGACAGCGCGGCCGCCAGGCCGCGCAGCATCAGGCGCTGCCTGGCCGAGCCCGGTTCGGCATACCGGCGTACGGCCGCCGCAGCGGCGCGCCGGTCGCCGGCCGGTACCAGCAACCGTGGCCGCTTGGCGCCGAGGACCAGCACGTACTCGGCGATCGGCGTGCCGCCGGTCACCCCGAACCCGGCGCGGGCCGGCGCCGGCCACAGCAGGCCGGACACCTCCGCGAGGTAGCGCAGCCGCAGCGCGGCATCGCCGGACGGCTGGGTGTCGAGGGCCTCGCCAGGTGCGGCGGCGGTCATGCCGGCCCCGCCGCGGCCGACCTGCGCGCCATGAACCGCCGGTGCTTCGGCCGCAGCGCGACGCGGCGGGCGACCCTGGCGTGCTCGATGTCGTTCCGCCACAGCAGCGCGTAGGCGAGCATGAAGAAGCCGAGCGGCGTGACGATGGCGTCGTAGTAGAAGTTGTAGAGCAAGGACAGCAGCAAGATCAGCACCCCGCTGAGGCCGATCGGGGTCACGTCCCGCCAGTAGCGGAGGATCCCGTAGACGAAGAACAGCGTGTACAGCGCGACCCCGACGTACCCCTGCGAGATCAGCACCAGCCAGACCTGCCCGTTGCTGCCCAGCGTCGGGTTGCCGCACTGCTGACATTTCTCGGTCTTGCCGACCGCGATCGACTGCGCGCTGCCCACCGCGTTCCTGGTGTTGCCGAGGCCGATGACCGGGGACGCCCGCGACACCTCAAGCACCTTCTCGGTGGTGAACTCGCGGATGCGGTTGCTGTGGCCGTGGCTGAGGCGTTCCTCGAAGACGGTGTGCAGCGGCGAGAACATGAAGACGAGGGCGGCGACCGTCAGCCCGACGGCGAGGCCGCCGACCACCCACAGCCGGCCGCGCAGCGCCAGCCGGATCGCCACGTAGACGATGGACAGGCCGAGCCCGATCCACATGCCCCGGTTGAGCGAGTAGATCGTCGGCACCATGGCGAGAGCCACCAGGACCATCAGGGAGAGCCGGCGCAGGGCCGTGCCGTACACCCACCAGCCGACCACGAACCAGATGAGCAGGAGGGACAGGTTCTCGCCCCACACGTTGGTGTAGCCGAACGGCGCCGCCGGGCGGGGCGACGGGTCGCCCAGCACGGCCTGCACCTGGGCGGAGTTGGGATGGACCAGGCTCTGGATGTACTTGTTCACCTGGACGGAGTGGGGGAGCACCGCCTCCACCGGGGTGGTGAAGCCGAAGGTGGGCCACGCCATGCCCAGCACGCCGCCCCCGACGGTGACGAGGAACATCACCGACAGCCACCGGATCAGGGTGGTGCGGGGCAGCCGCCGCTCGCTGAGGTTCCCCGCGTACAGCAGCATCACCGTCGCCGACAGGTACAACGTCAGGCGCAGCGCCACCACGCCGAGCCGCATGTTGCCCGTGCCGTAGGTCCCCGGCGGGTTCACCCGCAGCATGACCACGCTGAAGCAGAACCACACGAGGAACAGCAGCCAGATGCCGAACCCTGGCGGCACCTTGATCGGCCGGTGCCGGAGCAGGTAGATGCCCATCGGCACGGCAAGGATCGGGTAGATGAAGGTGCCCAGGCCGAGCAGCCACCACACCGGATAGAACACGAACAGCGCCCACAGCGGCCAGGCGTACGGCAGCCGGCGCCCCAGCGGCCACCCCCGGCCGCTCCCCGGCGGGGTGTCGACGATCGGGTGGCCGGCCGTGTCGAGCGCCGGGTGGGCTCCGGTGTCGCCGGGCTCGCCGGTCTCCGGTGCATCGACGACCGGAGTCGCCACGGTATTGGTGGTGTCGGCGGCCGGCCCCGGCCGGCCGCCGGGATTGACGAGGGAGGTCATCTTACCGATCGCCGACGCGACCCGGGTCGACGAAGGCGTCGTCGTCGGCGCCTCCCGCGACGAGGTCGTCGATGGCGTTGAACGTCTGGGTGCGGTCGGCCGCCTCGAAGCTCTGGGTCTTGAACGTCTCGGGCGGGAACAGCTCGGCCGCGTTCTTCCGCCCGCCGGCGCCGCGGCCGGCCTCGTCGTCGAACGGATCGCCTGGCGCGGCCGACTCCGTGGCGTAGCCGGCCAGCCCTGAGCGGCCGTCCTGCCGCGTCCTTGGCCCCTGGGGATGCCCGGCGGGCGGCACCCCTGACGACGACAGCTGCGACGACGACAGCTGGGAAGGTGAGGGCGCGGCCGGCGCCGGCGGCACGGGTGGCCCCGCGGAGCCGGGAGCGCCGGGCGGCATCGGGTCCTGATAGGCCCGCTGGCCGGCGGCGTGACCGGCCGCCGCGGCGTGGCCCGTGCCGTGGCCGGCGGCGTCAGCGAGCTGGTCGACCGGGATCTCGGCCGCTGCCGGATCCCGCCGGCGCCGCCGCCCGGGCTCGGGTGGGGCGCCGGCCCGCCGCCGGGTGTCGGTGCGGGTGTCGGTGCGGGTGTCGGGGCGGGTGTCCGCGCGCCGTGGCTCCGGCGGCCGTCCGCGCTCCGCCGCCACCGGCGGGAGCGAGCCGGGCTGGACCGGGAGCACCACGGCGCCGAGCACGGCGGTGCCCATCCGGTCGAGCTGCCGCATGCCCTCGCCGACGTGCTCGCGCTCGGCGCGCGGGATCTCCACGACGATGATCGAGGCGTCCGCGATCTCGGCCAGGGCCTGGGCGTCGGCGCTTGTCGAGGTCGGCGGCGCCTCGATGATGACGTGCGTGGCGTGCCGCCGCAGCCCCTGGATGAGGCGGTCCATCGACTGGGTCTGCAGCCGTTCCCAGGCGAGGTCCTCGTCGTGTCCCGGCGTGATGACGCGCATCTTGGGCAGTTCGCGCGGCGACTGGATGACGTCGGCGACCGGCGTGCCGTGCACCAGGATCTCCGACAGGCCGGGGCCTTCGTTCAGGTTGAGCAGCCGCGCGGAGTAGGGCGATGGCAGGTTGGCGCAGACGAGCACCACGTCGTCGTCGGTGCGGGCCAGCGCGGCGGCCAGGTTGGCGCAGATCGCGCCGGCGCCCCAACCGGGGGTGACCCCGGCGACGAGGATGACGTGGTTGCCGTGGCCGAGCGTGGCGTTGAGGGAGTGGGCGAGCTCGTGAAAGGCCTGCCCGCCCTGGCTGCGCGCGGGCAGCAACCCCATCGCGTGGCGGCCCTTGACCGGCACGTTGAGCAGCACGGGCAGGTTGAGCAGCCGTTCGATGTCCTCGGCGCGGCGGAGACGCCGGTCGGCGCGGTCGCGCCAGAGGGCGGCGAGAATGCCGAACAGCAGCCCGATCATGAGCCCGCTGCCGAGGTACAGCGGCATGATCGGCGCGGTCTGCTGACCGGGCCTGGCATCGCTGATGACCTCACCCGGGTTGCCGAGGCCGCCGTCGAGCTCGACCACCCGCTCGCTGAAGCCCTGCATCTGTCGCTGGATGCGGCTCACCTGGGCCTGCAGCTTCAGCTTCTCGCCCGACCCGCCGGGCAGCGCGATCATCTGCTGGATCAGGTCCTTCTGCTGCCGGTCGAGGCTCAGGATCTGGGAGCGGAAGGCGGCGATCTGGCGGGCGTTGTCGTTCTTGACCCGCTCGATGCGGTCGTCGAGGTAGGCGCGCGCGTACTGGTGCGCGCCCTGCTGCGCCGCGACGGGGCTGCTCGCGTTGAACGAGACGGCCAGCACGGAGGAGTTGGGGATCGCGGTGACCTCGATGTGCTGCGCCAGCCGGGCCGGACTCTCCGGGGACCTCAGCAGCGCCTTGACCCGGTTCGCCACCTCCTGCGACTTCATGATCGCCGCTTCGGTGTCGAGGTTGACGCCTGACTTCTTGCCCGTCTGCTGTGTCGGGTCGCTGAAGGTGGGGTCTTTGATCAGGATCTGCGCCGATGAGGTGTAGACCTTCGGCCGGACCTCGAGCAGCGCACCCCCGACGGCCAGCCCCACGATGGACAACGCGACGACGACCCACCACCGGCGGCGCAGCAGCGCGCCGTACTGGCTGAGGTCCGAAGACGCGGGGGTACTCGGCGTCGCGTCCATCGACTCCCGACCCTTCTACGTGACTTCGAGACTTCGTGACTGTGCGTTACCGAATTGGCCCGTGCGTTCTCTGCAATATAAGGCAGCTTGGAACTCGGCAGAGTCCCGTGTTGCCAGATGTCCGGTATGTGGCTTCGATGATCGCCCGCACGCCTCGATGGGCGCTCACGGGTTGAACTGAGGGTTGTTGCTCACCGTCTGGTAGGCGTCGAGCGAAGACGCGCTCGAGTCGACCCGCGTGTCGATCTCGAATCCCGCGAACGGCGCCCGCGGCGTGTCGAAGTAGACCAGCGCCTTGATCCGCGGATGCCGCTTGAGCTGGGTGGCGACGGTCTTGAAGAAGGCGGCCTTGCGCGCCCCGGTGGAGAAGACGCCCCACTCCGCCATCATGATCGGTTTACCGGGCGCGATCCTGCCCGCCCACGTGTAGAAACCGGGGAAGCCGCGCCCCTGCGTGGACGTCATGTTGACCAGATGCGAGAAGTCCGGGGTGTCCGCCGAGGCGTACGGATCCATGCCCAGCCAGTCGACCACGTCGCTCCCCGGGTAGAGCCGGTCGAACCACGGCTGGACGCCCCACTTCTGTGAACCCATGAACACGGCGGTGAACAGCGCGTTGCGCACCCCGTCCGCGCGGAAGCGCTGGACCACGTGCCGGAACATGTTCCGGTAGTCGTCGGCCGTGTGGCCAGAGCCCGGGGTCTCCCTCACCTCCTCCTCCGGCTCGTGGTGGATGACGAGGAAGAACTTCTCGGGGAAGGTGGCTCTGATATGGGCGGCGAGCCGGTCGATCTGGCCGTCCATCGAGCCGGCGGCCACCGACGCCCAGGTGCGGCCGGTGTCGGGTTTCCAGTTCAGCAGCAGCATGCGCCGGTGGTCTGGCTCCCTGGCGATCGCCATCTCCTCGGCGGTGGGGAACATCTGGTCGCCGCGATGGTAGGCGTGGTAGATGTCGACGGTCCGGCCGATCTTGCGTTCGAAGTCGTGCAGCGCCTCGGTGTGCGGCGTGGTGGTGAACGCCGCCGGCGCCACCCCCCACCACGCGCCGCAGGATGGCACCAGGTTCGCCGACACCGTACATCCGGCGTTGTGGGTGAGGGTCACCCGCGCCCGCAGCCGCGGATCGGGGGATGCCGGCCCGACCGGCGCCGGCGCCGGCGCCGGCGCGGGTGGCCGCGTGCCCGGTCGCGGTCGCGCCGCGGCGGCCGGCGCCGGGTCGGCCAGGCGGCCGCCACCGCCGTCCCCGGAACGGGGGACGAGCCCGCCGGGCAGCACGAACGCCGCGGCTCCCACCACGACCGCGCACCCGGCCACGGCGAGCGCCGCATGCGCGGACCCGCTGCCCCGCCCCGGCATCCCGCCGGGCGGTGACATCCGGCCCCGGGCGGCCGCGCCGCGCCGTCCGCTCCTTCGCCCGTCCATGGCGGCAAAATACCGGGTCATTTACCTGGCGGCGACCATTTCGTTATCCGTATTGGGTCACGGCCGCCGGTTGCCGTTCGACCGGCGTTCCGCTATGGCGGCCGGGCCGCGCGGCACAGGGTCATCGCGGCACAGGGTCATCGCGGCACAGGGTCATCTGGTCTCCCTGACGGTGGTCTCCCGTACCGCGGGGCGGCGGGCGGCCGCGCGGCGTTCCGTGCTCGCCAGCGCCGGCAGTCCCTTACGCCGGCGCAGCACCATCCACGCACCCGACCCGACGAGCAGCATCCCGGCGAGCGTCCAGGCGAGGACGCCGTTGTCCACGTCGAACATCTTCAGCGCCGAGGCCAGCAGCACGAAGGCGAGCGCGCGCCGGATCAACCCGCCCGGCGCCCGCGACGAGATCAGCGAGCCGATGTAGACGCCGGGGACCGACCCGACCAGCAGGGCGGCGGTGACGTCCATCTGGAAGTCGCCGAACAGGAGGTGGCCGAGGGCGGCCGACATCACCAGCGGGACGGCCTGCAGGAGGTCGGTTCCGACGAGCTGGTTGCCGGTCAGCCGCGGGTACAGCGCCAGCAGCGCCACGATGATCAAGGAACCGGAGCCAACCGACGTCATGCCGACGATCAGCCCACCAACTATTCCGACCAACACAGTCGGGATAGGGCGTACGAAAATGGCCGGGGGCTCCGTCGCGGCGGGCGACCCAGGGGCGGCGGTGCGGCGCGTCCGGCCGGTGCCGCGCACCTGCCGTGCCCGGTCGACCATGGCAAGGTAGGCCCGCACGATCAGCCCGGCCGCCGCGAGCAGCAGCGCCACCCCCATGGCCTTCTTGATCACGGACTGGACGTCGTGGCCGCTGCCGAGCGCATCGGCGACCAGCACGCCGCAGAACGCCGCAGGGACCGATCCGACGCACAGCCATCCGACCAGCCGCAGATCGACCGTGCCGCGCCGGAAGTGGACGAAGCTGCCGATCGGCTTCATCACGGCGGCCGCGACCAGGTCGCTGGAGACCGCCGCCAGCGGCGGTACGCCGAAGAACGTCACCAGCATCGGTGTCATGAGTGCGCCGCCGCCCATACCGGTCAGGCCGACGACGATGGCGACCAGGAACGAGCCGATCGCCATGGCATAGTCAAAATGCATGTTCTCCACTGTGCCCTGTCCGCGACACTTCTAGCGATTCGCGGCCGATGTCGGGCAGGTCGCGCCCGGACGGCTGGCATTCATGTCGCATCCATACGCGGAGCGGCCACGGCGGCTACTGGGCCGCCACCCAGCCGCCGCCGACCAGCAGGTCGAGCACCGCCGCCACCGCGTCCGCCGGCTCCATGCCGGACGTGTCGAGGACGAGGTCGGCGTCGTCGGGCGGCTCGTACGGGTCGGAGACGCCGGTGAACTCGGGGATCAGCCCGGCCCGCGCTTTCGCGTACAGGCCCTTGCGGTCGCGGCGCTCGCATTCGTCCAGCGGGGTGGCCACGTACACGAGCACGAAGTCGCCGATGGCCGACACCATGCGCCGCACCTCGGCGCGGGTCGCCGCGTAGGGGGCGATCGGGGCGCAGATGGCGAGGCCGCCGTGCCGGGTGACCTCGGCGGCGACGAACCCGATCCGCCGGATGTTGAGGTCGCGATCGGCCTTGGAGAACGTCAGCCCGGCGGACAGCAGGCTGCGCACGACGTCGCCGTCGAGCAGGGTGACGGTGCGGCCGCCGCGCTCGACGAGCGCGTCGGCCAGGCCGCGCGCGATGGTGGACTTGCCGGAGCCGGACAGGCCGGTGAAGAACACCGTGAGCCCGCGCTCGTGCCGCGGTGGCCTGGCCGCACGCAGCTCGCGCGCGACCGCGGGGAAGGTGTACCAGTCGGGGATCGGGTCGCCGCGGTCGAGCATCGCGTCCACGTCGAGCGTCTCGATCCGGATGTGGTCGGGCTCGATCCTGGCCGTGGGCCGCCAGACCTCGACGCTCTCGTCGTAGGCCCATGGCTCGGGTACCACGATCTCGAGCGGCGCCTCGGCGGCGAGCCACTCCGCCGGCCGTTCGGCCACCGCCGGCAGGAACAGGTGGGTGGCACCGTGCGCGGCGGCGACGTGCGCGCGCAGCAGCAGGTCGCGCTCGGGATCCGGGTGCTCGTCCAGCGGCAGCGGCACGACGAGGGACTCGCCCGGCATCTCCTTGCGTACGGCCAGCAGCGCGCGCACCAGGCCGTCGGTGTGGGCGCCGGACAGCAGGGGCAGCAGGAGCACCGTCGCGCCCAGCTTCTCGGCGATCTGGCGCAGCTGCCCGGTCTCCCTGCGGTGCAGCGGACCGCGGACGGCGGCCGCGATCATCAGGCCGTCGCCGGACGCGGCCGACCTGACCTCGCCCGGCGAGCGGCGCAGCCCGCGGAAGAGCCCGTGCTCGGGTGGGCGCACCGGCACGACCGGCCCGGCGAGCCGGGTCTCGCCATCGGACGACCAGATCTCGGTCACGTGGAGGATGGCGAGCGGGGTGCCCTCGGGGTCGTGCAGGGCCAGCCGCCGCTCGGTTTCCGGCCGCGCCGCCAGGTCACCGGCCAGCCGTTCGGGAACATCGAGCGTGATCGGCACCGGCCAGGGCGTGCCGTCGGCCAGCCGCCGGTGCGCGAGCACCGCCTCGGTGTCGCCGGAGCCCAGGAAGCCGGTCAGCGGGGCGAGCCCGCCGGACAGGAGGAGCTCCAGGTGACCGAGCGCGGACTCGCCCGGCGTCCAGGACGGCACGTCGCCGGCTGTGTTCGACCGGTCAGGGCCCGGCGGGCCGGGCTCTCCGGTCAGTCCTCCCGTCACCCCGTCGCCTCCGATTCGCCAGGTCACCGGCACCCTCCGGCGAAACGGTAACACCACAGTGGGTCAAATCACCCGGGCGAAGCGGTTCTCGGGTTTTCGGATGACCATCATGACCTCACTGTGGTCGGCGGGCAGCCGGTTGCCGGACAGCGTGGCCAGCATCCTCCCCAACCAGATGACCATCGCGGCCCAACGGCCGAAAGCGGCCACACTCTTTCTGGAGGTGTACTCCTCGGTGACCACCAGACCGCGCATCACGCAGTACCACCGCATGCCCTCGCGGGAGGCCACGGGCTCGTACACAGCGGTCGGCGGCACGCCGTCGCCGGCGGCGAGCCGGGCGCGCAGCCACCAGGGCAGCATCCGGTCGATGAGGCCGTACGCGGTGCACCGGTCGCGCAACCGGACCAGCAGCAGGCCGCCGGGCTTGAGCGCGGCGACGAGCCGGTCGAGGACCAACTCGGCCTGCGGGATGCGGTCGATGAGGTACGGCGCGTGCACAACGTCGTACTCGCGTGGCGGCAGCGGCACCGTGCGCAGGTCGCCCAGATGCCACCCGTCGAGGTCGGTCCTGGCGAGCGTGCGGGCGCGCAGCGCCGGCAGGTCGAGGTCGACGCCGGTGACGTGCCGCCGCAGGTCGCCGAGGGCGAGCCCCCGGCCCCAGCCGCAGCCGGCCTCCAGCATCTGGATCCGCCCCGGCGGCCGCTGCCGGGAGTATTCCCTGACCCGCTCGGAGAACGGGTCGCCCTCGTGGATCGGCGCGGTTCCCAGATCGGTCACGATCTCATAGCGTAGTCGCCCGACAGCGAAGCGTGCCCGCGATTCCGCCGGGCCCGTGTCGCGAACGCCCCGACCGGCCGCGTACGCTGAATCCTGACCCGGGTGCCCCATGAGGAGCCCGGGTGTTCGTCCTGCGCCGACCGCGGCGCCCCACTCCTGGCAGATGATGACGCTTTCCGGACTCATTGACCTCGCCTCCGCCGACCCCGCGCTGCGGCGTGCGCTGGACGCCGCCGGCCCCGGCCCGGCCGCCGACTACGACCTCGTCGCGCCGCCCGCGCTGCGCCCGCTGCTCGTGGCCGCGCTGGCCCGCCGCATCGCCACCACCCCGAGCGCCACGGACGCCACGGCCGTCACGGCCGCCGGTCCCGGCGGGGTGGTGCTGGCGGTCACCGCGACCGGGCGGGAGGCGGAAGACCTGGCCGCGGCGCTCACCAGCCTGCTCGATCCGGACCGGGTCGCGCTGTTCCCGGCGTGGGAGACGCTGCCGCACGAGCGGCTGTCCCCGCGCTCCGACACCGTCGGGCAGCGGCTCGCCGTGCTGCGCCGCCTCGCCCACCCCGAAAGCGGCGAGCCGGCCACGGACCAGGCCCCGCCGGGCGGCCCGCTGGACGTCGTCGTCACCCCGGTACGCGCGGTGCTGCAGCCGATCGTGGCCGGCCTCGGCGACCTCGAACCTGTCCGGCTGCGCACCGGCGACGAGGCCGAGCTCGGCGACGTCGTGGCCCGCCTGGTCGAGGCCGGCTACCGTCGCGTCGACCTGGTCGAAAAGCGCGGCGAGGTGGCGGTGCGCGGCGGCATCCTCGACGTCTTCCCTCCGACCGAGGAGCATCCGCAGCGCGTCGAGTTCTGGGGCGACACGGTCGAGGAGATCCGCTACTTCAAGGCCGCCGACCAGCGGTCCCTCGAGGTCGCCCAGAGCGGCCTGTGGGCGCCGCCGTGCCGCGAGCTGCCGCTGACCCCCCAGGTGCGCGAGCGGGCCGCGCGGCTGGCCGCGGAGCACCCGAGCCTGGCCGGGATCCTCGACGCCATGGCCGCCGGCGACGCGATCGAGGGCATGGAGGCGTTCTCGCCCGTCCTCGCCGCCGACATGGCGTTGTTGCTCGACCTGCTGCCGGCCGGCTCGTACGCCATGGTCTGCGACCCGGAGCGGATCAGGACCAGGGCGGCCGAGCTGGTGCGCACGAGCCAGGAGTTCCTCGAGGCCTCGTGGGTGACCGCCGCGGCCGGCGGCGAGGCCCCGATCGACCTCGGCGCCGCCGCGTACAAGACGATCGACGAGGTGCGCGACCGCGCCGCCGAGCTGGACGTCCCGTGGTGGCGGCTCACGCCGTTCACCACCGACGAGGAGTTCGACGACGAGGCCCTCACCGTCGGCGCCCGCACGGCCGAGGCCTACCGCGGCGACACCGCCCGGATGCTGGCCGACGTCAAGGGCTGGGTGCACGAAGGCTGGCGGGTCGTGCTGGTCACCGAGGGTCACGGCCCGGCCGAGCGGCTCGCCGAGGTGGTCCGCGACGAGGGGCTCGGCGCCAGGGTGGCCGACCTGCCGGCGCCGCCCGAGCCGGCCGTCGTGCACGTCGCGAAGGGCCGGCTCGAACACGGCTTCGTCTGGGACGCGGCGCGGCTCGCCGTGCTGACCGAGACCGACCTGTCCGGGCAGCGGTCGTCCACCAAGGACATGCGGCGGCTGCCGTCCCGCCGGCGCGGCGGCATCGACCCGCTGCAGCTCACGCAGGGCGACTACATCGTCCACGAGCAGCACGGCGTGGGCCGCTACGTCGAGATGGTCAGCCGCACCATCCAGGGCGCCACCCGCGAGTACCTCGTGCTCGAGTACGCCAAGGGCGACCGGCTCTATGTGCCGACCGACCAGCTGGAGGAGATCACCCGCTACGTCGGCGGCGAGGCGCCGGCGCTGCACCGGCTCGGCGGCGCTGACTGGCAGAAGGCCAAGGGCCGGGCCCGCCGCGCGGTCCGGCAGATCGCCGGCGAGCTGATCAGGCTGTACTCCGCGCGGATGGCCAGCCCGGGGCACGCGTTCGGCCAGGACTCGCCGTGGCAGCGCGAGCTCGAGGACGCCTTTCCCTACGTCGAGACCCCCGACCAGCTCGCCGCGATCGACGAGGTCAAGGCCGATATGCGCAAGCCGGTCCCGATGGACCGGCTGATCTGTGGCGACGTCGGCTACGGCAAGACCGAGATCGCGGTCAGGGCGGCGTTCAAGGCCGTCCAGGACGGCAAGCAGGTGGCCGTCCTGGTGCCGACGACGTTGCTCGTCCAGCAGCACATGTCGACGTTCTCCGAGCGGTTCGGCGCGTTCCCGGTCATCGTGAAGCCGCTGTCGCGGTTCCAGTCGGACGCCGAGGCGCGCGAGACGCTGCGCGGCCTCGCCGACGGCGCCGTCGACGTCGTGATCGGCACGCACCGGCTGCTGTCACCCGAGACCAGGTTCAAGGACCTCGGCTTGATCATCGTGGACGAGGAGCAGCGGTTCGGGGTCGAGCACAAGGAGCAGCTCAAGCGGCTGCGTACCCAGGTCGACGTGCTCGCCATGTCGGCCACACCGATCCCGCGGACCCTCGAGATGGGGCTCACCGGCATCCGCGAGATGTCGACCATCCTCACCCCGCCAGAAGAGCGCCATCCCATCCTCACCTTCGTCGGCCCGTACGACGAGAAGCAGATCGCCGCCGCCGTCCGGCGCGAGCTGCTGCGCGAGGGCCAGGTGTTCTTCGTGCACAACCGGGTGCGGTCGATCGACCGGGTCGCCGCCAACCTGGCCAAGCTGGTCCCCGAAGCGCGTATCGCGACCGCGCACGGCCAGATGAACGAGCACCAGCTCGAGCAGGTCATGGTCGACTTCTGGGAGAAGAACTACGACGTCCTCGTGGCCACCACGATCGTCGAGTCCGGCCTCGACATCCCCAACGCGAACACGCTCATCGTCGACCGGGCCGACACCTATGGCCTGTCACAGCTCCACCAGCTGCGCGGCCGGGTCGGGCGCGGGCGGGAGCGGGCGTACGCGTACTTCCTCTACCCGCCCGAGGTGCCGCTCACCGAGACCGCGCACGAACGGCTGGTCACCATCGCCCAGCACACCGAGGTCGGCGCCGGCATGTACGTCGCCATGAAAGACCTCGAGATCCGCGGCGCCGGCAACATCCTGGGCGCCGAGCAGTCCGGGCACATCGCCGGCGTCGGGTTCGACCTGTATGTCCGGATGGTCGGCGAGGCCGTCCGCGAGCTGCGCGAGGAGGGACCGGCCGAGACGCCAGAGGTCAAGGTCGAGCTGCCGGTCGACGCGCACATCCCGCACGAGTACGTCCCCGGCGAGCGGCTGCGGCTGGAGGCGTACAAGCGGATCGCCGGCATCGAGGACGACGACCAGGTCTACCAGGCGCAGGAGGAGCTCAAGGACCGCTACGGGCCGCTGCCCGTTCCCGTGCTCAACCTGCTCGAGGTCGCGCGGTTCAGGGCGAAGGCCCGCGGGGCCGGGCTCACCGACGTCGGCGTCCAGGGCAACCACATCCGGTTCACGCCCGTCACGCTGCCCGAGTCCCGGCAGGTACGGCTGCAGCGGCTCTACCCGAAGAGCCTGCTCAAGGCGCAGACCAAGACGCTGCTCGTGCCCGTGCCCAAGACCAAGCCGCTGGGCGGCCGGCCGCTGCGCGACCAGGAGCTGCTGAAATGGTGCACCGACCTGGTCGAGGCCCTGCTGCTCCCGGCCCCGGCCGAGGCGCGACAATGACGACGCCCGGACGGGACCGACGACTGGAAAGACGCACACCCGATGACCACCACTGTGAAGAGACGTGACGTCGTGAACAGACCACTCGCGCTCCGCGCCGCCGTGCCCGCCGTCGCCGGCGCGCTCGCCGCGGCCGCCGCGCTGACCGCCTGCGGCCCGGTGAAGATGGGCGCGGCGGCGACCATCGGCGACGAGCGCATCACCACAGCGCGGCTGGACGACACGGTCGCGCAGTGGCGTAAGGAGTTCGACGCCAACCGGCAGGCGGCGCTCGTCCAGCAGACGGAGCAGCAGCGCGGGCAGCAGGTCCCCTTTGACCAGGATTCGCCGCACCGCAGCGCGCTCTACCAGCTCGTCAGCTTCAAGGTCTGGGACGAGGTCGCCGAAGAGCAGGGCGTCACGGTGACGCAGGGCGAGATCGACCGGCTGCTCGACGGCCTGGGCGGGGCGGCCGCGGTCGCCCCCAGCGTGCTGGCCGCCGACGTCCCGCTGCGCTACACCACCGACTTCGCCCGCACCGCCCTGCTCCAGCGGCAGCTGCTGCAGCGGTACGGCCTGGTACCGAACGCGCAGGGCCAGCTCGACCCCGCGGCGCAGGAACGCGCCACCCGGCAGCTCGCGACGGCCTACTCGACGGCCGCCTCGCGGCTGAAGATCACGATCAGTCCGCGGTTCGGCGGCTTCGACCCGAGGACCGTCAGCTTGAGCCCGGTGACCTACCGCCTGTCGCGCACGGAGTCCGGAACCGGCTGATGTCGTTGATCTTCCTCGCCACCACGCATCGGGTCGCGCCGGGCCTGCTCAGCTGGCGGGCCTGGCAGGCGCTGCACGAGGCGTCCCGGGTGCTGGCCGAGGCGGGCAACCCGCAGCTCCCCTACGTACGCGAGGCGGGGGTGCGGGTCGAGGTGACCACGCCGGACGCGGAGGCGCTCGTGGCCGCAGCCCGCTCGGCGCCGATCGTCTGGCTCGCCGGACCGGACGGCGACGAGGAGCTGATGCGCGCGGTCGGCGCCCTCGTCGTCGCCGCGAACGGGCCGGTCGAGCTCGAGGTGCTGCACGGGTCGTACGACCTGCCGGGCGCCCGGCTGCTCGACCTGGTGTCGGTGATGGACACGCTGCGCCGCGAGTGCCCGTGGGACCGCAAGCAGACGCACGCCACGCTCGCCCCCTACCTCGTCGAGGAGGCCTACGAGGTGGTGGACACGATCGAGCGCGGCGAGCTGTCCGAGCTGCGCGAGGAGCTGGGGGACGTCCTGCTGCAGGTCGCCTTCCACTCGGTCGTGGCGGCCGAGCGCACCGACGAGACGGCCTTCGCGATCGACGACGTGGCCGCCGCGATCGTCGACAAGCTGGTCAGGCGCCACCCGCACGTCTTCGGCTCCGTACGGGTCGACGGCGCCGACGAGGTGATCGCCAACTGGGACGACATCAAGGCCGCGGAACGCGCCGCCAAGAACGCCGACGGCATCTTCGACGGGGTCCCGATGGGCCAGCCGGCGCTGGCCCTGTCCGCCCAACTCCAGCGCCGCGCCGCCCGCGCCGGCGTTCCAGAGGAGCTGTACGCTGTGGGCCGCGGCCTGGCCGCCGAGCTGTTCGCGCTGGTCACGAAGGCGCGCGACGAGGGCATCGACCCCGAGAGCGAGCTGCGTGCCGCCGCCCGCGACTTTCGCGCCCGCGTCGAATCCTGGTCCCGCACCGCCCCCGACTCGCCAACCTGAGCCATCGCCCGCACCAGCGCAGGGAAGATGTCCGCCAAGATTTTGTTAGGAGAGCGTCATCTCGGCGTCTTAGTCTCGTCGGTGTGGCGTACAGGGGCCGTGGGTCGAGGCGTCCGTTCCGGGTCACGAGAACGATCGGCGGGCTGGTAGGCGCGGCGGTCGGCGCGGGCATTCTGGTGGCGCTGCTGGTGCTGCCGCTCGTCGGGTCGGCCGGCATGGGGGCGCGGCGGTCGGCCGACTGGTTCGAGAGCATGCCGAGCGACCTGCGCACCCCACCGCTGCCCCAGCGATCCAGGATCCTCGCGGCCGACGGGTCGCTGCTCGCCACGTTCTACTTCGAGAACCGGGTGGAGGTGCGGCTCGACCAGATCGCGCCGGTGGCCAGGAAGGCCGTCCTGGCGATCGAGGACAGCCGGTTCTACGAGCACGGCGCGCTCGACACGAAGGGGACGATCAGGGCGCTCGTGCACAACATGCGCTCCGGCAGCGTCACCCAGGGCGGCTCCGGGCTGACCCAGCAGTACGTCAAGAACGTGCTGTTCGAGAGCGCGCGGACGGACGCGGAACGCAAGGCGGCGCTCGCGGTCACCCCGGCCCGCAAGGTGCGCGAGCTGCGCTATGCCATGCAGCTGGAGAAACTGCTGCCCAAGGACGAGATCCTGCGGCGCTACCTGAACATCGCCTACTTCGGCGACGGCGCGTACGGGATCGAGGCGGCGGCCAGGCGGTACTTCGGCAAGCCGGCGTCCCGGCTGACGCTCGCCGAGGCGGCCACGCTGGCCGGGGTGGTGCGGTACCCGTTCGCGTACAACCCGCGGCTGCATCCCGGGGCGGCGAGGGAGCGCCGCGACACCGTGCTCGAGCGCATGCGGGAGCTGGGCTGGGTGCCGGCGGCCGAGGCCCAGGCGGCCGCCCGCCGCCCGCTCGGGCTGCATCCGCACAGCACCCCGAACGGCTGCGTGTCCAGCAAGGCGCCGTTCTTCTGCGACTACGTGCAACGGGAGATCCTCGGCAACCCGGTCTTCGGCGCGACGGCGCAGGAGCGGCTGCGACTGCTGCAGCGCGGCGGCCTGACGATCCGTACGACGCTCGACTGGCAGGTGCAGCGGGCCGCGCAGCGGGCGGTCGACCGGCACGTGCCGCCGCGCAACGGCGCGCACAAGGCCGCGGCAGAGGCGCTGGTCGAGCCGGGCACCGGCGAGATCAAGGGCATGGCGGTCGACCGCCGGCTCGGGCCGGACAAGGAGTGGGGCAGGACCTGGATCAACTTCGCCGCCGACGAGTCGCACGGCAGCAGCATCGGGATGCAGTCCGGATCGACGTTCAAGGTGTTCACGCTGGCCGCGGCGCTCAACGAGGGCATGCCGTTCGGCGAGCGGCTGATGGCGCCGCGCGAGTACGTCCCGACCGGGTACCGCGACTGCGCGGGTGACCCCGTGGGCGACACCAAGCCGCTGCACAACGCCGCCGACGGCGAGGGCGGCAAGAAGTTCAGCCTGCTGACCGGCACCCACCACTCGGTCAACACGTTCTTCCTCGCCCTGGAGAAGAAGGTCGGCCTGTGCGACACGGTGCGCATGGCCGAGCGGCTCGGCATGCGCCGGGCCGACGGCTCGCCGCTCGAGCAGGTCCCGACGCTGACGCTGGGCTCGAACACGGTCTCGCCGGTGCGGATGGCGGCGGCTTACGCCGCGTTCGCGGCGCGCGGCGAGTACTGCTCGCCGATCGCGATCGGATCGATCACCGACGCGGCCGGGCGGTCGCTCCGGGTGCCGGAGGCGAACTGCCACCAGGCGGTCCGCAAGGGCGTCGCGGACGCGGTCAGCTACGTGCTGCGCGGCGTGCTCACCGAGGGCACGGGGGCCGGGCTCGGCATCGGCCGGCCGGCCGCGGCCAAGACCGGCACGGTGGACGACTTCTCCGCCGCCTGGTTCGCCGGCTACACCCCGGACCTGGCCGCGGCCGTCTGGGTTGGTGACCCGCGCGGCGGCTACGCGTATCCGATGAGCGACATCAAGCTGGACGGGCAGTTCTATCCGGTGGTCTTCGGCGCGACGATCCCCGGGCCGATCTGGCGCGACACCATGGTCGGAGCGCTGCGCGGCGTCCCCGCGCACGGTTTCGTACGGCCGCCGTCGCGCTACTTCAGCAAGGGTTCCGGCGAGGACTCCCAGCGGGTGCCCGACGTGCTGGGCCTGCCGGTGCGCGAGGCGAAGAGCAGGCTGCAGGACGCGGGGTTCACCGCGCGGGTGGCGCCGGGACGGGTGCCGTCCGGGCAGTACCCAGCCGGCACCGTCGCGGCGACGTCCCCGAGCCCTGGCGCCAAGGCCGACCCGAGCCGGCCGGTGACCCTGTACGTCAGCGGCGGCGGGCCGCAGCCGCCGAGCCCGCCGAGCTCGCCCACCCCGCCGTTCCCGACCGGCCCGCCGACGCAGTTCTCGCCGCCACCGCCCCAACCGACCCCGCCGCTGCCCTTCTGACGCCGGCCGGGTCGGCGGCGGCCGGAGTGGGTCGTGGAAACACGCCGTGCCGGTTCGGCGTCGCGGGCCGCGCGGCACTACGCTCGGGGACGAACCACCCGATCCATGGAAGCCATCCGATCCCAAGGAGTCGCTCGTGTCGTCGATCGACGCCGTAGTCGCCCGGGAGATCCTCGATTCCCGCGGCAATCCCACTGTCGAGGTCGACGTGCTGCTCGACGACGGCAGCGAAGGGCGCGCGGCCGTGCCAAGCGGAGCGTCCACCGGCCAGTTCGAGGCGGTCGAGCTGCGCGACGGCGCCGAGCGCTATGGCGGCAAGGGCGTGCGGAAGGCGGTCACCGCGGTCGAGGACGACATCGCCCCGGCCATCGTCGGTTACGACGCCGCCGATCAGCGGATCATCGACCAGACGCTCATCGACCTCGACGGCACGCCGAGCAAGTCCCGGCTGGGCGCCAACGCGATCCTCGGCGTCAGCCTGGCCGTGGCGCACGCCGCCGCCGAGTCCGCGGGGCTCCCGCTGTTCCGCTACGTCGGCGGTCCCAACGCGCACCTGCTGCCGGTGCCGATGATGAACATCCTCAACGGCGGCGCGCACGCCGACTCCAACGTGGACATCCAGGAGTTCATGATCGCGCCGATCGGCGCGCCCACGTTCAGTGAGGCGGTGCGCTGGGGCGCCGAGGTCTACCACGCGCTCAAGTCCGTGCTCAAGGGCAAGGGCCTGTCCACCGGGCTCGGCGACGAGGGCGGCTTCGCCCCCGACCTGCCCAGCAACCGCACGGCCCTCGATTTGATCATCGAGGCGATCGGCAAGGCGGGCCTGGTCCCTGGCCGCGACGTCGCGCTGGCCCTCGACGCGGCGGCGACCGAGTTCCACTCCGACGGCGCGTACGAGTTCGAGGGCTCGAAGAAGTCGGCCGACGACATGACCGCCTACTACCGCGACCTGCTCGGCGGCTACCCCCTGGTGTCCATCGAAGACCCGCTGGCCGAGGAGGACTGGGCCGGCTGGCAGGGGCTGACCGAGGCGATCGGCGACTCGGTGCAGATCGTCGGCGATGACATCTTCGTCACCAACATGGAACGGCTGCGCCGCGGCATCGACTCCGGCACGGCCAACTCGCTGCTGGTCAAGGTCAACCAGATCGGCACGCTCACCGAGACGCTCGAGGCGGTCGCGCTGGCGCACCGCAGCGGCTACACGTGCATGGTGAGCCACCGGTCGGGCGAGACCGAGGACGCCACCATCGCCGACCTGGTGGTCGCCACCAACGCCGGTCAGATCAAGACGGGCGCCCCGGCGCGTAGCGACCGGGTGGCGAAGTACAACCAGCTGATGCGCATCGAGGAGCTGCTCGACGACGCGGCCCGTTACGCGGGAGCCGCCGCGTTCCCGAAGTTCCGCGGGGACGGCTGACGGCGCGGCCGGGCCGATCGCGATGACCAGCCGTACGCATCTCACCAGCCGGGCGGCGATCCTGGCCGTCGTGGTGTGCGCGATCGCGCTGAGCCTGGCGTACCCCATCAGGGAGTACATCGCGCAACGCCGCGAGATCGCCGCGCTGCGCGAGCAGCACCGCGAAGCGCAGCGGCAGGTCGAGCAGCTCGCCCAGCACAAGCAGCGGCTCGGCGACGACTCCTACATCAAGCGGGAGGCCCGCCGCCGGCTGCACTACTGCATGCCGGGCGAGAAGTGCTACGTCGTGGTCGGCGACGACAACCCGGCCGGGCGGGCCGCCAGGCCGGGGCACGCCCCCCGCACGCCCCCGTGGTACGTCACGCTGTGGCGTTCGGTGGAGGCCGCCGACAAGGGCCGCTGAGCCGGACGGACCGCCGCGAGGAGTGGGCCGCCGCGAGGGGTGGGCCAGGTGGCGTTCGTCTCCTTGTTCGGCCGTCCCGGCCCCGGCGGCGCCGCCCACAGGTACCGTCGTGGTACGGGGACTCAGGTGAGGGTTCTGGAGGGGACCCATTGACCGGGTGGGAACAACCGGGTGGGAACACATGGAGGAACGCGATCGGGCGGCCGTCGCCGCCCAGCTCGGACGCCCGCCGCGGGCGGTGCGCGGCGTCGCGCACCGGTGCCGGTGCGGCCTGCCCGACGTCATCGAGACGGCGCCACGGCTGGCCGACGGCACGCCGTTCCCCACCCTCTATTACCTCACCTGCCCACGGGCCGCCTCCGCGATCGGCCGGCTGGAGGCGAGCGGGCTCATGCGGACGATGACGGCCCGGCTGGCGGCCGACCCGGAGCTCGCCGCCCGCTACCGGGCCGCGGACGCCGACTACCGCGGCCGCCGGACCGCCGCGGCCCTGGCGGCCGGCGTCGAGCCGCTGCCCGCCGGCGTCCAGTCCGCCGGCGGGATGCCGGACCGGGTGAAATGCCTGCACGCGCTGGTGGCGCACGAACTGGCCGTTCCAGGGGCGAACCCGTTCGGCCGGGAGGCGCTCGACGCGCTGCCCGAGTGGGGGCGGCCCGGCCCGTGCGTCCATCCTCCTGACAACGACGTGCCTCTTAACAGCGACGTGCCTCTTTACAACGACGGGCCCGAACAGATAATGATCTCCCCCGAGAGCGGGAACGAGGAGGTGCCGTGGCGGTGAAACGTGTCGCAGCAGTCGACTGCGGGACGAACTCGGTGCGGCTGCTCATCGCCGATATCGGTGACCGGCTCGTCGACGTGGAACGGCGGATGGAGATCGTCCGGCTGGGCCAGGGCGTTGACCAGACCGGCATGCTGGCCCCCGAGGCCCTTGACCGCACGTTCGCGGCGATGCGCGTGTACGCCAAGCTCATCGAGGCGCACCGGGCCCAGGCGGTTCGCGTCGTGGCCACCAGCGCAACCCGGGACGCCCGCAACCGCGACGAGTTCGTCGCCGGGGTGGTCGACATCTTCGGCGTCGCGCCCGAGGTCGTCACCGGCGCCGAAGAGGCCGCCCTGTCCTTCGCCGGGGCCACCCGCGAGTTCTCCGGGACCACCCGCGACCTGGCCGTGCCGCGCCCGGCGAAGCCGTACCTCGTGGCCGACATCGGCGGTGGCTCGACCGAGTTCGTCTATGGCGGTGCCGAGGCGGAGTCGGCGTGGTCGGTCGACATCGGCTGCGTCCGGATGACCGAGCGGCACCTGCGCGGCGACCCGCCCACACCCGAGCAGATCGCCGCGGCGGTGGCCGACATCGACGCCGCGCTGGCCACGGTGCGCGCGGCGGTGCCGGTCGACCAGGCCCGCACCCTGGTGGGGCTGGCCGGGTCGGTCACCACGGTGGCCGGTATCGCGCTCGACCTGCCCGCCTACGATCCGGCGCGCATCCACCTGTCGCGCATCACCAGCGCCCAGGTGCACGAAGTGACGCGCATGCTGCTCCACTCGACCCACCGGCAGCGGGCCGCGATCGGCGTCATGCATCCGGGACGGGTGGATGTCATCGGCGCCGGCGCGCTCATCCTCGACCGCATCATGCGTGAGTACGGCTTCGGCGCCGTGGTGGTCAGCGAGCACGACATCCTCGACGGCATCGCCTGGTCGCTCCTGTAGCCGCTCGGCCGGGTTCTCCGGCGAGCCCCAATCCGCCAGTCCGTCACCGCGATAACGATTCGTTACTTTCGCCACGACGACGCATTGCCCATCGATATGCTCCCTTTTCCCGTACGTTTCCGTAGCGGGTCTCGCAGGGAGAGCGATGCCGGGCTGGCCGCACGAAACCGTCGATGTCATGGGCGTACGGGTGAGCGTCGCCGACGTGCCGCTGCTGCGGCGGCTCCTCGACGAGGCGGTGCGCACCCGCAGGCAACTGCTCGTCACCTTCGCCAACCCCAACTACGTCATGGCCGCGCAGCACGACCGCCGGCTGCGCGACCTGATGAACTCCTTCGATCTCACCCTGGCCGACGGCTGGGGGGTGGTGCTGGCCGCGCGCGTCCTCGGCCGCAGGCTGCCGTGCAGGATGGCCAACGACGACCTGACCGACGACATCTTCGGGTCGGCGGCCGCGGAGGGCTGGCGGGTCTACCTGTTCGGCAACGCACCCGGCGTCGCGGCCGAAGCGGCCGAGAACCTCGAAAGGTGGTACCCGGGCGTCGCCGTCGTCGGCACCCAACACGGCCACTGGGGCACGGACGGCGGCCGGCTCCCGGCGGAGCACGCGGACCGGATCGTCGCGGAGATCAACGAGGCGAAGCCGGACATCCTTCAGGTCGGTCTCGGCACGCCGCTGCAGCAGGCATTCGTGATCGACAACCGGGACCGGCTCGACGTACCGGTCATCATCACCTGCGGCGCCTACCTCGAGCACCTGGCCGAACGGCGCGAGTGGTACCCCTCCTGGGTGCTGAGGCTGCGGATCGGGTTCCTGTATCGGTTGTACCGAGATCCGAGGCGTCTCTGGTACCGCTACTCCGTCGAGCTGGCGGCCTACCTGGCACGGTTGCTGCGCTACCGGGTGCGTTCGGCCCGCCGGCCGTCGTGAGCGCCCTGGCAGGATGGGCGACATGACCAACGCGCCGTACGTCCGGCCCGGGACGGGCTGGCCGGACGATCCGGCCGGGCCGGACACGCCGGTGGCGCGCGGGCCGCAGGACGTACGGGAGCTGGCCGCCGCGGCGCCCACGCTCGCCGAACTGGCCGCCAGGCAGTCGGTGTGCCGCGCCTGCCCGCGGCTCGTCGAGTGGCGCGAGCGGGTCGCGGTCCAGCGGCGCCGGGCGTACGCCGCAGAGGAATACTGGGGCCGGCCCATACCGGGCTGGGGCGACGACCGGCCACGAATCCTGGTCGTCGGCCTGGCGCCGGCCGCGCACGGCGGCAACCGGACCGGACGGATCTTCACGGGGGACCGGTCGGGTGACTGGCTGTTCGCGTCGCTGCACCGGGTCGGGCTGGCGGCGTTGCCGACCAGCACGTACGCCGGGGACGGCCAGCGGTTGATCGGGGTGCGGGTGGTGGCGACGGTGCGCTGCGCGCCGCCGGACAACAAGCCCACCCCGGACGAACGGGCCACCTGCCTGCCGTGGCTGGCCCGCGAGGTGGCAGAGGTCGCCGGTGGCGTGCGCTCGATCGTGGCGCTCGGCGGCTACGCCTGGCAGGGCGTGTGGCCGGCCCTCCGGCAGGCCGGCTACGGGCTGCCCCGTCCCCGGCCGCCCTTTGGTCACGGAGTCGAGGTCGACCTCACGGCGCCCGATGGGCATCCGGTCCGGCTGCTCGGCTGCTACCACCCGAGCCAGCAGAACACCTTCACCGGCCGGGTCACCGCCGACATGCTGGACGCGGTGTTCACCGAGGCGGCCAAGTGAGGAACCGGGCGAGGAACCGGCCGAGAGATCTTCGCGGATGACTCGCCGGCCGTGTGCCGGACGACGGCTCGCGGGGCAGGGCCGGTCAGGCGATCGGGACCGCCTGGCGCCCCCGCCTGGACCCTGACCCGCGTCCCCGCCGTGAGGTGAGATGCGCTGCCGTCGGATGAGATGCGCCGCGGGGCCCTGCGGTTCGGACGCGCCGGAACATGACGTCCGTCACCCTTCCGCACCGGCCCTTCGAAAGGGGAATGTTCTCGGGGGTGCCGCTGCTGTAGGTAACAGGCATTTGTGAAAATATTCACAAAGTCGCGGAGTGAGGTGATGGATGTCATGGGTAGGCCCGACCGCATGTCCCCCCCGAAGTCCAAACACGTACTCATCATCGGCGGCGGCTACGTCGGGATGTACACGGCGCTCCGGCTGCAGCGAAAGCTGCGCCGCGACATCGCGCGCGGCCAGGTCGAGATCACCGTCGTGGACCCGCAGTCGTACATGACCTACCAGCCGTTCCTGCCCGAAGCGGCCGCCGGGAACCTGGAGCCGCGGCACGTGGTGGCGCCGCTGCGACAGGTGCTGCCGAAGGTGCGCATCCTCAACGGAGAGGTGGTCGGCATCGACCATGCCCGGCACCGGGCAGCGGTCCGGCTGGCCGGGGCCGAGCTGACCACGGACGGCACTCGCGAGATCGGCTACGACATCATCGTCGTGGCCGCGGGGTCCATCTCGCGGACGCTGCCGATCCCGGGCCTGGCCGAACGGGGCATCGGGTTCAAGACCGTGGGCGAGGCGATCTACCTGCGCAACCACGTGCTCGCCCAGCTGGACATCGCCGCGTCCACCGAGGATCCCGCGCTCAGGCGGCGCGCGCTGACGTTCGTGTTCGTGGGCGGCGGATACGCCGGCGTGGAGGCGCTCGCCGAGCTGGAGGACATGGCGCGCGGCGCGCTGAAGTACTACCCGGGCCTGCGGGCTGAGGACCTGCGCTGGGTGCTCGTCGAGGCCACCGATCACATCCTGCCCGAGGTCGGCGCCGACATGGGCAGGTGGACGGTGGAGGCGCTGCGCCGCCGCGGCATCGAGGTCAAGCTCGAGACGCTGCTCAAGTCAGCCGAGTCCGGCCAGATCGTCCTCAGCGACGGCGACGCGTTCGACGCGGGGACGCTGGTGTGGACGGCCGGGGTCAAGCCGCACCCGGTGGCGGGCGCCGGCGATCTGCCCGTGGACGAGAAGGGTCGGCTCAAGGCGACGGCCGAGCTCACCCTGGAGGGGCTCGACGACGCCTTCGCCGCCGGGGACAACGCGGCGGTGCCCGACCTCACCAAGCCGGGCCAGTTCTGCGCCCCCAACGCGCAGCACGCGGTACGGCAGGCCAGGCGGCTCGCCGACAACATCGTCGCCACGCTGCATGGCAAGCAGCGACAGCCGTACCGGCACGCGTATGCCGGCTCGGTGGCCAGTCTCGGCCTCCACAAGGGGGTTGCGCAGATCTACGGGGTGAAGGTACGCGGCTGGCCTGCCTGGTTCATCCACAGAACATATCACTTGTCAAGAATCCCCACATTTAACCGGAAAGTACGGGTGATCCTCGACTGGACGCTCGCCCTTTTCTTCCGCCGCGAGATCGTCTCCCTGGGCGTGCTGCAGCGGCCGCGTGAGCAATTCGAGCTGGCCGCGGGCGGCGGAATCGGCAGCCGAGACAAGGACACCGCGAAGCGGGCCGAAGCTGATCGACAATAGACGATCGTGCGCCGGGGAGCCGGATTGAAGATCGAATAACTCATGATCCGGCGCCCGGCCCAATCTCTTTTCGCCAGCAATCAGGTATCGGTCCCGGAACATGACTTCCGAACTTTACCCCTAAGCGTGCACAATGGCAGAGTTGGTTTAACAAGCAAGATCGGCAACTCGTTCGTCATTGTTGTACGCCCCTGTAGCCCAACGGCAGAGGCGGGCCCCCTAAAAGGGCCTGACGTGTCGGTTCGAGTCCGACCGGGGGCACGCGGCGGCCACTGCTGCTCGGCGCCCTTCGGGCGCCTTCGCCGGGGCCCGCACAGTTGACCCAGGGGGCGACCCCCTGGAACCCCCGATGTGGGGGCTCCGCCCCCACGCGCTGGCGGGGGTTGCTCGTTGATCGGAGATCAACTTCGCCGGGGCCCGCACTGTTGACCCAGGGGGGCGACCCCTGGAACCCCCCGATGTGGGGGCTCCGCCCCCACGCCCCCGGGCGCCGTCCGGGGCTCACGATGGGGGCCGGGGGGAGAGACTCCGCGACGGCATTCGACGTCCACGGAGTTCTCGGCGCCCTCGGTGCATGTTGACCGAGAGTAACTCGCAGGACCCCTCCGGTTCGTTCGAAGCGCGTCCCTCTGGGCTTCGGTGTAGGGGCTGCGCCATGCCGCGACCCCCAAAATATTCGTCCGGAATGTTGGGGGTAGAGGTGACCGAAAGTCGTACGTCATTACGCGACGGGCTTGCGGTGATCATTGGGGGAGTGGCGGCAATCAAAGCAGGGCGGGTGCCGAGCGGGACGGGCGATAATTGGCGGCACGAGCGACTTGATTTGTGTCGAGAATCGGCAGTGGTGTGGGTTCTCAATATGAAATCCTTTTTAGGATTTCGAGAAAGGGGTGGGCTCTGCCCGGTGGGGGCCGGCTGATCCCCCTAGACTGACCCCGGACGGCAAACCTGGGAGAGGCAGTGATGGACAGCAGGAACCCGGCGTTCCGCAGAGAGACCATCGGTCGGCAGGCGCATGCGTACGGAGCGACCGCGCCGAGCGCGCGACAGCTCCAGCAGATGTACCAGGCGCCGTCCTACGTCCCGCCCGCGGCGGTGCGGCCGATGACGCTGGACGACGTCGTGGTGCGCGGCTTCCTGTGCCTGGCCACCCTGGTCGTGACGGCGGCGCTCGCCTGGGTGCTGGTGCCGGTCGAGTTGGCCGTCCCGGTGCTGGTGGTGGCCACCCTCGCCGAGCTGGGCATCTGGGCGTTCATCACCTTCGGGCAAAAGGCGAACGCGCCGCTCGTGCTCGGCTTCGCCGCCGTGTACGGGGTGGTCGTCGGCATCGTCAGCCACGCCTACAACGACGTCTACAACGGGGTCGTCCTGCAGGCGGTCGTGGGGACCGCCCTCGCGTTCGGTGCCATGCTCGCCGTGCACGCGCTGCGGATCTTCCGGATGACCCCGAAGGCGGCCAGGTTCATCGTCGCCGCCGGGTTCGCCCTGGTCGGGCTCATGCTCGTGAACATGCTGGTGCAGGCCTTCGGGCCGGACTCCGGCATCGGGATCCGCGACCCGGGCAATCCGCTGGCCTACGTCTTCAGCGTCGTCGCCATCCTGGTGGGCTGCTTCTTCCTGCTGCTCGACTTCGCCGCAGTGGAAGAGGGCGTACGCGGCCGGGCGCCCGAGAAGTTCGCCTGGTACATGGCGTTCGGGCTGACCCTCAGCCTGGTGTGGATCTACCTGGAGATGCTCCGGCTGCTGTCGTACTTCAGCGGCCGGGATTGAGGCACGCTCAAGCCGTGACGCACCGGATGACCGGATCGGGTGCGCGGCACGGCGCGGGGTGACGAGGGCGCGGTGAGTATGCGCCCTCGCACCAGAGCACGGCCGTCGCGGCCGTGGCGGGATCGTGTCAGTACCGCCGGGCGCGCCGGTTGAGCTCGTGCTCGTGCACGAGGGCCGACGCGTAGCCGTGCGATATGCCATGCTCGTCGGCCAGCCAGTTCACGCGCTCGTCGTAGCGGAGGAAGGCCGGTCCGTTCTCGATGGCTCGGAACCACTCAGGGAGGTCACGTCCTGTGACGCTGGGAATGCGGGCGATGAGATTCTTGTGCGTCTCCGGTGAGTGGTTCAGGGACATCGGCTACCTCCTGGTCGCTCCGTGTACCTCTTCCTGCGACTGTGCAACAGGTCACGCGATGAGACAACCCCCCGCGCAAAGCTTTCTCTGTCACGGTAAGTAGATCATCACTCACCGTGTGCGCAGGGTTGGTTGCCCCAGGTGAACGCCGGGTCGAGCAGCGGCCAAACAAAGCCTGAATTATCCCGAAATCGCGGAGCCTCGAGGGGTCAGCTCAGGCGTTCGAAGATCATCGCCATGCCCTGGCCGCCGCCCACGCACATGGTCTCGAGGCCCATCTGCTTGTCGTGGAACCGCAGGCTGTTCAGC
The DNA here is from genome assembly GCA_036378315.1 of Streptosporangiaceae bacterium. Classification (GTDB taxonomy): domain Bacteria; phylum Actinomycetota; class Actinomycetes; order Streptosporangiales; family Streptosporangiaceae; genus CALAED01. The sequence continues at coordinate 4,439 of DASUWU010000071.1, read as the reverse complement.
AGGGTCGAAGTGATCCGGGCGCCGGTCATGCCGAACGGATGACCGACGGCGATCGCGCCGCCGTTGACGTTGAGCTTGTCCATGTCCACGCCGATGTCCTGGGCGGACGGCAGCACCTGCGCCGCGAACGCCTCGTTGATCTCGACGAGGTCGATGTCGTCGATCGTCATGCCGGCCCTCGTCAGCGCCTTGCGGGATGCCTCGACCGGGCCGAGTCCCATGATCTCCGGGGACAGCCCGGTGACGCCGGACGATACGATGCGGGCGATCGGTGTGATGCCCAGTTCGGCGGCCTTGGTGTCGCTCATGACGACGACCGCGGCGGCCCCGTCGTTCAGCGGGCAGCAGTTGGCGGCGGTGACGGTGCCGTTCGGGCGGAACGCCGGCTGCAGCGTGGCGACCTTCTCGAGGGTGGTGCCCGGCCGCGGCCCGTCGTCCTTGGCGACGACCGAGCCGTCGGGCAGCGTGACCGGCGTGATGTCCATCTCCCAGAACCCGTCCGCCAGCGCCTTCTCCGCGAGGTTCTGCGACCGCACGCCGAACTCGTCCTGCATCTCCCGGGTGATGCCGCGGAGCTGGGCGACGTTCTCGGCGGTCTGGCCCATCGCGATGTAGATGTCGGGCAGCCGGCCGTCCTCGCGCGGGTCGTGCCAGGTGCCCTCCCCCTCGGCGAGCCCGGCCGTCCGCGCCTCGGCGTCGGCGAACACCGGGTTCTTGGTGTCGGGCAGGCTGTCGCTGCTGCCCTTGACGAACCGGCTCACCATCTCCACGCCGGCGGAGATGACCACGTCCGCCTCGCCCGATTTGATCGCGTGGAAAGCCATCCGCGTGGTCTGCAGCGACGAGGAGCAGTACCGGGTGATCGTCGCGCCCGGCACGTGGTCCCAGCCGAGCAGCACGGCCACCACCCGCGCCATGTTGAACCCCTGCTCGCCGCCGGGGAGCCCGCAGCCGAGCAGCAGGTCGTCGATGTCCTTCGGGTCGAGCTCGGGCACCTTGTCCAGCGCGGCACGGACCATCTGGACGACCATGTCGTCGGGCCGCGCCTGGGTCAGCGACCCCTTGAACGCGCGGCCGATCGGCGAGCGAGCGGTCGCGACGACAACAGCCTCGGGCATGACGGTCTCCCTCGTTTCGGCGCCAGCTGTTACCCGTGGGTACAGAAGGAAACCTAACTCGTCAACGGCGCGGCCGCACCATCGGGTCGCCGTATCCGTGTCCGTCCCCGTGTCCGTCCCCGTGTCCGAGGTCAGGGACGGCTCGGCGCCGAGCAGCCGCCGCCCTTCGCCTGGGCGCGTGGTCAGCCGTACATGCCGGGGGCGGTGCCGCGGGCGTCATGGCGCGCGTGCAGGGCGCCGCGCTCGTCCCGCCAGACCCGCCAGCCGTCGGCGGCGCCGGTGTACCAGCCGGGCGGCGCGCCGGCGGTGGCCGCCCGCCGGCCGGTCGCCAGGTCGTACGCGCACAGCGGGGCGACCGGGTAGTACGAGGTCCGCTGGCCGGCGATCTTGAGCGGCGCCGGTGAGACCGTGCAGAACGACCACGTGTGCCGGCCCCGCGCCGGGACCGCCGTGCCGCGCCGCAGGTCGTACGCGGTCCCCTGATGGCCGGGGGACAGGAAGCCGATCGTGGACAGGTCGGCGGGGAACGACACCCACCATTGGGTCGGCGGCGTCGCGGGCGCCGGTATGCGCACCGTGGGGCGGCCGGTCCCCGGGTCGAGCTGCTCGAACCCGCCGTACCGGTTCCGGCCGTCGACCGTACGGGCGACCAGCGCGACGGCCGGGGCGGCGCCCGGGTAGACGCGCAGCAGCCGCGGCCGCGCCCAGACGAGCCGCCCGTCGGCCAGGCGCACGCCGAAGAATCCGAAGGACGACAGCCGCCCCCGGCCCTCCTGGTAGGGCCCGATGCGGCCGACCATGATGTCGCCGAGGGCGCCGAAGTCCCAACCGCCGGAAAGGTCGACGTCGTGGCCGACGGCCCGGTCCACGGCGAACGACCACTGGGCGGCCCCGGTGCGCAGGTCGCGCGCCTCGAGCACCGGCCGCCTGGCCATCCGGAACACCACGACCCGCCCGGCGTCCGACCACTCGACCTCGGCGACGCCGGGAATCCGCCACCGCGCCCGGCCGGTGGCCGGGTCGAGGGCGACGAAGTGGGCGTCCGCGCGGGCCGTGGACTCCGACACGCAGATGTACGGGCCGCAGCCGGCGGGGCCGAACGTGGAGTCCACAGGACGGGCCCAGTACGGGCGGCCGGTCCTGGCATCGCGCGCGACGAGCGTCGCGGTGCCGGGGCCGGCGCCGCCCCCCGCCGCGCCCTGCCGTGGTCTGAGCTGCCGTGGTCTGAGCTGCCGTGGTCTGAGCTGCCGTGGTTCGAGCGCGACGACCAGCGGCCGGCCTGGGCGGCCGGCGGCTGCACGCCCATGCCGGCCGGCCGTCCGGCCATCGTGGCCGGCCGCGCCCACAGCCGCGCCCCGTCGTCGAGGTCGAACACCGCCGTCTGCAGCCGGCCGTCGCCGCGCAGCTCGGTCGCCGCGGCCACACCGGCCCCGACGACCGGTCTGCTCACGACGTCGACCGTGCCGTTCGTCCACTCCGCCCGGGACGAGCCGTTCGCGCCCGCCGCGTCCCGCGAGCAGCCGGCCATGCATGGCGGCGCGGCGATCGCGAGGAGCAGTGCTATGGCGACGGAACGTAGCCGCGTAAGGTCGCGTGGGGACATTCCAGCACTCCCGGGGTGTCGGCCGTGCATCGACGCTAGCAGCGCGGCCGGCTCCGTTACGTGGCTTCACGGAGACCGACCGTGGCCGACCTCGCGCCCCACCCTGCCAATTCGGGCGGAACCGGGACCAGACTGCCCTCGGCCGCGCGCCGGCCGGCCGCGCGCCGCCGTCCCGGTCCCGCCGTCCTGGTCACGCCGTCCGCTACCGTCGGAACCAGCAAGTCAGGAACCGCATCTCGACCGACGGATGTCGCTGGTGGACGTATATGGACGTACATGAGTCGTTGCTCGACCTGATGGGGAACACGCCGCTCGTCCGGCTCAGGAACGTGACGGCCGGCCGCGCGCCGCAGGTGTTCGCCAAGGTCGAGTACTTCAACCCGGGCGGCTCGGTCAAGGACCGCATCGCGACGCGCATGGTCGAGGCCGCCGAGGAGTCGGGAGCGCTCAGGCCCGGCGGCACGATCGTCGAGCCGACCTCGGGCAACACCGGGGTCGGGCTGGCGATCGTGGCACAGGAGAAGGGCTATCGCTGCGTGTTCGTCTGCCCGGACAAGGTCGCGCACGACAAGGTCAGCGTGCTGCGCGCGTACGGCGCGGAGGTCGTGGTCTGTCCCGGGGCGGTGTCTCCCGACCACCCGGACTCCTATTACTCGGTCTCCGACCGGCTGGCCGCGGAGATTCCCGGGGCATGGAAGCCCGACCAGTACGTCAACCCGCACAACCCGCGCTCCCACTACGAGACCACGGGTCCGGAGATCTGGACGCAGACCGACGGCCGGGTGACCCACTTCGTCGCCGGCATCGGCACCGGCGGCACGATCACCGGCACCGGCCGATACCTGAAGGAGGTCTCCGGGGGTCGCGTCAAGGTCATCGGCGCCGATCCCGAGGGTTCGGTGTACTCCGGCGGGTCGGGGCGCCCGTACCTCGTGGAGGGCGTCGGCGAGGACATCTGGCCGCAGACCTACGACAGGAACATCTGCGACCGGGTCCTCGCGATCAGCGACCGCGACTCCTTCCTCATGACGAGACGGCTGGCCAAAGAAGAGGCGCTGCTGGTGGGCGGGTCCTGCGGGCTCGCGGTGGTGGCCGCGCTGCGGGTGGCCGACGACGCCGCGCCGGACGACGTCATCGTCGTGCTGCTGCCGGACGGCGGCCGCGGCTACCTGTCCAAGATTTTCAACGACGACTGGATGGCCGACTACGGGTTCATCCCGTCATCGTCCGGAGAGGCCCAGGTCGGCGAGGTGCTGGCCCGCAAGGTCGCGCTGGTCAAGGGGGCGAACGGGCCGGGGATGCCGGAGTTCGTGCACGTCCACCCCGGCGAGACCGTGGGCACGGCGATCTCGATCATGCGCGAGTACAACGTCTCGCAGGTGCCGGTCATGAAGGCCGAGCCGCCGGTCATGGCCGCCGAGGTGGTCGGCTCGATCGTCGAACGCGACCTGCTCGACGCGCTGGTGCACGGCCGGGCCGGGCTCGACGACCCGCTCGGGGGCCACATGTCGGAGCCGCTGCCGATGATCGGCTCCGGCGAGGCGGTCAGCAGGGCGTACGGCGTGCTCGAGAAGTCCGGTGCCGCGGTCGTCCTCGTGGACGGCAAGCCGACCGGCCTCATCACCCGCCAGGACCTCCTCGCCTTCCTCGCCAGCACGTCCCGCTCCTGACCCGGGCAGGAGAGCGGCCGTGCCCGGGCGCTTCGCGTGGCCTCGAAG
>DASUWU010000070.1:0-14444 GCA_036378315.1 Streptosporangiaceae bacterium | reverse complement strand
CGACTCCGCCCGCGCCAGCTGCCAGTCCTCAACCTCCTCGGTCACCGCCTGCTTCGGCTCCCGCTGCCGCTTGCGATAGGAATTGATGAACGTATTGGTCAAGATCCGATACAGCCACGCCTTGAGGTTCGTCCCCTCCCGAAACTGATGGAAGGACGCGAACGCCTTGGCGAAGGTCTCCTGAACCAGATCCTCCGCATCGGCCGGATTGCGCGTCATCCGCAACGCGGCCGAATAAAGCTGGTCAAGGAACGGGAGCACATCGCGCTGGAACCGATCGGTGCGCTGCTCCACGGTCTCCGCCGTACCCGGTACCTGACCCACCTCCTCGAGACTGGCGGCGTCCTCATAGACCCCGTTCGGACCCGACGATATCCGTCCACGCCGACGAAGCCGCCCATCGGGGTCGGGCCGGCTCGCGCATACGCGGGTGCGCTGGGCCGCTCCCCGGACCGCAACACTGTCGGTCAGGGCAGTGGGCATGGGCTGTCACCTCTTGTTGTCGCAGAAGGTTGTGGGCTGTGCAACACCATGCGCGGCCCAATGATTCCCCATTTACCGCGCCCGGCCCGGGGTGACCGGCGAAGATTACGCGATCTTGGATGTTGGACAAGCCGACATCGACCGGTTCCGGCCGCCGGGGGCTGGTACGCAGGGTGATGCGCCGCCGCGGGTGAGGCGGACCCCGTAACGGGGAACGATGCTTCGTACACGGCCACAACTCAGGAGCCCTCGTTGGTGCCGCTCCCGGCGAACGCCCCCGTCCCATCGGTCGCGAGCCTTGGCTTCGGCGGCCGCGACGCGGAGCCGCTGGCGACGTACTGGAGCTTCTACTGGGCGGTGGCCGCCGCCCAGCTCGCCCGCTGGCTGCCCAGGCGCCCGGCCCGGGTGCTCGACCTGTCGGGCCCGCGCGCCCGCTGCGCCGTCCAGGCCGCCGTGGCCGGGCACACGGTGATCGAGTTGCGGGCCCCCGGGCTCCCGGCGACCCGCGGCGCGCCGCCTGACTCACGACCCGACCCGCGACCCGGGCCTGGCGGCAGGCGGTCAGCCGGGCGGGCCGCGGCCGGCGCGGGCCGGGTGTTCCCGATCATCGGCGACGCCGGGCGGCTCGGCTTTCTGCCCAGCGCGTCGATGGACGCGGTGATCGCCGAGGACAGGGTGCTGTCGAGGCAGCTCGTGACCGAGGAGGCGGTGGCCGAGATCGCCCGGGTGCTGCGGCCGGGCGGGCGGATGCTGCTGTGCGTCGACTCTCTCGTGCTGGGCATGGCGATACTCGCCGAACAGAAGTACTGGGCGCACCTGTCCGACGTGCCCAGGGCCGAGGTCGTGCTCATCCCCTGGCCGAACGGCATCATCACCCGCTGCTTCTGGTTCGACGAGCTGCGCCAGCTCCTGGGCGAGGCCGACCTCGAGGTCGAGTGGATCAGGCCGCGCACGGTGCTGTCCCCTTCGACGGTCGAGCACGTGCTGTCGACGGCGCCCATGGAGCTGTCCCGGCTGGTGCGCACCGAGCTGACCACGCCGGTCGGCGCGGAGGCCGTCGGCATCCACCTCGTCGCGAGCGCGATCAAACGCGAGTAGCGCGGCCCCGCTACCGTCGGGCGCGGTCGTGCTTGGCCTGGCAGCCCACGCAGCGGGCCGCTTCAGGGCGGGCGTCGAGGCGCCCTTCTGGAACCGGCTGGCCGCAGCCGACGCAGTCTCCGTACGTGCCGCCGGCGAGGCGCTCGAGCGCCGCGGCCACGGCGTCGCGCTGGCGTTCCATGGCTTCGAGCGCCGCCTCGATGCGGTCGGCGTCGGAAAGGTTGGTGCCCGCGTCCGCCGGATGGTTGTCGTACCCCAAGGCCCCCGGGTCCGGGTGCTCACCCTTCAGGATCGCGATGGAGCGGTCCAGGTCGGCGAGCATGCCCTCGAGACGGGTTTGAGCGGTCGCGGTATCCACGGCGGTCCGCACCTCCCACCATCATCAAAACAAGGTGGCGCCATATTCCCCGGAAATATCCCCATCCGGCAAAGGTTCTATTAGCGTCGGCCCGTTGTTTCTCACGTTGTTGACGGCGGTTGATACGGCATAGGCCTCCATCCGCCCGGCCATCGCGGGCTCCAGCAGGCGCCGCACCTCATCGGGGTCGGTCAGGCCGGGATCCAGCCAGGCCTCCCACGATTTCTGTTCCACGATCATCGGCATGCGGTCGTGAATCCGGCCGACCTCGTCGGTGGCCGCCGTGGTGATCACCGTGGTGGTCCACACCCACTCGCCGTCCGACTCCGGATCGCGCCACAGCTCGTACAGCCCGGCCATCGCCATCACCCCGCCGTCGCGCGGGTGGATGAAGAACGGCTGCTTGCGCGGTTTTCCCTCAGGCACTTTGAGCTCGTACCACTCGTAAAAACCGTCGGCGGGAAGCAGGCAGCGGCGGCGCGCGAATGCCCGGCGAAAGGCGGGCTTTTCGTGGGCCGTCTCGATCCGGGCGTTGATCAGCCGGTTGCCGATCTTCGGGTCCTTGGCCCACGACGGCACCAGGCCCCAGCGGACCTTGCGCAGCATGCGCACCGGTTCTTCGCTCTCCCCCTCCTCGCCCTTGGGCGCCCGCTTGATGACGGCGGGCACGGACTTGGTGGGGGCCACGTTGTAGTCGGGCTCGACCGCGTCCTCGCTGGCGTCGAGCTCGATCTGGAACTCGTCCAGCAGTTCCTGCCGCGCCCTGGTCGAGGCATATCGTCCACACATAGTCCATCGAGCCTACGCAGTGCCGCCCGCCGGCCGCCACAGCGACGCCGGCCGCGCCGGCCGCCGCCCGATCTTGCCCTTGCTCCGGGGATAGCCTTGCGCCATGCCCGTACCGCACTGGCCCGCGCCGGCGGCCACCGGCCCAGTCGACGCCGTCGTCTCGCTGCCCGGCTCGAAGTCCATGACCAACCGGGCGCTCGTACTCGCCGCCCTGGCCGCGGCGCCCACCGCCATCCGGCGTCCGCTGCGCAGCCGGGACACCCTGCTCATGGCCGCGGGCCTGCGGTCGCTCGGCGCCGGAATATCCGGCGGTGACACCGGCCCCGCCGGCGACCCGGGCGACGGCGACGGCGACTGGACGGTGACCCCCGGCGAGCTGCGCGGTCCCGCGACGGTCGACTGCGGGCTGGCCGGCACGGTCATGCGGTTCCTGCCCCCCGTGGCCGCGCTGGCCGCCGGCGACGTGACCGTGGACGGCGACCCGCGGGCGAGGGAACGGCCGATGCGGCCGCTCATCGCGGCGCTCCGCTCGCTCGGCGTCGAGATCGACGACGACGGTCGCGGCGCGCTGCCGTTCGTCGTGCGCGGCCGGGGCGCGGTGAAGGGCGGATCCGTGGTGATCGACGCGTCCGGCTCGTCCCAGCTGGTGTCCGGCCTGCTGCTCGCCGCCCCGCGTTTTTCCGAAGGCGTCGAGGTGCGCCACGCCGGCCCGCCCGTCCCTTCGGCGCCGCACCTGGCCATGACCGTACGGATGCTGCGCGAAGCCGGCGCCGCGGTCGACGACGCGACCCCCGACGTATGGCGGGTCGCGCCCGGGGCACCGGCCGGCGGGACCACCGACATCGAGCCCGACCTGTCGAACGCCGCGCAGTTCCTCGGCGCCGCGCTGGTGGCCGGCGGCAGGGTGACCGTACGCGACTGGCCGGTCGAGACCACGCAGCCCGGCGACGCGCTGCGCGAGCTGCTCGCCGCGATGGGCGCCGAGGTGTCGTACGGCCCCGATGGGCTGACCGTGCGCGGCCCAGGCGCCGGCGCGTACGGCGGCCTCGACGCCGACCTGCACGAGGTCGGCGAGCTCACCCCGGTGCTCGCCGCGCTCGCCGCGCTGGCGGACGGCCCGTCGCGGCTGACCGGGATCGCCCACCTGCACGGCCACGAGACCGACCGGCTGGCGGCGCTCGGCCGCGAGCTGCGCGGTCTTGGCGGCGACGTGCGCGAGCTGCCCGACGGCCTGGAGATCCGGCCGCGGCCACTGCGCGGCGGCGTCTTCCATACCTACGACGACCACCGGATGGTGATGGCGGCGGCGGTGCTCGGCCTCGCCGTTCCCGGCATCGAGGTGGAGAACCCCGCCACCGTGGGCAAGACCCTCCCGGGGTTCACCGCGCTGTGGGAGGAGATGCTGCGGTAGGGATGGCGCGCGACTGGACGAGGCTCGACGAGGACGACGTCCGGGTGCGACCCGGGCGCGGCTCCAGGCCGCGCACGCGGCGCCGGCCCGCCCACGAGGACGCCGCGTACGGCTTCGTGACCTCGGTCGACCGCGGCCGCTACCGCTGCCTGGTCGACGGTCGAGCGGTGACCGCGATGCGCGCCCGCGAGCTGGGCCGCAAGAGCGTCGTCGTCGGCGACCGGGTACGGCTCGTCGGCGACGTGTCGGGGCGCCCGGACAGCCTGGCCAGGGTGGTACGGGTGGAGCCGCGCTCGTCCGTGCTCCGCCGTACGGCCGACGACACCGACCCGGTGGAACGGGTCATCATGGCCAACGCCGAGCAGCTGGTGATCGTGGCGGCGCTCGCCGACCCGGAACCGCGACCGCGGCTGATCGATCGATGCCTGGTGGCCGCCTACGACGCCGGGCTCGACCCGCTGCTCTGCCTCACCAAGGCCGACCTGGCCGCGCCCGACGGTCTGCTGGCCACCTACCGGCCGCTCGGCGTGCCGTACGTGGTCACGTCGAAGGGCGGCCAGGTCGATGAGCTGCTCGGGCACCTGACCGGGCACGTCAGCGTACTCGTCGGTCACTCCGGGGTGGGCAAGTCGACGCTGGTCAACGCGATCATTCCGGAGGCCGAGCGGGCCGTCAGCCAGGTCAACCCGGTGACCGGGCGGGGGCGGCACACCTCGTCGTCCGCGGTCGCGCTCGAGCTGCCGGGCGGTGGCTGGATCATCGACACGCCCGGGGTGCGGAGCTTCGGGCTGGCGCACGTACGGCCGTCGTCGCTGCTCGCGGCCTTCCCCGACCTCGAGGAGGGCGCGGCCGGCTGCCCGCGCGGCTGCACGCACCGCCAGCCGGACTGCGCGCTGGACGCCTGGGTCGCGGCCGGCCACGCCGATCCGGCCAGGCTGGACTCGCTGCGCCGGCTCCTCGCCGCACGCGAGGCCGCCGACACCGACTGACGAACCCACACCCAACTGACGAGCCCACACCAACTGACGAGCCCACCCGGCTGAACGACCGGAGCCTCCGGGCCGGTCATCCCTCGCCGTTGAACCAGCGGCCGGTGCGGGCGGAGTCGTCACGCCGCCCGATCAGGTAGGCGGACAGGTCGCCGTCGGGGGCCATGCGGCGGCGCCGGATCCGCTCGACCATCTCGGCGTCGTGGCGCATCTCGTCCTCGTTCGGCGACATCGCGACGATGGTGAGCAGCAGCATCGTGACCACGCTGATCGCGATGATGAGCGGGAGCAGGAAGTCGGCGGGCGGCGCGCCGGACGGCTCGGTCAGGCTCGGGTTCGCGTGCACCCGCAGCGCGGCCATCCCGGTGTAGTGCATGCCGCTGACCGCGACGCCCATGATGAGGGCGGCGACCACGGTGGCCACCGCGCCACGCACCAGGGTCGTGAACCACAGCGCCGCGGTCGCCGCCACGACGGCGATCACCACCGACAGCACGACCAGGCCGCGGTTGTAGCCGACCGACCCGGTGAGATGCATGGCCGCCATTCCCGTGTAGTGCATGCTCGCCACGCCGACGCCGGTCACCGTCCCGCCGACCAGCAGCGTGGCCCGGCGCGGCCCGCCGAACCCCACGGCGAACAGCCCGGCTCCCACGACGAACACGGCGAGCAGCGCGCTGGCGAGCGTGAGCGGCACGTCGTACCGGATCGTCGTCCCCGGCACGCTGAAGCCAAGCATCGCGATGAAGTGCATGACCCAGATACCGGTGCCGCCGATCGCCAGCGCCCCGAGGCCCAGCCACAGGGCACGGGACGCGCCGGTCGCGGCGCGGGCCCGTGCGGTCAGCAGCAGGCCGAGCAGCGAGCCGACGCACGACATGACGTAGGCGATGGCCGGCGTCCACAGCCCATACGAAAAATGATGAACTTCCGACATACGGATTTCCCCCACCAACAAGCCCTTAGACCCCTTAAAACCGCAATAGGGCATCGGAAGCGTACAACGCTCATTCATGGGATAAAACGGGCTCGCAGCGGTCGCTCGTCGCGCCGGACGAGCGCCGGTGTTGACTCCCACCTCGACCGAAGCCCGCTGACCGGCCGTCAGCCGGGAAGGCGGCGAAGCCGAAAGCCTCGACCACGACGTACCTTTCCCGGACCCGGCGAAATGACCGGGAAGTCAGGGACGCGGGCGTTCCCATACCGGTGGCCGCGACGGGAGGAGAGGAAAAAAGCCGGGCGCCGAGATCGGCTCTGGCACGCCGGCCGGGCGCGAGGATCACGATATGTTGCGCCGTTCCCACGCCCAGTCTGTGTCCGGACGTCGCGATCGCGGTAGCGTGTCGCCCCGTGGCAGGGTATACGGATGACCTGCGTCTCGCGCATGTGCTCGCGGACGCGGCCGACGACATCACGACGCGTCGGTTTCGCTCGCTTGACCTGCGCGTCGAGACCAAGCCCGATCTGACGCCGGTCAGCGATGCCGACCGGTCCGTCGAAGAGGTCATCCGCGGCACGCTCAAGCGCGCCCGCCCCCGCGACGCCGTGCTGGGCGAGGAGTACGGAAGGACCGGCCACGGTGCGCGCTGCTGGGTGATCGACCCGATCGACGCCACCAAGAACTTCGTGCGCGGGGTGCCGGTCTGGGCGACGTTGATCGCGCTGATGGAGTACGACGAAGTGGTCGTCGGGGTGGTCTCGGCGCCCTCGCTCGGCCGCCGCTGGTGGGCGGCGCGCGGTGGCGGCGCGTGGACCGGCCGCAGCCTGGCCAAGGCGACCCGCTGCCAGGTCTCCGCGGTCGCCGCCCTTCCCGACGCGTCGCTGTCGTACTCGAGCCTGACCGGATGGGAGGAGCAGGGGCGGCTGGGCAACCTGCTCGAGCTGGCCCGCTCGGTATGGCGCACCCGCGCGTTCGGGGACTTCTGGTCGCACGTCATGGTCGCCGAAGGCGCCGTGGACATCTCCACCGAGCCCGAGGTCTCCCTGTGGGACCTGGCCGCGCTCCAGGTCATCGTCGAGGAGGCCGGCGGGATGTTCACCGACCTGAACGGGGTGCCCAGCCCGGACGGCGGCAGCGTCGTGTGCACCAACGGCACCCTGCACAGCGAAGTGCTGCGTACGCTGGGCGGCGGGCAACTGGCGCTTCGCGTCTGACCGATTCGCGATATATCGTGGAACCACGGCCGGTCCACGGCCGTTCCTCTGGTGTCGAAGCACGATGTGGGAATCCGCGTTGCGGGAGGGGTTGCGCATGTCCAGAGGCACCACGTACGCCGTCGTCGGCGGCATCGCCGCCATCATCTTGTTCCTGTTGCTGCCAGGGCTGCTGCTCAAGCTGGTCGTGATCGGGCTGGTCGCGATCCCGGTGGTCGGCTACCTGATGCTCGACCCGTCGCAGCGGCGCAGGCTCCGCGGCCAGACCCGCAAGCGGCTCGGCTGACCCCGGGCGCCGGCCCTGGCGGGCCCGGCCCCGGCGGATGGCATCCGGCCGGGCAGGTCGAGCGGGCAGGTCGAGCGGGCAGGTCAGTCGGGCAGGCTGGCCTGGATGAGGTCGAACGCCGCCTCGGGCAGCGTCGCGTAGGTCGGGATCAACTTGTGCATGCCGGTCAGCCGGAAGACCCGGTCGACCCTGGCGTTGAGCCCGACGAACGCGAACCCGACGCCGTAGTGGTAGGCGTGTTTCCTGGCCGCGGCGGCGAGGTTGAGGCCGGTCGAGTCGCAGAACGAGACGCCGGACAGATCGACGAGAAGCGGCTGCGGGCACTCCTCGATGAGCCCGAAGATCTGCTCCCGCAGCCGCGGCGCGGTGGACATGTCGATCTCGCCCGCCACCTCGAGGAGCCGGTAGTCGAGGTGCCGCACCACCGTGGTCGCGAGGCCCTCGTCACCCATTCCTTCCACCCCTCGAGACGCGTCTCCCGGTACAGGATTCCGATAACGCCATAGCGTGGCACGGACACGTACAGTTGCCAACCCTGTCACCTGAGAAAACCTTGGAACCGCGCGCCATCTCGGCGGCGGCCGGCCTTGGTGGCCGCGTTTCCATCGCCCTGCTCGCCGGTGCACCGGCACATCGTCGGTCACCGGGTCCCAAGGCGGGATTCCGCGCCGGGCGTGTCGCCGCCGGACACACCGCCGGACACGCCGCCGGTCACGTCGGCGGCCAGATCGCGCAGGACGGCGCCGATCCTCGCCGCCTCGTCGCCGACGCGATCCACCAGCCTGGCCATCCTGACGGGATCGTGTTCTGGCCGCGGCTCGCCCGGCCGCCCCCGTCCGCCGCGATGGACCTCGCGGTAGTAGTCGGCGAAACCCTGGATGACGCTGAGCGGCAGCCGCGCCGCGCGGTCCGCCTCGCCGACGCGGCGAGCGGCGCGCTCCTCGGCCGCGCGGGCGTCTCCGACCTGCTCGATCAGCGCGTTGATCGCGCGCGCGACCTGGCTCGGCGCGGCGTCACCCGCGGGGACGGGGGCCCGGCGGGTGAGATCGCCGGCGGCGGCCGCCTCCGCCGCGCGTTCGATTTCCGCGAGCTGCGGCGTGCCGGACCGGACGGCACGGAAGCCGATGCCGGCCATGAGGGCCAGGGCGAGGCCGCCGGCCACCAGCGCGATCCTGGTCAGCCGGCCGGCGACCGCCTCCGCGCCGGTGAAGTTCGTGGCGACGACCAGCGTGCTGCCGGCGACCGGCGTCGTGACGAGGATCCGCCAGCGGTCGCTCGTCGCGCGGGCCGGTACCGTGAACGGGTGCCCGCCCCGGGCGGCGAGGTCGGCCGGGAGCAGCGGGCCGGACGCCCCGCTCCACGACAGGAGGCCGAACTCCCTGAACGTGGATCCGTCGTCGCTGCGGAGCTGGGCAGCGACGCCCTGCGGCAGCGGCCGGGCGATGTAGAAGTACATCCTGCGCTCCGTGAGGCCGAACTCCCCGCTGCGGGGGGCGAGCACGGCCGACGGCGCCGAGGAGATGTCGGCCGAGGTCTCCCGCAACTGGGCGTCGGCCCGATCCGCGACGTAGTCGCGGAGCACGACGGCGCTCGCCATGCCGAGAGCCACGAACCCCGTGGTGGCGACCGCCAGGAGGGCGATCACGAGCTTCGCCCGCTGGGGGATCCTGGCGAGAGCCGAGGCGGTGGCGTCGACGACGGGACCGACCACCTGACTCCGCCTGATGCGCTCGCGGACGGCGGCCGCCCGGGCGCCCGGGCGCCGCGATGCCCACCTCCCCGAGGCCGTCCCGAGCAAGAGGGAAGACGACCGTCCTTGGCCGGGGCGGGAGCCGGCATGCTGCCACCTCGCGGCCGGGTCGGGATCGGCCGATCCGCCGCCCGGCACCAGCTCGACGACTTCAAGGTTTCCCTCGATGCGCACGGGAGTCTCCTCACACGGCGACGTCCACAAGGTCCATAATGACCTGTTTGCTCATCAGTCAATACGGCCGAGTCGGCCGTACGGCTTCGGTACGCGCCGTCGTTCCCGTCCAGCCCGGGTACGCACCGGACGCGCCGCTGAAAGACTTTCATCCATAGCCGCAGGTCAGCGACAGGAACCCGCCGTGTTCGTTGACTCAGCAGATTCCACAACCAAACAATGACGTCCGCTTCAGCCCGTTTGGGGTAGAGGGTCGACCCGCGAAGGGATCCCCCATGGACGTCGTACGTAATACCTGGTGGCACGGGCTTCGGCGGCGCGGCGAGGAACGAAGGTCGGCGGCGCTCGCCGCGCTCTCCTCCATCGCGCTCGCCGCCGCCACCGCGCTGGTCGCGGTCACGATCTCCGCGACGCCCGCGGCCGCGGCGGGCACCGGCACCGGCTACCTCCACACCAGCGGCAACAAGATCGTCGACAGCACCGGCGCGACGGTACGGCTCACCGGGCTCAACTGGTTCGGCATGGAGACCGACAACCACACATTCCATGGACTGTGGGCGGGCCGGAACGCCACGTGGCGGATGCAGATGGACCACATGGCCCAGCTCGGCTTCAACACGATCCGGGTGCCGTTCACCGGCGACTCGCTCCGCTCGGGGGCGCAGGCCACCAGCATCAACTCCGACAGCAACCCCGATCTCGTCGGGCTGAGCCCGCTGCAGATCCTGGACAAGGTGGTCGACTACGCCAACCAGAAGGGGATGCGCATCATCCTCGACCGGCACCGCCCGTCCACGGCCGGCCAGACCGCCCTCTGGTACACCTCGAGCGTCTCCGAGGCCAGCGAGATCTCCGACTGGCAGATGCTGGCCCAGCGCTACGCCAACAACCCGACGGTCATCGGCGCCGACCTGTTCAACGAGCCGCACGCCGAGGGCACCGACCCGAACGGCACCGGCGCCTGCTGGGGCTGCGGCGACACCGCGCGCGACTGGCGGCTGGCCGCCCAGCGCATCGGCAACGCCGTGCTCGCCGCCAACTCCAACTGGCTGATCTTCGTCGAGGGCGTCAGCTGCCCGTCAGGCGGCACCCCGAACACGTTCGACAACATCCCCGACGACCCGCTGACCTGCGACTGGTGGGGCGGCAACCTCGCCGCGGCCGCGCAGTTCCCGGTGCAGCTCAGCGTGGCGAACCGGCTCGTGTACTCGGCGCACGACTACGGCATCTCCGTGTTCGACCGGCAGCCCTGGTTCAACGATCCGAACTTCCCGAACAACCTGCCGGACATCTGGGACCACTTCTGGGGCTACCTGTTCAAGAACAGCACCGCCCCGATCCTCGTCGGCGAGTTCGGCAGCACGCTGGCCAACCCGCTGGACACGCAGTGGATGACCAAGCTGATGAGCTACATGGGCAGCGGCGTCAACGGCATGTCGTTCACCTACTGGTCGTGGAACCCCGACTCCGGCGACACCGGCGGCATCGTCCAGGACGACTGGGTCACCGTCAACCAGAACAAGATGAACATCGTCGGCCCGTCCCTGATCCCGCCGGTCGGCTCGACGCCGACGACGACACCGCCGACCTCGCCCACCGGGCCCGGGAGCCCGCCGCCAGGCGTGTCCTGCCGGACGTCGTACTCCCTCACCAACTCCTGGCAGGGCGGATTCCAGGCGGGTCTCACGGTCACCAACAGCGGCTCGTCGACCTGGAACAACTGGAAGGTCACCTGGACCATGCCGTCCGGTGTGACGCTCAGCAACGGCTGGAACGCCACGGTGACGCAGAGCGGGACGACCTTCACGGCGGCTGCGCCGAGCTTCGCGCCGAGCCTCGCGCCGAACGCGTCCGTGACGGTCGGGTTCACGGCCAACGGCCCGTCCACCCCGGGCGCGACGAACATCACCTGTTCGTGAACCGGGCCGGGTGAGCCCGGCACCCGCGAAAGCGGCGGCCACGCGATGGCGTGGCCGCCGCGTCGCATCTTCCGGCAGAACCGGGCGAACGATACGGTCGGTCTGGCCGTATCGGGTCGGGGTTCGGGGTCGGGAGGAATGATGTCGCTGCTCGCTCAGCTGGTCACCGCGATCGCCACGGGCTCCGTCGAGGTCGTTGACCTGACCGCGCCGCTGTCCGAACGGACGCCGGTGCTGCGGCTGCCCGAGCCGTTCGCCAACACCGTCCACTTCTCGCTGCGCGAGCTCAGCCGGTACGACGAGCGCGGTCCCGCCTGGTACTGGAACGACATCGTCACCGGCGAGCACACGGGCACCCACTTCGACGCGCCCGTCCACTGGGTGACCGGGCGGGACGGCGACGACGTGTCCCAGGTCGCGCCCAAGCGGCTGGTCGCGCCGGCCGCGGTGCTTGACGCGACCGCGCCGGCCGCCGCCGACCCCGACTTCCTGCTCGAGGTCGAGCACGTGCGCGAGTGGACGAAGACCCACGGCGCGCTGCCGGACGGCGGCTGGCTGCTGTACCGGACCGGCTGGGACGCCCGCTCCGACGACGAGGGCGACTTCCTCAACGCCGACGAGACCGGCTCGCACACGCCGGGCATCTCCCCCGAATGCGCGCGGTGGCTGGCGACCGAGACACCGATCATCGGGATCGGGGTCGAGACGGTGGGCACCGACGCGGGCGCGGCGCACGGGTTCGAGCCGGCGTTCCCTTGCCACTCCTTCATGCTCGGCGCCGGCAAGTACGGGCTGACCCAGCTGCGCAACCTGGACCGGCTGCCGCCGCAGGGCGCGGTGGTGGTGGCGTCCCCGCTGCCGATCGTGGGCGGTTCCGGCAGCCCGACCCGCGTCCTCGCCCTGGTCGAACGCTGAGCCGACGGCGGCCTTGATGGACCGGGTACGCGTCGCGCGGGCGGTGGGGACGGAACTCGCCCGGCTCGGGGTCGGCACGGTCTTCGGCGTGGTCGGCAGCGGCAACTTCCATGTCACCAACGCCCTCGTCGCCGCCAGCGCCCGCTTCGTCGCGGCCAGGCACGAGGGCGGCGCGGCCACGATGGCCGACGCCTACGCGCGGGTGAGCGGCGAGGTCGGCGTGCTGTCCGTGCATCAGGGGCCCGGCCTGACCAACGCGCTCACCGGCATCACCGAGGCGGCCAAGAGCCGCACCCCGCTGCTGGTGCTGGCCGCCGACGTGGGAGCCGCCGCCGTACGGTCGAACTTCCGCGTCGACCAGGCGGCGCTGGCCCGCGCCGTGGGGGCCGTCCCTGAACGGCTCCAATCCCCCGCCAGCGCACTCGCCGACCTGCGCCGCGCGCATCGCACCGCCGTCGCCGACCGCAGGACCGTGCTGCTGAGCCTGCCGCTCGACGTCCAGGCGGCCGAGATCGCCGATCCGGCGGCGTTCCCCGAACCGGAGCCGCCTCCGCCATCCACGCCGTCAGCGCCGTCCCCGCCGTCAGCGCCGCCCGTGCCAGCCCAGCAGGTGATCGCACGGCTCGCGGACGCGCTCGCCGCGGCCGGCCGTCCGGTGTTCATCGCCGGCCGCGGCGCCCGGCTCGCGGCGGCGCGCGAACCGCTGCGCGCGCTGGCCGAGCGCACCGGGGCGCTGCTGGCCACCTCGGCGGTGGCCCGCGGCTTGTTCCGCGGCGACCCGTTCGACCTGGACGTGAGCGGCGGGTTCGCCTCGCCGCTCGCCGCCGAGCTGATTCGCGGCGCGGACCTGATCGTCGGCTGGGGTTGCGCGCTGAACATGTGGACGCTGCGGCACGGCACCCTCGTCGCCCCCGAAACCACGGTCGTCCAAGTCGACCTCGACGGCGCGGCGCTCGGCGCGCACCGGCCCATCGACCTCGGCGTCGTCGGCGATGTGGCCGGCACGGCACGTTCGGTGGAGGCCGAGCTGTCCCGCCGGGGGTGGTCAGCGGCCGGCTACCGGTCTCCCGAACTGGCCGGCCGGCTGGCCGGCGAGGTGCGCTGGCGCGACGTGCCGTACGAGGATGACGGGGACGGCGAGCGGATCGACCCGCGCACGCTGTCGCTCGCTCTGGACGACCTGCTACCCGCCGAGCGGACCGTCGCCGTCGACTCGGGAAACTTCATGGGCTACCCGGCGATGTACCTCGACGTGCCCGACGCCGACGGTCTCGTCTTCACTCAGGCGTTCCAGTCGATCGGGCTCGGCCTGGCCACCGCCATCGGGGCGGCGTTCGCCCGTCCCGACCGGCTCACCGTGGCGGCGCTGGGCGACGGGGGCGCCCTCATGGGCGTGAGCGAGCTGGAGACCGCGGTACGGCTGGGGCTCGGCATGGTCATCGTCGTCTACGACGACGAGGCCTACGGCGCGGAGGTGCATCACTTCGGGCCGGACGGGTATCCGCTCGACACCGTCACCTTCCCGCCCGCCGACATCGCGGAGATCGGTCGCGGCTTCGGCTGCGCCGCCGTCACGGTGCGGCAGGCGGCCGACCTCGCCGCCGTCTCGCGCTGGCTGACCGGCCCGCGCGATCGGCCGCTGCTGGTGCACGCCAAGGTGACGGCGAGCCGTCCGGCGTGGTGGCTGGAGGAGGCGTTCCGCGGCCACTGACCGCCGTCGCGGCAACTTCCCGACAAAAGATGGTATTGGGCTTGAAACCATGACCGCTCGGGAGTTGCCTGAGATCAAGTCAGCTGAGGACGATCTCCCCGCGGGCCGGGACGGCGCGCGGGAACGGGGGGAGATCAGGAGAGGGTCGGAGAAGGTCGAGGTCATGGCCACGAACTACCACGCCGAGCACGTCGGCAGCCTGCTGCGCCCACCGGAGCTGCTCGCGGCGCGCGCGGCGTACGAGCGCGGCGAGCTGAGCAGGGAGCGGCTGCGCGAGGTCGAGGACGAGGCGGCGCTGGCCGCCATCGAGGTGCAGCGGCAGGCCGGCATCGAGGTCTTCACCGACGGCGAGGTCCGCCGCGCCACCTGGATGGCCGGCCTGCTCGAATCGCTCGGCGGCGTCGTCC
>DASUWU010000069.1:0-34317 GCA_036378315.1 Streptosporangiaceae bacterium | reverse complement strand
GGTGCTCGAATCCGAACGGCAGATCGCCGTCGCGCTCGCCCGGACGGCGGACGACGAACTCACCCACCTGTTCGAGCAGGCGCGAGCCGAGGGACGGCTCGACGGCGTCGCCATGGTGATCGACCAGGCGGCCCAGGCGATTCACGGGGCGCTCGCCCCGATCGTGGATGCCTGGTGCGGTGCCACCGGCCACATCACTGGCACGGTTGGGCGAAACAAGAATGGTCCGGGCCGGCGCCGAGGTCACGGCCATCCCGGATATCGGCCGCCGGCGGCGCTGCAACGGCTGATCCAGCGCCGCCATTCCACCTGCGTTTTCCCGACCTGCAACCGCAAGGCAATTCACTGCGACTTGGACCACTCGACGCCATACCACAAAGGCGGAGTGACCTGCCGGTGCAACATGTCGCCGCTCTGCCGGCCCCACCATCGCATATTCAAGCAGCATCGCCAATGGCGACTGATTCAAATCTGGCCGGGCCTGCTCATCTGGATCACGCCCGCCGGCACCTGGCACATCGTCCTGCCCGAATGAATGGCATTCGGACGGTGACTCCGCAGCCTTCGGCGCGCGGCGGGTCGCAAGCGGATCCGGTTCGCGGGGGTTCGCCAGGGAGCGTCAGCGGGTTGCGCGTTGGGCTTCGACGATCTGGCGGATGCTGCGCTGGGCCGTCTCGCCGATCGGGGCCCTTTCCGCGAGGCCGGGGAACTGGCCGGCGATGGCGCACAGCACCCGCAGCCGCAGCGGCGCGACGTTGATCTCGCCCCGGTCGCGCTCGATGGCCCGGAGGACGGCGGCGGCGACCTGGTCGGGACTCACGGTGGGGACGCCGCCGGGGGTGGCGGCGCCGGTGTCGGCGAACATCCCGGCCTCGCCGACGAAGCCGGGCTGGACGAGCGACACCCCGACGCCGGTGCCGCGCAGGTCCTGCCGCAGGCTGAGGGCGAAGCCGCGCAACCCGAACTTGGAGGCGGTGTAGAGGGAGGACGCGCGGGTGGCGGCCCTCCCGGACATCGACCCGACGAAGGCGAGGTGCCCGCGTCCTGACTCGACCATGGACGGCGCCAGGAGGCGGGCCAGCATGACGGGCGCGCGCAGGTTCACGGCCAGCGCGCGGTCGACCTGGTCGGGGGTGTAGTCGAGGAGATCGCCGCTGGCGGGCAGCGCGGCGTTCGCGACCAGGATGTCGACGCCGGCGCACTCGCCGGCGAGCGCGGTCACCTGGTCGGGCTCGGCGAGGTCCGCCGGTACGCAACGGGCTCCCAGTTCGGCGGCGAGGGGCTCCATCGCCTCCACGCGGCGGCCCGTCAGCACCAGGGCGGCGCCCGCGGCGGCGAGCCGGCGGGCCAGCGTGCGGCCGATGCCGCCCGACGCGCCGGTGAGCAGCACGGTTGATCCGGCGATGCGCATGAAACAGCCTTCCGGTCACCTTTTCCGATACTTTACATACTATTCTAATTGTGGCGGCAAAGGAGATGAATGTGATATACGGGATGGGCGGCGACACCGCCTGGATGCGCAACCTGGAATAACGTCCGGCACCTATCATTGGTCACATGGAACAACGCGCATTAGCAAGGACGGGCCGGCGGGTGTCCGTCGTCGGCCTCGGCACCTGGCAGCTCGGCGCGGACTGGGGTGCGGTGCACGAGTCCGACGCGCTGGAGGTCCTCAGGGCCGCCGTGGAGTCCGGCGTGACGTTCCTTGATACCGCCGACGTGTACGGCGACGGCCGCAGCGAGCGGTTGATCGGCAGGTTCCTGCGCGAGCACGGGCGCGCCGACGGCATCCTCGTCGCCACCAAGATGGGCCGGCGCGGGCGGCAGGACCCGGCCGAGTTCACCCTGGACAACTTCCGGACCTGGACCGACCGGTCCCGCGCCAACCTCGGCGTCGAGACGCTCGACCTGGTGCAGTTGCACTGCCCGCCGACGCCCGTGTTCGGCACGGACGCCGTCTACGACGCGCTCGACACCCTGGTCGGAGAAAAGCGCATCGCCGCGTACGGCGTGAGCGTGGAGACCTGCGACGAGGCACTCGCCGCCATCGCCCGGCCGCACGTGGCCAGCGTGCAGATCATCCTCAACGTCTTCCGTCGCAAGCCGCTCGAACGCGTCCTGCCGGCCGCCCGGGCCGCCGGGGTGGGCATCATCGCCCGCGTCCCGCTGGCATCGGGGCTGCTGTCCGGACGGTACCGGGCCGACACGGTCTTCCCCGCCGACGACCACCGCACCTACAACCGGCACGGCGAGTCGTTCGACGTCGGCGAGACCTTCTCCGGCGTGGACTACGAGACGGGCCTGCGGGCGGCCGAGGAGTTCGCCGCGCTGGTGCCGGCCGGTATGACCCCGGCGCAGGCCGCGTTGCGCTGGGTCATCCAGCAGCCAGGCGTGACGACCGTCATCCCCGGCGCGCGCACGGCCGCGCAGGCGCGGGCCAACGCGGCCGCCGCCGGGCTGCCCGCGCTGCCCGACTCCACCCTGGCCGCGATCGCGGACCTGTACGGCCGCCGCGTCCGCACCCAGGTGCACCACCGCTGGTAGCAGGCCAGATCCAGGTCAGAAAGGGCTTGTCCATGTGCGCAGTGAAGATGCACGCCGATGAGGTCGACACCGACACGTCCCTCGTGCATCGGTTGATCGCCTCGCAGTTTCCGCAGTGGGCCGACCTGCCCATCGAGCCGGTCGAGTCCTCGGGTACGGACAACGCCATGTACCGGCTCGGCGCGGACATGGCCGTACGGCTCCCCCGCATTGAGGGAGCGGTCGGGAACGTGGACAGAGAGCACCGGTGGATGCCGCCGCTGGCCCCGCGGCTGCCGGTCGCGATCCCCGTACCGCTCGGCCGGGGCGAGCCCGGCGAAGGCTTCCCCTGGAGCTGGACCGTATGCCGGTGGATCGAGGGCGAGAACCCGGCGGTCGACCGCCTCCACCGCCCCCGCACGCTCGCCGAGGAGCTGGCGGAGTTCATCACCGCGCTGCGCGGCGTCGATTCCGCGGACGGCCCGCCGGCGGGCCGCGGGGTGCCGCTGGCGACGCGGGACGCGCCCACCCGCGCCGCGATCGACGATCTGCACGGCGTCATCGACACCGAAGCGGCGACCGCGGCGTGGGAGCAGGCGCTGCGCATCCCCCCGTGGCCGGGGCCGGCCGCCTGGGTCCACGGAGATCTGTCACCCGGGAACGTGCTGGTCAGGGACGGCCGGCTCAGCGCGGTGATCGACTGGGGCGGCGTGGGCGTGGGCGACCCGACCGTCGACCTGATCGTGGCCTGGAACCTGCTGCCCGCCGACGTGCGCCCGGTCTTCCGCGCCGCGTTGGGGGTCGACGACGCCACGTGGGCGCGCGGTCGCGGCTGGGCGCTGTCGATCGCGCTGATCCAGCTCCCCTACTACAAGGACACCAACCCGGTACTCGCGGCCAGCGCACGACACGTGATCAAGGAGGTCCTCGCCGATCATCGGCGGGCCAGCGCCTGACGGAGGTCCCGGAGTCGATGAAGCCCTTGGTCGCCGCACCGGCCAAGGGCTTCATCGCGAGTACCGACCTCGCTAGTGGTCGACGATCCGGCGCATCCATCGGCGGCGGGACACGCGGTAGCCGCTCATCATGGCCTTCACCATTTCCTCGCTGTTGATGGCGACGAAGACGAGCGGGAATGGCCAGTGCCAGACCAGCGCGGTGAGAAACGTCAGGGGAATGGCGGCCAGCCATTGTGAGGAAAGGTCGGCCCACAGAATGTAGACGGTGTCTCCCCCGGCCCGGAGCAGCCCGTTCTGCAACGTCATGCATGTGGCGCGGAAGATGAACACGATGGCCAGCGCGATGGTGGTCAGCCTGGCCACATGGATAACTTCCTGATCGACGCCCGCGTAGATCTGCCCCAGCCAGAAGCTGACCGACACCAGCACCATGGCCATGACGGCCGCGACGCCCCAACTCCAGATCAGCAGCGCCTTGCTGATGCTCCAGATGCGCTGCGCCTTGGCGCCCTCCCCGATGCCGTTCCCGACGATCACCGACGCCGCCGTCGACACGCCGTTGGCGAAGGCGACCGCGGCGGCCTCGATCGGCGTGATCATCGACAGGACGGCCAGTTCCAGCGTGCCGGCGCGGCCCACCAGGATGCTGTAGGTGAGGATGCCGCTCGCCCACGAGACCGAGCTGAGCGACACCGGGACGCCGACGGTACGGATCTTCCGCAGGATGTTGTTCCGTATGCCGGCCGTGATGTCGCGCGGCCGGAACGCCATGGGATGCCGCGTGCCGTACACGTAGGCGATGAACATGAGGCATTCGGCCGTACCACTGATCACGGTGGCCCACGCCGCCCCGGTGAACCCGAGCGCCGGCAGTCCCCAGTGACCGTAGATGAGGCAGTACGCCAGCGTCACGTGCAGGACCAGGCCGGCCATGGCGAACCGCATCGCCACCTTCGCCTGGCCCACGCACCGCAGCCCGGCGGCCAGCGCGGAGATGATCGCGAACGGGAAGATCACCGGGATGACGGTCCTGATGTACGCGGCGCCCAGCGATATCACCGTGGGATTGGCCGTGCCGAGAGCGACGATCCGCGGCGCCCAGATGAAGCAGCCGAGAAAGGCCACCAGGGCGATCGCGCCGGCCGCCGCGACGGTGAGCGCGGTGGCCTGCCGGGACTTCTCCGCGTTGCCGCTGCCCCAGAACTGCGCCACCACCACCGCGCCGCCGTCGGCCATGCCCAGCGTCGCCAGGATGACCACGAACAGGACCCGGCTGGAGTAGCCGATGGCGGCCACCTCGTCGGTGCCCAGCCGCGCGACCAGCAACGCGTCCACCACGGACCGCGACGTCGACATCAACGACTGCAGCGCCACCGGCACCGCGGTACCGCAGAGCAGCGCCACGAATTTGCGGTCGAGCGCGACACGGAGGCCGCTGACGGCGGGTGGTGTCGCGGCCGGCCGCGGGATACCGCGCCCGGGACGCTCCGCGCCGCCCCGGCCACCCGGCTGCGTTCCGGGTAACCGGTGCGGGGCGCGGCCGGGGGTGGGGCCGGCGGTGCGGCGTGCTCCGGCCCTCGGGCGGGTCCGGATGCCGCTCACGTCATCAGGAGACACGTTCAACCTCGTGATCTGTCGGGGGCCGGCCGCCGGCGTGATCGGGTGCTCATCCGGGGAAGAGTTCGGCCACGAAGGCGTTGCGGAACTTTCCCGCGGGGTCGTGCGCGCGCATCAGCCGCGCGAAGTCGGCGGCGCGCGGGTAGCCCGCCGTGATGTCGTGCGCGGTCGCCGTGGTCAGCTTGCCCCAGTGCGGCCGGGCGCCCAGCGGCATCAGGCGCTCCTCCACGGCGGCGATCACCGGTAGCACGGCCGCCGCGTCCTTGATCCAGGTGAAGTGGAAGGTGACCGAGTCCCGGCCGTAGGCGGGGCTCAGCCACAGGTCGTCCGCGGCGACCGTACGGACCTCGGCGATGTGGAGCAGCGGAGCCACCACGTGGCCGATCTCGCGGATCGCGGCGAACGCGGCGGGTGCGGCGCCGCGCGGCAGGTAGTACTCCGACTGCAGCTCCTCGCCGGCACCTGGCGTCAGCTCGGGCCGGAAATGCGGCAGCCGCTCATGCCAGGGGCCGGGCACGCCCAGCTGCTCGGTGCTGAACTCCGGCGGCATGCCGGGCACGGGATTCATCGGCTCGCGCGCCGGCCGCCCGCCGGCCCACCGGCCTTCCCGCCGGTCGGTCCGGTGTTTCAGCCATACGGCCGCCGCCTCGCCCCGCCAGTCGGTGAACACGCTGACGCTGTAGGCGGCGCCGAACACCTCGTCGAGCCGGCCCGCCACCTCATCGAGCGGCACGCCGACGCGCACCCGCTGTGCTACCTCGTACGCGGGCTCGATGTCCAAGGTGAGCCGGGTGACGATGCCGAGCGCGCCGAGCGCGACGACCGAACCGGCGAAGGTGTACCGGGCGACGTCGCGGCGCACCTCGACCGCGGATCCGTCCGCGCCGACGAGCTCGAGCGCGGCGACCGAGGCGGCGAGGCAGCGCCGGCCGTCGCCCGACCCGTGCGTCCCGGTCGCGCACGAACCGGCGACCGAGATGTGCGGGAGCGAGGCCAGGTTGGCCAGCGCGAACCCGGCCCGGTGCAGGGCCACGGCGACGTCGGCGTAGCGCATGCCGGCGGCGACCCTCGCCGTCCGGCTCTCCGCGTCGATCTCCACCGCGGGCGGCAGGCCGTCCAGGCGGACCAGATCATGGTCGGTGTCGGCGATGCGGCTGAAGGAATGCCCGCTGCCCAGGGCCCGGATCCGCCGGCTGCGCGCGACGAGCCGGCACAGCTCGTCGATCGTGCCCGGCCTGTGTACCCGGGCCGCACCGAAGATGACGTTGCCGGCCCAGTTCCCGGCCGGAGAGGCGGTGGCGGCGTTCGAGCCTGGATGGGACGTCACGGTCATGAGGGATCCCCTCGGTGAACGGGGGCCGGCACCGTCGGCGAGACGGGCCGGCCCCGCTTGTCGGCCGGTCGTGGCAGGCGCTCAGCGCCGTTCGTCGGTCGCCGGCGCCACGAGCTTGCGCGCGACGCGCTCCGCCTCGCGGACGACGATGTCCTGGTAACGCTTGCTCAGCTTCGTGATCGGCGACAGGATCCGGCATTCGTCGAAGGTGCCGTCGGAATAGGGCAGCGCAAGGCCGGCCAACGGGAGCACCTCGTACGGGGTGTGGTCGTCCAGCATCAGCGTGACATCCCGCCCTGGCGTCCGCGTCGTGCGGTCGACGACGGCGCCCACGACCAGGACCGTCCGGCCGCTGATGGTGCCCCGCACGACCCCGAGCTGGTGGTCGGCGTCCGGCACGGCCTCCGCCACCTCGCGGACGACCTCCGGGTAGAACCGGTCGGCGTCGAGCTGGTCGAACGCGATCGCCACCTCGACGTCGAGCTCCGGCCACTTGGACAGGTAGTACCGCCAGTTCATGATCTCGGTCTCGACCTGGTCCGTCTGGTTGCGGACGTGCGGCACGTGCACCCCGTACACCTGATCGCCGAGCACGATGGGGGTGCCGGTCAGGGAGATCCGGCGGGCCCACTCCTGGTCCTCCGGGCCCCACTTGCGGAAGCCCTCGTCGAAGGTGAGCCCGTGCTCCCTGACGGTCGCCGCCGGCAGGGAGACGAGCGCGGTGCACGCCTGCACCCAGGGGAAGCGGGCGAAGGCTGAGGCGTACTCGGGCGTCCAGCGGGCGTCCATGATGACCTTGCCCGTCGCCTCCAGATCCGCGAGGACCTTTTTGTAGTGGCTGTACGGGAGGGCCTCGACCTCCTCGACCTCGGTACGGAAGATCTCCAGGTAGCCGATCATCTGGCCGATGACGCAGATGTTCTGGCCGTGCTGGTAGTACCGGTCGTACAGGTTCCGCAGGAAGCCGGGCGGAACCACCATGTCGGCGTCGTAGATGACGATGACCTGCCCTGACGCCTGCCGCATCGCCACGTTCCTCGCGTGGCAGACGTTCCAGCTCACTCCCGACATGACGACGGTGATGTCAAGGCGGTCCGCATACTCCTCGCATAACGCGGTGAACTCCGGCGAGTACTCGAGCGCGCCGACGACGACCTCGTACTCCGAACGGTCCATCGTCTGGTCGGCGAGCGAGGCGAAGGCCAGCTTGATGTTGTCCAGGCGCTGCTTGTACGGGATGACGATGCTGAACTTGCGGGCTCCCATGATGCTGATCGCTCCTCGTGGGCACGGTCGACGACCTCTTCACGGCGCGCACGACGCCGAGGCCAGGGCGGCTTTGACAAGTATTATGACACAGAGATTGCCAATTCGACAACATATTGACCTGCAGGTACGCACGAATAAGGGTGCTGTGGCGATCCGGCAGTGGCTATAGCTTGCCATAATTGGCAAGCGCTCGGCGCGCGCCGGAACGCGCCTGTTCGCGCCTGTCCGCGTGCCCGGCGGCCGGCACCATGTCCTCGACGAGGACGAACCGGAAGCCGCGTGCCAGGAGCCCTTCGATGATGGGCGGGAGCGCGGCCACCGTCTGCGCCCGGTCCCCGCCGCCGTCGTGCAGGAGCACTATGGACCCCGGCCGGGCGCCGTCCAGCACGCTCCGGGCGATCGCCTCCGCGCCCGGCATGGCCCAGTCGTCCGGCGCCACGTCCCACAACACCGTCGTCCGGACGAGCTCGGCCAGCCAGCCGAGCACCGCCGGCGTCCTCGACCCGTACGGAGGCCGCATGAGGGTGGGCGCCCGGCCGCCGCCGGCCAGCGCGATCGCCTCCTGGGTGCGGTCGATCTGCTCGGCGAGTTGCGGCCGCGACAGCTCGGGCAGGAACGGGTGCGACCAGGTGTGGTTGCCCAGCCCGTGACCCTGTTCCCGCATCCGGGCGAGGTCCTCGGCATGCGGGCCGGAGTTCATCCCGACGCAGAAGAAGGTCGCGGGTACGCCGTAGCGCTCGAGGATGTCGAGGATCTGCCCGGTGTAGGGAGGGAGCGGGCCGTCGTCGAAGGTGAGCGCGATCTCGCGGCGGTCGCGCGGACCATGGGCGAGGCAGCGTC
Source organism: Streptosporangiaceae bacterium (assembly GCA_036378315.1). Taxonomy (GTDB): domain Bacteria; phylum Actinomycetota; class Actinomycetes; order Streptosporangiales; family Streptosporangiaceae; genus CALAED01. Next base: position 25,776 of record DASUWU010000069.1, on the reverse strand, counting down.
CCGACGCGGTCAGCGCCTCGTCGTCGGCGGCGCTGGCCGCGATCCATCGATCGAGCTCCGCCTCCCGGCCCGTCTGGGTGCCGCGGCCGCGCTCCAGCGGGGCCAGGAGGGACGGGTTGCGGCACGCGGCCCGCGCCAGCGCGCCGGCGGGGACGGAGCCGAAGGCCGGCCGTTCCGGCAGCAGCCAGGGATCGGCGCGCCGGACGGCCAGTCCAGCGGCCATCAGGCGGCCGTCGAGCACGCCGTTGGTGCTGTCGACGACGGCGACGACCCGGTCGACGCCGCGCAGGTAGGCGATCATCTCATCGGTCCTGGCCGCGCCGAACCGGACGGGAGGCGTCACCGCCCGGCCGTCCCCGTCGACGATCTCCGCCTCGTAACCAGCGGCGCTCCACGCGATTCCCGCGTACAGCGTCGCGTCCGTCCTCATTCGTTCCTTCATGGTGTCGTCTCGTTTCGTCGTGTTGGTGCTTCGCCGTGTCGTTCCGCTACGTGGGGCGGGGTCAGACGGGGCGGACGTACTCCGTGAAGTGGCGCTCGGCGAAGAGCTCCGGCCACCTGTCCCCGTGGAGTTCGAGCTCCCTTGCCCGGCGCAACATGGAGCGCCAGTACGGCTTGACCTGCGGCCAGCGGGTGCCGATCTGGCAGTACGACGCGTCCACGAAATAGCGGGTCTTGCCGGGCGTGCCCGGCAAGCGCCGGCGGGCGTGGAAGAGGGCGGAGTGGAGCACGACGGTCGAACCTGGTGGTAGGCGGTCGATGACCACCTCGCCCGGTAACGCTTGCGTGCCGAGGTGGGCGCGGGCGGTCTTGTCGGCCACCTCCTGATGCGATCCGGGTAGGACGACCAGGGAGGATGTCTCCTCGTCCAGCCCGTTGACGTAGTGCAGGGTGTGGATCATGGCGTACGCGCGGTCGGTCTGCGGTCTCTGTTCGTAGTCGTGGTGCCAGTCCTTACCGGCGAGCCCGGGCGCCTGGCGGTCGCTGTGCAGGTGGTGGAAGGCGAACTCGCTCCCCATGAGCGTGGCCAGCACCTCCATCAGCGGCGGGTAGGCGATGAGCTCGCCGTGCGCGGGCATCTCGAGCTCGAGCGCGGGAGTCGCACGCGAGCCGTCCGGGTCGAGGCAGGCGGCGATCGACCTGGCCCGCAGCCCGTCGTCCACCCATCTGTCCACCTCGGGTTCGAGCCTCGACACCAGATCGTCGGGCAGGAATCCGGGCAGCACCACATAGCCGAGTTCGGCGAACCGCTCGACCTGGGCGGGGTCGAGAGCCGGTGCCGCTGCGCGAGAGATGAGCGCCTGGGCCGTCATCTTGGTCACTCTCCATTCGTGGTTCCCGTACCGGTCTGCGGAACGGGCCCGCGACCCGGACGCGCCCACGCCACTCGGCGGCGGGGCGACAAGGCGGATCCGGCGGGCCAACAGCGAGTTGCCATGCTTGACAAAGTTGGTCAAGTTGACGCATTCATCCTCATCCTTTCGATACCTTCCGAACACCTTCCGTATTGCTTGCGTGACCCGTCCGGGTGCCGTGCGCTCCCCCTTCCGCTCCGCGACCTGGGGCCCCCAGTACGGCTCAGCCTCGGTCAAAGACGCCGGTGAACGGCCCGGATACCCCGTCGCCACCCCGCCGCGCACCTACCCGACCTCCTGGCAAGCCGCCTGGTCAGTTTTGGCAATCTATTGGCATGTACTGGCAATATCGGAGATGCATGGCGCGTATCGAAAGGATGACGATGGAGTCACCTCAGGTGCGGCGAGTGCGCACAGAAAAAGCAACAGGGAGCGACCTTGACGACCATGACCACCTCAGTCGCGGATGTCTCGAAGGACTACCTTGACGGCGCCGGATCTCCGGCGCTCCGCGGCGGTGGCCGGGTGGGCCCGCCGCCGCCGTTCGACCCGGAGCTCGACGCGCCGCTGCGCGAGATCCTCGAAGGGCTTCCCTCGCTCACCGCCGAGCTGATCGCCGACCGGCGCCGCCGCGCCGTGGCGGGCAGCCTGACCGACGACGAGATCCGTCGCGGCGGCGCGTTCACGGTCGACGAGGTGGCCGTGCCCGGACCGGCGGGCGCGCCGGACGTACCGCTGATCATCTGCCGGCCGACCGGAAGTCCCGGGCCGCACCCGGTCATCTACAACTCGCACGGCGGGGGCATGGTGGCCGGTAACAACCGCACCATCGAGCTGGCCTGTGAGCTGAGCCGCGCCGAGGTGCTGCAGCTCGCGGTCGTGGCCGTGGACTACCGGCTGGCGCCGGAACACCCCGATCCGGCACCCGTCGAGGACTGCTACGCCGGTCTCGTGTGGGTGGCCGAGCACGCCGCCGAGTGGGGACTCGATCCCGACCGCATCATCGTCAGCGGCAACAGCGCCGGCGGCGGGCTCGCCGCCGGCGTCGCCCTGCTCGCCCGCGACCGCGGCGGTCCGCGGCTGTTCGGCCAGACGCTGCAGTGCCCGATGCTGGACGACCGGTGCGACACGCCGTCCGCCTATCAGATGGAGCGCGTCGGCCTCTGGGACCGGGTGTCCAACCTCACCGGCTGGACGGCGTTGCTTGGCGACCGGCGCGGCACCGGGGACGTCTCCTGCTACGCCGCGCCGGCGCGGGCCGCCGACCTGTCCGGGCTGCCTCCGCTGCTCGTCGACATCGGATCGGTGGAGTCGCTGCGCGACGAGGCCGTCGACTACGTGACCCGCGTCTGGCAGGCGGGCGGCGAGGCCGAGCTGCACGTCTGGGCCGGCGCCTTCCACAGCTTCGACGAGTGGGTGCCGCAGGCGATCGTCTCGCGGGCCGCGCAGGACGCGCGGATCGCCTGGTTGCGCCGCCTGCTGTCCCGGTGACGGCGCGGCGCCCTGACACGGCAACCCACACCACGACCCTCGAGCCGATGGAGGCGTGCCTTCACATGGACACGGAATCGTTGACGATGCCGCGCCGGATCCGTCCGGCCGGCGACCACGACGCGCGGGAAGCGCCGCGGCGAGCCGCGGAGCTGGCGCGGCTTCGGGATCGGCGGCACGTCTGGCACACCTGGTCGCCGGTGGCGGCCGACCGCGGCCGGCTGATGATCTCCCACGGGTACGGCTACCGCGTACAGGACATGGACGGCAAAGAGTACATCGATGCCAAGTCCCTCAACACCACCTGCGGCTACGGGCATCCGGACGTGGAGCGAGCGGTCCGCGGGCAGCTGCGCACCCTCCACCAGTTCGACATCTCGACGGCCGGTCACGAGCTCGCCGGGCTGCTCGCCGAGCGGATCGCCTCGTACCTGCCCGGCATGCCGGCGAAGACGCTGTTCGTCAACAGCGGCTCCGAAGGCTTCGAGGCCGCCGTCCTGATCGCCGCGTCCTACTGGTCGCAGCGCGGCGCGCCGCGCTCGCGGATCGTCTCCTTCGCCGACGGCTACCAGGGCGCGACGCTGACCAGTCGCAGCCTGTCCGGCCTGCCGCGGGTACGGCATCCCTTCCGGCCGCCGCTGCCGGTGACGCACGTGCGGCTCCCCGCCGCCCCGCGCGAGCTGCGCCGCGCCGAGTCGCTGCCGCCGCTCCTCGCCGCGTTCGAACGGGCGATCGGCACCGACCCCGACGACCTGCCGATGGCCGTGGTCGTCGAGCCGCTGCTCAACGTCGGCGGCGGCGTCGTGCTGCCACCCGGGTTCCTGCGCGCCCTGCGCGGCCTGTGCGACGCCACCGGCACGCTGCTGATCCTCGACGAGGTGTTCACCGGGTACGGACGGACCGGTCGGATGTTCGCCTGCGGGCACGAGGACGTGCTCCCCGACATCCTCGTCTCCAGCAAGGGCCTCAGCGGCGGGTACGTGCCGATCGGCGCGGTGACCGTCCGGGAGGAGATCTACGACAGCTTCCGCGACGAGCCGGACATCGGCGGGCTCAGGTACGGCCACACGACATCGGGCCACCCCGTGGCGTGCGCGGCGGCGCTGGCCACGCTGGACGTCGTGGAGAAGGAGGATCTCGTCGACCGGGCCGGCCGGCTCGGCGCCCTCATGCTCGACCGGCTGTCCCCGCTGGCCGGCACGGGTGAGGTCGTCGACGTCCGCGGTCTCGGGCTGGTCGTCGTGCTGGAGATGTCCGGGGGCGAGGCCGCCGAACTGGTGCTGGCCCGGGCCGAGGACATGGGGTTGCTGCTGCGCCGGCAGGGCGCCCGCGGCCAGGCCGTCCTGGTCGTCCCGCCGATGACGATCGACGACGAGGGCGCCGCCGCGATCATCGAGCGGGTCGAGCAATCCGTGGCCGCGGCGACCTCCTGAGCGCCGGCGACCCGCCGCGCCCACCCTTACCGAACCGACTTGCCCAATCATTGCCAAAAGTTGTCAAGTTTGGCAACATAGACACTATGCGGCTGCGTAGACACGCGACATCGCCGCCGCAGCGAGAGCGGATGTGAACGACGTGAAGTTCAGCATTGTGATCCCGTACAAGCAACGCCTGCACAACATCAAGATCGTGCTGGCGTCCCTCGCCGCCCAGACGATGGACGCCTCCCAGTTCGAGATCGTCGTCGGCGCGATGGAATACAGCCCGGAATACGCCGCGGCCTGCCGAGAGTTCACCGACCGCCTCAACATCGTCTCGGTGCTGACCGCGGAGGAATGGAACGTCAGCCGCGCCAGGAACCTGGCCATCAGGCACGCCGCGGGGGACGTCATCGTGTTCCTCGACGCGGACATGGCGCTGCCGCCCCGGATGCTGCAGACGATCCACGAGCGGTACTTCGCCGCCGGGCAGAGGCACTGCGTCGTCGGCCAGATGGTCGGCTACAGCGGCGCGCTCACCAACAAGGACGTCCAGTCGATCGACGAGCTGTCCTACGACCACTACCGGACGGTCCTCGCCGAGCTTGAGGAGACGGGGGACGTGGGCACCGACATGCGCTGGAAGGTGCATCCGGTGCCGCAGCCCTGGACGCTCGTGTGGACCGCCCTGGTGGCCGTGCCGACGGCGACCGTACGGCAGCACGACCTGTACTTCGACACGGCCTTCCGCGGCTGGGGAGCCGAGGACCAGGAGTGGGGTTACCGGGTGCACACGGCCGGCACGCCCATCGTCCTGGCGGCGGACGTGTACGGCCTGCACCTGCCGCATCACCGCAACGGGTCGGCGAACCGGCACACGCTCGTGACCAACAAGGACTACTTCCTGACCAAGTGGCCGTGCCTCGACGTCGAGCTGTTCCGCGCGTTCGAGTTCGACGGGGCGAACGAGCGGTACTTCGAGGTCAAGGCGGAGCTCGCGCGGCTCGTCCCGGAGACCGGCGGCGCCCTCGCCACCGTACGCGGGACCATCGACGGCACCGACACCCTCCTCATCGGCGCCCCGTTCGACACCAGGCGGCAGACCTGCCCGCCGCAGATCACCGGGCGCTTCGACACCGACGCCCCGCTCGAGATCCTCCCGCTCACCGGGTTCGCCCTGCCCTACCCCGACCAGAGCGTCCACGACTGCCAGATCCTCGCCCCGATCAACGGCCTCAGCGCGTTCCTGCGCGACACCGTCCACAACGAGGCGCGGCGGGTCGCGCGCAACCTCGTGCCGGTGGACGCGCTGGTCAAGGCCGTCCGGGCGGCGGCGGGACGGCGTGTGGCGTGACGTGGCCCGGGCCGCGAGCGACGTGAGCGGGACGAAGACCACGCGATCGGCCGTGACGACGCCGTAGGGCGGCGGCCGGATCAACCAACAAGGAAGGCACATGTTTCCGAGGCCGCAGCGCAAGGGAGAAAGGCACATGACCGCCAAGTTGAAAGAGTTCCCCAGGATCACGGTCATCGGCACCGGCTATCTCGGGGCGACCCACGCCACCTGTATGGCCGCACTCGGCTGCGAGGTCATGGGGGTGGACGTCGACCAGACGAAGATCGCGAAGCTGGCGTCCGGGGAGTTACCGTTCTTCGAGCCTGGCCTGCCCGAGCTGCTCACCAAGGCGCTGGACTCGGGACGGCTGCGCTTTTCGACCTCCTTCGAAGAGGCGGCCGAGTTCGGCGACGTCCACTTCATCTGCGTGGGCACCCCGCAACAACCCGGCTCCGACGCCTGCGACCTGAGCTACGTCGACGCCGCCGTCCGCGCCCTCGCTCCCCACCTGAGCCGCCGCGCCCTCATCGTCGGCAAGTCCACCGTCCCCGTCGGCACGGCGCGCCGCCTCACCGACCTCCTCCACGACCTCGCCCCCGCCGGCACCGACGTCGAGCTCGCCTGGAACCCCGAGTTCCTCCGCGAGGGCTTCGCCGTCGACGACACCATGAATCCCGACCGGCTCGTCTTCGGCGTCGCCTCCGAATGGGCCGAACAGCAGCTACGCGCCGTGTTCGCGCCCATGCTCGACCAAGGCACCCCGGTCATCAAGACCGACCTCAACACCGCGGAGCTGGTCAAGGTCGCGGCCAACTCCTTCCTGGCCACCAAGATCTCCTACATCAACGCGATGGCCGAGGTCTGCGAGGCCACCGGCGCCGACGTCCACCACCTGTCGACCGCCCTGGCCTACGACGACCGCATCGGCGGCAAGTTCCTCCGCCCAGGGCTCGGCTTCGGCGGCGGGTGCCTTCCCAAGGACATCCGCGCCTTCGCCCACCGTGCCGAAGAGATCGGCGCCGGCCAGGCCGTCTCCTTCCTCCGCGAAGTCGACGCCATCAACCGCCGCCGCCGCGCCCGCACCGTCGACCTCGTCCGCGAACTCCTCGGCGGACGCCTCGCCGGCGCCACCATCGCCGCCTGGGGAGCGGCCTTCAAGCCCAATTCCGACGACATCCGCGACGCCCCCGCCCTCGACGTCGCCCGCACCATGCACGGCCTCGGCGCCCACGTCCGGGTCTTCGACCCCGCCGCCGTCCCCAACGCCCGCCGTGCCTACCCGCAGCTCCGTTTCGGCACCAGCGCCATGGACGTCGCCAGAGGCGCCGACGTCATCGTCCTGCTGACCGAATGGTCCGACTTCCGGGAAATCGATCCCACCGCGCTCGCCGGCGTCGTCGCCCACAAGCGCATCGTCGACGGCCGCCACGCCTTGGACGCCGCCGCCTGGCGCAACGCCGGCTGGGAATACCGCGCGCTCGGCCGGCCCTGAAATTCCCGGGCTTCCCGGACGAAACCGTCCTGCCCCTGCCCGGCTCCCCGAACTCGAGACCTCGATTGCCTCGGGTTCGCGGAGCCGGGCTTTTTGTCGTCCAGGTCGACTTTCCTCGGTGGTCGAGCCGGCCGCGTCGCCGCGGCGCCCGCACGCGGCGCCCGCACGGGCACGAGGAGTAACGGCTATGCGCGCGAGTTCGCTCTTCACCTGCGGTTCGCAGCGAGATATGAGATATTTTCGGCAATGTCCAGAATTATCGAACGGGGCTCGACTTAGCTGGTCAGATACCGAGTGAGTATCGCGCGATACGCCGTTCGATACCACTTCTTGCAACCTTTTGGTCAGTCGCTTGAATATCGACTCACTCAACTAATATCGTATCTATAACAGCATTTAGTCAAGGCGCGACAAAGTCGCCCCGGCGCGGCGCGATGAAGCGCCCGCCCGCAGCGCCCCTTTATCCGGCGGACCCCCAGCGGAATTTCCCTGAGAGTGCTATGAACGTCCCGAGAAGCCCGGTCGAACGAACGAGCCCCCGAAACATCGGACGCCGCCCGCGCGGCGTGCGGGGTATCGGCTGCGGAATCGCAGCGGCGGATCGCCAGCGCGGTCGGTACGGCCGGCAGTCATCCTTGCATCAAATACCTACGCGGCCCGGTTTACCGATAACAACTGCCGCCCTTGACGGAGGGGAAATCGACTGGCCGTGACCGCCTGCGGAGACGACCGCGACCACAGATAAGAAGCGATACCGGAGCCCCGCCGCCTCAGCTGATGAGACGGCGGGGCTCGCCGCTTCGTCCGCCGCGAACGCCCCGCCGGCCACGCAGGGCCCGCACCGGGGGGCGCGCGGAGACGGCAAAGGGCGGCCACCGCCGCGCGCGGTGGCCGCCCTCATCGTCGGGGCCGGTTCAGGGGAGACCGCCCCCGAGGCCCGGTCGCTCAGGCGGATCCGGCGTAGTAGCCCGAAGCGTCGCCGCGCAGCAACACGCCGGGGCGGCCGTCGACGCCGACCGGCACGGACCCCACCACCGTGATGCGTTCACCGCGGCGGCGCTCCGTGCCGTAGTCGAAGATCGCGTAGTGCTGCGTCGCGCGGTTGTCCCAGATCGCCATGTCGCCGACCCGCCACTTCCACCGCACGGTGTGCTCGGGCTTGGTGATGTGCTCCTGCAGGAGCCTGATCAGGTCGCGTCCGGCCTGGGGGCTCATCCCGACGACGCTGCGCGCGAAGCCGCCGACGAGCAGCGCCCGCTCACCGGTCTCCGGGTGCACATGGACGGCCGGGTGCTCCGCCTCGAAGATGTACGAGACGTAGTCCAGTCGCGCCCGCACCGTGTCGTGGGTGTAGTCGGAGTCGTTGCTGTGGACGATCCGCAGCCGGTCGGCGAGGTCGCGCAGCTCGTCCGGCAGGCTGTTGTACGCGGCCACGGCGTTCGCCCAGAGGGTGTCGCCGCCGACCGGCGGGATCACCACGGCGCGCAGCAGCATGATGGCCGGCGGCCGGTCCACGAACGTCAGGTCGGCGTGCCAGTGGTTGGCGCGGGTGCCCTGTGCCGAGTCGATCTCCCGCAGGTGCGGCCTGCCGTCGGGCGCGTCGTAGATCGGGTGGCCCAGCGTCAGCTCGCCGAGCCGCTCGGCGAACGCCACCTGGCGGTCGTACGTGAGGTCCTGGTCGCGCAGGAACACCACCTTGTGCTCGAGCAGCGCCTGCCGAACGGTCGCGACGGTCTCGTCGCTGAGCGGGGCGCCCGCGTCCACGCCGCTGATCTCGGCGCCGATGTTGCCCGCGAGCCGGGTGATGCCGACGCCGGTCGCCGGCAGCAGGGTCTCCGTCATGGCGTATGCCTTCCTGGTCTGGGTGATAGCCCATGTTGCCATGTTTGGCAACGATCTGACAATATTTGGCACGTGGCTTGCTCGCGCGGCCGCCCTGGCGCCGCTCATCGCGTCCAGGCGTTGCCGGTGGCGGCCGCCGGGCGCTGGTAGTTGTTGGAGACCCCGCCCAGGTAGTACCTGACGGTCGGCAGCCCGGTGGAGACGATGCGCACGTCGTTGTCCATCAGCACTTCGAGCAGCTTGTCGTCCGGCGCCGCGTTGACGGCGAAGTCCGCCTCGGTGAAGGTCTCCGGGATCGGCAGGTCGAGCAGGAGGTCTCGCCTGATCAGCCACACGTTCTGGTCGACCAGGAGCACCGGGTCGTCCGGCTGCAGCACCGTGCTGGTGCGCAGGGACGACGGCCGTACCGGGTCGGCGCGGTCGAGAACGATGTTGGTGCCCCGGATCCGCACTCCCCGTTCGCACATCAGCTCGTAGATGCGGGCGCCTTCCTCGCGGTTCGGCGCGGTGTGCCACACCTCGTCGAGGTACGGCGAGCCGTCGGGGCAGAGGATCCGCCGGCCCGAGTGCACCGCCGACGCGCCGCTGGCCCTGGCGCATTCCATCAGGCTGGTCAGATGCTCGGGCTCGTGCTCGTTGTCGTCGTCGAGGAACGCGATCCACGTGCCGGACGAGACCCGGGCCCCGGTGTTGAACAGCCGGGCCAGCCGCGGATAGATGAGCCGCCTGTCGCCCGGCGGCTCGTCGGCCTCGGCGGGCGGGCGCGGGACCAGATGCGCGACGACCCGCAGGCCGGGCCTGGCGGGGGCCGCCTCGACCACCGCGACCGAGGCCGGGTCGTCGTCGATGACGACGACGTGCTCGATGTCGCCGGCGAAGTCCTGCGCGTACACGGAGGCCATGGCGCGGCGCAGCAGGTTCGGCCGGCGCCGGGTCACGGTGACGACTCCGATCGAGTCCTGCCCCATCTCGCTCAACCCCTCTGATCTTCTGGCCTCTGGAGCTTGCCAAGCCTTTCCATGAATCTTGCCAAAGATTGCCGATTATGGCAACATGATCTCCAGTGCGGTACCGAGTGGAAGTGGATTCGGCTCCCGCTCCGCCGCCCGCCGCCTAAGGAGCGAGCTTGTTCGAGATGACCGACTCCGCCGGGGCGCGAACAACGGCTCCGCCGCAACCGCGCTCGAAGACAGCAGAGGAGCGGACGTGAACGACCTGAAGATCAGCATTGCGATCCCGTACAAGCGGCGCCTGCACAACATCAAGATCGTGCTGGCGTCGCTCGCGGACCAGACGATGGACGCCTCCGAGTTCGAGGTCATCGTCGGGGCCATGGAGTACTCGCCGGAGTACGTCGCGGCATGCGCCGAGTTCGCCGGCCGCCTCAACCTCGTCTCGGTGATGGTGGACGAGGAATGGAACTTCAGCCGCGCGCGCAACCTGGCGCTCCGGCACGCCTCCGGCGAGATCATCCTCGTGCTCGACGCCGACATGGCCCTGCCGAGCAACATGCTGCAGACGCTGTACGACCGGCATTTCGCCGACCAGCAGAACGTCTGCGTGCTCGGTCAGATGATCGGCTACTCGTACGACATGATCACGAACGGCGTCGCGAGCGTCGAAGAGCTGCCGTACGACCACTATCGGGGCGTCCTGGCCGAGCTCGAGTCCATGGGCAGCGTCTGGACGGACGAGCGCTGCCGGCTGGCCGCGTCGCCGACCCCCTGGACCATGGTCTTCGCCGCCATGGTCGCGCTGCCCGCCGCCACCGTGCGCCGGCACGGGCTGATGTTCGACGAGGCATTTCGGGGCTGGGGGGCGGAGGACCAGGAATGGGGTTACCGGATCCATCGAACCGGCACCCCGATCATCCTGGCGGATGACGTCTACGGCCTGCACCTGCCGCACCTGCGGACCGCCTCGCGCGACCTGCCGTCGCTGGCCAGGAACAAGGGCTACTTCCTGGCCAAGTGGCCCAGCTTCGAGGTCGAGCTGTTCCGCAAGTACGACCTCGACACCGGGCTCAGGCTCTACCTCGACCTCGTGCGCGAGCTGGCCGCGGTCGTGCCCGACCCCGGCCACACCCTGGGGATCGTCCGCGGCACCGTGGACGGCGCGGCGGTCGTCGCCATCGGCGCCGTGCTCGACGAGAAGTCACGCGTCCGCGACCCGGCCGTCACCGCGCTCTTCGACGTCGGCTCGCCGCTCGAGGTCCTGCCCCTCGTCGGGATCGCGCTCCCGTACTCGGACAAGAGCATTCACGAGTGCCGCATCCTGCCGTCCATCGGGCGGCTCAGCGCGCAGTTCAGGGACGCCGTGTCCAACGAGGCGGCTCGCGTCGCCCATGCCACCGTCCAGCAACCCCTACCCGACCACGAAATCGCCGCCGGCCACGTGATCGCCGACTCCGCCGTGCGGTGACCGCCGGCGAGCGGATCGCCCGCCGCGGGCCCGCCTTCGCATTTCCAGGAACAGAACACCATCGGCCACCTGGGCCACGAACGGAGCATCATGCGTGTCGTCATCACCGGCGGTGCCGGTTTTCTCGGATCCCACCTTTGTGACGCGTTACTCGCCCGGGGCGATTCGGTCGTCTGCGTCGACAACCTCGTCACGGGCCGGCTGACCAACGTCGAGCACCTCCTCGGCCACCCCGACTTCGGCTTCGCCGAGTGCGACGTCGCCGACCGCATCGACATCCCCGGCCAGGTCGACGTCGTCGCGCACCTGGCGAGCCCCGCGTCGCCGCCCCAGTACATGCGGCGCCCGCTGGAGACGCTCGCGGTCGGCAGCCGCGGCACCGAGAACGCGCTCAAGCTGGCGCAGCACCATGACGCGCGCTTCCTGCTCGCCTCCACGAGCGAGGTGTACGGAAGCCCGGCGGTGCACCCGCAGCCCGAGGAGTACTGGGGCAACGTCAACCCGATCGGCCCGCGCAGCGTCTACGACGAGGGCAAGCGGTTCGCCGAGGCCCTCACCATGGCCTACGGCCGGACGCTCGGGGTCGATGTCGGGATCATCCGCATCTTCAACACCTACGGGCCGCGGATGAGCGCCCACGACGGGCGGATCGTCACCAACTTCATCCGCCAGGCGCTCAGCGGCGAACCGCTGACCATCTACGGCGACGGCACCCAGACCCGTAGCTTCTGCTACGTCGACGACCTCATCAGGGGGATCGTCGCGATGCTCGACTCCGCCGAGCCAGGCCCGCTGAACCTGGGCAACCCGGAGGAGTTCACGGTCAGCGAGCTCGCCACGATCGTCCGCCGCATCACCGGCTCCCACTCCCCCGTGAGCTACCTGCAGCTGCCGCAGGACGACCCGCCGCGGCGCCGACCGCTGATCACGCGCGCCGCCGAGCTGTTCGGCTGGCGTCCCGAGATCGACGTCGAGGAGGGCATCCGCCGCACGGTCGCGTGGTTCCGTCACGGAACCACCACCAGGACCGGGGCGATGCCGGTCCCGGCGGCGCGGGGGTGAGCCAGGGTGACGATCCTGCCCTTACGGGCTCCGCGGAGCGAGCGCGGCTGGCGGCGGCGCTACCACGACTACAGCACGCGCCTCTACGGTCCCGGCTCGCACACGTGGCTGAGCTGGCTCGGCGATGAGCGCATCGCCGTCGGTGGCCTGCCCACCGGCGTGACGCTGCGGAAGCTGCCCGAGCAGGGGATCACCCACGTGGTCAACTGCCGGGCGACCCCGCAGACGTGGGTCTCCCAGGACCTCGCCGTCGAGCGCGCGCTGTTCGGCGCGGCACGGGTGATCCACGCGCCGATGTGGGACTTCGGCCGTCCCCAGCCGCCCCGCCTGTGGTCGGGGGCGGCGCGCTTCGCCGCCCGCGTGCTGACCGACGATCCCGCCGCCCACGTGTTCGTCCACTGCCAGCAGGGCCGCAGGCGATCCATCATGCTCAGCTACGCCGTACTGCGGCTGCGCGGGCTCGACTCCGACGAGGCGATGACGCTGATCACCCGGCACCGCGTCGAGGCCGACCTCCTCGACGCCTACGCCGACAGCGTCGAGCGGTGGCTCGCCGCCGGCGCCCTCCCCGTCGGCCCGCTGCGCGTACGCTGACCGCCGCCCGTGCGGGCGTTCGGAGATCCGGTCACGGACTCCGAACGCCCGCCGAGGCGCGCCCGGCTACCAGGGAACGGGCTACCAGGGAACGGGGCCGTCGTCGGCGAAGCAGCCCCCGGTGGGACCGTCGTCGGGCAGCGTGGCGAGATCCACGATGACGCGGGCGCCCTCCTCGACGGTACGGGTGCCGCGGTGGTCGTTCATGTCGGTCGCGGTGTAACCGGGGACGGCCGAATTGATCTTGATGTGGGCCAGCGCGGGGTCGCGGCCGAACGCCGCGGCGTACTGGACCGTCAGCATATTGAGCGCGGCCTTTGAGCTGGCGTAGGCCAGGCGGCGGCCGGCGTCGCCGGGGATGTCAGCGCCCGCGCTGGTCAGTCCCAAGGACGCGGTGGTGCTCGAGACGTTGACGATGCGTGGAGCCGTGGAGCGGCGCAGCAGCGGCACGCAGGCCCGGGTGACCTCGACGACACCGAAGACGTTGACCTCGAAGATGTCGCGCATGTCGGCGACCGAGGTCTCCATCGGAAGCGCCCCGACGAACGTCCCCGCGTTGTTGACGAGGACGTCGAGCCGTCCGTGGTCGCCCCGGATCTGCTCCACCGCCGTGCGGACCGCGGCCGGGTCGGTCACGTCGAGCCGGATCGGCGACGTGTGGGCGCCCGCGGCGGCCAGCTCCTTGGTCGCGTCGACGCCGCGCTGGAGATCGCGGCTGCCGAGCAGCACGACGAACCCCCGGCACGCGAGCCGCCGCGCGACCTCCTTGCCCAATCCCCGGTTGGCCCCTGTCACCAGGGCGATCTGACTCACGGCAACGCCTCCCAGCCAGGTCAGCACTTCTCCGATATTGACACTATTTTGCCAAATCGTGGTCGTGGTTGGCAATGCGGGCCGTCGGTTCGACGAGAGTGCTCCAACCGGGCATGGCCGGATGGGCGTGCGCCGGCCGGCGAACTATGGGAGTACGCCGGGATTATCCGAACGTGCCATGAGTGGCATGTGCTTGCCAAAAAAGATTGCCGAGCATTGCCTCGAAAGTAGTAGTCCTCCTAGCATTAGTGGTAGCTGAGGCGCCCCGAGAGGCTGCCCACAACCCCTCGCCGGCACCAATCCCGGCCACCGCATGGAAGGACTCCGGACATGGATGACCGTCCGCTGGTCTCGATCATCATTCCGAACTACAACTATGGATCCGTGCTCGGGCGCTGCCTCGAGGCCGCGGTGACCCAGACGTACGAGAACGTCGAGGTGGTTCTCGTCGACGACTGCAGCACCGACGACTCCTTAGCCGTCGCCGCCCGCTATCCGTGCACCGTGGTCAGCCACACCGTCAACGGCGGCGAGGCGGTCACCCGCAACACCGGCGCGGCGCACAGCCGGGGCGACGTCCTGTTCTTCGTGGACTCCGACGTCGCGCTGCGTCCCGACGCGGTCGAGAAGGCGATGGCGGTGTTCCGCGCCGACCCGGCCGTCGGCTGCGTCTACGGGATCTACGAGAAGGACCCGCTCAACCGGGCGGGCGTGGTCAAGGAGTACCGGACCCTGCAGACCCACTACTGGCGGATCAGCTCGCTGGGCGAGGCCGACGTCGGCTTCACCTCGCTCGCCGCGATCCGCCGGTCCGTGTGGGACGAGGTCGGCCCGTTCAAGCCGGTCCGGGTCGGCGAGGAGATGGACTGGGGCGCGCGCGTCGCCAAGGCCACCAGGGCCGTGCTCACCGACGAGGTACGTGGCTTCCACGACGACGAGGAGAAGCTGAGCCGGCTGCTGCGCAAGCTGTACGAGCGGGCCAAGATCCGCATACCGTTCGGGTTCGACCAGGGCAAGTTCGCGCACGCGGACGAGACGGGCAACCGTATCGTCGCCACGATGTGCGCGGCACTCGCCGTCGCGTCGATCCCGGCGGCCGTCCTGTGGCCCGCGCTCTGGGCGGTGACGGCCGTCCTGCTGTGCGCGTTCGTGCTGCTCGACAAGGGCATGTACGCGTTCGTCTGGCGCGACCGCCGGTCCGCGTCGTTCCTGGCCTCGTACGTCGTGCTGCACCTCATCTGCAGCGTCGTGGTCGTCGCCGGCGGCGTGGTCGGGTTCGCGCAGTGGCTGGTGAGCCCGCGCTACCGCCGGCTGTTCGCGCCGCCGCCCGAGCCGGTGCGGGCGCCGAGTCCGGACGCGGCGCTGAAATGAGCTACTCCGCGATCGCATGGGGCCTGCTCCTCGCGTGGGCGGCCGCCATCACGCTGCACTATTTGCTGAGCGGGCGCACGTGGCTGTGGGCGCTGCCCGAGATGGTGCCGCCCGTCGCCTTCGCCGCCGTCCCGCTCGCCGTGATCGTCCTGGCGGTGCTCCGCCCGCCGCTGCCCGCGGGCGGCGGCCACTGGACCGTCCCCGTCCTGGCTTCGGTGTTGCTGGTGGCCGGCGGGCGCTGGAGCGGCGTCACGCTCCGGCCGCGCCGCCGGCGGCCGGCCCGGGCCGCGGCCACGGCCGTGGCCCGAGCCGGGAGCACGGCGCGGACAGGGCCGCCGGCCGCCGCACCCGTGGTGGCGTTCGTGTGGAACACGCAGTTCTGGGACCAGGGCAAGGACCAGGAGTCGTTCCATCGATTCATCCGCGAGCGGGCGGCGGACGTCTACTTCCTCCAGGAGTACGTCTACTGGGCAGGGCGAGAGGTCCCGGCGACCGGCATCGAGAAGCTCGCCGCCCTGATGCCCGACCACGAGGTCTTCACCGACGCCGGGCTGGTGACGCTCGTGCACCGGCGCCTCGCTCCGCTGCGCAGGCCCGGCATTCCCGGAACCGCGCTGCGGGTCGACATCTCCGCCGGCGCGGCGCCGATCGCCCTCTACAACATCCACCTGCCGGCGCCGCTCGACCCGGGCAAGAGCCCGCTCAAGGCTCCTTTCTATCGGTTCGTCCGGGCACAGGCCGCCAGGCGGCGCCACGCCTTCCAGGCCCTCGACGAGCTGCTGGACGAGGCGCCGCCCGCGCTCTTCATGGGCGGCGACTTCAACAGCTCGCCCGCGATGCGGGGTATGCGCCGGCTGCGCGGCCGCCTCGCGGACGCCCTGCCACCGGCCGGCCGGCCCTACCCGGCCACCTGGCCGGCCGGCCGGTGGAGGCTGTGGCGGATCGACTGGGTCTTCACGTCGCCGCAGGTGGTGGTGGAGTCGGCCCGCATCGTCGAGCCGGCGGGGCTCTCCGATCACGCCGGACAGCTGTGTGTCATCCGGCCATCTCCGCGGATGACCGACCTTCAGGGATCAGACCTTCAGGTATCCGACCTTCACGCTGAAAGGGCAGTGAGGTGACCATTACTTCGATAGCGGGCCGCGCCGAAGCCGGCCGCGCCGACCAGCTCCTCACGATCGACGACGTCGACCGGCTGTCGCAACGCGACATCCGGGACCTCTACGCCCAGTACGTCAACCGGAGCCAGGCCTCGCTGCTGAGCGCCTTCGGGTTCGGGCAGGACGTCGCCGTACGCGCACAGGGCTGCTGGATCGAGCTGTCGTCCGGCCGGCGCATCCTCGACGCGACGGGCGGGCTCGGCGTCCTCAACCACGGCCACAACCATCCGCGGATCCTCGCCGCCCGCAGGCGCTTCCAGGAGCAGGGCCGCATGGAGGTGCACAAGAGCTTCCTGTCACCGTACGTTGCCGCGCTCAGCGCCAACGTCGCCCGGCTGCTGCCAGGGGATCTCAACATCTCCTACTTCCCCAACTCGGGCGCCGAGGCGGTCGAGGGCGCGCTCAAGCTGGCCTACAAGTACCACGGCGGCGCGCGCCGGACCGTCCTGCACTCCGACCTGTCCTTCCACGGGAAGCTGCTCGCCGCGGCGAGCATCACCGGGTCGCCGGAGAACCATTTCGACTTCCCCGGCCTGCCGCACAGGGACAGCTTCACCTACGACGACATCGAGTCGGTCCGCAGCGCGGTGGCACGGCACACAGCCCCGGACGGCGGCTGCGACGTGTACGCCCTGATCGTCGAGCCGTACAGCGCCTCGATGTTCCTCGGGTGCTCCAAGCGGTTCCTGCGGGAGCTGCGCGAGCTGTGCACCGCGAACGACATCGTGCTCATCTTCGACGAGGTCTACACGGGCTGGGGCAAGACCGGGTCGCTGTTCAACTTCATGCGCTGCCCGGGTCTTGTCCCGGATGTACTGGTGATGTCGAAGTCGTTCGGCGGCGGGAAGGCGTCGATCTCCGGCTACGTCGCCCGCGACGGGATCTTCCGCAAGGCGTACGACAACCTGCGCGACGCCACGTTGCACAGCAGCACGTACAACGGTTTCGGCGAGGAGACCGTCACCGCCATGGAGGCGGTGGCCATCATCGTGGAAGACGACTATCCCGCGCGGGCCAGGGCCGTCGAGGCCCGGCTCGGCCGGCGCCTCGCGGAGCTGCGGGAACGCCACCCGTCCCTGGTCAGGGACGTCCGCGGCACCGGGGCCCTGTTCGGCGTGGGCTTCCAGCGCGGCCCGATGCTCCCCGACGCCCTGCTCCGGCTGATCCCGTCGCCGCTCGCCAGGGACCGGCATCTGGTCGAGAAGCTGCTCATCGGCGCGGTGATGGACGCCCTCTACGTCGACCACGGGATCCTCACGTTCGTCTCGACCAACCGCGAGCCGATGCTGATGATCGCGCCGTCGCTCGTCGTGAGCGAGGCCGAGATGGACCTCATCGCCACGGCGCTGGAGAAGGTGCTGAGCCGCGGCCGCACCGAGCTGCTCACCCGCTTCATCTACCGGCGGTTCAGGAGGAGGTGACGTGATGCCGACACAGACGGCCCGCCGCGGCAGGCGGCCGGCCACGGACATGTCCAGGACCACCACAGGTCGTTGGTCTCCGTACACGGTGGTCGCGCGCGCCGCGGGCGGGCGCGCCGCACGCGACCTCGCCGTCACCCTCCCCGACGCCACCGCGCGCGAGTTGCGGGTGGCGGGCGAGGCCGTGCGGGACGGGGTCGAGGACATGCCCGACCTGCTGCGCACCGGCTTCGTCGTCGCGCTGCTCGTGTCGCTCGTCGCCCCGCTGCGCCGGCTGATCGGGCTGCGGGAGGTCGAGCGCTTCGGCACGGGCCTCGGCCTGGCCGCCGTATTCGACGCGCGCCGGAGGGATGACCGATGAACGGGGATAACTACGACGCCGTGCTCATCGGGTCGGGGCCCGGCGCGGCGGTGACCGCGCTGGCCCTGGGCCGGGCCGGGCTGCGCGTCCTGGTCGTCGAGGAGGGCTGGTGGGTCGCCCCCGGCCGGTACGAGCACTTCTCGCTGGAGCAGATGCGCCACCAGTACCGCAACCGCGGGCTCACCGTGGCCCTGGGGCGCCCGTCCATCGCCTACAGCGAGGGACGCGGCGTCGGCGGCGGCAGCGAGATCAACTCCGGTCTCTACCACCGGCCGTCGGCTGAGCTGTTGAGCGCGTGGAGCCGGCGTTGGGCGATCGAGGAGCTGTCGGCGGCCGAGCTGTCCGCGCACTGCGACGCCATCGAACGGCGGCTGCTCGTGGCCGCCGGCCCGGACACCGCCACCCCGGCGTTCAACGCGCTGCGCGACGGCGCCGCGCGCCTCGGCTGGCGGTGCCAGCAGATCGATCGCTGGGCCGCGCCGGAATGGGGAAGCGGCGGCGCGGAGCGGCGGACGATGTCCACGACGTACTGGCAGGACGCGCTGGCGGCCGGCGTCGAGCTGCTCGCCGGGGTCAGGGCCAGCCGGATCGACATCGTCCGTGGCCGCGCCACCGGCGTCCGCCTGGTCGACCTGCGGACCGGCCGGACCCGCCGCGTGCGCGGCTCCCACGTCTTCGTGTGCGGCGGGGCCATCCACTCCCCCGCGCTCCTGCAGCGCTCAGGGGTGCGCGGGGCGATCGGCCGGCGGCTGGCGCTGCACCCGACGGTCAAGGTCGTCGCCGAGTTCGCCGACGACGTCAACCCGCCGCACGACGTGCCGGCCAACCAGGTGCGCGAGTTCGCGCCCGGGTTCACCCTCGGCGGCTCGGCGTCCACCCCCGCCCTCATCGCGCTCGCGCTGGCGGAAAACTGGAAGGAGTTCGGGTCCGCGGCCGAGCGCTGGCGCCGCTGCTTCGTCTACTACGCGGCCGTACAGGGTCTTGGCAGGGGCGGCATCCGGGCGGTCCCGGGATTCACCGCACCGCTGGTGACCTACCGGCTGGTCACCGAAGAGCTCCGCCTGCTGCGGCAGGGGCTGGCCAGGCTGCTGGAGGTGCTGCTGAGCGGCGGCGCGGTGTGCGCCTATCCCAGCTTCGCCGGCGCGCCGAAGGTCGCCGGGCCCGCGGACGTGCCCGCTGCCGTACGGGCGCTGACCAGGTCGACGGCCAACCTCATGACCGTGCACATCTGCGGGTCGATCCCGCTGGGCGAGGACCCGTCGCGCTGCGGGGCCGACTCGTTCGGCAAGATCCACGGGTTGGACAACGTCTACGTGGCCGACGGCTCGATGCTGCCGTCCGCGCCCGGGATCAACCCGCAGGGCACGATCATGGCGCTCGCCGCGCGAAACGTGACGCGCTTTCTCGCGGGAGGCTGACCCGGCCCCCACCGCATCCCGAAGACCGCCAGGCACGAGTCCCCTTTCTCGTGTCCACCCGTTCCGTCCAACCTTTTTGTCCAACGGAGGAAGCAATGGTCAACGACCTTCGTCTCGCCGCGCCCCGGCCGAGCGTGAAAGGGCGCCTGGACGAACCGCGCCGCGACCCGGAAACCGGGCGTGCCAGATCACGTTCCGCATTACGGTCGAGATTACAAATCGGGCCGCTGATCAAAGCGGCCAGACCGCGCCAGGCGGTGAAAAACGTGGTCGTGTTCGCCGCGCCTTTTACGGCGGGCGAGATCCTGCACCCGCAGGTGCTGTGGAAGGCGTTTCTCGCGGCGATCGCGTTCTCGTTCGCCGCGGCCGGCATCTACCTGCTCAACGACGTGATCGACGCCGGCGCCGACCGCGCGCACCCGACGAAACGCCACCGGCCGGTCGCCGCCGGCCTGCTGTCGCCGCAGCGGGCGATCGCGGCGTCGGTCCTGCTCCTCCTCGCCGGCGAGGTGGTGGCCGTCGCGGCGTCGCCCGAGCTGGCCTGGGTGATCGGGGGGTACGTCCAGCTCCAGATCGTCTACTGCCTGTGGTTGCGCAGCCAGCCGGTGCTCGACCTGTGCCTGGTGTCCACGGGATTCGTGCTCCGGGTCGCCGCCGGCGCGGCGGCGACCGGCGTGGCGCTGTCGTTCTGGCTGCTGTTCGCGACCGCGTTCGGCTCGCTGTTCATGGTCAGCGGCCGGCGCTACGCGGAGAAGAACCTGCACCAGGACGGCGGCGGGCAGACGCGCCGGACGCTGGAACGCTACTCCGCGTCCTACATCCGCTTCGTCTGGACCGGATCGGCGATCATGTCGATCCTGGCCTATCTGTCCTGGACGTCGCAGAGCCTCCTGCAGGCGCGGCCATGGTTCGGCGGCGGCGCCGCGGCGCTGTTCATCATCGCCATGCTGCGCTACGCGCTCGACGTCGACCGCGGCGGCGCCGGCACCCCCGAGGACATCGCGTTCGGCGACCGGGCGCTCCAGGCACTGGCGTTGGCATGGCTGGTCTGCATGAGCCTGGCCGTCTACGCGTAGCGGCCGGCCGCGGCCGGGTGGGCGCGCTCGTGATCGGCCAGGACGTCGTCGATCACCCGGCGGTTCTCCGCGGCCAGCCGCTCGTCGGAGCCGATGCTTCCGGCCAGGTTGAGCAGGGCCTTCCACAACGCCCAGCCGCGGGCGCGCGCCCACATGGCGGCGTCCGCGCCCGCGGCGGCGCGGAAGGCCTCGCGGCCGGCCCCGGAGAACAAGGTCCACGCGATCACGAGGTCGCACGCCGGATCGCCGACGCCCGACGTGCCGAAGTCGATGACGGCGGCCAGCCTGCCGTCCCTGACCAGCAGGTTGCCGGCCGCCATATCCCCGTGGAACCAGACCGGCGGCCCCGACCACTCCGCCCCGAGGGCCGCCTCCCACACGGCCAGGGCGCGGCCGGCGTCGACGTGGCCGGCCAGCGCGGCGAGGGTGCGGCGGGTCTCCTCGTCGTAGTAGGCGGGCGACGCGCCCCGGTGGAAGCTGTGCTCGCCCGCCGCCGGCCCGCCGGTGGCGTCCACGCCGCGCAGGGCGGTGAGGAAGCCGGCCACCTCGCGGGCGAACGCGGGCCGGTCGTCGATGCGGGCGGTGCCGGCGACCTCGCCGTCCAGCCACCGGCGGATCGACCAGTTGAAGGCGTATCCCGCCCCCGGCGCGCCCTTGGCCACGGGGACGGGGATGGCGACCGGCAGGGCCGGCGCGAGCACGGGCAGCCAGCGGTGCTCCTTGTCGATGGCCGGCGCGTAGTGCGCCGCGGTCGGCAGCCGCACCGTCAGCTCGGCGCCGAGCCGGTAGGTGCGGTTGTCCCAGCCGTCGAGCTCGACCGGGGTGACGGGGAGGTCGCGCCACCGCGGGAACTGCGCGGCGATCAGCCGCCGCACCAGGCTCGCGTCGATACCGGCGCGCCCGTCACGCGGATCGCGATCATCGCGAGAAGGGGAGGAGTCGTAAACCACTCCTCGAGTATGGCACGCCGGGAGTTACGCCATGGAGGCGTGACGGCCACCTCATCCGGGTCTGGGCCAGGTAGCTTGCCATCGTTGTCACAATGTGGCTTGCTTCCGGCACAACAGCCGACCTAACGATCTCGAATCTCTGTCATAATGTACGGTGAAAGTACAACGAAAGATACGTGGCGACCGCCCCGTGCGGATAGCAGCTGTGCGGATATCGACTTCCACGCCTCTTGCGAGGACGACAATGCTCGAACAACCGGCTTTCGGCCACCGCCTCAGGGCGCTCAGGCTCGAACGAGGACTGTCCCAGGCCGCGCTCGCCGCTGACGGCCTGTCCCCCGGCTACCTGTCACGGCTCGAATCAGGGGCCCGACCGCCGACCGGGCGGATCGTCCGCTACCTCGCCGAGCGCCTCGACGTGCCGGTCTCGGCGTTCGACACGGCGCAGTCGCACCCGTCCCTCGCCCAGGTCCTCGCCTCGGTCACCGCGGCGGTCACCGCGGCCACCGACGACGCGCGCACGGACGATTCGCGCACCGGCGACGCGCGCGCCGGCGACGCGCGCGCCGGCGACTTCGCCGACGAGTTGGCCGAGACCCTGACCGAGGCGCTGCGCGCCGGCGACCAGGGGAATCCCGCCCTGCGCTGGCAGGCGCTGTGGCTGCTGGCCAGGATCCGCGACGGGCAGGGGCGGCACGACGAGGAGCTGGCGCTGCTCACCGACCTCGCGGCACTCGGCGACGAACAGGGCGCGCCCGAGCTGCGCGCCCGCGCGCGCACCCAGCTCGCCCGCTGCCTGCAGCTGCTCGGCGACAACACCAGGGCGCGCGAGTACGCGGCCGAGGCCTGGGCGCTGTCGGCCGGCCTGCCCGCGGCCGACCGGGCCGCCGCGCTGCAGGCGCTGGTGTCGGCCGAGGCCGAGTCCGGGCGGCTGGCCGAGGCGCGGGCGCACGCCGACGAGCTGTGCGAGCTGACCGCCCCGGCGGCCGGTCCGCCGCACATCAAGGCGCTGTGGGCGGCGGCCACCGTGCGCATCAGGCAGGCCGACCACCGTGGCGCGCGGGAGGTCCTGGAGCGGGCGCTGGCCGAGCTGGACAGCCACGAGGACCTCATGCTGTGGATGCGGCTGCGGCTCGCCGCGGCCTCGCTCTATCTGCAGATCACTCCGCCGCTCACCGAGCGGGCGGCCGCCCGGCTGGACGAGGTCGACCCGCTCCTCGACCTCGTCGGCACCGACCTGCACAAGCAGCAGATGATGACGCTGCGCGCGCATCTGGCCTTCGAGGAGGGCCGGGTGGACGACGCCAGGGAGCTGTGCGAGCGCATGGCCGAGCAGCCGCTGCGCCTGTCCTTCCGCGACCGCGTCAGGTTCGAGGCGCTCCGCGGTGAGCTCCTCATCCTCGACGGCCGGCTCGCCGAAGGCACCCGGGTGCTCCAGGAGCTCGCCGAGCAGGCCCAGGGCGCCCAGCACGTCGAGCTCGCCGCCGAGATCTGGCGCAATCTCGCCAAGACGCTCGCCGGCACGTACGGCCAGGGCGATGCCGATGGCCGGCCGGCGACGGGGACGAGCGGGACGGCCGGTTCGGTCGGCCGCTGACCCCGGCCGGCGGTCGCTCCCATGAGCCGCTGCCCCTGCCGCCGGTCCACGCCGGCGGTCGACCTCGTTCAGCCGTTGACGCCCGCGTAGTGCCGCAGGCTCTGGTTCCACAGCAGCCGCGCGCCGACGAAGGCGGCCAGGCCGACCAGCGGCGCCGCGGCGGCCAGCGCCGCCGGGTACCCGAGCCCGGCGGTGTTGCCGGTCAGCACCGCGGCGGGGAAGTAGGCGATGAACGCCAGCGGCAGCGCGAACGTGAACGCGCCGCTGACGACGCCGGGCAGGATCTTCAACGGGTAGTTGCCGAACGTACCGAGCAGCTCCACGGTCCAATAGCTCCAGATGGACGCCGCGGGGAAGTGCATGTGCAGGCACGACAGCACCGTGAAGATGGCCGCCTCCATGAGGATGCCGCCGACCACCGCCACGATCATGTAGATCACGTGCAGCGCCGTCCAGCGCAGGTCGACGATCATGACCGCGCCGGCGAACATCGACCCGCCCACCAGCAGGTCGCCGACCGCGTTGCTCGGGAACCGGGCGAGCAGCACCTGCCGGTACACCGGCATGGGCCGCAGCAGGTACCCGTCGAGCTTGCCCTCCTGCACCAGGATCGACAGTTCCACGATCCGGCCGAAGAACAGCTCGAACAGGCCATGGCTCAGCATCCGCATCGCGGCGATCAGCAGCACCGCGCCGCGGGGCCAGCCGCCCATCCCGGGGAACCGCGCGAGCAGCACGGCCGCGAACACGATGATCGACAACTGCCACGCCACGCCGAAGGCGACCCGCATCCAGAACTCCGCCCGGTACTCCAGCTGGGCCCGGAACGTGACGCCGACGATGCGCATGGCCACCGTCCACGCTGACCAGAACGCGCGCATCCTCATCCTCCCTGGGAGACGACCCGGTCGGTCACCCTGCGCCACAGCAGCCGGGTCAGCAGCGCCAGCGCCAGCACCCACGCGGCCTGGAGGGCGAGCTGGGCGGGCAGGTCGGCGGGCCGCAGCCGGCCGATGTAGAACGACAGCGGGACGTTCATCGTCGACTGGAACGGCAGCGCCGCGCTCATCACCCTGAACCAGCCGGGGAAGAACCACAGCGGCGCGTAGGCCCCCGACAGCAGGTTCATCGCGAACTTCAAGATGTCGACCGCCGCGTTGTTCCTGATGGTCCAGAAGCAGAGCTGGTCGGTGAGCAGTGTCAGGTAGTACAACGTCGCCTGGCCGAGCAGGAAGCTCACCGCGAAGGCGAGCGCGGCGCCCGCCGAGGCCGGCAGCGGGAGCACGCCGACGGCCAGGCAGATCACGTATCCGGCGAGCGCCCAGGCGAAGCCGTACAGCTGGTCGCCGACCGCGCGCAGGAAGTAGTAGCGCCGGGCCGACTGAGGGCGCAGGAACCAGTAGACGATGGTGCCGAGTTCGATGTGCTGGAGCACGGTGTCCCTGGCGCCCCACCGGTTGGCCTCGCGCAGCCGCAGCGCCAGCATGGCGAGCACCGCGTAGCCGACCGCCTGCTCCTTGGTGAGGCCCACGCTGATCGTGGTGTCGGTGTACAGCGCGCGCCACAGGCAGACGACGAGGAACAGCTGCACGGCGAGCCTGACCGCGACGGCGGTCATCCTGTTGGGCGACAGGAACTCGCTGAGCGCGGTGATGCCGAGGACGCGCAAGCCCCGCGCGCCGCCGAGGGCGCGCCGGCCGCCAGGGGCGGTGACCGCGCTCACGCCGCCGGCTCCTGGGCCCGCCCGCCGGCACCGGCGTCGCCGCCCGAGCCGTCGTTGAGGTACGCGGCGCGCATCACGTCCTCGAGGTCGGCCTCCTCAAGGCGGATGTCGCCGACCTCGAAGCGCTCGATGACCCGCTTGAGCGCCTGGTGCGCGCTCAGCGTGACGGGGCCGCCGCCGGGGCCGAACACGATCCGCGGGCCGTCCTGGCGCAGCACCCGCATGCCCTCCGGGCAGGCGTCCCCCGCGCTCCAGGTCTCCTCGCGCAGCAGGGTGGCGTGCACCCGCCACTCGCCGCCGAACCTGGTCCGGATCTCGCTCAGCGTGCCGTCCAGCACGATGCGGCCGTGGTTGATGAGGACGACCCGCTCGGCGAGGCGCGCCACCTCCGACATGTCGTGGGTGGTGAGCAGCACCGTACGGCCGCGCTGTTCCACCTGGTGGCGCAGCAGTGCGCGCACCTGCTCCTTGACGACCACGTCCATGCCGATGGTGGGCTCGTCCAGGAAGACCACCGGCGGGTCGTGCAGCAGCGCGCCGGCGAGGTCGCACCGCACCCGCTGGCCCAGGGACAGGTGGCGTACCCGGGTGTCCCAGAACGACGACAGCTCGAGCAGGTCGTCCAGCTCGCGCAGCCGCGCCTTGTACTCGGCCGGGCGCACCCCGTAGATGTCCCTGAGGATCCCGAACGACTCGCGCGCCGGCAGGTCCCACCACAGCTGCGAGCGCTGGCCGAACACCGCGCCGATGGCCCGCGCGTTGCGCTCCCGCTCACGGTACGGGACGACGCCGGCCACGGTCGCGTGCCCGGAGGTCGGGGTGAGGATGCCGGTCAGCATCTTGATGGTGGTCGACTTGCCGGCCCCGTTGGGGCC
>DASUWU010000068.1:0-19757 GCA_036378315.1 Streptosporangiaceae bacterium | reverse complement strand
CCACACCCCGGACACGCCGCGGACCTGGGCCTGGCCCCCCAGGTTGCCTTCGGTGCCGACCTCGCGGGCCACCCTGGTCACCTCGTCGGCGAACGCCGACAGCTGATCGACCATCGTGTTGATGGTCGACTTGAGCTCGAGGATCTCACCGCGGGCGTCGACGTCGATCTTCTTGCTGAGGTCGCCCTGGGCGACAGCCGTGGCCACCTGGGCGATGTTCCGCACCTGGCTGGTGAGGTTGTCGGCCATGAAGTTGACGTTCTCGGTGAGGTCCTTCCACACCCCGGACACGCCGCGCACCTGCGCGCGGCCGCCGAGTCGTCCGTCGGTCCCCACCTCGCGGGCCACCCTGGTCACCTCGTCGGCGAACGCCGACAGCTGATCGACCATCGTGTTGACGGTGTTCTTCAGCTGCAGGATCTCACCCTGCGCGTCGACGGTGATCTGCTTGGACAGGTCGCCGTCGGCGACCGACGTGGTGACCTCGGCGATGTTCCGCACCTGGCTGGTGAGGTTGGAGGCCATGAGGTTGACGTTCTCGGTCAGGTCCTTCCACACCCCCGACACGCCGCGCACCTGCGCGCGGCCGCCGAGTCGTCCATCGGTCCCGACCTCGCGGGCCACCCTGGTCACCTCGTCCGCGAACGCCGACAGCTGATCCACCATCGTGTTGACGGTCAGCTTCAGCTCCAGCAGCTCACCGGTCGCCTCGACCGTCACCGACCGGGTCAGGTCGCCACGTGCGACGGCGGTCGTCACCAGCGCGATGTCTCGTACCTGGGCGGTGAGCCGGCCGGCCATCGTGTTGACGGCCTCGGTGACGTCGCGCCAGGTGCCGGACAGGCCGTGCACCTTGGCGCTTCCGCCCAGGCGCCCTTCGGTGCCGACCTCGCGGGCCACCCTGGTGACCTCACCGGTGAACAGCGACAGCTCGTCGACCATGTAGTTGACCGTCTGTCCCAGCCGGCGCAGGCCACCGCGCAGGGGCCTGCTGTCGTCGTGCAGGTCCACCCGCTGGTTCAGGTCGCCCCCCGCCGCCGCCTCCAGGACGCGGCTGGCGTTCACGGTCGGTACGACCAAGGCGTCCATCAGCGAGTTGGCCGCCTCGACGGTCACCGCCCAGCCGCCCTGCCCGGGGCTGGGCGACAGCCGCTCGTCCAGCCGGCCATGGCGGACGATCTCGCGACGGACCCTCCTCAGCTCGTCCGTCTGGTGCAGGTTGCGGTCGGCGATCTGGTTGAAGACGGTGGCGAACTCGGCAGGCACGCCATCGTGGTCGGTCGGCAGCCGGATCTGGAAGTCTCCGTCGCGGAGCGCTTGCATCGCCGCCAGTAGCGGATGCAACTCGGTCAGCTGAATCGGATTGGAAGGCATGAAGCCACGCTATAACCCACTAACCGACTTTACCGTTCTATATGTTTAACTTGGAAACTCTATTGCATTTTGCGGCTATTATAGACTCTTATGTGCTTCTCTTTGAATAGCACGGCTCTGCCGGGCGTCGTCGCGCGTTCACGCAGGTCGATGGCGGTCGGGCAGGCAACCGATGACGGTTCGAAATATTGCGTACCAGCCCGCCGCGTTGTGTGATGGAGCCATGATTTCGGACGAGGGGAAGGATCGGCCGGACGTCACGGAGGAGGGAACCGGCGCGTCCTGGTCCTGGCCCGGCTGGCGCGGCCGGACACGCGAATGGCGACCTATCGCCGAGCTGTTGGGGGCGGTCAGGAACGGCCGAGGTGACGTGGCGCTTGTCCAAGGCCCCACGGGGATAGGTAAGACCCGGCTCCTCCAGGAGGCAGCGGAAGCGGCCGAGCGGGCGCAGATCACGGTCGCGCACGCCGCCGCCGAGGAGCCTGGGCGCCTGGTGCCGCTGGCCCCGCTGGCGGCCGCGCTCAAAGAGCCGGCGCTGGCCTCGGCCGAGACCTCGCGATCCTGGCGCGCGCTGACGGCGGAGTCGCCGCATGCCGAGACGGCCGACCTCCGGCTGTCTCTTGTGGAGCGGCTGCGCGCCTGCCTCGAGGAGTGGGCGGGGCGTGGCCCCGTGCTGGTCATGCTCGACGACCTGCAGTGGTCCGATCCGACGACCCAGCTGGCCCTGCGGTCGCTGCTGCCGGAACTCAGCTCCTACCCGCTCGGGTGGATCCTGACCCGCACCACCGGGATCGCCGACCATGCCTTGGACGGGCTGTATCGCTCGCTGGTGCGGCAGGGTGCCACCCGCATCGCACTCGGACCGCTGGACGACCGCGCGGTCGCCGAGATCGCCGCCGACTTCCTCGGCGCGCCGCCCCGGGCGGACGTCCTGGAGATGGCGGCCGGCGCGAAGGGAAACCCGTTCCTGCTCCTCGAACTGCTGAGAACATGGGCGAACGAGGGCGCTGTCAAGGTCGACGCGGGCGGTGCGCGGCTGACCTCGGCGGCACGCGTCCAGACGAGCGCGCGAAGCCGGCTGATCCGGCTGCCCGCGCCGACTCGACAACTGCTCCAGGTGGCAGCGATCCTGGGCCGCTCCTTCTCGGTGGACGACCTGGCCGAGATGCTCGGCGAACCGGTCGACGGACTACTGCCACGCCTCACCGAGGCGATCCGGGCCGGCATCGTCGTGCCCGACGTGAACCGGCTGGCGTTCCGGCACGACATGCTGTGGCAGATCGCCACGGAGATGACCGCCAAGCCGGTGCGGGCGGCGCTGCAGCGGCAGGCCGGAGAGATGCTGCTGGGGCGCGGCGCCGTCGTGCCGGCCGCCGGCTACTTCATGCGCTGCGCCCGGCCGGACGACGCGCGAGCGCTCGATGGGCTGGAACGGGCGGCACACGCGATACTTCCCTACTCGCCGTCCGGCGCGGCGGATCTCGCCGTCCGTGCGGTCGAGCTGACCGACCCCGCCGATCCCGATCTCCCCACCCGCACGACAACGGCAGTGGACGCACTGAAAACCGCGGGGCGGCTCACCGAGGCGATGGACTCCGCGCAGGAGGGACTGCGGCAGGCGTCCTCCAGACCATTGGCCGACCGCCTCCGGTACGAGCTGGCGTCCATCCTCCTGCTGAGCGGCCGCCCGGCCCAGGCCGTGACAGCGACCGAGCACCTGCTCGGGCGGCAGGACCTCGATCGGGACTTGCGCGGCTTGACCGAACTCGCGAGGTTCCAGGGCCTGCTGGCGCTCCACCAGGCCGGGCGGGGCCGGACGCGGGCCAAGGCGATCCTCGCCGACCGGCCGAGGCAGACCGATACCGCCCTGGTCGGGGCGTTGCTGCTCTCCGCGCACGTCGCCTGGGAAGCGGCCAGGGCCGACGACGCCTTCCGCGACATCAACGAGGCGGTGCGCCTGGCCGACAGAGGATCCATCGGGGCCCGGCTCGCGCACCCCCGCCTCTTCCTGGTCCGCTGCCTGGTCGCGACGGGACGGCATGGCGAGGCCGAGAACGTCGTGCGGGCCGCGACCGCGGACTTCGAGGCCTACGGGTCGGCGGCCCACGCCGCCACCCCCGCCTTCTTCCGGGCCTACCTGTCACTGGCCGCCGGCCGCACGGACGATGCGGAGACCGAGGCGGAAACCGGGCTGAAGGTCGCCGACGAATGGGGCACCCACGCCTACACGCTGCTCGGCCTGGCCACGCGGACCATCGTCGCGGTGCGGCGGGGCGACCTGGAAGCGGCCGCGCAGCACGCTGAGCGCCTGCGGTCCGAACAGCAGGCGGCACAAAGCGCGATGTACGGGGAGATCTGGGCCACTTGGGCGCTCGCCCTCGCCGCGGAGGCCCAACACGGCCCGCAGGCGGCCGTGGAGCCACTCCGCAGTTGCCATGCCGACGTGCGGGACCGGAACTGGCTGCTCATGCTCGAACCCAACGCGGCAGCCTGGATGACGCGCACCGTCCTCGCCGCCGGCCACCACTCGGCCGCCGCGGACATCGCCGAGACCGCCCGGCAGATCGCACACGGCAACCCGGGCTACCCCGCCCTCGCCGCCGCGGCCGCCCACGCCCACGGAATCCTGCACGGCGACGCCGCGGCACTCCTCCAGGCCACGGCACAGCACAGCGACCCCTGGGGAGCCGCCTCCGCCGCCGAAGACCTCGGGCTGTTGCTGATCGACGACCGCGCGGCCGCCATCGAGAAGTTCGACCAGGCCGCCGAGGGCTACCGGAGCATCGGCGCGCTGCGCGATGCCGCCCGGGTCCGCGCCCGGCTGCGCGACCTCGGTGTCCGCCGCCGCCACTGGTCCTATGCCGACCGGCCGGCCATCGGGTGGGACAGCCTGACCGACACCGAATACAACGTCGCGTCCCTCGTAGCCCGAGGCCTGACCAACCGCCAGGTAGCCGCGCACATGTTCCTCTCACCCCACACGGTCTCGTTCCACCTGCGCCAGGTCTTCCGCAAACTCGGCATCAGCTCCCGGGTGCAGCTGGCCCGGATCACCCCCGAACAGCACCGCCAGGACCCGTCCTCCGGCGAGAACACGATCAGCTGATCGCGGACTTAGCGGATCTTGTTGGACATCACGTACGGGACCACTTCTGGTTGCTCTGGCCGTTGCATGTCCAGATCTCCGCGGCGGTGCCGTTGGCGGTGCCCTGGCCGGTGACGTCCAGGCACAATCCCGACTCGATTCCGGTGACCGTGCCATCGGAGTTCAGCCGCCACTGCTGGTTCGTCCCGCCGTTGCATGTCCAGATCTCCACCCGGGTACCCGGGCTCGTGGCGTGATTGGGCACGTCCAGGCACTTGGCGCCGCCGTACACGGTCAGCCGGTTGTCCGGCGTCGTCGTCCACTGCTGGTTCGCGTTGCCGTTGCAGTCCCAGATCTGCAGGAGGGTGCCGTCGCTCTGGCTCGCGTTCGGGACGTCCAGGCACCGGTTGGAGCCGGCACCGCGCAGTACGCCGGTGGAGCCCGGACCTCCGTCACCTGGCAGGATTCCCGCGGACGAGATGACCGACTGCGCGCCCGGCGGCCAGTTGCCGTTGCTGACGACGGTGTTTCCGGAGACGGTGTTGCCGCGGTCGCCGTTCACGATGTTGGTCCCGCCGTTGCTCAACCAGTTGTTGGTCAGGGTGAGGGTTCCGGTGTTGTTGTTGGAATTGGCGTTGGCCACGGCCCACGTGCCGCCGACGGCGGAGAACACGTTTCCGGTGGCGGTGAAGTTCCGGGAGCCCTCGTCGAAGTACAGGCCGAAGAAGCCGTTGGTTCGCAGGCAGTAGTTGCCGCTGATCACCGCGCCCGGGTTCGCCGACAAGGTGTAGATGCATCCGCCGTCGTTCATCTGCTGCATGATGTCGTGCACGTAGTTGTTGGTGATCTTGTTGTTGGACGCGGTGGTGGCGGTGCTGTAGCGCGGCTGGAAGTTGTAGAGGCCGCGGTTCGCGTAGTCGTTGCTCCCGCCGGCGTCGTTGGCGCCCCAGCCATATCCGGCCGATATGCCGGAGTACGGCATGTTGTAGACCTCGTTATGGGTGATGGTGGCGTTCGTGACGTAGGTGGGCAGGAACGAGGTGATGCCCCGATAGTCCAGGCCGATGTCGTGGACGAGGTTGTCGCTGATCGTGATGTTCCTGTTGATCATGCGTTGGTCGCTGGGGTGATGCGCGTCGGCCTGGACGCCCCCGGCGACGATGGCGCCGGCGGCGTCGCCGGTGAAGGTCGATCCGGTGACGGTGATGGAGTCGGCACCGAGACCGACGCCGCTGGTGTGCGCGTTGGCGTCGTTTCCGATGCCCATCGCGTTCTGGCCCAGGTTGACGAACCGGTCGCCGCTGAAGGTGATGTGGTTGGCCGCGGAGACCTGCACGGCGGCGGGCATCTGGTTCCAGTGCGGCCGGACGGCCTCGAACTGGGAGCAGCCTGACTGGCAGGAGCCGAACGCCGGCCATGACTGGGTGCCGCTCATGTAGGCGCCGGTCTGCTGGTCGGCGTAGCCCTGGGCACTGCTCGGGCCGAGCCAGCTGGTACCGGTGAACGTGATGCCGGAGAAGGAAATGTCGTGCGCAGGTGAGTCGTAGGTACCGCCGACGTTCACGAGGGACTGCAGCAGCGGGAACTCCACGTCGGTGTTGCTCATGCTCTGTCCGGGCCGCGGAATGTAGTACAGGGTGCCGGCGGAGGTGTCGTCGTACCACTCGCCGGGCGAGTCGAGGAACTCGTAGGCGTTCTCCAGGTACATGGGGCCCGCACGGAACGGACTGGTGAGGGTGTCGTATCCGAACGCGTTGTTGTTCCACGCCGGCTGCTGCATCGTCAGAAAGTTGTTGCTGATGCTCTGCACCGGTGCGTACCGGTCGGTGAACGAGCCGATGCCCTCGACCTCGACGCGGTTCTGGTGCGCCAGGTTGTTCAGGAAGTTCAGGGAAGCGTTGCTGAATCTGAGCCCGGTGCCGGTGGCCGTGAAGTCTGAGCGGTTCACGGCGGTACGGGCCCGGGTGGCCTCGACGCCGCCGACGTAGAGCTGCCGGACGTCGAGCCCGGCGCCGACGTCCGCCCTCCAGATGTTCTTGGACGAGTCGGCGACACTCCATCCGGTGACCGCCTTCGCCCCCGTGACCACGGGGGCCGCCGACGGGGCGGCCTGCCACCTGACGGTGTGGCCACCCGTGCCGGAATCGGCCGAGGTCAACCGCAACGGCGCGGTGAGCCGATACGTGCCGTCAGCCAGCTGTACGACGATGTCATCGGACATCGAGCCGTTCTGCGCGCGCACGGCCGCCTGCGCCGCCGTCAGCGAGCAGGGCTGGGCGGACGAGCAGGCACTGCCCGTGCCGGACGGGGACGCAAAGATCGTGGTGACGGCCGCCGACGCGGGAGCCGCCGGGCCGGCGACCGCGAACCCGGCGGCCAGCATGATCGCGCCGAGGCCGGGCGTGCCGAACAACCTGCGACGGGCGCACCGGGGTGAGAACGAAGACATGGACGGGGAGCCCCTCGGACGGAGGACGGGCGTCGCTCATCGACCTTCCGGGACGGAGTGTGTCGAATCGATTCACCCTTCGGTCGAGCGGATGCTATGACGAGGGTTGTGGCCGGTCAATCATCGGTCATCGGGGGCCCGGCCGAGGCGAGCCGCCGGGCCTACTCCCCCGCACGTCCGGGCGCCGCGGCCTGGACCGGCTCCGCCGTGAGAGCTGGTGTCATCGCAGGTGGGGCGCGGAGTTCGGGTTCACCACGCGGCCTCCGGCGCGCATCTCGCATGCCTCTTCCCCTCGCCGGAGCGGCGTGAAAGAACCCGCAAACGGCGGGCCCGACGTGGCCACCGGGACGCCGGCCGTCGAATCGATTCATTTCGCCGCCCGCTCGCGGCTGTGGCGGGGATCAACCGAACACGCGGCGCTGGATCTCCCGGCGGTAGTCCTCAAGGGTCTTGTCGAGGTGGACGGCGGCGGCACCGGCCGCCGCGTCCGGGTCGCCGTCCCGGATCGCCTGGTAGATGGCAGTGTGTTCCTCGATCGCCTCCGCCGCGTGACCGCCAACGGTTCCGTGCAGGCCGATCGTGCTGGATTGGCGTTGCAGGCGGCGGGCTTCACGTACGGCCGCGACGAGGAACGGATTGTGCGAGGCGGCGGCGATGCCGAGGTGGAAGTCGTCGTCGCCGCGGTCGAACAGCGCGGCCTCCGCGCTCACATGACCCTGCCGGCACATCTCGGCGGCGGCCTCGATGGCGCGGAGCTCGGCGGGGGTCGCGCGGGCCGCGGCGAGGCGGCTCGCCGCGGTCTCCTGGACGCGGCGGAACTCGAAGAGCATGTAGACATGGTCGAGGTCGGTCGGCAGGAAGAAGCCCTCCCAGCGCGACGAGCCCAGCATCCCCTCGTCGTCGGCGACGTAGAGCCCGCGGCCCTTTTGGGCGCGTACCCGGCCGATCGCGGAGAGGATTTTGACGGCTTCGCGGACCACCGTCCGGCTCGTGCCCAGCCGCGCGGCCAGGTCGTTCTCGGTGGGCATCCGGTCGCCCGGTTGCAGCCGCAGCTCGACGATGAGACGGAGGATCTGCTCGGCCACCAGCTCGTAGCGAGGCCGATACGGCCCGGTCCGCCGCGGGCCGCCCCGATCCGGCGTCGGCACATCGGCCGAGGCCGGGATGGGCGTGCCGTCCACCGGGCTGCCTCCCCTCGTCGCTGTCCCGAGCAAGTGTATGACTGATCCTCGCGTCCGCGGATGAGCATACATTGACCCTCCGCACCTACCCGGATAGATATGATCCATTTTCTTCGGGCGCTGGCGAGCGTGCCCGTCCCAGCTGCTGATATGCGCGCCCCCCTCCGTCCAGGGCCCGCGCCCGGGCGCGAGATAGGCATGCTCATCCTCTTGACTCGGCGGCACTGCGACGCTCTCATGAGGGATCACAACCATCGCCCCGACCACCGTGGTCGGAGCGGTGCTTGCCGGCGTCGCCACGAACCGCGTCGCCCCCCAAGGCACACGATTGGTCCGACACATTCACCACCCCCGTCCCTGTCTCTTTGGCCCCGCGGTCTCGTCGGCGGGCGCCTGACGCCAGTGGAGTAGCTCATGACCAAGCAGACCCGCGCCGTCGGCGCGAGGAGATCAGGCAAGGACCGCAGGGGCGTCCTTCTCGTGGCCCTCAGCGCCGTGTTCGCCCTGTCGGTCGTCGCGGGCTGCGACCGCGGCGGGGAGACCTCGGGCGCGCCGGGCCGGGGGTTCCACCAGGCGCCGCAGAGCGATGGCGCGCTGACGGTCTGGGTCGACTCGACGCGCCTGGCCGCCGCGAAGCTGTACCGGCAGAGCCATCCCTCGGCCAAGCTGAACATCGTCACCTACGACGGCGACGCCAACGGGTCCAACTACCTGCAGACCAAGGTCAGTCTGTTCAACCGCACCCGCAAGGGCTGGCCGGACGTCGTCTTCAGCACCCAGAACAACGAGACGTCCTGGGCGGTGCAGGCGGGCTTCACCGCCCCGCTGAACACGGGGTTGATTCCCCAGGCGACCCTCGCCGGCTGGGCGCGCGGCGCCAACGACCCGTGCGTGGTGAACGGCACGCTCTACTGCCTGCGCAACGACCTGGCCCAGACCGTGCTCTGGTACAACGCCGCCCTCATGCGGAAGTGGGGTTACCCGGTCCCGGCCACCTGGGAGGACTACGAGGCGCTCGGCAAGAAGGTCGCCACCGGGCACACCGGCTACCTGGTCGGCTCGGCCGGCGACAACTTCACGCCGGAGATCTACATGTGGGCGAGCAAGTGCGGCGCGAACCAGATCACCGGCCCCAAGGCCGTCACCGTCAACACCACGAGCCCGAACTGCACCCGGATGGCCGCGCTCCTGGACACGCTGGTCAAGAACAAGACCATGTCGAAGAGCAGCGTGTTCAGCTCCGACTTCGACAAGAACGAGGCGAGCCGCATCCTCATGCTCCCCGGTCCCGCATGGTTCGGCGGCGCGCTGTTCCAGGGCACCTTCAAGACCCCCAAGGGGCAGATCACGGCCGCCCCGATGCCCCACTGGTCCGCCGACTCCACTCCCACCGCCGGCAACGTCGGCGGCGGCACCTGGCTCCTGTCGGCGCACAGCGCCCACCTGAAGGCCGCCACCGACTTCCTGACCTGGGTCACCACCTCCGACGACTACCAGGGCAAAGTGGCCCCCGGCTATCCGGCGTACGCGCCGGCGGCCAAGACCTGGCTGGCGAACCAGGCCTCGTCGCACTACTACGAGAACGACATATCCGGGACCCTCCAGGCTGCCGCCGGCCAGGTGTGGCCCGGCTGGGGCTACGGGCAGTTCAGCCAGGAGGCGATCTGGGCCGCCACGGTCATCCCCGGGATGACCGCGGGCAAGGCGATGGTCTCGCTGCTCCCGGCATGGCAGAAGGCGATCGTCAACTACGCCCGCGCCGACGGATACCAGGTCAAGGTGGGCCAGTGAGCACACCGTCCGTCCCCGGCGACCGGGCCGGGTCGCCGTCCGGGCGCCGCGCGTGGTGGCCCGGCCGCGCCGGGCACGGTTTCGTCGCCCCCTACGCCGTGCTGTTGATCGCGTTCGGCGTCGTACCGACCGGCTACGCGATCGACTTCGCCTTCACCGACGCGGCCGGGCACTTCGCGGGGCTGGCGAACTTCACCACCGTGGCCGGCGACTTCCGTTTCGCCGCGGCCGGCGCTCACGTGGCGCTGTACCTGCTGTTCTGGCTCGCCTCGCTGGTCGTACTCGTCGTCGGGCTCGCTCTGCTGCTGCACAACCTCGCCGCACGCGGCGTCGGCACGGCCCTTCGCTTCCTGTACTACATCCCCGGCGCACTGGCCGGAGCGGCCAGCGTGATGGTGTGGCTTTTCATGCTGGACCCCACGGTCAGCCCCGCGGGCTTCCTGCTGCGCACCTTCGGCCTCGACACCTTCGGTCAGGTCATCGCGCCGGGGCATCTCCCGCTCGTGCTCACGGGCATCGCGTTCTGGACCGGCGCGGGCGGCTGGATCGTGGTGATGCACGGGGCGCTGAACAACATCTCCCCCGACCTGCTGGAGGCGGCGCGGATCGACGGAGCGGGCCGCTGGCAGATCGCGCGGCACATCCAGATCCCCCTGCTGCGCAAGTGGATCGTCTACATGGTGATCCTGGCCTTCGCCGTCGGCGCCCAGCTGTTCGTCGAGCCGCAGCTGCTGTCGCAGGCGAGCAACGGGGTGGCCGGCCGGGACTACTCCCTCAACCAGCTCTCCTACGACTTCGCCTTCCAGAACGACGACCTGGGCGCCGCCGCGGCCCTGTCCGTCGGGCTGCTGCTGGTCAGTCTCGTGGTCGCCGTCCTGTTCGTCGTCAAGTCAGGGTTCTTCGATGCCGAATGACACCCGCCGGCCCGCCACCCTCGTTCACGGAGTCCCCACCCGGAGATCGGCGACCCGGGGACGTCCGCCGCGCGCCGACCACCGCCGCATGCCCCGCCGCGTGCCCGACCCGGTGCGCGCCCTGGTACTCGCGGCGTTCCTGCTCTTCTTCGTGATCCCCGTGCTGTGGCTGGTGCTGGCCGCCACCAAGACCGACGAACAGCTCGTGCACGGCGATCCCCTCGCCTTCGGCTCCTGGGGCGCGCTCCGGCGCAACTGGGACGCGCTGACCGCATACCAGAACGACGCGATCCTCCTGTGGCTGCGCAACTCCGCGCTGTACTCGTTCCTCGCGCTCGTGATCACCTTGGGCGTCACCATCCCGGCCGGCTACGCACTGGCGATGACCGAGTTCCGCGGCCGGCGCACGCTGCTGGTGGCGACCCTCGTCGTGATGCTGATGCCGAACGCGACGCTGGTGGTGCCGCTGTTCCTGGAGGTCAACGCGGTGCACCTGGTCGGCTCGATGTGGTCGGTCGTGCTGCCGTACTCGTTTTACCCCTTCGGCGCGTACCTGACCTACATCTACTTCAGCACCGCGCTGCCGCGGGAGCTGCTGGCCGCCGCGAAACTCGACGGTTGCTCGGAATTCGGTGCGTTCCGCCGTATCGCGCTCCCGCTGGCCGCCCCGATCGTCGCACTGGTCGGCTTCTTCAGCTTCGTGGCCAACTGGACGAACTACTTCCTGCCGTACGTCCTGCTGCCCGAGAGCGGCCAGTTCCCGGTCCAGGTGGGCCTGGGCACGCTGCTGAGCAACGTTCCGCAGTTCAACCCGACCGCAGGCACGCTCGCGGTCCACCGTCCCGAACTCGCGTTGGCCACGCTGCTGGCGATCACTCCGGTGCTCGTCCTCTTCCTCTTCTCGCAGCGCTTCCTGGTCACCGGAATGCTCGCCGGCGCGTCGAAGGGCTGACCGACCCCGCCGCCTGGGCCCCGAGGCCCGCCGCGGCGCGCGCCGCGCTCCGGAACGCCCTGAAATGGAGGTCCGCCGGATGCACCCCGTCATCACGGCCTCGGTGCCGCTGCTCGAGCCGCCGGGCTGGGCGATCGCGCAGCGCGAGCTGTTCGATCTACTCGATCACGCCTGGCGCCGGTTCGAGCGCGAGTTCACAGGTCCGGACGGCCGGTTGCTGTACCACGACCGGCTGACCTCGCGCGACGGCGTGGACGACTTCTACGAGCCCTTCTTCAATTGGCCCCAGCTCTACCTGCTCGGCGGCGCGGACGACTTGCTCGCCGCGTCCGAGCGGCATTGGGAGGGCGTGACCCGGCAGTTGACCGAGCTGGGCATGCTGCACGAGGAGTACGAGCGCGGCTACGACTGGTTCCACCAGGGCGAGAGCCTGCTGCTGTTCTACTTCCTCTGCATGGCGGCCCCCACGCGCTGGGCCGACCGGGCGCTGCGGTTCGCCGATCTGTACGTCGACCCGGCACGCGGCAACTACGACCCAGGACATCGCATCATCCGCCGGCCGCACAACGGCAGCGACCCCCGCCGCGAGGGGTTGTTCGACGGCGCGGGCTATCCCTGGTTGCCCAGTGAGGCCCGGATGTACGGCTTCCCGCTGGAGTGGCTGCTGCCGCGCGGCGTCCCCGAACCCGAGCGCGACCGCGACCCGCGGCTGGGCGAGGAGATGCGTCGCAGGACGGGCACCGGCGACACCGCGGTCAACCTCGCCGCGTCCGGGCTGGTCCTCAACGCGCTGATCATCTCCGGCGAACGGCGCTACCGGGACTGGATCACCGAGTACGTCGGCGCGTGGCGCGAGCGGGCCGCCGCGAACGACGGCGTCATCCCCGACAACGTCGCCCCGGACGGCACCGTCGGCGGACTGCTGGACGGCCGCTGGTACGGCGGGCATTACGGCTGGTCGTGGCCGCACGGCTGGTACAGCGTCGGGCACGCCGCGATGGTCGCCGCGCTGGCGGGCGCCGCCGCGACCGGCGACGACACCTTTCTCGACCTCGTCCGCCCGGCCCTGGACGAGCTCATCGCCCGGGGCAAGGTGATGGCCTTCACCGAGGCCGACTCCAGCATCCGGTCGAAGTGGGTCGCTCAACTCGGCGAGGATGTGCACACGCCCACACTGCACGTGCCTTTCCGGTACGGGGACCGCGGTTGGTTCGACCACAACCCGGTGCTCATGTCGGTGCCCACAGCGCTGTGGCACCACTCGGTCTCCGCCGCGGACCGGGCGCGGATCGAACGGCTGCGCGCGAACAGCGGCTACGACTGGCGTACGGTGCGGGCGTTCCGCAGCAAAGAGGAGGCCGGGCACGAAGAGCCATGGTTCACCTTCCTCGCCGGCGACAACCCCGACTACCCCGAGCGGATCCTGGCCGCCGCGCAGGCCCAGGTACGGCACCGGCTGGCCCGCGTGGAGCGCCACGGGGGCCGGGACGTGCCCGAGGCCGACATCCACGTTTGGCAGCAGTCGAACCCGGTGGTCACCGAGGCGCTGGTCCAGTTGACCTGGGGAGGACCGCAGGTGATTTACAACGGCGGCCTGCAGCAGGCGCGCCTGCGCTACTACGACGGCGACGCCCGGCGCCCCGGGCTTCCGGCCTCGGTCGCGGCC
This sequence comes from Streptosporangiaceae bacterium, assembly GCA_036378315.1. GTDB lineage: Bacteria > Actinomycetota > Actinomycetes > Streptosporangiales > Streptosporangiaceae > CALAED01. The sequence continues at coordinate 6,345 of DASUWU010000068.1, read as the reverse complement.
CTCGTGTCCCGCATCGAACCGGAGGAAACCGTCGTCGACCTGGTGAACCTCCACCCGGAGGCCGCGCGCCGCGTCGTCGTGCAGGCCGGCGCGTTCGCCGAGCACACCATCCGCACCGCCGAGCACACCGTCTGCGCCGACCCGTCCTGGATCGGCGACCTCTACGACTACGGGCACGGCCGGCCGGCGGTGACCTCGGGCCGTACGCGCGTCGACGGCCCTTGGCTCCTCGTCGAGCTGCCGCGGTCGACCCGCATCCGCCTCACGCTGCGGCTCGACCTGCGCACCCGGTCACCCTCCTACCGCACGCCGTTCGACGCCCCGCCCGCCGGGGAGGCCCCGTGCGGCGGCACGAGCCCGTACGGACGATGAAACTTTCGCGCCGCGGCGGCGCCGTTTCCGGTGTCCGTGCACGCCCGATCCCTCGCCGGCAGGGACGATGCCGGCCGGCCCGCCGGGCCATCGGCCGACGGCGGAAAGCCGCCGTTGACCCTCCTTTATGCCGGTCATAGCATCCGGCGGAATCGTTGGCGAATCGATTCGACCGTCCGGAGGTCCGTCCCCTGCCGAGCATGGAGGTTGAGATGGCAACAGGGAGAACCATCAACACATCGAGCAGGATGGCCGGCGCCGCCTCGGCCGCGCTGCTGGCGGCGATCATGGCGATCACCACGGCGCCGCCCGCCGGGGCGGCGACGACGCTGCGCGGCCTGGCCGAGGCGAAGGGCCGGTACTTCGGCACCGAACTGACCCGCGGCGACCTGGGCAACGGGAGCGAGACCGGCATCGCCGGCACCCAGTTCGACATGCTCACGCCCGGCAACGAGATGAAGTGGGACACCACCGAGCCCTCGAACGGGTCGTACAACTTCGGGCCAGGCGACCAGATCGTCTCCTTCGCCCAGTCGCACAACATGCGGGTGCGCGGGCACAACCTGGTCTGGCATTCCCAGCTGCCCGGATGGGTCTCCGGCCTGCCGCTGAACCAGGTGCAGGGCGTGATGGAATCTCACATCACCACCGAGGCCGCGCACTACCGCGGCAAGGTCTACGCCTGGGACGTGGTGAACGAGCCGTTCAACGAGGACGGCACGCTGCGCCGTGACGTCTTTGACAACGCGATGGGCACGAACTACATCGCCGACGCGCTGCGCACGGCGCACGCCGCCGACCCGAACGCGAAGCTGTATCTGAACGACTACAACATCGAGGGCCAGAACGCCAAGAGCAACGGGATGTTCTCGCTGGCGCAGTCGCTGCTGTCGCAGGGCGTGCCGCTGAACGGGATCGGGTTCGAAAGCCATTTCATCGTCGGGCAGGTGCCCTCCTCGCTGCAGGCGAACATGCAGCGGTTCGCCAACCTCGGACTGGACGTGGCGGTCACGGAGCTGGACGACCGCATTCCGTTGCCGGCGTCCAGCTCCCAGCTGCAGCAGCAGGCCACGGACTACGGCAACGTGGTCAAGGCGTGCCTGGCGGTCTCCCGCTGCGTGGGTGTCTCGCAGTGGGGCGTCGACGACGGGCACTCCTGGATCGACGGCACCTTCCCCGGCTACGGCGCCGCCACCATGTACGACCGCAACTTCCAGCCGAAGCCCGCCTACAACGCCGCCGTCACCGCGCTGGGCGGCTCCTCCTCCGGAGGTGGCACCGGCACCGGCGAGCTGCACGCGGTGGGAGCGGGCAGGTGCCTGGATGTGCCGAACGCCAGCGCGACGCCCGGGGTCCAGCTGCAGATCTACGACTGCTGGGGTGGAGCCAACCAGATCTGGACGCACACCTCGTCCGGCCAGCTCACCGTCACCAGCGGAGGCGCGACCCTCTGCCTGGACGCCTTCAACAACCAGACCACTCCCGGCACGAAGGTCGAGACCTGGACCTGCAACGGCGGCGCCAACCAGCAGTGGCTGCTCAACTCCAACGGCACCGTCACCGGGGTGCAGTCAGGACTGTGCCTGGACGTGACCGGCGCCGCCACCGCCAACGGTGCCCTGGTCGACCTGTGGACCTGCAACGGCGGCACCAACCAGCAGTGGACCCTCGGATAGCGAGGATGACCGGGCGGCTCGCACTCATTGGAGTCGCGGGCCGCCCGGCCAGGGGCTCAGAGGTTCAGATCCTGGTCCACTTCTCGCCGCCACCGCCGTTGCAGATGCCCAGGACCATCTGCGTGCCGTTGGCGGTGCCCGAGCCGTTCGGGTCCAGGCACAGGCCGGACTGCACACCCGTGATCGTGCCGTCCGCGTTGAGGTTCCACTGCTGGTTGGTGCCGCCGTTGCAGTCCCAGATGATCACCCGGGTGCCGGCGGACGTACCGGCGCCCTCGGCGTCCAGGCACTTGGTTCCGTAGACCTGAAGCTGCTTGGACGACGTCGGCGTCCACTGCTGGTTGGACCCACCGTTGCAGTCCCACAGCGCGACCTGCGTGCCATTGGTCTGCGAGACGTTCGGGACGTCCAGGCATCGGCCGGAGGCGACGTTGACCAGCTCGGACGGAGTTCCGCCGTCAGTGCCGCCGCCGGGGCCGGGAGTGATCTTGAGGTTGTCGAACTGGGCGGTCTCCCCCTGGCTGGTTCCGTAGCCGACCTGTCCGGCTCCGAAGGCGGAATCGCTCACCGAGCCGACGGTGGCGCCGTCGACGGACGCGGTGATGGTGCTGCCGCTGAAGCCGAGTGCGATGGTGTGCCAGCGACCCGTGCCCAGCGCGGAGGTCGTGCCGCCGCGCAGCGTGGTGAGTTGCTTGTTGGTGTTGTTGCGCAGGATCGACCAGGCGCCGTTGTCGCTGACCCGCAGGTAGTAGGCGTTGAGGCCGCCGGGATCGGATCCGTTCTGCGTGCCGGCGCGGCCGATCAGCTCGGCGTATCCGGACTTCTCCAGCAGCACGTCGGACGACACGGTGTAGTTGCTCCAGTTCAGCTCGCCCAGCAATGCGTACGGGTCGGAGATCGGCTTCCATCCGATCGCGGCCTGCGTGCTCGCCTGGCGGACGCAGCCGCCCGAGCGGCCACCGCCGCAGGCGCTCGCCTCGAACGCGCCCTGCATGTCCATGAGGTATCTGGCCTCGTGGCCGGCGGGGTAGGAGTCGAAGTCATCGCTGTAGGGCAGGTTCAGCGAGCCCGGGGCGGGGCTGGTCGCGGTGCCCTTGCCCTGTCCCGTCGTGGTGGTCACGGTGTAGAGCCGGCCGGGCTGGACGGTCAGCGAGAAGGTCCCGCTCGCGGGGGTGATGTCGGCGGCGTGCACGAAGTAGTCGGCCGGATTGCCCGAGTTCACGTTGGTGGTCCACACGTGCACCTGGCCCGCCGACAGGCCGCCGGTGACGTTGAAGTTCAGGGTCTGGGCGCTGGTGGCGTCCATCGTCTCGATGACCGTGCTGAAGTCGGAATTGTTCGGGGACTTCAGCGACACGTAGCTGCCGTTGTTCCGGTTCCCGCCGAGGTAGCCGCTGGAGGAGTCCAGGTACCTCCAGCCGGGAGCGGTGAACTGGGTGGTGTGCGCGATGGCCCAGCTGTCCTTGCCGACGGAGTACCGGCCCGACCACGGCTGGTTCGCGAGGATCAGCCCAACGGTCGGCCAGGGGATGTTCGCCGTGGTCGCGGCGACCAGGTCCCAGTTGAGGTAGGCGGTCATCTTCCCGTCGATGTAGACGCGGTTGATGCCCCGTGCCAGCGGCGCGGCGCCCCCGTTGTAGTCCTGCGATCCGTTCTCGCTCGACCACAGCGTCTTGCCGGAGTTGACGAAGTTGGACGGCACGGAGCACGAGGTCTGCGCGCTGAGGTATCCGCACGGATAGTGCCCGCTCAGCACGTCGACGTCACCCCGGAAGGTGGCGTTGCCGGCGACCTGGTCGGCTCCCACCCACGCGCCGGGGAACTGGTCACCGACGATGAGCTTCACGTTGGAATAGCCGTTGGCGTTGAGCGCGTCGCGGAGGCTGATCGTCCAGTTGACGTCCCACAGCTTCTCGTTCTGGGCGGCCGTGAGGTAGTCGATCGTGAGGTTGTGCCGCTTGGCGCAGCCCAGCCAGGACACCAGATAGTCGACCATGTCACTGGACAGGAACGTGCCGTTGCCGATCCAGCCAGGCGCCCCCCACGCCAGCCCGGCCAGTTTGATGTTCGGGTTGCGGGCCTTGGCCTGCTCCATGATCCACCACTCGTAGCCGCGGTCGCAGTTGAGGTCACCGCGCGCGTGGGCGAGGCTGGGTTCGGCGCCGCTGGTGGAGTTGGTGTCGCCGCCGATCTCGACCTTCAGGATCTGTAGCGCGGCGCCGTAGCCGGGCTTGAACAGGTAGTCGAGGATCTGGCCGCGCTGCGGCTCGGGGTAGTCGATCAGTAGTCGGCTGTTGCCGCCGCCGCCACTGATCGCGCCGACACCGTCGAAGGTCCGGCCGCCCGACGTGCCGTTGATCGTGATCGAGGTGGCCGCATGAGCCGGTGCGGCGACCGCGCTCACCACACCGCCCACCGCGAGGGCGAGGCCGGCGACCACGACCAGTGCTGCTCGCAGCCGCCGGAGCGACTGGCTGGTTCCTGACATGATGACGTGTCCCTTCGGGAGGTACAGACGGGGACTCAAGGGGGACCCGCGGGATGCGAGCGCACGCGGTGCCGTTTCGCACGGCGCGGCCCGGCGGCGTCTTGCTGGTTGTCGAACCGATTCGCCCGGACGCTAGGACGACGGCCCTCCCCTGTCAAACGAGCCGTCACTCATCCGCGCCGTGGCATCCACGGCTCCGCGCGGCCAGGCGATCCGCCCGCCCACCGGAGCGGCGGCCATGAAAACTTTCGCGCGGCGGACAGCCGGTCGGAGACCGTCCACCCGGCCCGTGGCATCCCGAGCAGCGTGCATTCCGGTTGACGGATCGGTCTGGTGGCACCGGGTGATCCCGGAATCGACCGCCTCTCGACGGTATTGCCGGGGCGGCCTAGCATCGCGTCGAACCGATTCAGTGAATCGGTTCGACGCAGGCCACCACACCACGGAGACGCGGAAACGAGACGGCCGCCCGCCCCGGGCCCGCTCCCCGAACGACGCCCCGGACACCGACCACACGCCGGCCCCTTCGGCTCCGGCGACAACATCCGCGATGAACGGAGGGCTCTGATGTCCGCAGTACCCAAGAGCCGGCGACGAACCCGGTCGATCGCCGTGATCATGACGGCCCTGGCCATGGCCGTCCTCACGCTGGGCGCGCCGGCGGCCACCGGCGGGCCTGCCGGTCAGGCCCACGCCGCCTCGTCGCTCCCGTGCGACGTCTATGCGGCCGGCGGCACGCCGTGCGCCACGGCGCACAGCACGACCCGCGCGCTGTTCGCCTCCTACAACGGGCCGCTGTACCAGATACAGCGCGCCTCCGACCGGCAGCTGCTCGACGTCGGCCTGCTGGCCGCGGGAGGCGTGGTCAACGCCGCCCCGCAGACCTCGTTCTGCTCGGGCACCTCGTGCACGATCACGAAGATCTACGACCAGACCGGCAACCACAACGACATGCCCATCTCCTGGGGAGGCTTCTGGAAAGGCCCGGGCCCGAACGGCGCGGATGTCGGAGCCGACGCGATGGCGCTGCCGGTGACCGTGGCCGGCCACCAGGCGTTCGGGGTCAAGGTCACCCCCGGCGTCGGCTACCGGATCGACAACGCCAGGGGCGTGCCCACCGGCTCGCAGCCCGCGGGCATCTACATGGTGACGTCGTCGAACCTCGTCAACGGCCTGTGCTGTTTCGACTACGGCAGCGGCGAGAACTCCCACACCGACACCGGCAACGCCACCATGAACGCGATCGAGTGGGGCACCGCGTGCTGGTTCGGCGGGTGCGTCGGCAGCGGCCCGTGGGTGGAGGCCGACCTCGAGAACGGCATGTACCACACCAACACCGGTTCCAACAAAGATCCGAACAACAGCGGTGTGCACTTCCCGTTCGTCAGCGCATGGGAGAAGAACAACGGCACAAGCAACTTCACCCTGAAGTACGGCAACGCCACCAGCGGCGGACTGACCAGGCCGTTCTCAGGCCCGTTGCCCAACGGCTACTCGCCGATGCGCGTCGACAGCTCGATCCTGCTCGGCACCGGTGGCGACAACAGCAACGGTGCCGTCGGGGAGTTCTTCGAAGGGGCCGTGACCTTCGGCTATCCATCGGACGCCACCGAGGACGCCGTGCAGGCCGGCATCACCGCGGCGGGTTACGGGTCGGGCGGCGGCGGTGGTGGTTTCCCGACGGGTAACCACCAGCTGGTCATCGGGAACGACGGCCTGTGCCTGGACGTCAACGGCAACAGCACCGCCTCCGGCGCCGCCATCATCCAATGGAGCTGCAACGGACAAACCAACCAGCAGTTCCAGTTC
>DASUWU010000067.1:0-5732 GCA_036378315.1 Streptosporangiaceae bacterium | reverse complement strand
TGGTTCCCCGACATCGGGGAGCCACCGCATGGTCACACGTCCGTGTCGCCACCCCTGCACACGTTCCGGGCCGTACGGCGTTACGCTGCGCCAGAGAGATCAGTGGTCACGGGAGTCGGCACGGGAGCGGCATGAGGCAGTCACGCACGACCGCACGCCTCGCGACGGCCCTCGCCATCGCCGCGCTGCCCGTCCTCACCAGCTGTACCGGCGGTGACGGGGGCGGTCACGGCGGCAAGAACGCGGTGCGGGTCGCGCAGACGATCGGGCAGGGCGAGGGCCAGCTCACGCTGGTGACCTGGCCCGGCTACGCCGAGAACGGCTCCAGCGATCCGCGCGTCGACTGGGTGTCGCCGTTCGAGGAACGCACCAAGTGCAAGGTCAGTGTCAAGTACGCCGCGACCACGCAGGACATGACCGACCTGATGTCGAACCCGAGCCGCAGGTACGACGGGGTCTCGGCGCCGCCCGAGGTGGCCGGCAGGCTCATCGCGGCAAGCCAGGTCACGCCGATCAACCCCGACCTCGTGGACGGGCACAAGGACATCGAGCCGCGGCTGCGCGCGCTGCTGCGCACCGACGGCAAGGTGATGGGCGTGCCGTTCGTGTGGGGCGTGAACCAGCTGATGTACGACCCGAAGGTCGTCCGCCCCGCCCCGACGAGCTGGGCCGCGCTTTTCGACCCGGCGCAGTCGGGGAGGTACCGCGGCCGGATCGTCATGCGGGACACCCCCATGGCGATCGGCGACGCGGCGCTCTACCTGAAGTCGGCGCGGCGCTCGCTCAAGATCAAAGATCCATTCGAGCTGACCCGCAGGCAGCTCGACGCCGCCACCGCCCTGCTGACCCGCCAGCACGCCGACGTCCAGTCGTACTGGCGGCATCCGTCGGACGCCGTGGACGCGTTCGCCACCGGTGACGCGGTCCTCGGCGAGGTGTGGCCGTACCACGTCGACGTCCTCACCCGGGCCGGCCGGTCGGTCGCCGGCGTGACGCCGAAGGAGGGCGTCACCGGCTGGATGGACTCGTGGATGATCGGAGCTCGCGCCCAGCATCCGAACTGCATGTACCAGTGGCTGAACTGGATCACTTCGCCCGACATCCAGCAGCAGGTGGCCGAGTGGGACGGCGTCGCCCCGGCCAACCCGCAGGCCTGCTCACGCGACCGGCTCAGGGCCGGGTTCTGCACGGCCTACCACGTCGGGGACCGGCCGTACCTGGACCGCGTGACCTTCGCCAAGACGCCGATGCGCACCTGCGGAAACGGCCGCCACGACTGCACGGACTACGCAGACTGGCTGCGGGCCTGGACCGCCGCGTTGCGCTGAGCCCGGCGGCGCGCACGGGCGCGACACAGGGCCGGAGCTCACAAACGGGAGCTCACAAACGGGAGCGCACAAAGGGGCGCGCCCGACCCCTTGAGGTCGAGCGCGCCCAGGTCGGCCGACCATCCCCCCAGCTGGTCGGCGGGCCTTCCGCCTCAGCGGTGTGCCGCCGGCGCGGGTTCGGCAATCCGCGTGGCGAGCGGAGCGGGCTCCGTCAGGGTCGCCGCGCACTCGTCGCACGCGTAGACCACGGCGCCGCACGGTACGTGCCCGGCGCGGATCCGCGGCCGCGGCCACTTCTTGTGGCAGACGACGCACGCGCTCCCGTGCCGCTGCGCGATGGTGAGCGCCGTCGGATCGAACGTCAGCCCCAACATCGCGCACCCCCCTTCAGCGGCCGGAGCCCCTCTCCTCGCCTCCTTTATAGATGGGCGTGGGTGAGATCGTGGTGTGCGGAAGACCAAGATCCGGCAAAGCGTTGCCCGATGGGGACCGCCGGGCGAAGTTCTAGGCTGAACGGGGCCGTACGGGAGCGGGTAGGGAGCCGTCCGATGCGCAAGTACGTGATCATGGGCGTCCAGGGGAGCGGCAAGGGCACGCAGAGCTCGATGCTGGCCGCCGACTTCGATCTGGTACACATCTCGGTGGGCGACATCTTCCGCTGGCACGTGCAGAGCCACACCAAGCTCGGCGCGCAGGTCCGCCGCATCATGGCCGCCGGCCGGCTCGTCGACGACGACCTGGTCGAACGGGTCGTCCGCGAGCGGCTCGACATACACGACTGGAACTACGGCTTCATCATCGACGGCTTTCCGCGCAACGCCAGGCAGGCGGAGTTCTTCCTGGAGAGCTACGACATCGACGGCGTGATCTACCTCGACCTCCCGGACAGCGAGGTAAGGCGGCGGGTGCTGGCCCGGCGGCTGTGCGACCGCTGCGGCATGGACTACAACCTGATCGCCCACCGCCCCAAGGTCGAGGGCCGCTGCGACGTCTGCGGCGGCGCCCTCGTCACCAGGGAGGACGACACGGAGGAGGCCCTGGCCGCCCGCCTGGCCGACTTCCACGAGAAGACCAACCCGGTCCTCGACCTGTTCCGCCGCAAGGAATATGTCGTCGTCGTGGACGCCCGCCCGGACAGGGAGACCGTCCAGCGGGCCATCCGTGAGCGGCTCGGGCTGTTCGCCGATGCCGGCTCCGGCGCGGCCACCCCGGGACCCGCCGAGGCGGAACGGCGCTGACCGAGCGGATCAGAACAGCACGCGTTAGAACAGCACGCGTTAGAACAGCACGCGTTTAGAACAGCACGGACATGAACGTGTCCACGTGCTTGAACCCGACCCGGCGGTACGCCGCCCGGGCCGGGGCGTTGTAGTCGTTCACATACAACGTGACCGTGGGGGCGATCGTGCGCAGCGCCTCTTCGACCAGCGTCGCCATGCCGTGCACGGAGATGCCCTTGCCGCGCCGTTCCGGGTCGACCCAGACGCCCTGGACCTGGCAGGCGTACGGGGTGACGGCGCCGACCTCGGCCTTGAAGACGACCCGGCCGTCCTCGATCCTGGCGAACGACCGACCCGCCCTGATCAGCTCGGCGACCCGCGCCCGGTAGAGGACCCCGCCGTCGCCGGCGCTCGGCGAGACCCCGACCTCTTCGGTGAACATGGCCACGCAGGCCGGGTAGACGACGTCGAACTCGTCCATGCGGACCCGCCGTACCGCGGGATCCGGCTCAGGCTCCGGCAGCGACGAGGTGGCCAGCACCGGCTGCACGTGGCGGATGGCCCGCGGCGGCCCCCAGTGCGGCTCGAGCAGCTCCCAGAGCTGGGCCACCGCGTCGATCGGCCCGACGATCGACGAACAGCGGCGGCCCTGGGCCCGGGCGCGTTCGGCGAAGGCCAGCACCGCGTCGGGCGTGGTCGCGACCGGCACCAGGTTCGCGCCGGAGTAACACAGCGAACGCAGCTGCCCGTCGTCGACGTATCCCCACATCTGCGCGCCCAGGCGGGACTGGTCGAGGCCGACCGAGTGCACCCGGGACGCGACGAACACGTTGGCGACCGAGTCGGCGTTCAGAATCGACAAGACCGCCTCGCGGTGCCGGTCATCGAGGACCCGCACCGATGCCGACCCGAGCCTGCGCATCGTCTCTATTCGCTCCAGGCAGCCAACAGCACCACCCCTACAAGAGTAGGTCGTCGGCGTCTCGAAACCGACCATCGACCTCGATTTACCGCGGTGGCTCGACCGGCGGCCGGACTCACCAGAACCGTCACGCCCGCCCGGTTCCACCCGGCCCGATTCCCCGGGCCGGGTGGAACCTCGCCGCGGCGCGCCGTTTCCGCCGCGCCGCGACGCCGGCCGCGGTCTTACTCGCCGTCGAGGACCTCGGACAGGTGGGCCCGCACCACCGCGCTCTTGGCCTTGATCGCCGAAGGCGACGAGGCAGGAGCGGCCGCCGCGGCGCTCTTCGTGGCGTTGCTCGCCGAGCTCGCCGGCACCGGGTACGGCAGGTGGTCACAGTGGCTGAAGTCCGCCGGCAGCGCACCGGTGACCATGTAGGCGGAGAACTTGTCGTCGATGCAGGCGTTGCCGCGTTCGACGACGCCGTGCGTCCGGCCGCCGTCCTCGATCACCAGGCGCGAACCGCGGAGCAGCTTGTGCATCTCGATGCCGCCGGGGAACGGCGTCGCGGCGTCCTGCGTGGCCTGGAACAGCAGGATGTTCGGCAGGTGCCTGGTGTGACCAACCCGCACCGGGTGCCCGGCCCGCGCCGGCCAGGTCACGCACGACGCGTTGTACCAGGCGTTGCCCCACGTCTCGAAGGGCGCGTCCCGGTAGACCTTCGTGTTGTCGTGGTGCCACTTGGCCCAGTTGGTCGGCCACTGGACATCGGAGCACTGCACGGCGTTGTAGACGGCGAAGCCGTTGTCGTCGGTGGTCAGTCCCAGGGTCTCGTACACGTCGACGAGCGCTTCCGGATGCCCGGCCTTGACCGCCGACAGGACGCTGGCGCCGAAGTCCCAGTACGGGCCGCGGTCGATGTAGCCGAACACGAGGAAGCTGTCGTCGAGCTCGTCGGGTCCGACCTCACCGTTCACCGGGGCGGTGCGCAGCTTGGCCCGCAGGTTGTAGTAGAAGTCGCGGACGGCGGCCGCCGTGGCGCCCACGTGGTAGACGGAGTCGTACTGCGCGACCCAGGCGAAGAAGGTGTTGATGTTGCGGTCGAACGCGTAGTCCTGGTCGAGGTTGTCGTCGTACCAGACGCCGCTGGGCCGGACGTTGCTGTCCAGCACCATCCTGCGGACGTGCGTCGGGAACAGCGTGGCGTACACGGAGCCGAGGTACGTGCCGTACGACGCGCCGTAGTAGTTGATCTGCCGGACGCCGAGCGCGGCGCGGATCGCGTCCATGTCGTGCACCGCGTCGATGGTCTTCATGTGGTCGAGCAGCGAGCCGTACTTGGCGCCGCAGGCCCTGGCGTAGCCGGCCGCCTTCGCCCGCCACGAGTTCTCCTCCGCGGTCGAGCGCGGCACGTAGTCCTGCCGGACGGGCAGGAAGTAGTCGGGGTCGCAGCTGAGCGACGGCTGGCTGGCGGCGACGCCGCGCGGATCGAAGCCGATGACGTCGTAGGCCTGCTGGACGCTCGCCGACGCGCGGCCGAACACCCGGGCGGCGAACGACCGACCCTCGCCTCCCGGCCCACCCGGGTTGACCAGCATGACGCCCTGGTACTGGGCGGCGGTCCCCGTGTGCTTGGCCCGGGACAGCGCGAGAGTGATCTTCTGGCCGTGCGGGTTCCTATAGTCGAGCGGCACCTGGACGCTGGCGCACTCCAGGCCGTCGAGGCCCTCGTCGGTACACGGCGCCCATGACACGCTGCTTGCCGCGGCCTTCGCGGGGGCGACGGTGCCCGCGCCCGCCGACCCGGCGAGGCCGAGCCCGGCCAGCCCGAGCCCGGCCGCTGCGGCGATTACAACGACTCGCTGCACAAAGATCCCCTCCTGTCCGCGTACTCGGTGAAGAGTCCGCGTCTGTTACCACAAGGGGAAATTGTGTTGATCTGGGGCAGATGCAGGGAGACACGCAACCAATTGCCGCCTAATCGTGACGATCGCTCATGAACGTGCCGTACGGCACAGCGCCGGGAACGACGTACGGACCCGAAGCCGAGCTTCGGGTCCGTACGGTCGTGCGTCGTCGAGTGCGTACCTGCCCTGGTCAGGTCACGGTGATTTGGGGGCCGGTGCCGCCGGTGCCGCCGGTGCCGTCGCCGTCGCCGTCGGGGTTGTCGGGGTTGATGGTGATGCCTTGTTGTTCGGCGAGGTGGAGGGCGTGTTCGATGAGGGTGTCGACGATGTGGTGTTCGGGGACGGTGGCGACCACTTTGCCTTTGACGAAGATTTG
>DASUWU010000066.1:0-75354 GCA_036378315.1 Streptosporangiaceae bacterium | reverse complement strand
CACGATCTTCGAGACGAGCACGGCCTCGTCGTCATAGATCTCGCCCTTGCGGAAGTGACGGGTCCCGTCCAGGCCGGTGACGCTGTGGTCGCGGACCTGGACGGCCTGCTGGCCGGCGTAGGCGTACGTCACCGGGTTGATCAGGAGCGACGTACGCAGCCCGTCCTCGACGTGGTCGAGGCTGAGCATCCGGCGGCCGGCGTTGTCGACACGGTGCCCGAGACGCACCCCGTCCAGCCGGGCCAGCACCCCGTACAGGGCCGCGTTGAGCCTGGCCGGCAGCACCGGGTAGTTCTCTATCAGGGCGTGGATGGCCTCGAAGACCTGGTCGTCGCCGCTGCCGCCGATGGCCCGGTAGGCGTAGGTGGCGATGATGTTCCGCCTGATGGTCGCGAGCAGCGCCGCCGGGTCGGTCGGCAGCGAGTTGAGATAGGGGTAGCTGATCGCCGGCCAGCCGATGGGGGTGCCGAAGCCGCCGTGCGTGCTGATCACCACGGTGGCGCCGCCCCGCAGGTGGGCCATGTACTGCATGTCGACCCTGGTCCAGGTCTCGACGATGTGATGCGATCCCGGCACCTGGCGCATCGCCCCCGAGGGTGCGTCGTGCGAGATCGTCATGTCCTTCTTCACATAGACCCATTGGGTCGGGGCCGGGACCGGCGCCCGCCGGGCCAGTTCGGCGGCGTTGTGGGCCAGCGCCATCGGGTCGGTCACCGCCGCCAGCCGCAGCGGCGCCAGCGAGCCGGTGGCGGGGACAGGAACCGGCGCGTGCCGGCCGGTGCCGGAGCCCGGCTCGGTCCCGGTGACGGCGGCGACGATCGCACCCGCCGCGACCGCGCCCGTCGCCAGCCCGCTCACCACGACGGACGGGCGCAGGAACCGGCGGCGGGGCGCCACGGCGGGCCCGGCGCCGGCACGGGCGCCGGCGATCTCCGCCAGCAACGCCCGGTGCGCCGCGGGGAACGGCAGGTCGGCGGGAACGTCCCCGCGCAGGTCGGCGAGCCGCGTCAGCTCATCCATGATCGGTCTCCCTCTCGAGTGCGCCCATGGCGGTGCGGATCTTGGTACGGGCCCGGTTGAGGCGGGACCGCGCCGTCCCCGGCGGGATGTCGAGCACCCCGGCCACCTGGTCGACGGTGAGTTCCCCCCAGGCGACGAGCAGCAGCACGTCGCGCTGCCCTGCGTCGAGCCCGGCCAGCGCCGACGCCAGCGCCCGGGAGATCTCCGCGGCCGCGACGCGCTCCTCCACGCGGTCGGCGAACGACTCGGCCATGACCGGGTCGGCGCCGGTGCGCGCCAGCGCCCGCAGCGCCCGCACCTCGTCCCTGCGATGCCGGCGCATCACGTTGGTGGCGATCCCGTACAGCCAGGGACGCGCGTCCGCGCGGGTGCCCTGGTAGGCGGCGCGCCGCCGGAACGCCACGAGGAACGTCTCGGCCACGACGTCCTCCGCGGGCCCCGGACCGATCCGCCGGATCACATAGCGCCCGATCTCTCCGGAATGACGGTGGAAGAGCTCGGTGAACGCGTCCGGATCCCGGAGGGACCGGTCGATGACATCGGCGTCGGCCGCGCCGCCGCCCTCCCGTTCCGCCGCGACCGCTTCCACGGCCTGCCGTCCTGTACCGTCCACGCAGCCGCCTCTCCTGGGCCGGTCGGTGCTGTCACTCCTTCCTTGTCCGCACCGAGGTTTTCAGGTCCCGGCTCGTGGCTGGGAGGGCGGCCGGATCAGGACGGCTCGTAACGGTAGCCGCGGCCGCGCAGGGTGGTGATGCGCCTGGCGTCCTCGCCGTGCGCGCTCAGCTTGCGGCGCAGCGCGGACACGTGCACGTCGAGGGTCTTCGTCGGGCCGTACCAGTTGGCGTCCCACACGTTGTCGATGAGGTCCTCGCGGGTCACCACCTCGCCGGCGCGGCTGGCCAGGAAGGCGAGCAGATCGAACTCCTTCGGCCGCAGCTGGACCTCCGCGTCGTCGATGGTGGCGCGGCGGGCCGCCAGGTCGAGGCGCAGCCGGCCCACCGTGACGAACCGGTCGTCGTCGATCCGTTCGTCCGGCCGCTGCGCGCTGCGGCGCAGGTGCGCGCGCAGCCGAGCCATCAGCTCGGTGAGCCGGAACGGCTTGGTGAGATAGTCGTCGGCGCCCGCGTCCAGGGCCATCACGACCTCGAACTCCTGGGTTCTGGCCGTCAGCACCACGATCACGACGTCGCCGCGGGTGGCGCGCAGCCGCCGGCACAGCGCGACGCCGTCGACGTCGGGCAGCCCGAGATCGAGCAGGATCAGGTCGGGCGCCTTGGGGGCCATCTGGTCCAGCGCCTCCTGCCCGTGGGTCACCCAGCCGGTGTCGTAGCCCTGAGCGGCCAGCGCCTCGGCCAACTCGCTGCCGATCGCCTCGTCGTCCTCCACGACCAGCACGCGCGCGCCCATCATGCGGCCGATCGTACGGCGGGGAGGGTAAACGCCAGGTTCGCAAGGTTCACGGCCCGCGGGCCCGGCTGGGGTGGCGGAGCTGCCCGACCATGGCGGCGGTGAGACCCTGCACCTATGGACCAGCAGGACCAGCTGGAGCAGCCCGCCCCGCCCGAGCCGCCGCACCAGCCCCTCGCGCCGGACCAGCCCCAGGCGGCCGACCGCCCGTCGGGCACTCCGCTGCGGAGGCAACTGCTCACCGCCATCGCCGGCATCACGACGGTGGCCGTCGTCATGTTCGCGCTCCCGCTCGCCATCGCCGTGCAGCGGCTGGACCGCTCCGACGCCGTGACCGAGCTGGAACGCGACGCGACCCGGGTCGCCGCGGTGATCCCGGACGACGAGGCGCGGCACCCGCGCCCGGTGCGGCCGCCCGAAGGGCTCAGGTCGCGGCTGACCGTCGGCGTCTACCGCACCAACGGGCGGCTGATCACCGGGGCCGGCCCGGCCTGGTCGGTCCCGGCGGCCGACGCCGCCGACGGCCGGCTGCACCAGACCGTGGAGGACCACGCGCTCACGGTGACCGCGCCCATCCCGTCCGAGCAGGGCGTCACCGCCACGGTGCGGGTCAGCATGCCCTACGACGCCATCACCGACCGCGCCCACCGCGCCTGGCTGTTGATGGCCGCCCTCGCCCTCCTCGTCCTTCTCCTCGCCGCGACGCTCGCCCGCTACCAGGCCGGCCGGCTCGCCGGCCCGCTGGAACGGCTCACCCGCGCCGCCCAGGCGCTCGGCGACGGCGACTTCACCATCAGGGCCCAGCGCTCCGGCGTACGCGAGGCGGACACGGCGGAGCTCGCCCTCGAGGCCACCGCCCACAGGCTCGGCACGCTGCTCGACCGGGAACGGGCGTTCAGCGCCGACGTCTCCCATCAGCTGCGCACGCCGCTCACCGGACTGCTGCTCGGCCTGGAATCCGCGCTCGAACGGCCGGGCGCCGACCTGACCGCGGCGATCCGTACCGCCGTGCGGCGCGGCGAGCACCTGCAGGAGATCATCGACGATCTGCTCAGCCTGGCGCGCGACACCGGCCCCGGCCGCGAGACCATCGACGTCGACGCGCTGCTCCAAGAGGTGCACTCGCGCTGGGCGGGCCAGCTCGCCGCCGCCGGCCGGCCGCTGCGCATCACGGTCCAGCGGTCGCTGCCCGAGGTGCGCTCGCTGCCCACCGCCATCAGGCAGATCCTCGACGTACTGATCGACAACGCGGCCACGCACGGCGCCGGCGCCGTCACCGTCGAGGCCGTCGACACCGGCACCGGCCTGGCCATCGACGTGGGCGACCAGGGCGCCGGCGTCGCCGAGGGCATCGACATCTTCGCCAGGCGGCGGACCACGGCCGGTGACGGCGACGGGAACGGCCACGGCATCGGCCTCGCCTTCGCGCGTGCGCTCGCCGAGGCCGCGGGCGGCCGGCTCGTGCTGCGCCACCCCGCACCGCCGGTGTTCACACTGCTGCTCCCCGCCGCGGCAGAGCGGCCGGCGGACGGGTCGCAGCGGCCGCGCGGCGCCGGTCCGTCCTGATCACGGCCGTGATGATGCCGTGGCCCGCGCGTCGGGTCATGACCCGGATCTTTACGTTCCGCTAAGCGCGCGCAAACCCGTCCCGGCATAGTGTCGGGCGCGGATTTGAGGATCCGGTGCGTCGAAGGGTGGGCGGCCCGATGAGCGCTGTGCGTGATCCCCTACAGGCTGTACGGAGCCGGCCGGCGGCGCCCGCGGGGGCGGCGCCGGTCCGGCCAGCCGTCTGGCTTGTCGCCGTCGGCGCCGCGGTCACGGCGATCGGTTGCACGCTGCTCCGGCACAACGCGCTGAGCTGGGACGAGACCGTGTACCTCAGCCAGACCAACCCTCGGGTGCCCGCGCTGTTCTTCAGCGCGCCGCGCAGCCGCGGCGTGCCGCTTGTCGTGGCTCCGCTGGTGGGGTTCACCTCCTCCGTCATGGCGCTGCGGGTCTACCTGGCCGTGGTGGCGGGTGCGGGCGTGGTGGCCGCCTACTGGCCGTGGCTGCGCGTCGTCCGCGACCGATGGCAGGTACCGCTGGCCGCGACGGCGTTCGCCGGGCTGTGGGTGGTGCTCTTCTACACCAACCGGGCGATGCCGAACATGTACGTGGCTTTCGGCGCGGTCGCCGCAGCCGGGTGGACGCTGCGGTATGCGGGGGAACGCTCGCGGCGGGCGCTTGCCGGGGTGGCGGCCGGCCTGGCGCTCGCCGCGCTGGCCAGGCCCGGCGACGCGTTCTGGGTGGCGCTCCCGCTGCTCGCCGTGGCCCTGGGCGTACGGAGCCGGCGGCGCCCGGCGCTGATCGGGGCGATCGTCGCGGGTCTCGTGGCCGGTGGTGGGCCGTGGGTGGTGGAGGCGTTCGTCCGCTTCGGCGGGCCGCTCCAGCGGTTGCGGGAGACCGGCCGGGTCGAGGGCGGCATGGGCTGGCGGCCGGCCGGCCTCGCGATGGAGCTGCACGCGGTCAACGGACCTTCGCTGTGCCGCCCGTGCACCCCGGGCATCGGCAACGTGGCGCTGTCGGTGTGGTGGCTCGCGCTGCCGGCCGTCGTGGCCGCCGGAGTGTGGATGGCGGCGCGGGCCGGGGAGGTCGCGCGGGCGGCGCTGCCCGCGGTCTGCGGCGTCTGCGTCGCTGTGCCGTACCTGTTCATGGTCGGCTACGCCGCCCCGCGCTTCCTGATCCCCGCCTACGCCCTGTTCTCGCTGCCGGCCGCCGAGCTGCCGGTCGCGATCGTGCACGCGGCCTCGAAGCGGCTGCGGCCGATCGCGACCGGCGCGCTGGCCGGCGCGCTGGTCCTCCAGGTGACCAGCCAGATGCTCGTGCTGGTCCGGCACTCAGGGACGCACCCGCACGGCTTCGCCGCGGTCGCGGCGCGGCTGCACGCGCTCGGCGTCCGGCCGCCGTGCACGCTGAGCGGCACCGACTCGTTCCCCATCGCGTACTACGCCGGATGCTGGGCGGTGCCGACCAGCGGGCGGGACAACGGCGCCATCACCCCGGCGCGGTTCACCGCCATGGCCGTGCGCCAGCCGGCGGCGGTGCTGACCCGCACCGGCCGGGCGCCCGCGTACGCCAGGAGATGGCAGCGGCATCGGCTCACCCCCGGCCGGCGCGGCGTGGTGGCGTACGTGCGCGTGCCGCGCTGATCGGGGCCGCCGGCCGGGGCGGCGGATCAGCCCCGTGGCTTCATCTGCTGGAGGGCCCAGCGGTTGCCGTCGGGGTCGCTGAAGAAGACGAAAAGGCCCCAGGGGTAGTCCTCGACGTCGCTGGTTTCGACGCCGTGTTCGTTGAGCCGGGCGCGCGCGGCGGCCACGTCGTCCACGACCATCTGCAGGCCGCGGACCGAGCCGGGCTCGGCGTCGGTGACGCCCGTACCCAGGGCGATCGAGCAGGCCGACCCGGGCGGCGTGAGCTGGATGAAGCGCAGGTCTTCGGCGACCTTGTGGTCGTGGTCGAGGTGGAAGCCCACCTGCCTGGTGTAGAAGTCCTTGGCCCGGTCCGGGTCGGACACCGGTATCGCCACGAGCTCCAGCTTCCAGTCCATGGCACGCAGTCCTTTCAGGCGATCGGTCGGGTAACGCGGGCGATCTCATTGATGCGCCTGTGGCGGATCTCCGCTCACGGGACTCACGGTAGGGGGCTATTAGGACAGATCCGTTCCTCAATGGACGCCATACTCGTCGCCGTAAGAGGTCATCTGCCGCGCTGCCACTTCCCGCCCTTCCCGCGCCCGTGAAGCAGTGATATCGATCGAGTCGTGGACGTGCCGATCCGGCGGGACACCGCCCGGGTGATCATGGCCGGCCCGGGCGACCGGGTGCTGCTCTTCCTGCACCCGCTGCCGGCGCCCTGGTCCCGGCGGGCGTGGCTGCTGCCCGGTGGCGGCATCGATGCCGGTGAGACGCCGGCCGCGGCGGCCGTACGGGAGCTGCGCGAAGAGACGGGGCACGAGCTCACGGTCGGGCAGGCGGTCGCCTTCGACTCCGGCGAGTGGACGGCGGACGGCAGGCGGCACACCGAAGTCAACTGGTACTTCTTCGCCCGGGTGCCGACCGACCGCGTCGACCTGTCGGGGCTGGACCCGTACGAGCGGCGCGACCTGCTCGACGTGCGCTGGTGGGAACCCGCCGAGCTGGGTGCCACCGCCGAGCTGGTCTTCCCCGTCGGGCTGGCCGACCTGGTCGCCCGGCTGCTGCGCGGCGACATCCCGGCGGAACCGCTGCACCTGCCGTGGGAATGACCCGCCGGATTGACGTCGGGTATTATGGGTATGGCATCGACAGCTCCCGGCCAGAGCCGGTGAGGATGCCTTCCCAGTCCGGCGGCGAGGCCGCCGCGGACTTCTCCGCCTTCATCCTGGCCTGACGCGAGTTCGGCTTGCCGGCCGCGTGCGCCACATCCCGGGCAGGAGCGCCGCGCCCCGGCGCCGCCCCACGTCTTCCATCACCTCCATATCGGTCCGTATCTGGACACCACAGCAACCACCAAGCACAGGGCCCCGCGTATCGCGGGCCCGGACAAGGAACACCCCCACCATGACCACCACCACCGAGTCGCCGGCACGTACCGGATCGGCACAGCGCGCCGACCAGGAGCTCACGCCGGTCGCCGGCATCCTGCAGATCACCGACGGCCACGGGTTCGTCCGCACCGGCGGCTACCTGCCAGGACGCGGCGACGTCCATGTCGCCGCCGGGCAGCTGCGCGCGTACGGCCTGCGGACCGGCGACGCCGTCGAAGGAGCCGCCCGCCCGCCACGCTCGCGCGGGCGGGAGAAGTACCCGTCGCTGGCCCGGGTCGACAGCGTCAACGGCGTGCCGCCCGGCCGGGACCGGCCGGACTTCGCCGAGCTGACCCCGCTGTACCCGCGCGAGCGGCTGCGCCTGGAGAACGGGTCGCCGATCACGCGGATCATCGACCTGATCAGCCCCATCGGCAAGGGGCAGCGCGGCCTCATCGTCTCCCCGCCGAAAGCCGGCAAGACGATGGTCCTGCAGGCCATCGCCGCCGCGATCACCAAGAACCATCCCGAATGCCACCTCATGGTGGTCCTCGTCGACGAACGGCCCGAAGAGGTCACCGACTTCCAGCGTTCTGTCCCGGCCGCGGCCGAGGTCGTCCACTCCACCTTCGACCGCCCGGCCGCCGATCACGCCGCGGTCGCCGAGCTGGCCATCGAACGGGCCAAGCGGCTGGTCGAGCTGGGCCGCGACGTCGTCGTGCTGCTCGACGGCATCACGCGGCTCGGCCGGGCGTACAACCTGCTCGCCCCGAACAGCAGCCGCATCCTCGCCGGCGGGGTGGCGACGACCGCGATCCACCCGCCGCGCCGCTTCCTCGGCGCCGCCCGCAACATCGAGAACGGCGGCTCGCTGACCATCCTCGCCACCGCCCTCGTCGAGACCGGCTCGCGGATGGACGAGGTCTTCTTCGAAGAGTTCAAGGGCACCGGCAACATGGAGCTGCGGCTCAGCCGCCAGCTCGCGGAACGGCGCCTGTTCCCTGCCGTGGACGTCGACCCGTCGAGCACCCGCCACGACGAGCTGCTCATGCCGGCCGACGAGCTGCGGGTGGTGTGGCAGCTGCGCCGCGTGCTGCACGGCCTCGACTCCCAACAGGCCATCGAGCTGCTGCGGGACAAGCTGGCCGAGACCTCGTCGAACGCCGAGTTCCTCCGCCAGATCGAGCGGACCACCCCGGCGCCGAACGGCCGGCGCGGGCCGGCCCAGCGGTCGGCGGCGTAGGGCGCGCCGGTTGCCGCCGCGTGCTTGACGCGATCTTTTACCGCATTTCGCGTACGCCATGGACACCGCTCCCGGCGGGGCGCCGGGCGGCATGCGAATGTTGACCTCCTCTGGCCGCGAGCGGACGGGCAGATTGCCATAATTTGACCTGTTTCGCCGGAGAATAGGAGACCACGGGGGCGGGCGACGGGGCCGCCCTGCCGACGATGAGGAGCTCGTCATGGCGTCTCCCGGCATGCTCGCGATTCACGGGGAACTGGTGGTCATCGGGTACGAACCCGACGGCGACTCGGTGCGGTTCGTCGCGGACGACCCGGGGCTGTTCGCCCAGATCCAGCGCGGCTACAAGGTGCGCCCCTCCGGGCGGGACGGCAGCGTACAACTGCGGTTCGAGGCGATCGACACGCCGGAAACGCACTACGGCAAGGACTCCCAGCCGCTCGGCGGCGCGGCCAGGGACAGCCTGCTCGGCTGGATCGGCTTCGCCGACCTGGCGTACGGCGCGGACGGCAACAAGGTGACCGAGGCGCGCCCCCGCGCCGTGCGGGCCGTCGCGTTGACCAAGGCCGCCGACCCGCACGGGCGGCCGATCTCGTACGTGATCGCGCGGGAGGACGACCTGCCCGAGGACGGCCGCTGGCACGTCGTCGGCGCCGCCATGCTGGACAAGACGCTCAACGCCAGGGCGCTGGCCGAGGGCAGCGCCTATCCCACGTTCTACACGTCCACGCCGGTACGGCACGTGTCCCACCTGCGGACGCTCGCCGCCAAGGCGCGGGCCAACCGCCTCGGGGTCTGGGCCGCCGACCACACGGCCGCGTTCCGGCTGATCGACCAGTCGTCGATCGGGCCGGACGGACAGCTCATCCTGCCGAAGCTGTTCCGCCGGGCCACCGACTACCTGAAGGACGTCGGCGCCGGGAAGTTCACCGGCAACCTGGCGGACTGGTTGGACGCGAACGCCCACACCCCCACCCGCCAGGAGGACGACATCGTCGTCCTGTCGTCGTGCGGCGGAGTGGAGGTTCCGCTGTCCGTGCTGGTCGAGCAGCACAACGACACGGTCGCGTTCCGGCCCGACCTGCTGGACATCAAGTTCGTGGAGAAGTGAGTCCCGGGCACGACGCCGTGGGCCGGCGCGTCCCCGCCGCGGGCCGGCACCTTACACGGCTCTTATCCGGGCAGAGGCATGCTTGAGGCGTAACGATTTCGCATCAGGCGGGGTAGGTAGGGGTAGCGGTGACCGCAAGCGCTGTCGCGTGGACGCCACCGAGCTGGGAGGAGATAGTCCGAGAGCATTCGGCCCGAGTGTTCCGGCTGGCCTACCGGCTCACCGGCAACAAACACGACGCCGAGGACCTGACCCAGGACGTGTTCGTCCGGGTCTTCAGGTCGTTGTCGTCGTACTCGCCAGGCACCTTCGAGGGCTGGCTCCACCGCATCACCACGAACCTCTTCCTCGACCGGGTGCGGCGCAAACAGCGCATCAGGTTCGACGCGCTGCCCGAGGACGCGGCCGACCGCCTGCAGGGCCGTGAGCCGACGCCGGCGACCGCGTTCGACGAGCGGCACCTCGAAGCCGACATCCAGAACGCCCTCGACGCGCTGTCGCCCGAGTACCGGGCGGCCGTCGTGCTCTGCGACATCGAGGGGCTCACGTACGAGGAGGTCGCGGCCACGCTCGGGGTCAAGCTGGGTACCGTGCGCAGCCGCATCCACCGGGGGCGGGCGCAGCTGCGCCGGGCCCTGGAACACCGTGATCCGGTCCACAGGCGCGAGCCTGTGGGCGATCTCGGCCGCTGACCTGGGTACTTGGCCTCAGGACGTGACTTGCGTCACTACGACCGGTGGGTAACTTAGGCTTACTCTCGTAGTGTGGACGTAGTTTTCGAACGCCGCGGCAAAGGCCCACCTCTGGTGCTGTTGCACGGTATTGGCCACCGCTGGCAGGCGTGGGAACCGGTCTTCGATCTCCTCGCGGCCGATCGCGACGTGATCGCGCTCGATCTCCCGGGATTCGGCGCCTCCCCGGTCCTGCCCGCTGACACGAAGTACGACATGGACGCCGCGATGCGGTTCCTCGCCGAGTTCTTCGACGAGCTCAAACTCGGCCGGCCGCACATCGCGGGCAACTCGCTCGGCGGGCTGTTCGCGCTCGAGGCGGCCGACCGCTGCCTGGTGAGCTCGGCCACCGCGCTGTCTCCCGCGGGGTTCTTCACCCCGCTCGAGCTGTGGTACGCGACGACGACGCTGCGCGCCTCGTGGCTGGCCGCCGGCGCGCCGGCACCGCTGATCCGCCTGCTCGCCCGCGACCTGCGCCGGCGCAAGCTGCTGTTCGGCCACATCTATGGCCGCCCCGAGCAGCTCGACGTCGAGACGCTGATCGCGGACGCCAAGGCACTCAGGGCGGCCCCCGCGTTCATCCCGATGCTGCGCGCCGGGCGCAACCTCACCACCTTCGCCGGGACCTGCGACAAAGTGCCGGTCACGATCGCCTGGGGTACGCACGACCGGCTGCTCGGGCGAGCCCAGGCGGTGCGGGCCCAGCAGCGGCTCCCGGGCGCCAGGTTCGTCTGGCTGCCCGACTGCGGGCACGTCCCGATGGGCGACAACCCCGAACTGGTCGCGGAGCTGCTGTTGGAGGGCAGTTCCTCGCCGCTGATCGAGCAGGACCGGCCGGGCGGCCAGGTGGCGAGGACCTCGGCCTGAGCGAGCCACCGGCCGCGCTCGGACGATTCAGCACGGATCAGGACGGTTGAGGGACGATAACGGCGGCGGAAAGCGCCCGCCGCTGTCCGCGATGACGCCCAGGAGTCCGCGCACTGTGGGAAAATCGGGTCTCCGATGCCGATGGACAGCACAGTGGATCGGTCGTTGCCGGGCCGCACCGGTGAGCTCGCCGCGTTCGAAAGGGTCTTCGACGCGGCCGGGGCACCTCTGCACGTCGTCGTCGAGGGCGAGCCGGGCATCGGCAAGACCTCCCTGCTGCGGGCCGCCGCCGGCCTGGCCGCCGCGCGCGGCTTCCGGGTGGCCTGGGCACCCGGGCGCGCGACCGAACGCGGTCGCGCGTTCGGCGTGGCCCACCGGGCGCTCGACGTGGCCGCCGCGCCGATCCCCCGTGGTGACCCTGCCGGCGACGCGGCCGCGGGCCAGGCGGCCGCGCAGGAGCTGTACCGGCGGGCCGTCCGGCTCGCCGAGCGGGCGCCGCTGCTCCTCGCCGTCGACGACCTGCGGTGGTGCGATCCGGCCTCGCTGCGCTGGTTCGGGTTCCTCGCCCGCAGGTCCGCCGGCGTGCCGCTGGTGCTGGCCGTCTCCCGCTCCGGTTCCGAGGGGCAGGGCGCCCTGGATGGGTCGGACGGCCTGGACGACCTGGACGATCTGGACGACCTCGACGACCTGACCGAACCGTTCGAGCGGATCGAGCTCGGCCCGCTCGGCGCCGATGGCGTCGCCGCGGTCGCGCGCGGCGCGCTGGGCGCGGAGCCGGCGGGAGCCTTCACGGCCGCCGCGCTCCGGATGACCGGCGGCCATCCCGCCCTGCTCGCCGCCCTGCTCGCCGACATCGCCGGGGCCGGGCTGCCCCCGTCGGCGCAGACCGCCAGGCGCGGCGCCGACCTGCCCCTGCCGGCGGTCGAGCGCTGGGTGCGGGACCGGCTGCGGTGTACCTGCCCGGACGCCGAACGCCTGCTCAGGGCCGTCGGCATCCTCGGCGCCAGGGACGGTGGCCGGGTTCGCGACGGCGCCGCTCCCGACCTGGCGGCCGAACTCGCCGGGCTCGACGTCCGCACCGCCGCCGGGACCGGCGACGCGCTCGTCGCCGCGGGCTTCCTCCGCGACGACCGCGGCCTGAGGTTCGCCCGGCCGATCGTCCGCACCACCGTCCTGCGCCTGATTCCGGAGCCAGAACGGCTGATCGGGCACGCCAGGGCGGCCAGGCTGCTGTACGCCCGCGGCGCCCGGCCGGCCCTGGTGGTCGAGCACCTGCTCGCCACCGACCCGGTGGGCGACCCGTGGGTGGTTCCCGTGCTGCGCGCCGCCGCCCGCGCGGCGCTCGACGGCGGGGCGTACGACGTGGCGGTGACGCGGCTGCGCCGGGCGCTGGACGAGGCGCCGTACGGCCCTGAGCGGCTGGACATCCTCGTCGACCTGGGCCACGCCGAGCTGCGCACCGACGTCACGGACGCCGTCCGGCATCTGACCGAGGCGTTCGAGTCGGCCGCCGATCCACCTGCCGCCGCCCGCATCGCCGAGCATCTCGCGACCGCCATGTGCGAGCTCGAGGACGCCAAGGCGGCGATCGCCGTGCTGGACAGGGCCATCGCCCGGCTCGACGCGAACGCCCCAGCGGCCACCGGCCGGGCGGCGGACCAGGCGCCGGACCAGGCGCCGGACCAGGCGGGCGGTCTCGCGGCGGATCCAGCGACGGGCCTCGCGGCCGACCTCGACATCCTGGCGCTCGGCATCAGCGCGCGGGTGACGTCCCTGGCGTACGCGCACCGGATCGAGCGGCTCCGCGCGCGGGCGGCCGACCGTCCCGGCGCGGCCCAGGCCATCGCCGGCATCCTGGCCTACCGGCTGTCCGCCGCGGGGCGCTCCAGGCGCGAATGCGTCGCGCGGGCCCGCGAGGTGCTCGCGCTCGGCCCGCCGGGGGCCATGCGGGACTTCTACGCCTACCAGAACGCCGCGCTCAGCCTCACCCGCGCCGGCGAGCTCGACCTGGCGCTGCGCTGCGCTGACGTGCTCATCGCGCGCGGCGCCGCGCTCGGGCAGCCGACGTTCGCCGGCAACGGCCACGCGCTGCGCGGCTGGGTGGCCCTGCTGGCCGGCCGGCTCCCCGACGTCGTCGACGAGACGCACGCGGCGCTGGAGGTGCACGCCGCGCTCTGCCACGATCCCGGCCCGCACGGCGCGGAGATCTACCTGATCGACGCCCATCTCGAACGGGGCGAGCCGGCCGAGGCGGCCCGGCTGTTCCGCCGCATCGGGCTGCTGGAGGGCGGCGGCCCGCCACCGTACTGGGCGATGTTCTCGCTGGAGAGCCGCGGCCGCTACCGGCTGCTGCGCGGCGACCAGCGGGGCGCGCTTGCCGACTTCCTCGAGGCCGGGCGGCAGCTCGTCGACTGCGGCGTGGTCAACCCGGCGGCCGGGGCATGGCGGTCGAGCGCGGCGCTCGTGCTGCGCCGGCTCGGCGACGAGGCGGCGGCGCTGCGGCTGGCCACCGAGGAGCTCGCGCTGGCCCGCGGCTGGGGCGCGAGCGGGCCGGTCGGCGTCGCGCTGCGCGCGGTCGGGCTGATCCGCGATGATCTGGATGCGCTCGAGGAGTCGGTCGCCGTGCTGGCCGGCTCCCCCGCCCGGCTGGAGTACGCCAGGTCGCTGTACGAGCTCGGCACGGCCAGGCTGGGCCGCCGGCAGCGCGACGGGGCCCGCGGGCTGCTGCGCGCGGCGTACGCGATCGCGACGGACTGCGGGGCCGAGCCGCTGGTCGGCCGGATCGGCGAGGCGCTGACCATGGCCGGTGCGCGCCGTCCGCGCCGGCGGCCGAGCGGCGTCGCCGCGCTCACCGCGCAGGAACGCCGCATCGCCGAGCTGGCCGCCGCGGGAGCGACCAACAAAGAGATCGCCGAGACGCTCTTCCTCATCCAGCGGACCGTCGAGACCCACCTGACGAGCGTCTACCGCAAGCTCGGCATCGAAGGGCGGCGCACGCTCGCCGCGGCGCTCAACGGGTGAGGGCGCGGGGACGCCTGCGGTAGTTGTCGCCAGGTTCGGGTACTCACAAAAGGGAAGATTTCGAATATAGCTCTCCGCTGGACGATGCTGAGGGACGGCCGAAATGGGCAGAGACGTCGCCCCCATCTCCGTCAGCCGGGATGATCGGCGGCGGTACCGCGAGAAGGTCCTGCGGTGTCTGGACGCGCTCGCGCACATGCTCAGGGAGTCGCAGTTCGACTTCGAGCGCCCGCACATCGGGCTGGAGATCGAGCTCAACCTGGTCGACGACCTGGGCGACCCGGCCATGCGCAACGACGCCCTGCTCGACGCGCTCGCCGACCCGGCGTGGGCCACCGAGCTGGGCCAGTTCAACCTGGAGATCAACGTCCCGCCGCGCGAGCTGGGCGGCGGCGGCACCGGGGAGCTGGAACGCGAGGTGCGCGAGGACCTCAACCACGCGCTGGAGCGCGGCCGGGAGGTCGGCGCGCGGTTGGTCATGATCGGCATCCTGCCCACGCTGCGGGAAAGCGACATCAGCGCCGACTCGCTGTCGAGCAACCCCCGGTACCGCCTGCTCAACGAGCAGATCTTCGCCGCCCGGGGCGAGGACATGTACATCGACATCGAGGGCGTGGAGCGGCTGTCCACGTACGCCGACACGATCATGCCGGAGTCGGCGTGCACGAGCGCGCAGTTCCACCTGCAGGTCAGCCCGGAGGACTTCGGCAGGTACTGGAACGCCGCGCAGGCGATCGCCGGCGTGCAGGTCGCGCTCGCCGCGAACTCCCCGTACCTCTTCGGCCGGGAGCTGTGGCACGAGACCCGCATCCCCCTGTTCGAGCAGGCCACCGACACCCGCCCCGCAGAGCTGAAGGCGCAGGGGGTCCGGCCGCGGGTGTGGTTCGGCGAACGGTGGATCACCTCGGTGTTCGACCTGTTCGAGGAGAACGTCCGCTATTTCCCCGCGCTGCTGCCGGTCTGCGAGGACGAGGATCCCATGGCCGTCCTCGCCGACGGCAAGGTCCCGCAGCTCAACGAGCTGACCCTGCACAACGGCACGGTCTACCGCTGGAACCGGCCGGTGTACGCCGTCGTCGACGGCGCGCCGCACCTGCGCGTCGAGAACCGCGTGCTGCCCGCCGGTCCGAGCGTCGCCGACGTGATCGCCAACGGCGCCTTCTACTACGGGTTGACCCGCGCCCTCGCCGAGGCCAACCGGCCTGTGTGGACGCGGATGTCGTTCGCCGCCGCCGAGGACAACCTGCACAGCGCGGCGCGGCACGGCATCGACGCCACCCTGTACTGGCCGGGCCTCGGCGACGTGCCGGCCACCGAGCTCGTACTGCGCCGGCTGCTGCCCCTCGCCTACGAAGGGCTCGACCGGTGGGGGGTCGACCGCGCCAGGAGCGACCGGCTGCTCGGCATCATCGAGCAGCGCTGCCTGACCGGCCGCACCGGCGCGGCGTGGCAGTGCTCGACGGTGCACGCGGTCGAGAAGTCGGCGGGCGCCGGCCGCCACGAGGCGTTGCGCCGCATGACCCAGCGCTACATCGAGCACATGCACACCAACGAGCCGGTGCACACCTGGCCCGTCGGGGCCTGACGCGCCGCCCGTCCCGGCCTCGCCCCGGGCCGCCCTCGGGTCGCCGGAGCCCTGCTGGTACGGTCACCCGCGGACGCGAGATGGCGTCACCCCCACCCCCTTTGAAGGTCTCGAAGGCGAGGTGGGAGAGTAGTGGTACCTGACTCGCGACGAGGTAGGCGATGAGCAATCCTCCTAAGGCGCTTTCCGGGGTCGGCACGGTGGTCGACGAACGATTCGGCCCTGCCCGGTTCCTGAGCAAGGCCCTCAAGAAGGCGTTCCCCGATCACTGGTCGTTCCTGCTCGGCGAGATCGCGATGTACTCGTTCTTGATCATCGTCGCGACCGGCGTCTTCCTGACGCTCTTCTTCAAGCCGAGCATGACCGAGATCACCTATCACGGCTCGTACGTCCCGCTGCGCGGGGTGCGGATGAGCGAGGCGTACGCGTCGACGCTGAACCTGAGCTTCGACGTGCGCGGCGGCCTGCTCATGCGCCAGCTGCACCACTGGGCGACGATCCTCTTCCTCGGCGCGATCGTCATCCACCTGCTGCGCAACTTCTTCACGGGAGCGTTCCGCAAGCCGCGCGAGCTCAACTGGGTGATCGGCGTCGTGCTCTTCACCCTCGCGCTGCTGAACGGGCTTTTCGGGTACTCGCTGCCTGACGACCTGCTGTCCGGCACCGGGCTGCGCATCCTCGAAGGCGTCATGCTGTCGCTGCCGCTGGTGGGCAGCTACGTGACGTTCTTCTTCTTCGGCGCCGGCTTCCCCGGCGAGGACCTCATACCGCGGCTGTTCACCATCCACGTGCTGCTGATTCCCGGCATCCTGCTGGCGCTGATCCCGCTGCACGCGGTCGTGCTCACCTGGCGGCAGACGCATACCCAGTTCCCCGGTAAGGGCAGCGGCGTCAACACCGTGCGCGGCTACCCGTTCTTCCCCGTCTTCATCGCCAAGACGACGGCGTTCTTCGTGTGGGTCTTCGGGGTGACCGCGCTGCTGGCGACGTTCTTCCAGATCAACCCGATCTGGCTGTTCGGCCCCTACAGCCCCGAGGAGATCAGCGCGGGCTCGCAGCCCGACTGGTACATGGGCTTCCTCGAAGGCGCGCTGCGCATCATGCCGGCGTGGGAGATCGACGCGTTTGGCCATTCGCTGCCGATGAGCGTGCTCATCCCGGCGCTCGTCGTACCGGGGGTGCTGTTCACCGGGCTTGGGGTCTATCCGTTCATCGAACGCTGGGTCACCGGCGACCGGGCCGTGCACCACCTGCTCGACCGGCCGCGCGACGTGCCGCCGCGCACCGCCATCGGCTCCGCGGGCGTGACGTTCTACGGCCTGCTGTGGGCGGCCGGCGGCAACGACCTCATCGCCAAGACGCTCGACATCCCGCTGTACTGGACGACGTGGTTCTTCCGCGTCACGATCATCCTCGGCCCGGTGATCGCCTATATCGTCGCGTACCGCATCTGCCTCGGGCTGCAGCGCAAGGACCACGGCCTCGTCCACCACGGTCTGGAGACCGGGATCATCCGGCGGCTGCCGAACGGCGAGTACATCGAGCTCGAGCGTCCGGTCAGCAGGGAGCTCGCCGCGCCGATCACCGACGACCGGCTGCCGGCGGCGGTCGCGCTGGCCAGGCCGGAGACCGAAGGCGTCGCGGCGCCGGAGAGCAGGACCGCGATGGGCCGGTTGCGGGTGGCGCTCAACCGCCGGTTCGTCGCCGACCTCGGCGAGCCGCCGGAGGGCAACGGCCACGGCGAGCACCGGGCCATCGAGTAGTCCCGCCGGGTTCGGCGAGGCGGTTTCAGAAGCTCTGGCGGCGCCGCGCGGCGAGCGCTCGCGTCAGGCGGGCGGCGCGGGCCGCCAGCGCCCGGCGTGCGGAGCGCAGCCGTCCCGGCGACACCCCGGAGACGACCTCGACCTCGGCCGGCGCCATGCGGCGCCGCCACAGGCTGAAGCAGGCCGCGAGCCACAGGATGGCCGCCTCGAAGACGATCGTCACGCCGAGCACGGTGACCCAGGCCCGGCGTGAACCGGCCACCGGGTCCGCCTGGACGATCGACATCTGCGGCGGGTCCACCGTGTTCGGGTCCGCGCTCACCTGCGGGACCGGTCCCTGCCGCGATGGCGGAGGCCCCACGCTGGGCAGCTGGAGCGACAGGTCCCGAGGCCCCACGTCGGGTGGCCGCACGTCCGGCGGCCGAGGATCGGGAGCCGCCGGCGGCAGGTCGGGCGCGGGCGGCTGCGCCCAGGGCGGCGCCGCGGGCGGTGGCTGGGACAGTGCCGGGCCCGGACCAGGGTCCGCGGGCGGCCCGCCCGAGGCCACCGGGTCGCTGGGCGGCTCCGGCGCCGGGGCCGCCGGAGACCACGGCGCGGTCTGCCCGCCCTGCCGGCCGGTACCGGCGCGATGACCTGGCCGCGACGCCGGTATGGAGGCCGGCGGAAACGGCTCGGACCGCGGCGCCGAGCGCGGCGGCCAGCCGGCCGGCGGAACGGCATCGGGGGAAGGGCCCTCGGGCGCCGGCGGGACCGGTGCCCCGGACGGCCACGCCGCCGGCGGCGACGCCGTACTCCACGATGGCGCGTCCGGCGACGGCGTGCGGACCGGTGAGGGCGTGGGGAGCCGGGGCGGCACGCCGCCCCCCGGTGGCGTTCCCGGCGGGGTGGTGACCGACCCCACCGGCACGTTGGACCCGCCGGTCACGACGACGATCGCCGCGGGCGCCGGCGGTGCGGCGTCCGTGGCGGCGGGCGCCGGTATCCGGGCGGTGAACCAGAGCCGCGTCCGGTCGGGGACGTCGCCGGGCGCGCACCGCACGCGCGCGCCGCGCCCGTCCACGCGGCAGCCCCCTGATGCGGCGATCCAGACGGCCGGCGGCCCGATCGAGGCCTCGACGGACGTACCGTGCGCGACGCCGCCGACCGCGCGTACAGTCACGGCGTAGCCGACCAGCTCATCGCCGCCCGGCAGCCGCCGCGCGGTGATCGCGATCGACGTGACCAGCCGTACGTCCGCGGCCGCCGCGGCCGGCCGCACCGGGGCGGCCGGGAGGACGCCGCAACCGAACATGACGGCGGCAACGATCTCCCACATGCGCACGGCCAACCCCCCGTAGACCTCTGGTCGGGCCGGGCGGGGGTGGCCTGTGCGGACCCGGCGTAGGGAGTATTACCGCCCGATCGTTGGAGATAACCGCGCGATCCGGCCCGTTTTCGCATACTGAAACCGAGACTCCGTAGACTTTTCGTCAGCAGCCATCGGCGCAGAGAGGAGTGGCGACCGTGGCCGACGCCGTCCGCTCCCTCGAGCGCGCGTTCGAGCTGCTCGAGCATCTGGCCGACGCCGGCGGCGAGATGGCGCTCTCCGAGCTGACCGAGGCGTCCGGGCTGCCGATGCCGACGGCCTACCGGCTGATGCGCACCCTGGTCAACCGCGGCTACGCGCGGCAGGCCCCGTCGAAGCGGTACGCCCTGGGGCCCAGGCTCATCAGGCTCGGCGAGAGCTCGAGCAGGCTGCTCGGCGCCTGGGCGCGGCCCGCGCTGGCGCGGCTGGTGGACGAGGTGGGCGAGACCGCCAACATGGCCCTGTTCGAAGGCGATGCCATCGTGTACGTCGCGCAGGTCCCGTCAAGGCACACGATGCGCATGTTCACCGAGGTCGGCCGGCGGGTCCAGGCGCACTGCACCGGGGTCGGCAAGGCGCTGCTCGCGCAGTTGCCTGTCGATGCGGCCCGCGCGCTCGTGGCTCGTACGGGCCTGCCGGCGCAGACGCCGCACACGATCATCGACTTCGAGACGCTCATGCGCGACCTGGAGCTGATCCGCAGGCGCGGCTACGCGCTGGACGACGAGGAGCAGGAGCTCGGGGTACGCTGCGTGGCCGTGCCGATCATCGGCGCGCCGACGCTCAGCGCGATCTCGGTGTCCGGTCCGTCGGCCAGGCTCACCCGGATGGTCGTGAACGACACCGTGCCGCTGCTGCGCCGTACGGCCGACCGGCTGGCCCGCGACCTCGCCGCGCCATGACGGGGCAGGACAGGGAAAGATTCTGGCAATTTGTGGGTAGGAGGGCGGCATGAGCGATCTCACCGTCGCCGTGCTCGGCACCGGGATCATGGGGGCCGGGATGGCACGCAGCCTGCTGCGCGAGGGCATCGGCGTACGAGCGTGGAACCGGACCAGGGCCAAGGCCGAGCCGCTGGCCGCCGACGGCGCGCGCGTCTGCGACGAGCCGGCCGAGGCGGTGGCCGGCGCGCGCGTGGTGCTGACCATGCTGCGCGACGGCGAAACCGTCGAGCAGGTGATGAGCGGCGCGCTCGCGGCCATCGACGAGGACACGGTGTGGGCGCAGACCTCCACGGTGGGCGCCGAGCCGGCCGACCGGCTCGCCCACCTCGCCGCCGACCGCGACGTCCCGTACTTCGACGCTCCGGTGCTCGGCACGAAGCAGCCGGCCGAGGAGGGCAAGCTGCTGGTCATGGTCTCGGGCCCGACCGCACACCGCGAGCGGGTGCAGCCCGTCTTCGACGCGATCGGCACCCGCACCGTCTGGGTCGGCGAAGGCACCGAGGCGTCGCGCCTCAAGCTGGTCGTCAACAGCTGGGTGCTCGCGCTCACCGCCGCGGTCGGCGAGACCATGGCGCTGGCCGACGGGCTCGGCCTCGACCCCAAGCTGTTCCTCGAGGCGATCGCCGGCGGGCCGCTTGACGTGCAGTACGCACACGCCAAGGGCGGGGCCATCCTGAGCGGCGAGTTCCCGGCCAGCTTCAAGACCGAGACCGCGGTCAAGGACATGGAACTCGTGGTCCGCGCGGCGCGCGCCGCCGGTCTGACCCCGCTCCTCGCCGAGGCCGTCCGCGACCAGATGCGCAGGACCGTCCAGCTCGGTCACGGCGACGACGACATGGCCGCTGTCTACCACGCCGCCCGCACGGCGTCATGACCCGGCCGTATCACGCTAAGTCACGTTAAGGTCGCACAAAGGTCGTAGAGTCTCCGCAATTGACCGGTAAAGGGCGGGGACCGGTGCGAGCATGGCCTTCTGCGGGACCTCGCCCCCGACCAGACCTGCCCAGGAAAGGACGGCAAGAGGACACCGATGAGTGGCGATGAGCTGGCCCGGCCGCGCACCGGAACGGCGGCCGGGATGCCGTACGTGGCGCTGCCGCCGACCGCGGCCGACGCGGACGCCGACGGCGTGACCCCGCTGATCGTGGCCTGGCCCGGGCGTCGCCCACCACGCACGGAGGTCGCCATGGCCGCCGCCGTGCCGATGACCGGCATACCGGGGTGGCGGGTCTACGCCGGTCTGCCCGAGGGGGCCGACGACGTGTCGATCGTCGAGTACGTGGCCGGCCGGGCGCCCGCCCTCGTCGCCGAGCTGCGCGCGGACCTCGAGCTGCCGGGCGCCGGACCGCTCGGCCTGGCCGGGTTCTCGCTGGGCGCCACCGTCGCCCTCCGCGTCCTCGCCAGGCGCGAGGTCGCGGTGACCGCCGCGGCGCTCATCGCGCCGCTGGCCGCCGGCGAAGTGACGTTGTCGGCCGACGACGCCGTGTCCGCCGGCGTCGCCGCCGCGAACGCGGCGCTGCTGCTGGCCGGCGGAGGCAACGACGACACCGTCCCGCCGTCCGAGCTGGTCGCGTTGCGCGACCGGCTGCGGACGGCGGGGACATCGGACGTCGAGCTGGCCGTGTTCCGGATGGGGCACGCGCTCGCCGCCCATCCCGGCACGGAGGCGCGGCCGCAGATCGCCGAGGCGATCAGCGTGGACGCGGCGATCACCGACTGGTTCCGTGATCGTTTGGGTGTCCGGCCGCGCGGGCTGTCCGATCCGGCGCCGGCGCGCGGCGCCGCGGTCTAGGGAGGGGCCCAGGACCGGTGCCGGGTGTGGCGGTGTCGTTTCCGCCGATCAGGACCTGGCGAGGATCTGGTACCTGACCGGGATCACGCCGGAGCCGATCCCGCCGACCGCCCGCATCGCGGCGGTGGACAGGTCGAGGCAGCGGCCGCTGACGTACGGGCCGCGGTCGTTGATCCGGACGATCGCCGATTCTCCGTTGTTCTTGTTGGTGACCCTGAGCCTCGTGCCGAACGGCAGCGACTTGTGCGCCGCCGTCATCGCACCAGGATCGAAGGCCTCACCGCTGGCGGTCATCTGGCCTTCGCCGTAGAAGGACGCCTCGCACGATCCGCTGCCCACGACCACGGACGCGGAGGAGTGCGTCGATGAGTGCCGTGGCCGATGCCGTGCGGGCTTGTGCGTCCTGGGTTTCGCGGTGTGCGCCGTCGTCTTCGACGGTGTCGCGGTCGGCGTCGGGCTCGGCGACGGGCTGTCGACGGTCCGCGTGGTCATCGGCCCGGGGGCCTGGTAGGCGAACTCGGCCCCGTCCCGTACGGATCGGGTATCGCTGCCGGTGGAGGAGAACACGCCGGTGGTGGTGAGCACTACACCGGCCGCCGCGGCCGCGGTGATCACTGTGCCGGCGGCGAGGGTTGTACGTAGTCGGATAACGGACTTCAGGCGGTGCTTTCGCGGGCTACCCACAAACCATCCTTCGATCGGGGACAGGACAGCGGACACCGCACGAAAGTGAGGTGAGCCGCAATGCGCGACGCCGGCATTAGCAACCCCGTCGGGGCCACGCACACAAGCCCAAGACATTACGTCGACTTGACCCCGCCGCCCGCCAATCACCGGCGACTTGTGGGATATCTCACCCGAGTTTTGGCGTTATGCAGTAGGGCGACCACAGACGGTAAAAAGATATGGAGATCAAGTTTGCGGAGAGCGAAATTTACCGATCATGAATGCGGGAACATGATCATGGATACGCTCTTCTACGCTGCGCTCAGGCGGGCTCATCCGCCGCTGCTCAGGCGTGCGTGGCCGTACATCCGGGCAGGCCGAAAAGCGATGCGGACCCCGGCTGACCATTCAGCGGGCGGTGCGGTTCCGGGCACCAAAAAGCGCCCGGCCGGAGCGGCCGGGCGCTTATCGGAATGTGCTGCTATTCGGCGCCGAGGTCGATGGCGCCGGCCACCTCCGCCTTACGGCCGGCGAGTTCTCGATCGTATTCTTCGGCGATTTCCTCATCCTGCCGCATCAAGGCGCTCAGATCGGCCTTGGCCGCGTCGAGCACGCCCATATCCGCATACGCCTTTTGCACTTTCTCGCCCCACAGCCCGATATCGCGGACGCACGGGACGATGCGACTGAAAAGCAACGATTGGTAGAGCTGGTAAAGCTGCGAGTTGTCGACGTACTCCATGCACCTGTCGACCGGCAGGCCGAGCTGCTCGTAGATCTCCTGGCCGCGGAAGCGGTCGCGCATGAGGTAGCAGCCCTCCACGACGAACTCCTCGCGCTCAGCCCGCTCCTTGTCGCTGAGCTCGGCGTAGTAGTCCTTGAGCGCCAGCCGGCCGAAGGCGACGTGCCGCGCCTCGTCCTGCATGACGTACGCCAGCAGCTGCTTGACCAGCGGAGTCGTGGACATGTCGCGGTAGACGCCGAAGGCGGCCAGCGCCAGCCCCTCGATCATGACCTGCATGCCGAGGTACGGCAGGTCCCAGCGGCTGTCCTCGAGGGAGTCGGCGAGCAGCCTGGCGAGGTCCTGGTTGATCGGGTAGTACATCCCGATCTTCTCCTCGACGAACCTGGAGTAGAGCTCGACGTGCCGCGCCTCGTCCATCACCTGGGTGGCCGCGTAGAACTTCGAGTCGAGATCGGGGACAGACTCGACAATTCGGGCGGACACCGTCAGCGCACCCTGCTCGCCGTGCAGGAACTGGCTGAACAACCACGAGCCCTGGTGCCTGCCGTATTCATCCCGCTCGCGCTCGGTCATCTTGTTCCATATGTCCGAGCCGAAGAGCGGGTTGAACTCGTCGGGGAGTCCGGCCACATTGGTGGGATCGACCTCGAGGTCCCAGTCGATGCGTTTCTGCGCGTCCCACTGCTTGTCCTTGCCCTTCTGGTAAAGGGACAGCAGCCGGTCGCGACCTTCGTCGTACTCCCAGCTGAACCTGGCGGCGCCCGCGGCGGGCACATCCCACGTGGTTCCCGCCTCGACTGGGCTCACATAGCGGTCGGTCGTCACAGCGGTAGACCTCCTCGGCGTCGTGCCCACATGCCCGGCGCTTTACATTTCCTTGGTACACGTAAAGCCGGACGCAAACAAGGCTTGCGCCGAACGACGTTCGGGACGGGCCCGCGAGGGCGGCGGTCCCGCCGCAGGTCAGCGGCTTTGCAGAGCGTCGAGCCCGACCGCCTGCGCGATCACCAGCCGGCGGTCGAGCCGCGGGTCCCTGATGTCGACCACGTACCGGTCGCGAAGGCCGAACTTCTTGTCCACCGAGAAGACGACCTGGTCGCCCGCCGTGAAGTCGAAGTGGTACGGCCACGCGAACGGCAGGTTCTCGACGTACGGGATGAAGTTCCACACGCGGCGCAGGATCGCCACGAACTGGTTGCGCTCGGTGCCCGTCGTGACCCCGAGTCCCGGCTGCTCCAGATGCCAGGTGGACCTCAGCAGCGACTGCCCGAAGTCCTTGCGGAAGTTGCCGATGGGCTGGCCGTTGTGGTCGGTGACGTCGTACGTCGATCCCAGGTCGAGCACCCGCCTGGCCTTGAACGCGGCGAGCACGGCCTGCTTGCTCGGGTCGGTGTAGATCGTCACCTGTTCCTTGAACGCCATGCGCTTTTGCTGCGCGTAGGCGACCATCTCGCCCTCGGAGTCGTTCGGCCCGGCGGTGTGCACCTCGTACCGATTGACCATCAACGTGAGGCGCTGCCGGATGAGCAGGCGCTGCTGCGCCTGGAGCTTGTCGAAGTCCATGAGGTTCTACCGCCTGGGGGGTTGGAGGGTTAGGTCGGTCTTCATCGGTCTATCTCATCTGACGAGAAGACGGTTGTGCCCGGTTCCCTTGGGGGAATCCCGGCGCCGCTCAGCTGTCGAGGCGGCCGGCGAGGTAGCCGTGGATGAGCCGCTCCGCCTCGGCGACGATCTCGGGGTCGCCGGCCGGGTCGCGCCGGAACGCCAGTTTGAGCACGGCGTCGGCGGCCTCGACCGCGATGGTCAGCACCCGGGCCAGGTCGGCGGAGTCGGCCGCGCCGAACATGTCCACGACCAGGTGGCGCAGCCGGTCGGCGACGACGGTGTTGTTGTCCGCCGACACGTCGAGCAGATGCAGGTCGGCGACGTCGCCGAAGCGCAGCACCCGGAAGCCCGGCACGGTGCGGTGCATGTCGACGAAGATCTCGATGACCGCGCCGACCGTGTCCGACCAGTGCTCGAACCCGCCATCGGCCATGCGCCCCGTCACCCGCTCGACGAACAGGTCGAGGTTGCGCAGCGCCAGCGCCTGCGCCACCGCGCGCTTGTCGGGGAAGAACTGGTAGACAGAGCCGATCGCCACCTCGGCCCGCTGCGCGATGCGCGTGGTCGACAGACCGTCGTACCCGGCCTCGTCGAGGATCTCCGCGCAGGCGTCGAGCATCCGCTGTACACGTTCGGCGCTGCGGCGCTGCGCGGGACGCCGCCGCAAGGGAGTCCGGATCTCCGTCACGCCCTCATCATCCCCCGTGCACGGCTGGTATTCGCACCGCTCGTACTGGCCAGGCTATCCTTTTCGCCCGCCGCGTATCCGGTCGACGGGCGCTTCGCCGCCCGCTAAATAGGCCGAAATCGTCATTCCCGCCCGCCGCGATGGCTGGCCGGCTGACCGTCCCGACCGCGCGGCGGTTCCGCCCGGGTTACCGGTGCTCGCCGCGCGCGGCGCGGCGGAGCGTCGGGTCGAGCCGGCGCGACAGTACGGACAGCGCCCGGGTCGCGGCCGGCGAGATCCGGGACAGGGCCCGGCCCACGTGCGCCTCGGCGGTCACCGGCACGACCGGGGTGTCGCGCAGCACCGCCCGCATGATCGCCAAGGCGACCTTCTCCGGCGGGAAGGCGCGCCGCGCGAACATCCGCTTGGCCCGCCTCCGCAGCCGGTCGGCCTCGTCCCCCCGGACCCCGAGGTAGTCGGCGTGCTGGGTGATCGGCGTGTTGACGACGCCCGGGCAGATGGCGCTCACCCCGATGCCGTGGTCGGCGAGCTCCAGCCGCAGGCACTCGCTGAGCTGCAGGACGGCCGCCTTCACCGCGCCGTACGCCGGGAGCGTGGCCGACGGCGCGAACGCCGCCATCGACGACACGTTCACCAGGTGCCCGCCCTGGCCGCGCTCGACCATCTGCCGGCCGAACAACCGGCACCCGCGGTAGACGCCGTCGAGGTTGATCGAGCGGATCCTCGCCCAGTCCTCCTCCGACGTGTCGAGCAGCGACCCGACCATGCCGATGCCCGCGTTGTTCACGACGATGTCGGGTACGCCGTGGTTGTCCCGTACCCAGGCGGCGAACCGGGCCATCGCTTCGGCGTCGGCCACGTCGACCTGGTAGGGGTGGGCGGCGCCGCCGTGGCCGGCGATGCCGTCGGCGGTGCGCTTGGCCGCGGCGTCGTCGATGTCCGCGGCGACGACGCGGGCGCCGTTCGCGGCGAAACCGTACGCCGTTGCCCGGCCGATCCCGCTGCCGGCACCCGTCACCACCACGAGCTGCGAGTCGAACGCGCCGCCATCGTACGACCGCAGCGGCGTGACCGCGTGCACGGCGTCGACGAACTCGGTGATCCACCGGCTCATCAGGTCGGGATGGGTGACGTTGATCCAGTGGCCGGCCGCGGCCTGCCGTACCCACGCCTGGTCGGCCCACTCGGCGTGCGCGCTGGCCACCTCGGGCGACAGGTAGGGGTCGCGGGTCGCCACGACGATCTGCACGGGGACGGTCACCCGCGACGGGTCCGCGCCTGCTCCCCCCACCCCCGTCCCGCCGGAGCCGGCGCCGGTACGGGTGCCGGCGCCGCGGGCGAGCCGGCCGACCGGCATGTTGGCGCGGTAGAGGTTGAGACCGGCGAGCGCGTCGCGTTCCAGCGTGCCGGCCGGGTGCCACGGCCGCGGCCGGACGCCCTGACGGCGCAGCGTACGTTCCCAGCCGCGACGGCCGACGGCCCGGACGGCGAGCTCGGGCAGGATCGGCGCCTGGAAGAAGCCGATATAAGAGGACTTGATCATCTGACCCGTCACGACCATCCGGCCGCTCGCCCCCCGCTCGCGCAGCCGGCGCAGGCACGTGGGCAGATGCTCGAGGCTGACCCCGCCGGTCGAGGTCAACGAGGCGATCCGGTCACGCAGGCCAGGCGCGGTCACCGCCGCCCACCCCTGGATCGCGCCCCAGTCGTGCCCGACGAGGTGCACCGCATCGCCTGGGCCGCACACCGCGTCGATGACGGCCGTGAGGTCGCCGAGCAGCCGTGGCATCGCGTAGCCGTCGGGGACCGCCGGCCGCACCCCGTCCATCGCCTTCGCCCACTCGGCGCGCGGCGCGGTCGAGCCGCCGGCGCCACGGACGTCGTAGGCGACCACATGGAACCGGCCGGCCAGCCGCTCGGCGACACCGGTCCAGACGGCGCCGGTGTCGGGATAGCCGTGCAGCAGGATCACGGTCGGCCGGTCGCCGGCCTCGCCCCACTCCCGTACGGCGAGCTCGACCTCACCGGACTCGACTCGGCGCTCTCGCATGCCTCACGCCCTCCTCGCCACCGGCCGGCGCGCCGCCCGTCCGCCGAACGCCGGCCGCCCGCCGCGGTCGCCCGGTCGCCCGTCGCGCTCCGCCACTTTCCTTACTCTTGTGACCGTACGCGTTCGTCGCGTGCCGTCCAGGGCGACCGGGGAGCCGGCGCGCGGGTCGGCTACGGCGAGGCGGTGAGATCGGTGCAGCGGCGCAGGCCGGTCCAGCGCCGGTACTCGGCGGCGGCGGCCGGGCCGGCGAGCAGGTGCGGCAGCCCGCCGGCGATCGCGGCCGGCTTCCATCGAGCCTTGAGGACCTTGCGGCCCTGCAGCTTCAGCAGCAACACGCCGGAGTTGGCCGTGGCGCCGTGCGCGGTCGAGAACACGAAGTTGCCGAGGCCGTAGTCGACGTACCTGCCCTCCAGGTAGCCGCCGGCGAGCGGCACGTGGGCGTGCCCGCCGACCACCACGTCCGCGCCGGCGGCGATCAGCTGCCTGGCGAGCTCCCGCTGCCTGGGCAGCGGGCAGGTCCGCAGCTCCTCGCCCCAGTGCAGGTAGACGATGACGGCATCAGCGCCGCGGCGCGCCTCGTGGACCGCCTGGACCAGCCGCGGCACGACTTTGGCCGAGGCAAGACCGCCCTTTCCTTCGGTCGCCGTCCAGGCCGAGATCAGGTTGTCGTCCAGGACCTGCGTCGCCCCGATCACGGCCAGCCGGGTGCCGCGCACGGTCACCCGGTACGGACGGTACGCCGCGGCGGCGTTCCGGCCGATGCCGACGGTCGGGAAGCGCGTGCGCCTGATGGCGGCGAGCGAGTCGCGCAACCCGGGCTCCATGAAGTCCATGCCGTGGTTGTTCGCCATCGTCGCCACGTCCACCCCGGCCGCCTTGAGCGCGGCGAACGCGGACGGCGGCGCGCGGAAATGGAACTGCTTACCGGGGGCCGGGGTGCCGCCGGTGGTGACCGCGGTCTCGAGGTTGACCATGGCGAAGTCGGCGGCGCGCAACGTGCCGGCGATCGGTCCGAGCGCGGTGGCCGGGTCGGCCAGCCGGGCGCGCAGCGAGCCCTCGAAGTGCACGTCGCCGCCGAACGCGAGGATGATCGGCCGCTTGGCCGGCGGCGCCGGCCGGTGCGCGGGCGCGGTGGGCGATGCCGCCCCGGGTGGCACCGTATCGCCG
Source organism: Streptosporangiaceae bacterium (assembly GCA_036378315.1). Classification (GTDB taxonomy): domain Bacteria; phylum Actinomycetota; class Actinomycetes; order Streptosporangiales; family Streptosporangiaceae; genus CALAED01. The sequence goes on along the minus strand of DASUWU010000066.1, from coordinate 47,061 downwards.
CTGGCCGCCGCGTCGTTCCGGCCGCTGCTGCACGCGGCGGCAGCGAGCAGCAGGACACCGGCCAGCGCCGGCGCGACCGGCCGCAGAACCGTGTTTCCGCGCACGGCGCGCACCTCCCCTTTGGTCACCCGCATCGCGGGCGACACCTCGTCCGCCATGCCACCCGAGCACCGGGCGGCAACCGGCGGCCCGACACACGCCGGCCGGCGCCGCACGCCTCCCTGGCCACCCGAGTATCCAGGATGCCTAGGATGGCACGGCTCGGGCACGGCTGTCGGGGAGGTGACTCCTTCGGACGGCGGGCGCCACTTATGACCGCGGGCCTTTACCATGAAAGTTGCGTTCGATGGCGCGCCGCTCGCTGGGGGGTGCCGGGCGGGCAGCTCCGTCGCCGCGGTGCGGTACGGAGCCGTACGCGCAGCACAGAGCGTACGCGCCGGATGGTGAGGTGTGGCGGTGATCCGTCGGTTGCCGATGGTCGGCCCAAGGCGGACTAATCGCTTTGTTGACTCAGTCGGCCTTTATCTCCATAAGTTGATCGCGTGAGCGCTGCGACAACGGGCCACCGCGCCGCGGCCGACGAGCTGCGGCGGGCCGGCCTGCGCGTGACCGCCGCACGCGTGGCGATCTTGGAGACCGTGCGGACGGGCAACCACCTCGTCGTCGAAGCCATCGCGGCCGGCGTACGCGAACGGGTCGGGCACGTGTCCACCCAGGCGGTGTACGAAGCGCTCAACGCGCTCACCGAGGCAGGGGTGATCCGGCGCATCGAGCCGGCGGGAAGCCCGGCCAGGTTCGAGGGCCGGATCGGCGACAACCATCACCACCTGGTGTGCCGCCATTGCGGCGCGGTCAGCGACGTCGACTGCGTCAAGGGCGAGGCACCCTGCCTCGAACCGGTCGACACGGCCGGCTTCGAGGTGGACGTCGCCGACGTCACGTTCTGGGGCACCTGCCCCGACTGCCGGGCGTCCGCCGCCGCGGCGACGACCTGACGCGGGTCCGTCGTCGCGTAGTCGCATAGTCGCGTGTCCGCCGCCGCGGCCCGGGTGCGCGTTCGCGGCCGGCTCGTCAGGGCGCGGGCTTTTCGGTACGGCCGGGCGCCAGCTCGAACTGCGGAGGAGCGCCGCCAGCGCCGCTTTCCAGCTTCGGCGTGGTCGACTGGGCCTCCTCGACCGCCACGTGGGCCTCTTCAGCCGCGTTCTGCGCCTCCTGGTTCGCGCGCTCGACCGCCTCACGACGGGCTCGGGTGCTCCGCCGCTCGCCGTCGCGGGCGGTGCGCGCCCGCTCGGCGAACCGCTCGGCGGTCTCCTCGACCGAGCCGCCGAACGCCTTGGTCACCGCCTGCAACGCCGAGGTCACCTCGCTCGGGATCACCCAGAACGTGCTGCCCTCGCCCTGGGCCAGTTGCGGCAGCGTCTGCAGGTACTGGTAGGCGAGCAGCTTCGGGTCGGGGTCGTTCTCGTGGATCGAGGTGAAGACCTGCTCGATCGCCGTTGCCTTGCCTTCGGCCTCCAGGATCGCGGCCTGCTTGGCGCCCTCGGCGGTGAGGATGGCGCTTTGCTTCTCGCCCTCGGCGGTCAGGATCTTGGACTGCCGTACGCCCTCGGCGGTGAGGATCGCGGCCCGCTTCTCCCGTTCCGCCCGCATCTGCTTCTCCATCGCGTCCTTGATGGAGGGCGGCGGCTCGATGGCCTTGATCTCCACCCGGGTGACCCTGATGCCCCACTTGCCCGACGCGTCGTCGAGCACGCCGCGAAGCGCGGTGTTGATCTTGTCCCGCGAGGTGAGCGTGGCCTCGAGATCCAAGGTGCCGATGACATTGCGCAGCGTCGTGGCGGTGAGCTGCTCGATCGCCTTGATGTAGTCCACGATCTCGTAGTCGGCCGCCCGCGGGTCGGTGACCTGGAAGAACAGCACGGTGTCGATGTGCACCACCACGTTGTCCTCGGTGATGACCGGCTGCCCCTTGAACGCGACCACCTGCTCGCGCAGGTCGATCAGCGGCTTGACCCTGTCGACGAACGGAACGATGAAACTGATTCCCGGCGAGAGCGTGCGTTGGTAGCGGCCGAAGCGCTCGACGTTGCGCGCCCGTGCCTGCGGGATGATCCAGACCGTCCGCAGCACGACGGCGACCACGAGTGCCACGCCGATGATCGTTGCCACGAGGGCGAAGATGGCGAAGCTTGTCACGGCGTTCTCCGTTTCTGTGTCTGACGCCGCCCGTTCACCGGCCCGCTCACGGTCCCTCCTGGGGATAGACGAGAGCGGTCACGCCCTCGATCGCCAGGACGTCGACGTGAGCGCCGCGCGGGATGACGACATCGGGGTCGTACGGGCGGGCCGTCCACTCCTCGCCGCCGATCTTCACCCGCCCGGCGTCGCGGCTGACCTCGGTCAGGGCGACCGCCTCGCGGCCGACGAGGGCCGCGGTGCCCGACCGCAGCGCCGGCGGCTGGCGGATGTGTCGAAGCGCGATCGGCCGTACGAAGAAGACTCCGGCGCCGGCGGCGACCGCGAAGGCGGCCACCTGTGCGGCGAACGGCAGACCGAGAACCCCCGTCAAGCCGGCGACCAGGGCGGCCGCGGCGATCAGGCCGAGCGCGAGCGTCAAGGTGAGCACCTCGGCGACGGCGAGGACTCCGGCGACGATCAGCCAAACGACCCACGCCTCCATTGGCGTCTCCTTTGTGGCAAGGCGGGCCGCAATACCCCTTTACAACACGGTAACTCCGTTTTGGAACGAATCACTATGAGGGCTGGGTCACGAACCGGCGGCGAACCCCGGCCGCTGCGCTCCAGCCCCGCTCGCACCTGCTGGACCCGGGAGCGCGCAGTTTACAGCCGCTTTAACTATAGTATCGCCGCATGTTAGACGGCGGTCTCGTCCCCCACATGAGGTGGCTTAGGGTCCCGTGCGCCGGTTAGTGTCCCAATACGGACACCGGGATGAAGGGGGAGCATGAACCGCAGAGCCGGCAAGATCTTCCGGCGCTCCATGCCGCGCCCGCGGGCGCATCCGGTGGCCCTGGCGGACGGCTTGGAGCACGCCCGGGGTCTCGATCGGCCCGCCCAGGCGATCGCCAGGCTGGTGCGGCGGACGCTGCGGCCGGGTCCGGTGAAGGACGCGTTGCACGGCGTTCCGGCCGGACACCCCGCCCATCCGCCGCTGACCGACCTGCCGATGGGCTGCTGGGTCTCCGCGGCGATCCTCGACATGGTCCCTGGCACCGAACGCGCCGCCCAGGCGCTGGTCGCCGCCGGGCTCGCCGGCGCGGTCCCGACCGCGCTGACCGGGCTCGCCGACTGGTCGGCGCTGCACCGCGAGCAGCAGCGCGTCGGGTTGGTCCACGCGCTCGGCACCGCGACGGCGAGCGGCCTGTACGCCGCGTCCCTGCTCGCCCGCAGCCGCGGCCGTACGGCCGGCGGCAAGGCCCTCGGCATGGCCGGCCTCACCGCGCTGCTGGCCGGCGGCTATCTCGGCGGCCATCTCGCCTTCCGGCAGGCGGCCGGCGCCAACCACGCCGAGTCGGTCAGCCACCTGATGCCGCTGGGCTGGCACGACCTGTGCTCGATCGAGGACCTGCCCGAGTCATGGCCGGTGCATCGACGTCTCGGCTACATCAGCCTGTTCGTGCTCCGGCAGGGCGACGAGGTCCATGTCCTCGCCGATCGCTGCGCCCACCTCGGCGGGCCGCTGCACCAGGGCCGCCTGGTGACGGAGCAGGACGAGATGTGCGTGATCTGCCCCTGGCACGGCAGCACCTATCGGGTCAGGGACGGCGCCGTCGTGCACGGACCGGCGACCGGCCGGCAGCCGGCCTTCGAGTCGCGGGTGCGCGACGGCGGGATCATCCAGGTCCGCCCGGCCGGCTGAGGCGGATCAGCCGGCCTCGGGGATGCTGAGGCTGCGGTCCATCGGCGCCTCCCTGCGGTCGCCGCTGACCGGATGCTCGACCAGCGCCAGCACGCGGCTGGCCATGAAGCGCGCCGTCCGGACCGGAGAGCCGTTCCTGGTGACCTCGCTGACCTCGACGACGCCGCGGCGGGTGCTGATCTCGACGCGCCTGCCGGCCTTCGTCGCGATCACCTCGTACGTCCTGGTGGCCTCGCCGGCGTCGATCACGATCTCGACCCTGTCCCCCTTCATGGGCCACCTCCGAGTCGAACGGATATTCGAATTATACCCCGGGCGACGGCGCCTTGAACCTCTCCGGACCGCCGCCCTGCAGCGAAGAATGAGGGATATTTACCCAAAAATCAGCTTGCCGACGGCGAAGAGGCCGACGCCCACGATGACGGTCCGCAGCACGGACGCGGGCAACCGCCGTCCGGCCAACGCCCCGAGGAACCCGCCCAGCGTCGAGCCGATGGCGATGAGCAGCACCACCGTCCACTCGATGCGCGGCGCCGCCGCGATGAACAGGACGGCGGCCGCGCCGTTGGCCACGCCCGCGAGGACGTTCTTGACGCCGTTCACCCGCTGCAGATCATCGTCCAGGAAAATGCCGAGCAGGCCGAGCAGGATCACGCCCTGCGCCGCCCCGAAATAGCCCCCGTAAATCCCGGTCCCGAATATCCCCAGCAACAACCAGGGCCCGCCGTGGGGATGCCGCGTCCGCCGCCGCGCGGCCAGCCACGCGTTCAGCCAGGGCTGCAGGACGACGAGCACCAGCGAGATCACGATGAGGACCGGCACGATCACCTCAAAGGCACCGGCCGGCAGGACCAGCAGCAGAGCCGCGCCGATCAGGGCGCCCAGCAGGGACGCGACGGCCAGCCGCAGCACGCTGGCCACGCGTCCCCGCAGCTCCCGGCGGTAGCCGTACGCGCCGGCGAGGGATCCGGGCACCAGGCCGATGTTGTTGGCCACGTTGGAGACGACCGGCGGGTAGCCGAGGGCCACCAGGGTCGGAAACGTGATCAAGGAGCCGGACCCCACGACGGCGTTGATGCCGCCGGCGGCGACCCCGGCCAGGAGGATGACGGCCGCGTGCAGGAGGCTCACCAGCGGCCCCGGCGGCTCGGCGAGGGGGTCGTCGTCACGGGACGATCGTAGGCAACGCCCCTATTCCGGTCCTTCCGAGGGGTCCCTTACCGTCTCGTCCGTCATTCCATCCGCGTACGCCGCCCGGGCGGAAGCGGGGCAGGCGCGGGCGGGTCGGAACTCAGGGGATCAGCGGTTCCTCGTCGGTGATGGCGCGGCTGTGCCGCGCTACGCCGTCCCGGCCCGCGTCCGGCGTCGCCGGCTTCGCGTCCTTGGATCCGTCCTGCACCATGCCGAAGAACCCGCCCAGCCCCTCGAGCGCCTTGCCCATCTCGCTGGGGACGATCCACACTTTGTTGGAGCTGCCCTCCGCGATCTTCGGCAGGGTCTGCAGGTACTGGTAGGCGAGCAGCCGCTGGTCGGGGTTGCCCTCGTGGATGGCCCTGAAGACGGTGTTGATCGCCTGCGCCTGGCCGCGTGCCCTTGCGGCCTGCGCCTTCGCGTCCGCCTCCGCCCGCAGCACCGCGGCCTCCGCGTCGCCCCGCGCCTTGAGGACGGCGGCCGTACGGTCGCCCTCCGCGTTCAGGATCGCCGACTGCTTCATCCCCTCGGCCTGCAGGACCGCCGCGCGCTTGTCCCGGTCGGCGCGCATCTGCTTTTCCATCGAGTCCTTGATCGAGTCGGGCGGGTCGATGGCCTTGAGCTCGACGCGGTTGACCCGGATGCCCCACTTGCCGGTGGCCTCGTCGAGCACGCCGCGCAGCTCGTTGTTGATCTCCTCGCGGGACGTCAGCGTGCGTTCGAGGTCCATGCCGCCGGCCACGTTCCGCAGCGTCGTGACGGTGAGCTGCTCGATCGCGGTGAGGAAGTTGGCCACCTCGTACGTGGCGTCCTTGGGGTCGGTCACCTGGTAGTAGATGACCGTGTCGATGCTGACGACGAGGTTGTCGGACGTGATGACCGGCTGCGGCGGAAAGCTGATCACCTGCTCGCGCATGTCGATGCGGGCGCGGATCTGGTCGGCCATCGGCATGATCATTGAGAGGCCGGCCGTGAGCGTACGGTGATAGCGGCCGAAACGCTCGACAATAAAAGACGTCGCCTGCGGCACGATCTTCACGGACCGATAGACGACCAGCGCGCCCCCCGCCACGACGATCAGGGCGATGATGACCGAGGGGGTCATGGCGACTCCGTTTCAGGCAACTCAGCGGTACTCGTCCACAGGACGAACGATGCCGTATTCGTCGAAGTATTCACCCTGCTGAGCGCATTGCGAACGAACTTCGCCACGCCGTTATCCGCGACGGGGGCAAGGACGTCACAGCCCCGCCCGCTCGGCCTCGGCGCGCTCACAGAGCCTCCCGCCCGTAGACGACGGCGGTCGCTCCCTTGATCTCGATCACGTCGGCGGCCGTCCCCGGTTCGAGGATCTGTTCGGGATGCAATGCCCGGGCAGACCAGATCTCTCCTTTGATCTTTACACGCCCGCCGTGCGCGTCAACTCGCTGGAGGACTAGAGCTTCCTGTCCGATCAGCGCATCCACGCCGGTCCGTGCCTCGGGCGAGCCGTGCAGGTGCCGCCGCGCGATCGGGCGGAGAAACGCGAGCAGCGCCGTGGACACCACCGCGAACGCCAGCGCCTGGACCACGACGTTCGCGTGCAGCGCCGCCACCAGCGCGGCAGCCAAAGCGCCGACCGCGAACATGCCGAACACCAAGAACGTGCCGAAAACCTCGGCGATGCCGAGGACTATGGCGACCACAATCCACCAGACAGAAGCGCTTACCCCACCCACGCCTCGAATCGTAGTTCGCCCGTCCCACTCGACTTATTGCGCATGACACAAACGCCCGAACACCTCTCGGCCGATTACGCTGTGCATCTGCTCGAATACGCATACGGTTCTTCCTTGTGAGCCCACACGCCTTCGTTGACGAATCCGCGCGGAACGGCCGCTACATTCTCTGCGCCACCCTCGTCGACCCCGCCCACTTGGACAAAGTTCGCAAACTATCCCGCTCGCTCTGCCTGCCCGGCCAGCGTCGCTGGCATTTCAAGTCCGAGTCGGACCGCCGTAGGAGACAGGTCCTTGACCGGATAGTCCGATGTGAAGCCATCAGGGCGAATCTGTATATGGGCAGAGGAAGAGAAGTAGACGCACGTCACCACTGCCTGACGGAGCTCGTGCTCGATCTTATCGATCAGAAGGCCTCGCACTTGATCATAGAAAGCCAGGATGGGCAGGACCCCCGAGACAGGGGCGCGATCATGGATGCGCTGCATCACTCCGGAGGAGAGTTGGCCTATGCGCATCTTTACCCGCATGGCGAACCGGCGCTCTGGATCTCTGACGCGATCGCCTGGGCGTACGGTGCGGGCAAGCAGTGGCGGCAACGCGTCCAACCAGCAATTGGTCTCGTGAAAGACCTCGGGGTTTGTCGCCAAAAACGCGAAACCCGACCCCCCACCGTCCGGAGAAGAGCCGGGTCCACTTCCTCAAGCTCAACGCAAGAGACACTGAGAGTGTAGCCTGTACCACGCTGCGATACAAGCCGCCTTGGCGAACAGCGCCTCCATACACGAAACCGGCTGCTCATCGTCCAGCGAGGAGCCCGGGTCCACTGTGTGGTTTAGGGGCGGGTGGCGCGGGCGTACCAGCGGCCGTTCTGGCGTTCGACGGCCAGGGGGACGCCGAAGGCCTTGGTCAGGTGGGCTTCGGTGAAGACCTCGTCCACCTTGCCCTGGGCGACGATCGCGCCGCGGCGCAGCAGCATCGCGTGGGTGAAGCCGGCCGGGACCTCCTCGACGTGATGGGTGACCAGGACGGTGGTGGGGGCCAGCGCGTCTTCGGCGAGCCGGGTCAGGCGGGCAAGGAGATCCTCCCTGGCGCCCAGGTCGAGGCCGGCGGCCGGCTCGTCGAGCAGGAGAAGCTCAGGATCGGGCATCAGCGCGCGGGCGATCTGCACCCGTTTGCGCTCACCCTCCGACAGGGTGCCGAAACGGCGGCGGATCAGGTGGGCGCAGCCGAGCGCGTCGAGGAGCTCCACGGCGCGGGTCACGTCCGTGGAGTCGTACTCCTCGTGCCAGCGGCCGAGGATGGCGTACGACGCGGTGAGCACGACGTCGATGACCTTCTCGTTCGGCGGCACCTTCTCGGCGACGGCGGCGCTGGCGATGCCGATCCGCGGGCGCAGGTCGAACACATCGGTCTGCCCGAGCCGTTCGCCGAGCACCTCGACCGTGCCCTCGGTCGGGTGCAGCATCGTCCCGGCGATCTGCAGGAGCGTCGTCTTCCCCGCGCCGTTGGGGCCGACGACGACCCAGCGTTCTTCCTCGTTGACCGTCCAATCGACGTCGCGCAGCAGAGTCGCACCATCTCGCCGGATCGCCACGCCCTGCAGTCGCAGCACATCGCCTGCCATTGCGATCGGTTATCCCCACTTCTCCTGAGACACAGGTGTCCCGAACCTCCGGGACGAACCTATGTCATTTCAAAGCGCCTATGGTGGTCGGCATGCACGTCGTTCGACCCCCGGCACAACCCTCCGGCGCCATGGTCGCGTGGGGCAACGCGTGGCTGACCGGCCACGTGGGTCTCGACGAGGCCGCCGACGCGATGGAACGGGCCGGAGGACCCCAGGTCATCGCCGTCGCCGACGAGGTTCCGCTGCGGCGCGGTCTCGCCGACCTGCGCATGGCCGGCATGACGGCCATGCGCCTGGCGCTGCCCGTGCCCGGCGACCCGCTCGGCCTGGCCGGGCCGCCCGCCTTCAACGTCGCCGCGCTCGACGCGGGCGCCGCGGTGATCGCTGTGCTCGACGACGGAGCGGTCGGGCTCGTCCCCGCCGAGGACCGGCGCGGCTCGTCGTACGTCGGGGTCCGGTGGACCCTGCTCGAGGCCGCCGCCGAGGCACCCGACGTCCCGCTGCTGCCCGAGGCCGACCGCGGCCTCACCCAGGCGATGCGCGAGGCCACCGACGTACTGCTCACCGTGGACGACGTGTCCGACTGGCGACCGGAGATCGCCGAGGCGCTGTCCGCGCTGCGCGACGCGCCGGAGACGTGCGACGCGCTGGCGCCCGGCTACCCGCCCCGCGCGCACCGGCTGGCCGCGCTCGCCGGTCGGCTGGCCGTGGTGGTCGACCTGGCGCAGGGGCTCGACGGCCAGCATCTGACCGCCGACCAGATGCGCCGCCGCGCCGAGGCGCTGCGGCTGCTCGACCGGGCGGTGCGGCGCGCCCGCGTCGCCGCGCACAACAGCGCCTTCGACCCGGTGCCCTGAGCCGCCTATCAGCCGGGCGGGTCGGGCGGGTCGTCCGCCAGCCCGTGGCGGACGGCGAACAGGGCCGCCTGGGTACGGTCGGCCACGCCCAGCTTCATGAGCACGTTCGACACGTGCGTCTTCACGGTCTTCTCCGAGACGACGAGCGCGCGGGCGATCTCGCGGTTGGACCGGCCTCTGGCGAGCTGCGCGAGCACCTCGCGCTCGCGTTCCGTCAGGTCGCCGAGACCGGGCACGGCCGTTGCGCCGCCGGCGCCGGCGGGCCCGGCGCCGCGGTCGCCGGGCGAGCCGCCGCCCAGCACGGCGGCCGCGGCCTCGGGCGCGAACAGCACGTTCCCGTCGCTGACGGCCCGGATCGCCTGGACCAGCGCCCGCGGGTCCACGTCCTTGTAGAGGTAGCCCACCGCGCCGGCCCGTACCGCGGGCAGCACGTGCGACCGTTCCGCCATGCTGGTGAGCACGAGGACGCGGGCGGCGAGGCCGCGCGCCCGCAGTTCCTCGAGGGCGGTCTGGCCGTCCACGCCGGGCATCTTGAGGTCGAGCAGGACGACGTCCGGCTGGAGCGACTCGGTCAGCCGGACCGCCTCCGTCCCGTCGGCGGCCTCGCCCACGACTTCGATGTCGTCCTGCACGCCGAGGAACGTCCGCAGTCCCTGACGTACGACGGGATGATCGTCGGCGATGAGAACGCGTATCACGCGGGTACCTCCACCGTGATCACCGTGCCCGCGCCAGGCGCCGACTCGATCGTCAGCGTCCCGCCGGCCGCCTTGGCGCGGTCGCGCATCGAGCGCAGGCCGAGCCCGCCCCGGCGCGCCGCGGCGGCGACGTCGAACCCGGTGCCGTCGTCGGAGATCGTCAGGGACGCCCGCGCGGGGGTGCGGCGCAGCCGCAGCGAGATGGAGCCGGCGTGGGCGTGCCGCAGCGCGTTGTGGACGGCCTCCTGCGCGATGCGGAACAGGGTGAGCTCGCTGTCGGCCGGCAGCCCGCCGCCGGCGTCGCCACCGTCAGGGACGCAGTCCACGTCGAAGGTGAGCCGCGCGCCGTACACCCGGTTCAGCACCTCGATGTGCTTGCGCAACGACGCGGCAAGGCCGTCCTCCGCGAGGTCGGCCGGCCGCAGCTGGAAGATCACCGAACGCAGCTCGGTGAGCGCGTCGGCGGCCAGCCGCTCGACCTGGGCCAGCTCGGCCGGCACCCGGCCTGGATCGCGGGTGGCGAGCGCGGCCGCGGCCTGGGCGGTGAGCCTGAGCGAGAAGAGCTTCTGGGCGACGGCGTCGTGCAGCTCGCGGGCCAGCCGGTTGCGCTCGGCCATGACCGTGAGCTCGCGGTTGCGCTCGTAGAGCCGGGCGTTGGTGAGGGCGATCGCGGCGTGCGCCGCGAACAGCGTGAGCAGTTCCTGGTCGCGTTCGGTGAACCCGCCGTCCTGCCGCTTGTTGGCGAGGAAGATGATGCCGAGGACGTCGTCGCCGTCCGTGATGGGGACGCCGAGGAAGTCCTTCAGCGTCGGGTGGGCGCGCGGCCAGTACTCGAACCGTGGGTCCATGCGGATGTCGGCCAGCCGTTCGGGCTTGCCGTCGCGGAGCATCGCGCCGAGCAGGCCGTGCGTGCGCGGCAGCGGGCCGATCGCCCGCCACTCCTCCTCGGTGATGCCCTCGACGACGAACTCGGCGAACGATCCCTGGTCGTCCGGGACGCCGAGTGCCGCGTACCGGGCATCGAGCAGCCGAGCCGCCGCCCGCACGATCACCTGGAACACCTCGTGCACCGACAGGTGCCTGGTGACCGCGAGCACGGCCGCGCTCACCGCGTGCAGCGCCGCGTCACGGTCGTCGCAGTCCCTCGTGGTCGTGCCGTCGGTCGTCACGGTCAAAACGCTACCCGCAGGTCAGTGGGGCGGCATCGGCCCGTAGACGGATCGGCGGCGGGCGGCGGCGGGCGGCCTGTGGTCCGGCGGTCCTAGGTCGAACCGACGATCACCAATGCGGGCTCGCGGCCGATGCCGGGCGGGCCGCCGCTTCCTAGCGTCGATGGCATGACGTACACCACATCGGGCACAACAAGGACGGCCCTCATCACCGGCGCCTCCCGCGGGCTCGGCCGGGCCCTCGCACGGGGCCTGGCCGCTGACGGCTGGAAGCTGATCCTCACCGCGCGGGGCGCGGACGCGCTCGCGGCCGCCGCCGCGGAACTGCCGGGCGGCACGGTGGCGCTCGCCGGGGACGTCGCCGACTCCTGGCACCGTGCCGGGCTCACCGAAGCCGTGGCGGCCGCCGGCGGGCTCGACCTGCTGGTCAACAACGCCAGCACGCTCGGCGCCGCGCCGCTGCCCAGGCTGGCCGACTACCCGCCGGCGGAGCTGGAGCGGGCGTTCGCCACCAACGTGCTCGCCCCGCTGGCACTGATCCAGTCGCTGCTGCCGGACCTGCGGGCCAGGCGCGGCGCGATCCTCAACCTCTCCTCCGACGCCGCGGTCGAGGCGTACGAGGGGTGGGGCGGCTACGGCGCGACCAAGGCGGCGCTCGACCAGATCTCGCACGTGCTGTCGGTCGAAGAGCCGGACGTGGCCGTCTGGTGGGTCGACCCGGGCGAGATGCGCACCCGGATGCTGGCCGATGCGATGCCGGGCGAGGACCTGTCCGGCGAGCCGCTGCCGGAAGAAGTGGCCGTGCCGGCGCTGCTGCGGCTGATCGGGGACCGGCAGCCGAGCGGCCGCTATCGCGCCGCCGACCTCGTCGCCACCGGAGTGTCATCATGATCGATTTCCTGCTGCCTCCGGCGCTGGAGGCGCACGAACCCCCAGAGGCTCGCGGCCGCGCCCGCGACGACGTACGGCTGCTCGTCGGCCGGCGCGGCACCGGGGAGGTCACCCACCACGCGTTCCGTGACCTGCCCGGCCTGCTCGAGCCCGGCGACCTGCTCGTCGTGAACACCTCTGCCACGCTGCCCGCTGCCGTCCGGCTCGACCGGCTGGCCGTGCACTTCTCCACCCCGCTGCCCGATCTGCCTGGGGTATGGCTGGTCGAGCTGCGGCTGCGCGCCGGCAAGGCGACCAAGCCCTACCGTGGCGGCCGCCCCGGCGAGTGGTTCCCAATGCCGGGCGGCGCGACGCTGACCCTGATCAGGCGGCAGACGGACCGGCTGTGGCAGGCCAGGCTGAACGCCGACGTGGAGCCCTACCTGTTGCGCTACGGCACCCCCATCCGCTACTCGTACGTGCCGCGCGACTGGCCGGCCGAGGCGTACCAGAGCGTCTTCGCCACCGATCGGACCGCGGGCGGCGCGGAGATGCCGAGCGCGTCCCGGCCGTTCACCCCCGAGCTCGTGACCCGCCTCGTGTCGAGGGGGGTGCTGATGGCGCCGCTCACGCTGCACACGGGCGTGGCCTCCCCCGAGGCCCACGAGCCCCCGTACGCGGAGCGGTACGAGGTGCCGGCCGCCACCGCCGACCTCGTCAACCACGTCCGCGACCAAGGCCGCCGGGTGATCGCGATCGGCACCACGGTGGTGCGGGCGCTGGAGACGGTGGTCGCTGCCGACGGCACGGTACGCGCCGGGGCCGGGTGGACCGAGCGCATCGTGACGCCCGAGGCCGGAGTGCGCGTCGTGGACGGGCTGCTGACCGGCCTGCACGAGCCGCGGTCGTCGCACCTGATGATGCTGACCGCGATCGCCGGGACCCAACTGCTCGACCGCACCTACCACGAGGCGATCGACGGAGGCTACCTCTGGCACGAGTTCGGAGACCTCACGTTGCTGCTGCCCTGAGCCGCGCGGGCACCTCGCCGAGCGGGGGCCGAGGTGCCCGATCGGCCAGGTGGCCCGGCGACGTGTTCGTTCACCCGGGACCAGTACCGTGGTGTTCGGCATGAACAGCTCCACGCAGCGTACGCTGCTCATCACGCTCACCGGCCGCGACCGGCCAGGGGTGACGTCGCGCCTGTTCGGCACGCTCAGCCGGTTCCCGATCGCGGTGGTCGACGTCGAGCAGGTCGTGATCCGCGGCCGGCTCGTGCTCGGCGTGCTGGTCGGGTACGGCTCGGGCACCGACGTTGGCCGGGTCTGGACAGCGGCCGAGCGGGTCGCCGCCGACCTGGACATGGAGATCGAGCTGTCCACGGGCAGGGACAAGCGCCCACCACGACGGGGCGGCCGGCTGCACGTGACCGTGCTCGGCAGCCCGCTGCTGCCCGCCGCCATGGCCGGGATCGCCGGGCGGATCGCCGCGTACGGGGCGAACATCGACCGCATCGAACGGCTCGCCGCCTATCCGGTCACCTGTATCGAGCTCGAGGTGTCCGGCGCCGACCCGGACGAGCTCGGCGCCGCGCTGGCCACCGAGGCCGTCGCGCAGCAGGTCGACGTCGCGGTGCAGCGCGCCGGCCTCCACCGCAAGGCCAAGCGGCTCATCGTCATGGACGTCGACTCCACCTTGATCAAGGGTGAGGTCATCGAGTTGCTCGCCGTACGGGCGGGGTGCGCCGAGAAGGTCGCCGAGATCACCGGGGCGGCGATGCGCGGCGAGCTCGACTTCGAGGCATCGCTGCGCGAGCGGGTGGCCCTGCTGGCCGGTCTCGACGCCGGCGTGATCGACGACGTGCGCCGCTCCGTCGAGCTGGCCTCCGGCGCCCGTACGTTCGTCCGCACGCTCAAGCGGCTCGACTACAAGTTCGCGATCGTCAGCGGCGGCTTCACCCAGGTCACCGACGCGCTGATGGCCGACCTCGGCATCGACTACGCCGCCGCGAACACGCTCGAGATCGTCGATGGCAAGCTGACCGGGCGGCTCACCGGGCCCATCATCGACCGGGCCGCCAAGGCCACGGCGCTGCGCCGGTTCGCCGCCGACGCCGGGGTGCCGATCAGCCAGACGGTCGCGATCGGCGACGGCGCGAACGATCTGGACATGATCAAGGCGGCGGGTCTCGGCATCGCCTTCAACGCCAAGCCGATGCTCAGGCAGGTCGCCGACACCGCGGTCAACGTGCCCCACATGGACGCGATCTTGTTCCTGCTCGGCATCTCGCGCGAGGAGGTCGAGGCGGCCGACGCGGAGGATGCCGCCGGCTGACCCGTACGCCACCGGCCCGGGGCGGCCCACCGGCCCGGGGCGGCCGTGCCGGAAGGTGGCCGCTCAGCCGAGCTTCGGCGTCCAGTACGACGACAGCGCGGCGGCGCCTTGGGTCAGGTCGGACCAGGGTCCGTCGACGGCGAGCACGGCACAGGCGCTGGTGGGGAAGTGGTCCACATCGGTCGCGCCGAGGTCGACGACCAGCTGGTGCAGGCTCGGGTTGTGGCCGATGAGCAGCAACGACCCGGCGTCACCCCCGGTCGCCCTGACGAGTTCGACGAGCAGGTCGACGTCGTTGTCGTAGATCCGCGGCTCGTAGGACACCTTCGACTCGGGTCCGAGCCGCAGCCCGTCCAGCGTCTGCCTGGTCCGGGTGGCCGGCGAGCAGAGCACGAGTGCCGGCGCCAGGCCGAGGTCGCGCAGGTGCCGGCCCGCGGCCTCGGCGTCGCGTTGCCCCCGCCCGGTGAGCGGCCGGTCGGCGTCGGCCATGCCGAGGCCGTGCGCCGCCTTGGCGTGCCTGAGGACGATCAGGGTGCCCATGGTGCCCCCAGGCCGCTCAGTGCGGGGCGACCAGCGTGGCGATCAGCCAGAGCAGGCCGATGATCCCCAGCATCACGCCGAGGATGACCGCGAAGCCCTTGGCCCCGGACGTCGGCGTGCGGCTCAAGGCCGGACCGGCCACCCCGTGGCCGCGTTCCTCGTCGCTCTCGATGGGCGCAGCTGGCTCAGTCATCCCCCTAGTGTGGCAAAAGGGCCGGTGACCTGTGTCACCGGCCCTTCGCCGGGGATGGGCATCTGAGGATCAGGGCGTGGTCAGCGTCTCCTTGCCCGAGGTGCCGGCTCCGGTGCCCGGGCCGGCCGTGTCGTCCTCGGCCGGCTCCTCGGCCGGGCCCAGCGAGCTGGCCCGGCGCTTGGAGACGATGATGGCCGTGACGACCACGCCGACGGCGAGCACGGTCACGCCGACCCGCAGCCACGTGTTGTCGGCGTACGTGACGACCGCCTGCGCGATCAGCAGCGACACCAGGTTCATCACCTTGATCAGTGGGTTGATGGCGGGGCCCGCGGTGTCCTTGAACGGGTCGCCGACCGTGTCGCCGATGACGGTCGCGCCGTGCGCCTCCGAGCCCTTGCCGCCGAGGTTGCCCTCCTCGACGAGCTTCTTGGCGTTGTCCCACGCGCCACCCGAGTTGGAGAGGAACACGGCCATGAGCACGCCGGCCGCGATCGCGCCGCCCAGGTAGGCGCCGAGCGGCGCGTACCCGAGCGCGAAGCCGACCGCGATCGGCGTCATGATCGCGAGCAGGCCCGGGGTGGCCAGCTCCCGCTGCGCGTCGCGCGTGCAGATGTCGACCACGCGGTCGTAGTCGGGCTTCTGGCTGTAGTCCATGATCCCGGGCTTGCTGCGGAACTGCTCGCGCACCTCGAGCACGACGCGTCCCGCCGCCCGGCCGACGGCCATGATGGCCAGGCCCGAGAACAGGAAGACCACGGCCGCCCCGATGATCAAGCCGATCAGCACGTTCGGCGAGTCGATCGAGAGGCTGAAGGTGGCGAACGAGCCGAGCGCCCCCCTCGCGTCCGCTGACGCGCCGGCCAGCGCGCTCACGACCGTCGTACGGAACGAGCCGAACAGGGCGGTCGCGGCCAGTACGGCGGTCGCGATCGCGATGCCCTTGGTGATCGCCTTCGTGGTGTTGCCGACGGCGTCGAGGTGTTCCAGCACGCGGGCGCCCTCGCCCTCGACGTCGCCGGACATCTCGGCGATGCCCTGCGCGTTGTCGGAGACCGGGCCGAACGTGTCCATGGAGACGATGACGCCCACGGTCGTCAGCAGCCCGGTGCCGGCCAGCGCCACCGCGAACAGCGCGACGGTGGTGTTGCCGAAGCCGAGCAGGAACGCGCCGTACACGGCGGCGGCGATCACCAGCGCGGAGTAGACGGCGGACTCGAGGCCCACCGAGATGCCGGACAGGATGACGGTCGCCGGGCCGGTGCGGGCGCTCTCGGTGACCTCCTTGACCGGCTTGCGCGTGGTCTCGGTGAAGTAGCCGGTGAGCAGCTGGATGGCGCTGGCCAGCACGATGCCGATGAGCACGGCGCCGATCGCGACCCAGCGCGGGTCGACGTCGGCGAGGCGCGAGTCGCCGCTGATGCCGGAGGCGACCCCGTGCAGGTCGGCGAAGGACGACGGGAGATAGAGGAACGACGCGACCGCGACCAGCACGGCCGAGATCACGGCGGAGATGAAGAAGCCCCGGTTGATCGCGCTCATGCCCGACCTGTCGCGGGCGCGCGGCGCGACCGCGAAGATGCCGATGACCGCGGTGACCACGCCGATCATGGGAACGATCAGCGGGAACACGAGCCCGTCCGTACCGAAGGCGACCTTGCCCAGGATGAGCGCGGCGACCAGCGTCACCGCGTAGGACTCGAACAGGTCGGCCGCCATGCCGGCGCAGTCGCCGACGTTGTCGCCCACGTTGTCGGCGATGGTCGCCGCGTTGCGCGGGTCGTCTTCCGGGATGCCCTGCTCGACCTTGCCGACGAGGTCGGCGCCCACGTCGGCCGCCTTGGTGAAGATGCCGCCGCCGACACGCATGAACATGGCGAGCAGCGCGGCGCCGAACCCGAAGCCCTCGAGCACGCCGGGCGCGTCGCCCTTGTAGGCCAGCACGACCACGGCCGCGCCGAAGAGACCGAGGCCGACGGTGAACATCCCGGCCACGCCGCCGGTGCGGAACGCGATGCGCATCGCCCGCCGCTCGCCGTCCTCGCGGGCCGCCGCCGCCACCCGGACGTTGCCGCGGACGGCCAGCCACATCCCAGCGAAGCCGGTGGTCGCCGAGAACAGCGCTCCGATCACGAAGAATATCGACCGGCCCACCCGGACCCCGGTGGAATCCGCGGGCAGCAACGCCAGCAGGAACGGGATCAGAACGACGAAGACCGCCACCGTGCGGAACTGCCGTTTGAGGTACGCCCCCGCGCCCTCCTGCACGGCCCGCGCGATGTCCTGCATCTTCTCGGTGCCCTGCCCCGCGGCCAGCACCTCTCGTACGAGTCCCGCAGCGACGGCCAGCGCGAGTAGAGCGATCACGCCGACGACGACGACCAAAACGAGGTCGCCGCCGCCAAGATCTACAACTTCGCTGCCGGCCGGGCTTGACAGGGGAAGCCCAGACATCCGTCCTCCTCGACAGGCAATAGTGCCCGGGAGTCTACGCAGGCCCCTGCGGGAATTAGAAGTCTGCTCGATTCCTTGATGCACATGGCATGAAAACGTGATCTCAATGTCGCCCGCTTTTGACCTCTATATTGGATCAATGGCTATTTCCCCAGGTCAAAGCGGTCTACACGTCGCTGGACACCGGATATCGGGGGCAACGGGACCAGCCGGCCCTGGTCGTTGGGGATCACGGCGTTCTCCGCCGCCGCCGGCGTTTCGTGGCCGCCCGTACGTCGGGTGTGGCCGGCGCCGCCCGCGCGGGGATCATGGAGTGTGGGCCCTGCGGCGCCCGCGGGCCGTGCCAACCCTGTGCGGGTCAGCCCTTGCCGTTGGTCGCGACCGGCCACCCCATGCGGATCTGCGTACCGTCGGGCGTCGGGGCGATCTCCACGTCATCGACGAGACCGGAGATCACGGCGAGGCCGAGCGAGTCGGGGTCGTCGCCGACCGGACCCACGTCGCCGGGCACGGCGTCGCCGGGGACGACCTCGCCGGCAGCGCCCGGCGCGGCGTCCGGGTCCACGGCGGCGTCGGCGGCCGCACCGGGAACGGGCGTGCCGGCCGGCGGGGCCGGCGGTGTCTCTTCCCAGCCGGCCGGCTTCCCGTTCGACGCGGTGTCGTTCACCACGACTTCGAATCGGTTGTTGTCGTCCCGCAACTCCAGCCGTACGGGCCGGTCGGGGCAGTGCAACCGGTGCGCCTCCACGGCGCGCGAACATGCCTCACCGACGGCCAGCCGTACCTCGTCGAGCAGCGCCTCTTCGACGCCGCTGCGGCGGGCCACCGCGGTAACGATCAACCGCGCCGTACGGACGTGGACCGGCAGCGGGCTGAACGCCAACTCGACCGTCGCCATGTCGATGGGCTCCTCGGGAGCGGCCCCTACTTCTGGCCCTTGCGCTTTTCCTGAGCTTCCTGGATCGAGTCGTGGATACCGAACACCTTGGTCAGCCCGGTGATCCGGAAGATCTTCAGGATGCGCTCCTGAGTGCAGACGAGCTCGAGGGAACCGTCGTGCGCCCGCACCCGCTTCAGGCCGCCCACCAGCACGCCGAGCCCGGTCGAATCGAGAAACTCGACCTTCTCCATGTCCACGAGGAGGTGGAACTTGCCCTTGTTGACCAGGTCGATGAGCTTCTCGCGGAGTTTCGGCGCGGTGTAGACGTCGATCTCCCCCTCCACGTTGATGACGGTCAGGCCGTCGTCCGTGGTGTAGTCGTTCACCTTCAGGTCCACATATCCTCCAGCGCCTACCTCGTTGCGATCTCGGCCGACGGTCGCGATCCTCGGCCGCCGGGCACGGCGACCGCCAGCGCGATCGGGGTCGGGCGAGCCAAACCCCGGACGCGATTCAACCACGCTCTGGCGCCGCGTTTACACGAAATCGCCAGGTCGAGCGACTGCCGCGTGGGTGGGACCGGAGTGAGGCCAGGCGTCAACGCCCGTCGCAGTATCTCCCTAATCTGCCCTCGATGTCAGACTGGAAACCTGTGTCTCCGTCAGCCGCAACCAACGCCGCCCTGAGCCGCCTCGTCGCCGATCCGGCGCGGCGGGCCAGGGTCACCCACGTCGAGATCGTCCCGGCGCGCCCGGGCCGGCACGCGAGCTGGCCCGCGTGGGTGCCGCCGCTCGTCATCGACCGGCTCGCGCTGGACGGGATCGAGGCGCCCTGGGAGCACCAGGCGGCGGCCGCGTCGCTCGCGCGCGACGGCACATCAGTGATCATCGCCACCGGCACGGCGTCCGGAAAGTCGCTGGCCTACCTGCTGCCGTCGCTGGCCGCGGTGCTCGACGAGGGCGCCGACGGGGGGACGGTCCTGTACCTCGCGCCGACGAAGGCGCTGGCCGCCGACCAGCTCCGGGTGTTGCGGGGGCTGCGGCTGGCGCGGCTGCGGGCCGCGACGTACGACGGCGACACGCCGATGGACGAGCGGACCTGGATCCGCCAGCACGCGAACTACGTGCTCACCAACCCCGACATGCTGCACAGGTCCCTGCTGCCCACGCACGCCCGCTGGAAGGCGTTCCTGCGCCGGCTGCGCTACGTCATCGTGGACGAGGCGCACGGCTACCGGGGCGTGTTCGGCTCGCACGTCGCCGCGGTGCTGCGCCGGTTCCGGCGGATCTGCGCGCGGTACGGGGTGGCGCCGGTGTTCATCCTGGCCTCGGCCACGACGGCCGATCCCGGCGAGACGGCCGGGCGGCTGACCGGGCTGCCGGTCGCCGCGGTCGGCGACGACGCCTCGCCGCGCGGCGCGACCGAGTTCGCGCTGTGGGAACCGCCGCTGACCGAGCTGCGCGGCGAACGCGGCGCGCCGGTGCGGCGCACGGCGACGGCCGAGACCGCCGGCCTCCTCGCCGATCTCGTGGTGGACGGCGTGCAGACGCTGGCCTTCGTACGGTCCAGGCGCGGCGCGGAGGCGGTCGCGCTGAACGCCCGCCGCGCGCTCGCGGAGGCCGCGCCGCCGCTGGCCGGGCAGGTGGCCGCGTACCGGGCCGGCTACCTGCCCGAGGAGCGCCGGGCGCTGGAGGCCGCGCTGCGGTCCAGGTCGCTGGTCGGGCTCGCCACGACGAACGCGCTCGAACTCGGCGTGGACGTCACCGGGCTGGACGCGGTGATCATCTGTGGCTGGCCGGGCACCCGGGCTTCGCTGTGGCAGCAGGCCGGCCGGGCCGGGCGCGCGGGCCAGGACGCGCTGGCGGTGCTGGTCGCCCGCGACGACCCGCTGGACACCTACCTCGTCCACCACCCGTCGGCCATCTTCGGCAACCCGGTCGAGGCGACCGTGCTCGACCCCGACAACCCGTACGTGCTCGAACCGCACCTGTGCGCGGCCGCGGCCGAGCTGCCGCTGGTGGAGGACGACCTGGCGCTGTTCGGACCGGCCGCGACCGACCTCGTGCCCGATCTGGTGCGGCGCGGGCTGCTGCGCCGCCGGGCGACGGGCTGGTACTGGACCCGCCCGCGCGACCGGGCCGCCGACCTCGCCGACATCCGCGGCGCCGGCGGCGCGCCGGTGCAGGTCGTGGAGGCGCGGACCGGGCGGCTGCTCGGCACGGTGGACGAGCCGTCGGCGCACACCACCGTGCACGAGGGCGCCGTCTACCTTCACCAGGGCGAGTCGTACGTGGTGGACACGCTCGACCTGGACGACTCGGTCGCGCTGGTGACCGCGGCCGAGCCCGACTACTCGACCACGGCACGCGACATCACCGACATCGCGATCCTCGAGACGCTGCGCTCGTCGTCGTGGGGAGAGGCGGCGTTGTGCTTCGGCACGGTGGAGGTGACCCGGCAGGTCGTGGCGTACCAGATGCGCCGGCTGCAGACGGGCGAGATCCTCGGCGAGAAGCCGCTCGACCTGCCGCCCAGGACGCTGCGCACGCGGGCGGTGTGGTGGACCCTCTCCCCCGCCCAGCTCGCCGCGGCGCCGGTGGCCGAGCCCGATCTCGCGGGCGCGGCGCACGCCGCCGAGCACGCCTCGATCGGCCTGCTCCCGTTGTTCGCGACCTGCGACAGGTGGGACATCGGCGGGGTGTCGACGGCGTTGCACCCCGACACCGGGCTGCTCACCGTGTTCGTGTACGACGGGCACGAGGGCGGCGCGGGCTTCGCCGAACGCGGGTATGCCAGGGCCGCCGACTGGCTGCGCGCCACCCGGGCGGCGATCGCCGCGTGCGAGTGCGAGTCCGGCTGCCCGTCGTGCATCCAGTCGCCCAAGTGCGGCAACGGCAACGAGCCGCTGTCGAAGCGCGGCGCGCTCGATCTGCTGGACGTTCTGTTGCGCCCGCTTCCCACAGCGTGAGACCAAAGCGCCCGAAACGTGGCGACCTGCGGCTTTTCTCGCTAGTCTCCGGGCGCAGCCCTAGATCTTCCGGACCCCGCAACGGGAGAGGAGACCCTCCGATGATCTTTCTCGGACTCGCCGTCGCCGCCCTCGCAGTGACCGCGGGCGCGGGCATCGTACTGGACAACACCGCGACCGCGAAGCTATCCGTCCTCGACAACACCATTCCCGGCATCACCGCCCTGTGGCAGGTCTTCGTGGCCGGGGTCGTCGTCGCCATGGTCTTCATGGCCGGCGTGATCGTGACCGCGGTCGGCGCGAGCCGCGCCGCGCGCGTCCGGCGGGAGCTTCGCGACCTGCGCGACGAGCACGAAGAGTCCCTCACGACGCTGGCCATGGAAAAGCAGCAACTGCAGCGCGAACTGGCCCGGGCCCGGCGCGAGCAGACCCCGGTCGCTGGATCCCCGCGCGCCGCGGCCCAGGCGCCGGCGGGCGGCCAGGGACCTCGCCAGGCACCTCGCCAGGGAACCGCCGGCCACGGCGTGGCATCCTCCCCCTTCTTCGACCCGGCGAGCTGACCGGCGCCTGGCGCGGCGACGCGGGCTGACCCGGAGGGCGGGCCGGGGCTGCTCGCCCGCGTCGCGGGCGCGAGGACGTGGGCAAGACGCACGCCCAGTGCGCCCACGTGCGCCCACGTGCGCCATTTTTGTTGACAATTTCGGCGACGACGGCTCAGGGTGTGGACCAGGAGGGTCGTGCCATGTCATCCACCTCACCACCGGCCAGCTCGTTCGACTCATCGGGCGTGCGGTGCATGCTGATGCGCGGCGGCACGTCCAAGGGGGCGTACTTCCTCGCCGCCGACCTGCCGGCCGACCCCGCGGAACGCGACGACCTGCTGTTGCGGGTCATGGGGACGCCCGACCCGCGGCAGATCGACGGGATCGGCGGCGCCCACCCGCTGACCAGCAAGGTCGCCGTCATCTCCCGGTCCGACGGGCCCGACGCCGACATCGACTACCTCTTCCTGCAGCTCGGCGTGGACGAGGCGACCGTCTCCGACCGGCAGAACTGCGGCAACCTGCTCGCCGGCGTCGGGCCGTTCGCCGTGGAGCGTGGTCTGGTCGCCGCGGGCGACGCGCTGACGAGCACGCGCATCCACATGGTCAACTCCGCCAGCGTCGCCACCGCCACGTTCGCCACCCCGGGCGGCGCCGTCGCCTACGACGGCGACGCCGCGATCTCCGGGGTGCCTGGCACGGCCGCCCCCATCAGGCTGGACTTCGCCCGCACCGAGGGGTCGGCGTGCGGCGCGCTGCTGCCGACGGGACGGGTCCGCGACGTGATCGACGGCATCGACGTCACCTGCGTGGACAACGGCATGCCGGTGGTCGTCGTCGCCGCCGCCGACCTGGGCGTCACCGGCTACGAGGCCCCTGACGACCTGGGCGCCGACGCCTCGCTGCGCGAGCGGATCCAGTCGCTGCGGCTGCAGGCCGGCAAGCTCATGGGTCTCGGCGACGTCAGCGCCGCCTCGGTCCCCAAGACCACGCTCGTCGCCCCGGCGCGGCAGGGCGGGGTCGTCTGCACCCGTACGTTCATCCCGCTGCGCCCGCACACCTCGATCGGCGTGCTCGGCGCGGTGACCGTGGCCACCGCGCTGCTGATCGACGGGGCGGTCGGGCACGAGCTGGCGGCCTGGCCCGAGCCGGGCCGGCCGATGAGCGTCGAGCACGCCACCGGCACCCTCGAGGTCGAGGTCGACCTCGACACGACGTCCGTGCCGCCGCGGGTCCTGCGGTCCAGCATCGTCCGTACCGCCCGCAAGTTGTTCGACGGCACCGTGTTCCCTCGTCCGAGACTGGAGGCCGGCCTTGGCGCCCAAGCATGAGATCGCGCACGTCGCGTACGTGGAGCTGCTGACCCCTGAGCCCGACAAGAGCCTGTGGTTCTTCACCCGCGTCATGGGGCTCACCGAGAACGGCACGGAAGGCGACTCCGTCTACCTGCGGACCTGGGACGACTACGAGCACCACACGCTCAAGCTCACCGCGCACAGCACGTCGGGCATCCGGCGCACGGGGATGCGCGCGAGCAGCCAGGAGGCGCTCGACCGGCTGGTCCGGGCGATCAAGGACACCGGGCTCGGCGTCGGCTGGCGGGACGGCGACCCCGGCATCGGCCCCACGTACGTCTTCCGCGACCCCGACGGCCACGAGATGGAGATCTACTGGGAGAGCGAGTGGTACCAGCCGCCGCCCGAGCTCGCCCCGGCCCTGAAGAACCAGGCGCAGGCGTACCCGGCGCGCGGGATCTGCGTGCGCCGCCTGGACCACGTCAACTTCCTGGCCGCCGAGGTGGAGCCGAGCACGGAGTTCGTCAGGGACGTCCTCGGCGGGCAGCCGACCGAGGAGATCATGCTGGACAGCGGCAAGATCGCCGGACGCTGGCTGAACTTCACCAACAAGTCGTACGACATCGTCTACGCGGCCGACTGGACGGGCACCCACGGGCGGCTGCACCACATCGCGTTCGCCACCGACACCCGCGAGGACATCCTGCGGGCCGCGGACATCTGCCTGGACATGGGCGTGTTCATCGAAACAGGACCGCACAAGCACGCCATCCAGCAGACCTTCTTCTTGTACGTGTACGAGCCGGGCGGCAACCGGATCGAGCTGTGCAACCCGTGCGCCC
Source organism: Streptosporangiaceae bacterium (assembly GCA_036378315.1). GTDB lineage: Bacteria > Actinomycetota > Actinomycetes > Streptosporangiales > Streptosporangiaceae > CALAED01. The sequence continues at coordinate 23,000 of DASUWU010000066.1, read as the reverse complement.
GCCTGGTCCTCGCGCCCGACTGGCGGACGGTCACCTGGAGCGAGGCGGAACGGGCCAAGGGGCAGGCCTGGGGCCTCAAGACCATCGAGTCGTTCCACACCCACGGCACCCCGCCGGTCGAGCCCGCCGACGCGCCGGGCCGATGAACCCCGAGCCGGTGGCGGCCGGCATCAGGGAGGCCATCCTTTCCGGCGAGTTCGTGCCGAACCAGCGGCTGGTCGAGGCCGACCTGTCCGAGCGGTTCGCCGCCAGCCGGGCCGCGGTCCGCGCCGCGCTCGCCGAACTGGCCCACGAGGGCCTTGTCGAACGCATGCAGCACCGCGGCGCCAGGGTGCGCGCGGTGTCGCTCGCCGAGGCGGTCGAGATCTGCGAGGTCCGCATGGCGGTCGAGGGTCTGTGCGCGGCCAAGGCCGCCGGACGGGTCACCGACGCCGAGCGCGCCGAGCTCGAGGCCATCGGCGAGCGCATGCGGGCGGCCGTCGCGTCCGGTGACGTCCTCGGCTACTCGCGGCTGAACGAGCGGCTGCACCACCGCGTCCGGGAGATCAGCGGCCAGCGCACGGCGGCGGCGGTGCTCGAGCGGCTGCGCGGGCAGAGCGTCCGGCACCAGTTCCGGCTCGCCATGCAGCCGGGCCGGCCCGGCGTGTCGCTGCCCGAGCATCTCGCGATCATCGAAGCGATCCGCGCGCACGACGCGCCGGCCGCCGAGGAGGCCGCCCGCGCCCACCTGCGCAGCGTCATCCATGCCCTGACGGCGGCGGCCGGGGAGGCGGCCGATGGGGCGGCGGCCGGGGACGTCGCGGCCGGTACGGCGTCCATCTGACCGGCCGCGCCCGGTCGCGTTGAGATCCTGGCGCCCACGTCGGCGCCGTTCGCCGGGACGAGGAAGGTGGAGTGCGGGATGCCGCCTCCCGCCGTGGACGACGTTGCCGGAGCCTGAGCCCTGCTTGCTCCCGAGGCCGTCGGCGCTCTCCCCGTTCTGAACCACCCTGGCCTCCATACGCACAGCAACAGAGCCTTAACACACGGTTGGATGAATACGGGAAGTGAGATGACGGAACTTGTCCGTGCTCGGCGGCCTCTTACTAGTCAGATCCCCTGGATGAACCGTTGAAGAGGGGCCGTCATGGTTGAGGCACTGGCACTGTGGAGCGCTCGGAGTACCTCACGCGTCGCCGCGGAAGCACCCGATCGGTCGCCGCTCGCCGCCGGGCGGCGGCGATGAGCGCGCCGGCGAAGGCCGCGGGGTGGGGGGCCGGCGCGCTGATGCTGCTCGTCACCGGGCAGCTCGCCGGCGCCGCGGCCGGGCTCGTCGCCCTCGCCATGGTCGCCGCGGTCCTGAGCGTGTACGCGATCCTGGCCAGGGGGTTCAGCCGTGACCAGAAGACGCTGATCACCAGGGGCGCCGAGCTCGCGAAGGACTCCCGCGACGTCCAGCGGCTGATCGACCACCAGGGGGACGCGTTCGGCCGTTCGGTCACGGCGCTCTTCCCCTGGCGGCTGGAGCGGCAGCCGCAGGGCGACCCGGCAGCCGCACGGCGGATGCCGCCGGCCGTCCGGCGGCGTGCCGCCGTCCGGGAGGCGGCGCGCGCCACCGTCGCCGCTCCGGCGGCCGAGCCGGCGCCCGCGGCCGGGCCCGCGCCGTCACTGCCGGCGCCCGCCGCCGACCTCCCGCCAGGGCCGAAGGAGCGTGACCGCCCAGGACGGCAGACGTTCTGGGATCAGCTCACCCGCGCCGAGCGGGCGGCGCTCACGGCGAACGCCGCGGAGCGCACCTTCTTGACCGGCAAGGAGCTGTGCCGCGAAGGCGCGGCCGCCGAACACGTCTTTCTCATCCGCTCCGGCTGGACCAAGGTCAGCGTCCGGACCCCGGCGGGCGAGCGGATCATCGCCAGGCGGGGTCGGGGCGACATCGTCGGCGAACGCGCCGCCATGCGTACCGGATCGCGATCGGCCACCATCACCGCCGAGGAGATCGTGCACGCCTACGTCCTGACCACCGAGGACTTCCTGACCTTCGTCCGCACGCATCCGCGAGTCATCGACCTGCTGAACGGACAGATCTACGACCGCCTCACCGAGGACCGCGACGGATTGTCCGCGGCCACGGCCGTGCGGGAGGCGCCGTCCGGGCCGGACACGCCGCCGGCGGCGCCGGAACCAACGCCGTCACCGCGCTGGTCGCCGCCGGTGCCGGTGCCGCAGCCGCCGCCGGTGCCGGTGCCGGTGCCGCAGCCGCCGTCGGTGTCGTCGGCGCCAGCGCGGCCGTCGTGGACCGGGCAGAACTGCACGATCGTGTTCCTCGACGTGACCGCGTTCGGCGCGCACAACCGGCGGGACGGCGACCGACAGGTCATCCGCGAGGTGATGTACCACGTCCTGCAGGAGGCGTTGCAGCGGGCCGCCGTGCCGCCGGCCACGTGCCACTGGGACGACCGGGGCGACGGCGTGCTGGTGATCGTGCCGCCAGGCACGCCGACCGGCAGGGTCGCCGACGCGCTGCTCATCCACCTCGCCGATGGGCTGTTCCGCCACAACGACCACGCGGCCGGCGCGACCGGCTTCCAGCTCCGCGTCGCCCTCTCCGTCGGCCCGGTGATCTCCGACCGGAAGGGCGTCTCCGGCGAGGCGATCATCCACGCCGCCCGGCTCCTCGACGCGCCAGTCCTCAAGCGCCGCCTCGCGGAAACCGGCGCCGACCTCGGGTTCATCGTCTCCGACTTCGTCTACAACAACGTCATCAGGCACCGCGCCGGGCCGGCCGGCGACGACCAGCGGGTGAGCTTCCGTGGAAAGGAGTCGCGCGTCACCGGCTGGATGCGGCTGGTCGGCCGGCAGGCCGATGCCGGCTGATCATCCACAGCCATTGATCGCAGCCGGACGGGGAATCACCAGAGCGAGCACGTCGGGGGTGCACGATGATCGAGCCGGATGGGCGGCGGGCGTCCGCCTGGCCGCGGCTGCGGGTGGCGGACTGGGCGGCGACCCGCGACACGCTGCACATGTGGACCCAGATCGTGGGAAAGATCCGCCTTGCCCACGCACCGATGGTCAACCACTGGTGGCAGGTCACGCTGTACGTGAGCCCGCGCGGGTTGACCACCTCGGCGATCCCCTACCGCGGCGGCGCGTTCGACGTCGAATTCGACTTCATCGAGCATCTGCTGCGCATCCGCGCCAGCACCGGCGGCGAACGTCACGTGGTGCTGGAGCCCAAGCCGGTGGCCCGCTTCCACGCCGAGACCATGGGGGCCCTCGACGAGCTCGGCATCACGTCGCGCATCCATGGCAGGCCCAACGAGGTGGACCCCGCCATCCCGTTCGCCGACGACCACCAGCACGCCTCCTACGACCCGCATGCCGCCCGGCTGTTCTGGGGCCAGCTGCTGCGGGCGAGTCGAGTGATCGGGGAGTTCAGGTCGCGCTTCGTCGGCAAGGTCAGCCCCGTGCACTTCTTCTGGGGGTCCTTCGACCTGGCCTGCACCAGGTTCTCCGGCCGGCCGGCCCCGCCGCATCCAGGCGGCGCGCCGAACTGCCCCGACTGGGTGATGACGGAAAGCTACTCGCGCGAGCTGTCCAGCTGCGGATTCTGGCCGGGCGGGGGCGAGGAGGGCGCGTTCTACGCCTACGCCTACCCAGAGCCGGCCGGTTTCGCCGACCGCCCGGCCGGCCCCGCCGCCGCCTTCTACAGTCCCGCGGACGGCCAGTTCCTGCTCCCGTACGAGGCGGTCGCCGAAGCCGCGGATCCCGATCGGACCCTGGCCGAGTTCCTCGACGCCACCTACGCGGCCGCCGCCGATCTCGGCGCCTGGGACCGCGCGGCACTCGAGGCCGGCCGGGTGGGCTGAGCCCCACGGGGCCGTCCGCGCCGGCGCGGCGGCATCACCTCGGCACCGGCGGCCGGGTCCGCCGTGACCGCCCTGACATCCTCCTGAGCCAGGTCGGCGGCCTGATGGAGGCCCACGACGGGTACCGCATGAGCGGAACGGCGGGCGGGATGCCGGCGGGCAGCCCGGCGAGGTACATCCAGGCGTTGATCCTCGATTCCTTCCCCTGGAAGGTCACCCGCTGGAAGCCGCCCGGCACGGCGCGCCCGGTGTGGTGGATGATGACGTTGTCGTGGACGTGGCTGGAGACGATGAGGCCGACGTGGGCGGCGTCCCTGGCGAGGTGCCGTTTGAGCACCGGGCAGTCGAGCAGGCGGGCGGCATGGATGATCGCCTGACCCGAGACGCCTTCCGGGTCGGAGATCACCGGGCCGACGTCGAGGGCGACCCGTAGCTGGAAGCGGGTGGCCTCGTCCGCCTGGCCGTTGTGCCTGGCCAGACCGGGGACCAGGTGGGCGAGCACCGCGTCGACGACCGTGTCGGTCGGCGTGCCGGGTGGCACGATCACGAGCACTCCGTCCCCTCGATCGTCACGGTGACATTCGGCCCAGGACATCCCGGCGCTCTCGAATGCGGTCTGCAGGATCTGGTACATCACCCGGCGGATGGTCAGCCGGTCGGCGTCGGTGCGGTTGCGGGCGCCGAACGCGGTGACGTCGAGCAGCACGATCGAGCAGTTCTGCCCCGTCCACGACGGAGCCGAGGACGCCGCCGGGGGCGGGGGCGCGGGCACCGCCGTGGGCGACGGGTGCGCCGGCCGGCCGGCCGTCCTGGCGCTGGGCGCCGGGCTGGCGGGCTCTTCGGTGAGCCGCCCGTACAGCTGGCGGTCGAGCACGTCGAGCAGCCTCGGGTGGCTCCGGACGAAGGCGAGGAAGTCGCCGGCGGCCACGACGTAGGCGTGAACGATCTCCTCGGCGATGACGGAGGCCGAGCGGGTGCCGGTCGGCATCACCGCGCGCTCGCCGACGATGTCGCCGGGGCCGCGCCTGGCGATGATCCGTTCGCCCTTGGGAGTCTGGACGCAGACCTTGGTCCAGCCGGATCGGATCAGGTAGACCCACTCGCCGGGTGTGCCCTCCCGGCACAGCATCGCGCCGGTCAGGAAGCGGCGGTCGGTCGCGATGGCCTTGAGCGCCGTACGTTCGGCGGCCGTGAGCACCTGCCAGAACGTCACCTGCGCGGCGCCGGGCTCCCGTTCCGTCGACTCATCGGCGGCCGGCCTCGAACCAGGAACGGATCCGGCAGAGGAGTTCTCCGGCGGAGCGGACGTCAGCGAAGTCACCAACGGGGCCGACGGGACGCCGGCCCGCGCCCGCGGCGCCCGGACGAGCCCGCCGGGGCGGCCGGGCGGCTCCGCGTCCCCCCGCCAGGGGAAGAAGACCGCGAACACCCATCGGAAGGCGGCCGCGTCGCGGTCGATGAGGCCCTCGACCTCATCGACGCTCGTCGCGAGCTCGCTTCCCTTCTTGGTCAGCCTCCGCTGGTTCCGGGTGAAGCCCCAGATCGGGATGGCGTACACCAGCAGCAGCCCCGCGCCGAAGAAGCCGCCGGCACCGCCGAAGATGCCGCCGGAGATGAGCAACGACACGGCGACAAGCCCCCACCCCAAGGTCTTCGCCGGCGCCCTCATGACGCCCGCCGGACCGCGGGCGGCCGCCACCACGGCGACCGCACTGGCGCGACTACGGCGTTGAAGGCTTCACTCTCGCCGCTCCACAGCGCCACAATGCCCCCACTTCGCCAAGACGCTCGTTAAAAGCAATCAGCACGGGCCTGGACGACGACCTCACTCTCAGCACTCCCCCTGACTCACAGTAAAGATCGCGCCAGCTGCCGTCCGTCGAGTTGGCCGCTAGCGGACCGATGCCCTCCAATTTGCCATGTGTCAGTTAATAAGATGGTAAGTGAGGAGGTTGCGATTTACCTCCTCTCGGCGTGGTGTGACCTGTGTCACTCCGGTTTCCTCACGCGCGATCGGCAAGATCACTACCCTGTCACATACCAATCTGCCAGCAACCACAACGCTAGCTACTGTGACGCCAACTTATGGCCGAGCAGTCATACGACTACGGAGAGCGAGAATCGGGATGGCTCGTGATCAGGGACCGGTAGTCCAGAGCGCCCTTCTCCGCAACGAGCTGATCCGACTCAGAAAGGAGCAGAACCTCACCCAGGAGCAAGTGGCGCGCAGCCTGGACTGGTCTCCGTCCAAGCTCATCCGCATCGAGGGCGGCAAGAGCAGCATCACCAAGACCGATCTTCAGGCGTTGCTCCTGCTGTACGGCGTCACCTCGGAGAGCCGTCAGGCCCGCCTTCAGGAATGGGCCCGAGGTGCGCGCGAACCCGGCTGGTGGAGCATCTACAGGAGCGAGATCTCCGACACCTACTACCAGTACATCGGCTATGAGGCGGGCGCCACGTTCATGCGCCGCTTTCAGGGCGCGGTCGTCCCGGGGCCGCTGCAGACCGAGGAGTACGCCGAGGTACTCACCGCGGACTTCGTCGGGCCGGTCAAAGTGGCCCCGGTGGTCAAGATCCGCATGCAGCGACAGCGCGAACTGGCCAAGCGGGAAGAGCAGCCCTGGCAGTTCTATGTCCTCGACGAGGCGGTGATCCGCCGCCACGTTGGCATCAAACGCGATCCAGCGATCATGCCGAACCAGCTACGGCACATCATCGACACGGCCGAGCACGACGAGCGTGTGATGGTACGTGTGATCCCGTTCAGCGCAGGTGCCCACCGCGGGCTGAACGGGCCGTTCACCTTGCTCGAATTCGAGGGGGACCTGGCCGACGTGCTCTACCTCGAGGGTGGGCGCAGCGCCAGCGTCCTCATCACCGGCGACGACCCCCGGATTTCCGAATACCGCGACTGGTTCGAGGTACTGATGAACGAGGCGCTGCCGAAGGAGCGATCGCTCCAGCTCATCGGGGACGTGGCAGAGGAGCTCATGTCCTGACGGACGCCAGGCCTCGCGGCGATCTTCTGGGATAGGCGCACGAGGCCCTGCCGTTTACACTCCTGACTGGGAATTTTTCCACAGTGTCGTGGGGTCGTGTGTGCTCTGCTCACTTCCAGCACGCTGGATGACTTCCCCGATTCGGCGGCGAGCCGGGGCCCCACCCACGACGAATGGAGGGTCGCAGGATGCCTGCCCGATCGGATCACCTTCCTCCACTCGCCTGGCGCAAGAGCAGCGCGAGTACCCCTGACGAATGCGTCGAAGTCGCCAGGCGCGGCGAGGCTGTGCTGGTCCGTGACTCCCTCAACCGCTCAGGCGCCGTCCTCGCGTTCACCCGTACGGAGTGGTCGGGACTCATCACCCGCATTCGCACCGATCGGATTCCGCGCGCCTGATTCCGCTACCCCATAACTGCATTCGCGCCGCACAAGGGCACTGAAGCCCGACAGGTACCGCAGAATGCGAGAGGTAATGCCGGGCTCGCGTTTCTCGCCATGAAGAAACGCCATGCCTTCTTCCGCACTCCTTCATGTCGAACGGTCGGGCCCGCCCGATGACGGTCGCCCCCGGTCAGGGCCGGAAGACGGCGCGGACGCAGCCGTCGTCCTTGTTCTTGAACATCTGGTACGCCTCTGGCGCCTGGTCCAGCGGCAGCTCGTGCGTCACGAGATGGCGCGTGTCCAGCTCCCCCTTGGCGATCCGGTCCAGCAGCATCGGGGCGTACCGCTGTCCGTGCTGCTGCGCGCCGCGCACCGTGAGGCCCTTGTTCATGAGCGCGCCCAGCGGGAACTTGTCGACGACCCCGCCGAAGACGCCCAGGATGAACACCGACCCGCCCTTGCGGCAGGCCATGATCGCCTCACGGACGGCGGTCGGCCGGTCGCTGTGCATCCTGAGCTGCTGCTTGACCTGGTCGTAGGCGTACTCGGGGCCCGGGCTGTGGGCCTCGAGCCCGACCGCCTCGATGCAGACGTCAGGGCCGCGGCCGCCGGTCCGTTCGCGCAGCTCCGCACCGACGTCGGTGGCCGTGTAGTCGATCGTCTCCGCGCTCGCGTACCGCCTGGCCTGCTCGAGCCGCTCCGGGATGCGGTCGATGACGATGACCTGCTCGGCACCGAGCAGCGCCGCCGCGCGGGCGGCCATCTGGCCGACCCCGCCGGCGCCCCAGACGGCCACGACGTCGCCGGGGGAGACGCCGCCGAGGTCGGCGCCCATCCACCCGGTGGGCGCGGCGTCGGAGGCGAAGACCGCGCTCTGGTCGTCGACGTCGTCCGGGACCTTGAAGGCGCCGTAGTCGGCGAAGGGCACCCGCACGTACTCGGCGTGGCTGCCCTTGAAGCCGCCCATCGCGTGCGAGTAGCCGAAGACGCCACCCGTCTCGTAACCCCACATCGCCTGCGCGATGCCCGGGTTGGTGTTGCTGTTGTCGCACAGCGACCACTCGTCGTGCTGGCAGTACCAGCAACGACCGCACGAGATGAACGAGGTCACGACGACCCTGTCGCCGACCTTGTGCTCGCGTACCCGCGGGCCGACCTCGACGATCTCGCCGAGGAACTCGTGGCCGATCACGTCGCCGGCCCGCATCGCCGGCACGTACCCGCCCAGGAGATGCAGGTCGGAGCCGCAGGTGGCGGTGAGGCCGACCTTCACGATCGCGTCCTGCTCGTTGAGGATCCGCGGGTCGGGCACGTTTTCGACGGTCAGGTGATTGGTTCCCTGCCAGGTGACGGCCTTCACAGCCGGCCCTCCCCTCCGGCCCGCTTGGTCGCGAGTTCCATGACCTTGCCGGTGATCGTCGGACGCGTCGTCGGCGGGGTGTCGGGCCGCAGCACCTCGCCGGTCTCGATCAGCGACTTGGCGTCCCGCAGCGCCGTCCTGAGGCGTTGCCGCGGGTCGTTGCCGCTGAGCCGAGCGGCGATGTTGGACGGGATCCCGGTGGGGGCTCCGTCGGCCCGCGGCCGGCTCAGCCGCACGCCCAGCTCGGTACCGCGGTCGCCGGGCGCCGGCTGGACCCTGACCTCGACCTCGGCCTCGCGCTGCAGCCGTTCGATCGGCTCGGGCAGTCCGGCGGGCCGCGTCAGCCGTTCGGGGGGACAGGCGATGGTCACGACGAGCCAGCGCGCGGCCGCCGCTTGGTCGTCGCCCACCATGCGGTGGCGAGCCGTGTCCCAGGCGGCGCCGGCCGCGCCGGCGGCACCCGAGGCCAGGTTCGAGGCAAGGCCGGCCGCCTTGTCCGCGCCGGTCTTGATCATCCGCTTCATGAACACTCCTACCCGCTTTGGTGCCGACCCGCTCGGGCCAGCCGCTCCGGTCAGCCGCTCCGGTCGCTCCCCGGCTCGGTCACGGATCACACCACCTCTACGAATGCGCGTGCGATGTCGGAATTTCCTGTTCCGGGGCCCCTGCCCGCACCACGTGGCTGAAACCACTTCGAATCCCATCCCATGGTTTCGACCACGGAAACAGGGAAGACGGCTTCTGGTGGCGTCGGATGGAGTGGGCGGATGAGGGCTGCGTCACGGCTGGGCCGGCTGGCGAAGGGCACCGAACGGGGCCTTGACGAGCGGCTGGGCGTGGCCGGCGCGCTGCGTTCCGAGCTGAGCAAGGCGTTTCCGCAACACTGGTCGTTCCTGCTCGGCGAACTCGCGCTCTACTCCTTCATCATTCTGGTGGCGACCGGCGTTTTCTTGACGTTCTTTTTCAAGCCGGGGATGGAAGAAGTCGTTTACCAGGGCTCGTACGTACGGCTCGATGGCGTCGAGATGAGCCAGGCCTACGCCTCCACGCTGCACATCACCTTCGACGTGCGGGGCGGCCTGCTGATGCGGCAGATCCACCACTGGGCGGCCCTCCTGTTCGTCGCGGCGATCTCGCTGCACATGCTGCGCATCTTCTTCACCGGGGCGTTCCGCAAGCCGCGCGAGATCAACTGGGTGATCGGCACGACGCTGCTGGTGCTCGCCATCGCCGAGGGCTTCGCCGGCTACTCGCTCCCCGACGACCTGCTCTCGGGCGCCGGGGTGCGCATCGCCCAGGGCATGATGCTGTCGGTACCGCTGGTCGGCACCTACATCGCCTTCTTCGTCTTCGGCGGCCAGTTCCCCGGCGAGGACTTCATCCCGCGCCTGTTCACCGCGCACATCCTGCTGATCCCCGGGCTGCTGATCGCCCTGATCTCGGCCCATCTGATGATCTTGTGGCACCAGAAGCACACGCAGTGGCCCGGCGCCCGCGAGCGGCACGACAACGTCGTCGGCGCGCCGCTCTTCCCGGAGTTCATCGGGAGCACGACGGCGCTGTTCGTGTTCGTCTTCGGGGTGCTCGCGCTGATGGGGACGATCTTCCAGATCAACCCGGTCTGGCTGTACGGTCCGTACCGCCCCGACCAGGACTCGGCCGGCTCCCAGCCCGACTGGTACCTGTCCTTCGTCGAGGGCGGGCTGCGCCTGATGCCGAACCTCACCACGACGGTGGCCGGGCACGTCTTCATCTGGAACGTGTTCGTCCCGGGGGTCGTGCTGCCGGTCGGGCTGTTCGTGGTGATCTACCTCTACCCGTTCTTCGAGCGGTTCGCGACCGGCGACCGGCGACCGCACCAGGTGCTCGACCGGCCGCGCAACGCGCCGACGCGCACCGCGATCGGCGCGGCCGGCATCGTGCTGTACGGGCTGCTGTGGGCGGCGGGCGGCAACGACGTCATCGCCGACAAGTTCAACATCTCGCTGTTCCCGCTGACCTGGTTCTTCCGCATCGCGGTCCTCGTGGGGCCCGTGGTGGCGTTCTTCGTCACCCGGTACGCCTGCGTCCGCCTGCAACGGCACGACGTGCTGGTGGCCAGGGCACAGCGGGCGAGCGGCGTCGTCGTGCGCCTGCCCGGCGGCGACTACGTCGCCGGACATCGGGAGCTCGACCCGGACGCGAAGGCCCGGTTGCGCACCTACCGGCCCGAGGCGGCGCCGCTCCCGGTGCACGTCCTACCGCTACCGACGCCCGGGCGGATCAAGGCGCAGGTGCGCGCCCGGCTGAATCGCTTCTACCTGGGAAACCGCGTCGAGGTCACGACCATGGACGGCGAGGACCAGCCGCGGAGCACCGGTGACGGCAGTGAAGGTCAGTAGGCCCAGGATGACGAAGGGAACGCCGTGATCTTTCGGGATATCTTCGAGCAGATCTTCCGGCTCGAGGTGAGCATCGCCGCCGCGGTGTTCGTGCTCGTGCTCGCGGCGGTCACCTTCGCCCTGGTGCGGCGGCGCGCCAGGCGCGGCGCCGCGCCGTCGCGGCGCACATCGGTGCCGGTGGTGGAGGGCTGCTACGCGGTGCTGCTGGCCGGGATCGCCGCGTTCCTGGTCTACAGCACCGCGAGCGCGAACTCACGGCTCCACCGGTCGATCGACCCGGAGCGTACGCTCGGGCCCGGCGCCGCCGGCCCGGCGGGCGGCGCGCAGGGCGGCGCGCGGGGCGGCCGGGCGGCGGTGAACGTCGACGTGGTCGCCTTCCAGTGGTGCTGGAACTTCCGCTACACGGGCCGGCCGGTCAACATCACCAACATCTGCACGAACGGCCGGTTCCCCACGATGGTCGTGCCGACGGGACGGCCGGTCCAGATCCGGCTGACCTCGACCGATGTCCAGCACTCCTTCTGGGTGCCCGCACTGAAGATCAAGGTTGACGCTTTCCCCAACCACACCAACAGCTTCACGCTGACGTTCGACCACGCGGGGCAGTGGCACGGCCGGTGCGCGGAGTTCTGCGGCGTCTTCCACGCCACGATGGACTTCTACCTCAAAGCGGTGCCGCCCGACCAGTACGACCGCTGGCTGCAGCAACACCAGGCCGCCGCATGACGGCGACCCCCACCCAGTGGGTCGCGCCGACCGAGCCGCTGCCCGGCGGCCGGTCGTGGCTGACCACGACCGACCACAAGCGCATCGCCATCCTGACCGGCGGCACCGCGCTGGTGCTGTTCTTCGCCATGGGCGTGCTTGCGCTGCTGATGCGCTACCAGCTCGCCCGGCCGGAGAACCACTTCCTGAGCAACCAGACCTACGACGAGCTCTTCACCATCCACGGCTCCGGGATGATCTACCTGGTGGTGACGCCGTTCGCGCTGGCGCTGGGGCTGTATCTGGTGCCGCTCCAGATCGGCGCGCCGACCGTGGCCGCACCACGCACCACGATGCTCGGGTTCTGGCTGTACCTGTTCGGCTCTCTCATCGTGCTGAGCGGCTTCGCGCTGGCCACCGGGCCCGCCGACACCGGCTGGACCGCGTACACGCCGCTGTCGGGGCGCACGTTCAGTCCCCATCCCGGCCAGGACCTGTGGATCGTCGGGGTGTTCCTGTCCACCACCGGGATGATCCTGATCGGCGGCACCGTGCTGTGGACGGCGCTGCTCAAGCGCGCACCCGGCATGACCATGCTCAGGATGCCCGTGTTCACCTGGTCGATCATCGCGACGAACCTGATGATCGTGGGCGCCTTCCCCTCGCTGCTGGCCGCGCTGGGGCTGATGGCCTACGGCAGGATCGTGCCGTCGGTGTTCTTCGACAACATCTGGAACATCGGCTACCAGCACCTGTTCTGGTTCTACGCGCACCCCGTCGTGTACGTGATGTTCTTCCCCTTCGTGGGCGCCGTGGCCGAGGCACTGGCGACGTTCTCCGGTCGGCCCTTCTTCGCCTACAAACCGACGGTGCTGTCACTGCTGATCTTCGCCGCGCTGTCGATGAGCGTGTGGGGCCACCACATGTTCACCACCAACCAGGTGGCCAACGACTACTACTCGCTGACCTCGATCGCCCTGCTGATCCCCGCGGGCCTCGAGTACTTCGGCATGATCGGCACGATCGTGGGCGGGCGGCTGCGCTTCCCGGCCCCGATGCTGTTCGCGCTCGCGTTCATCCCGCAGTTCCTGGTCGGCGGGCTCACCGGGATCATGGTCGGCACCCCGGTGGTGGACTACCACATGCAGGACAGCTATTTCGTGGTGGCGCACTTCCACTACACGCTGATGGCGGGCAGCATGTTCGGGTTCTTCGCGGGGATCTATTTCTGGTTCCCGAAAGTGACCGGACGGATACTGAACGAGAGGCTGGGCAAGGCGCACTTCTGGCTGCTGGCCATCGGCACCAACACCACCTTCCTGCCGATGTTCTGGCTGGGCGAGAAGGGCATGCCGCGCCGGGTCGCCACCTATTTCCCCACGGACGGCTTCGGCACGCTGAACCTCATCTCCAGCATCGGAGCGGCGATCCTCGCGGTGGCCATGCTCGTGTTCCTGGTCAACCTGGTGACCACACTGCGCCGCCCGGCTTCGGCGCCCGACGACCCATGGCAGGCCTTCACCCTGGAGTGGGCGACCTCGTCCCCACCACCCCCGCTGAACTTCGAGGGCGTGACGCTGCCCCCGATCACGAGCTATACGCCGCTGCTCGACCTGCGCGATCGGACCGGGACCGACCGCGCCTCCGCGGGCGGTGCCGGATGAGAAACCCCGGCGGGTTCGTCGTGTTGCTGTGGTGTGCGTTCAACGCCTTTCTCGCCGTGGTGTTGATGATCTACACATCGATCGTCTACGACTTCGCCGACACGTTCGCGCCCGCGGTCTACGCGGGGGGCCTCGTCCTCATCGGCGGCTTCGGGCTCGCGGTCCTCGCCGCGCGGCACGGCCGGGCCGGCGCCCGCGCCGCCGAACAGATCGAGGACGAGCCGGCCGACCGCGCGGCCGACCGGGTCGCCGACCGACCCGCGGCCCGCGCCGAGAGCCGGTACGACCGGTACCGGAGAGCGGCGGCCAGCACCTCCGTCGTGCTGTTCGCGGCGGCCGCGGCCGTGGTGGGCCTCGGGCACGTCTTCGGCTACATCCTCATGTTCGGCGCCTTCTTCCCGGTGGTGATGTTCGGCATCCTGGCCTACCGCGAGCGCACGCCGCGCGACCTGGCCCCGACCGGACCGCTCCGGCTGCGCGTGCCCCCGCCCGCGGGGGGGCCGCCGCCGCTGCGGCCGGCCGCGCGGCTGGTGATCGCGGCGCTGGGCGTCGCGGTGGGTACGGCCGCCGCGCTGCGGCGGCTGCGCGCGACCGTACGACGCCGTCGCGGCTCGGGAGGCGCGTCGTGATCGACACGTACGGAACGACGGCCGAGATCATCCACATGGGGTTCGCGGGCGTGGCGACATCGGTGCTCGCGCCCGCCCTGGTGGTGCTCGCCCGGAACGTACGCCGGCCATGGAACCCCGACAGGTTCGCCGTGCCCGCCGCCGTCGCATGGCCGCTGTTCGTCGCCGCGCACACCGCGATCATGATCCCCATGGGGGTCGGCGACCCGCCGGTCGCCGCCGATCTGGGGCTCCATGCCGTGCTGATGGCCTGCGCCGTCCTGTTCTGGCTGCCCGTGCTCGGCCTGCGGCGCCGCCTCAGCGACCCGGGACGCATGCTCTACCTATTCCTCGCCGCGCCGGTGCTCGACCTGGCCGGGGTGTGGATCGTCGCCGAGGGCAACTCGGCCGGCGGCCTCGCCATGATCGTCGGGATGCTGCCCCTCGGCGTCGCAGCCGTCGCCACGACCTGGCGCTGGATCGCACGCGAGGAGCGGGAGACGGGTCCGGGACCGCGCGGGGCCGGCGTGATGTTTGGGTCCGGAGAGCAGGGGTAGTCGCCGACGCGGGAGGAACTCCATGGGCGTGAAGACCTGGATCGAGGGCTGGCCCGTCTACCGCCAGTTCACCGGCGACGACCGGTCGGGCCGGGGCGCGGCGGCCAAGAGCCGCACCACCGCCCGGCTCACGCCGCGCGTGCGCACGGCCGATCAGGTGGTCAAGTCGGTGTGCCCCTACTGCGCCGTCGGCTGCGCGCAGAACGTCTACGTCAAGGACGGCGCCGTCACCCAGATCGAGGGCGATCCCGACTCGCCGGTGAGCCGGGGGCGGCTGTGCCCCAAGGGCGCCGCGAGCAAGCAGCTCGTGACCGGCCCCGGCCGGGTCACGACGGTCCGCTACCGGCGGCCGTACGGCACCGACTGGGAGGACCTCCCGCTCGACGAGGCGATGGACATGATCGCCGACCGGGTGATCGAGGCGCGCCGCCGCGGCTGGGAGTGGGAGTCGGACGGCGTGCGGACCCGGCGTACGTTGGGGTTCGCCAGCCTGGGCGGGGCCACGCTGGACAATGAGGAGAACTACCTCATCAAGAAGCTGTTCACCGCGTTGGGTGCGATCCAGATCGAGAACCAGGCGCGTATTTGACACTCCAGCACGGTTCCCAGTTTGGGGACCTCGTTCGGTCGCGGTGGCGCGACGACGTTCCAGCAGGATCTGCAGAACGCCGACTGCATCGTCATCGAGGGTTCGAACATGGCCGAGTGTCATCCGGTGGGGTTCCAGTGGGTGATGGCGGCCAAGGCGCGGGGGGCCGCGGTGGTGCACGTCGACCCGCGGTTCACCCGTACCAGCGCGTTGGCCGACATCCATGTGCCGTTGCGGGCCGGGTCGGACATCGCGTTCCTGGGCGGGATCATCAACTACGTCCTGAGCAACGACAGGTACTTCAAGGAGTACGTGCTCGCCTACACCAACGCCGCGACGATCGTGTCGGAGGACTTCCAGGACACCGAAGACCTCGACGGGGTGTTCTCCGGCCTCGACCGCGAGCACCGCACCTACGACTTCCACACGTGGCAGTACGACGGCACCGAGGTGCAGGCGGCGGCCGGCGAGCGCGACCTGGAGTACGAAGACCGCGCCAAGGGCGCCGGCATCCGGCAGGCGGCGCGCGGCGAGGCGCACGGCTCCGGCGGCGCCGCGGTCGGCGAGGCACGGACCGACGAGACGCTGACGGATCCGCGCTGCGTGTTCCAGGTGCTCAAGCGGCACTTCGCCCGCTACACCCCGGAGATGGTCGAGCAGATCTGCGGCGTACCGCCCGAGACGTTCCGCAAGGTGTGCGAGCTGGTGACCGCCAACTCAGGCCGGGACCGGACCACCGCGTTCGTCTACTCGGTGGGCTGGACGCAGCACACCGTCGGGGTGCAGTACATCAGGACGGCGGCGATCCTGCAGGCGCTGCTCGGCAACATCGGCCGCCCGGGCGGCGGCATCCTGGCGCTGCGCGGGCACGCCTCGATCCAGGGCTCGACCGACATCCCGACGCTGTTCAACCTGCTGCCCGGCTACATCCCGATGCCGCACGCGCACTCCAACGAGGACCTCGACGCGTTCATCGCGGCCGAGTCGACGCGCAAGGGCTTCTGGGCCGACATGCGGTCGTATCTGGTGAGCCTGCTCAAGGCGTGGTGGGGCGATGCGGCGACGGCCGGCAACGACTACTGCTTCGACTACCTGCCCCGGCTGACCGGCAGCCACAGCACGTACGAGACGGTCATGGCGCAGCTGGCCGGCGACTGCTACGGCTACTTCCTGATGGGCGAGAACCCGGCCGTCGGCTCGGCGAACGCCAAGCTCCAGCGGCTCGGCATGGCCAACCTGGACTGGCTGGTCGTCCGGGACTTCAGCATGATCGAGAGCGCGACGTGGTGGAAGGACGGTCCGGAGATCGAATCCGGGGAGCTGCGCACCGAGGACATCCGTACCGAGGTGTTCTTCCTGCCCGCCGCCGCGCACACGGAAAAGGACGGCAGCTTCACCAACACCCAACGGATGCTGCAGTGGCACCACCAAGCCGTCGATCCGCCCGGCGACGCGCGCAGCGACCTGTGGTTCACCTACCACCTGGGCCGCAGGATCCGGGAGAAGCTCGCCGGCTCGGCCGACGACATGGACCGCCCTGTCCTGGACCTGACGTGGGACTACCCGGTCAAGGACGAGATCGGCGAGCCGGACGCCGAGGCGGTGCTGGCCGAGATCAACGGGCGTGACTCCGGCGGCGGGCCACTGTCCTCCTACCAGCAGCTGAAGGACGACGGCTCGACAGAATGCGGCTGCTGGATCTACTGCGGGGTCTACG
Source organism: Streptosporangiaceae bacterium (assembly GCA_036378315.1). Lineage (GTDB taxonomy): Bacteria > Actinomycetota > Actinomycetes > Streptosporangiales > Streptosporangiaceae > CALAED01. The sequence continues at coordinate 6,189 of DASUWU010000066.1, read as the reverse complement.
CCGACGGCGTCAACCAGGCCGCCCGCCGCAAGCCGCGCGGCGAGCAGAACTGGGTCGCCGGCGAGTGGGGCTGGGCCTGGCCGGCCAACCGGCGCATCCTCTACAACCGGGCGTCCGCCGACCCCGACGGACGGCCGTGGAGCGACCGGAAGGCGCTGGTCTGGTGGGACGCCGACCAGGAGAAGTGGGCCGGGCACGACGTCGCCGACTTCGTCGCGGACAAGCCGCCGGACTACGAGCCCCCTGACGACGCGACCGGCCCGGCGGCGCTGGCGGGCGACGATCCGTTCATCATGCAGGCCGACGGCAAGGCCTGGCTGTACGTGCCGGCCGGCTTGACCGACGGGCCGCTGCCGACGCACTACGAGCCGCAGGAGTCGCCGTTCGACAACCTGCTGTACGGCCAGCAGCGCAACCCGGTGCGCCAGGTCGGCACCTTCGCCCACCCGGCGAACCGCCTGCAGCCCAGCGACTCGGTGCCGGGCACCGAGGTGTTCCCGTACGTGTTGACCACCTACCGGCTCACCGAGCACCACACGGCGGGCGGGATGAGCCGGTGGTCGCCGTACCTGTCCGAGCTGCAGCCTGAGTTCTTCTGCGAGATCTCGCCGGAGCTCGCCGCCGAACGCGGGCTCGAGCACATGGGCTGGGCGACCATCGTCACCGCGCGGAACGCGATCGAGGCGCGGGTGCTGGTCACCGAGCGGATGACGCCGTTGCGGGTGCAGGGACGCACGCTGCACCAGGTCGGACTGCCGTACCACTGGGGACCGAACGGCCTCAGCCGCGGCGACGCGGCGAACGACCTCACGTTCATGGGCCTGGATCCCAACGTCCACATCCAGGAGGTCAAGGCGCTGGCCTGCGACATCCAGCCCGGCCGCCGGCCCAGAGGGGCGGCGCGGCCGCGGCTGGTGCGCGAGTACCAGCGGCGCGCCGGCATCACCGAGCAGACCGGGATGGAAATCTAGCCGTGGGAGGCTGACGGGCCTCGCCCGGAAGCTCTGGGGTCAGAGCCTCCGGGCGCCCTCGTCGCCGTCCACCGGCACCACCCGGATGACGCCGGTGACGTGGCAGATGCGCCTGACCAGCCCGGTGGGCGGCAGCCGCACGGACAGGTCGACGCCGGCGGCGCGAGCCCGGATATGGCAGCGGAAGATGACGTTCACGCCGGTGGAGTCGCAGAACTCGCACCGTGTCAGGTCGAGAACCACGCGACACACGCCCTCGTTCAGCAGTCGCAGGCAGCGGCTGCGGATGCGGTCGGCGTTGCTGATGTCGACCTCGGTGGGAAACATCAGGACGGCGGCGTCGTCGCCGTAGTGAACCTCGACGGTGTCATCGGACGGGGGGCGGTCCAGCATCACGGCCTTTCCCCATGGGGGACATGGGAGAACAAGGGGGTAGGCCGGCGCTGTTGGACCTGACCCGCACGAGTGGCGGGCGTTCCCCTAGCCTGCAGAGGCACCGGTCGCTTGTCAACAGGCTGACACAAGTGACCAATGTGACGGCAGTTGTACGCCAGGTGATTTGTATCGGCCTCGCGACGCAGCGAAGTCTCCGGGAGAATCCGTCCAGCCCCGGCCTGACCGAGATTTGACGCCCCTTTTGAGGGCATGTTTGCCGCGCCCGCCGCAGGTCGCGGTACGTCCGCGTTTGGACCGGCAGGGCAGGGGTAACCAAAAAGTAACGGGCGAATAAGGTCGGTAAAACCGGCCGAGTTCCCGGGCGATTTCCGGGGCAACCGCCAGGACGGCGCGGTTGGGATATCGCCAGGTGTGTGGCGGTCGCCATACCTACCTTCTTTACTCCGAGATCGTGCTGCATCGCGCTGGCTCGACGGCAGTCGCGCGCAGCCGTTCAGCACGGAATAAATAGATAGGGAAAGCGCATTCATGCCCTCCGATAATGACGATGACCGCCCCCTTGATGGTCACCGCTTCCATAGCTTGGCGCAGTCGCTCCTCGAGGCGGACGGCGTCACCGACGTGCTGGCTCGGGTCGAGACCGCCGCGCGGGAGTTCCTCCCGGCCGCCGACCTGATCGGCGTAACGATCCGCCGGCCGGACGGCGGCTGCGAGTTCCCCGTAGACGTCGACGAGGAGGCCAGGTCCATGGACCTGGTCCAGTACGAGACCGGTGACGGTCCGTGCGTCGAGGTGACCGAGCCCGGCGGACCCGCCTGCGTCGCCTGCCCCGACCTCACGACGGCCGGTGGCTGGCCGGCCCTCGCCGCCGAGGCCACCGAACGCGGTTACCCGGCCATGGTGGCCGTCGGCGTCAAGTCCGCCGGCACCGGTACGCCCCCGTTCGCCGGCGCCATCAGCGGCTACGCCCGGCACGGCGCCGCGCTGGACGAACCGGCCCAGGACGCCGCGCTGCTGCTCGGCACGCACGCCTCCCTCGCCGTCGCCGCCGCCCGGGCCGCCGACGTGGGCCGGCACGAGGCCGCCAACCTGCGCGCCGCGCTGGGCAACAGAGACACGATCGGGCAGGCCAAGGGCGTGCTCATGGAACGCTACGTCCTCACCCCCCGGCAGGCGTTCGACGCGCTCAGCGCGGTGTCGCAGCACCTCAACGTCAAGGTCGCCGAGGTCGCCGCCGTCATCGCCGACGGCCATGGCGCCGGCGGCAACGCCCAGCGGGGCCCGGCCGGAGCCATGGACGCCGGGATCCGGCGCCCGCGCATCGGAGTGCCGCACACGCCGGGTGCGCTCGACGGCAAGCGTGCCCAGGAAGCCGGCGCGCGGCGGCCGGAACCTGCCGCCACCGGCCCTCAAGGTGGGACCGTCGACCCCGTCCCGGCCGCCGACCTCCCGACCGTCGACCCCGTCCCGGCCGCAGAACCGGTCCCTGTCGCCGAGCCGATCGTGGTTCCCGACCCGGTCGGCGCGCCGGCCGGCCTGACCAAGGACCCGACCGGCGACCAGACTCGCCGGGCAGCCCTCACCTCCGCGGCGACGAACGACCGCCTCGCGGACCAGCTCGAGCTGCAGGCCGCCCGCCAGCCGGCCCAGCGGCTCTTCCACCTGGCGCACGCGGCGTACCGGCGGGGGCTGGCCGCCCGCGACCGGACCCGCGCGGCGGCCCTGGCCGGATCGCGCTCAACGCCGCCACGGTAGGTCGACGACCACGGTCAGCCCGCCGCCCGGCGTGTCTTCGAGGGAGACGGCGCCGCCGTCCGCGGTGACCAGCCGGTGCACGATGGCCAGCCCGAGCCCGGTGCCCCTCCCGCGCCCGGAGCGGAAGCGCCGGAACGCCTCCCGCCTGGCCTCCGCGGGCATGCCGGGGCCGTCGTCGGCGACGGTGACCCTGATCCGCCGGTCCACAGGGCGCGCCGCGAGCCGGACGTGGCCGCCCGCAGGGGTGGCCGTGAGCGCGTTGTCCACGAGGTTGTCGATCACCTGCTGCAGGTGGCCGGGCCCGAGCAGCGCGGTCAGCCGGCCATGGCCGCCATGACCGGTCCCGCCGGCTCCGGTCCCGCCGGGCCCGTGGCCGTGGCCCGGGCCATGGCCGTCCGGCTCGGCGGGGGTGGTCACCGACAAATCCACGTCGCGTTCCGCGGCCACCGGCCGCCAGGCCTCGGCGCGCTCGCGCAGCAGGTCGGCGACGTCCACCGGCTCCGGCGTCGCCGTCGTGTTCTCGGCCCGCGCCACGGCCAGCAGGCCGTCGACCATGCGCGAGAGCCGTTCGAGCTCGCCGAGCGCGCCGTCGAACTCGGCCGCGGTGCCAGGGGCGCCGGCCGACTCCTCGGCCAGCAGCTCCAGGCGCAGCCGCAGCGCGGCAAGCGGCGTACGGAGCTGGTGGGTGACGTCGGCAAGCACCGTTCGGCTGTCGTAGATCAACGTCTCCAGGCGGGCCGCCATGACGTTGAACCGCTCGGCGAGCCGGCGTACCTCGTGCGGCCGCTTCGGCGGGGTCGCGCGAGAGTCGAGCCGGCCGGAACCGAGCGACTCGGCGGCCAGCTCCAGCCGGCGCAGCGGGCGGCCGACCCAGCGGGCCAGCGCGACCGCGAGGATCGCGGCCGCGGTCACGGCGGTGAGCGCGACCAGCCCGAGCCTGGTCCACAGCCGCGCGACGCGGTCGTCGAGCGGGTCAAGCGGCCGGGACACCAGCACGGCCCCGGAGACGGTCTCGTCGTGCCCGCTCACCGGGACCACGGCGAGCAGCCGGTCGCCGTCGCGGGTCAGCCTCGTCCGCCCGGCCAGGGCCGGGGCGGCGCGGGACGGCGTGTAGAGGCCGGTCTCCCGGCCCATCACCACGCGGCCGTTATCGTTGACGATCGCCGCGGCGATCCGCGACCCCCCCTCGTCCTCCTCCCGCAGCGCGGCGAGCGTGCGCGGGAACACGGTGGATCCCTCCTCGTCGGCCAGCCGTTCCTCGGCCGCCGCCGCGAGGGTGCGGGCGAGCGCCAGCGTCCCCTCGCGATAGTCGTGGTCGTACTGGTGGGCGATCACGTAGCCGAGCGGCAGCAGCGCCCCGAGGAGCAGCCCGCCGGTGAGCGCCAGCAGCGCCCCGAGGATCCTGCTGGTCACGACAGGTCTCCGAGCCGGAAGCCGCGGGCGTACACGGTGAGGATCGCGGCCGGGTCGGCGAGCTTGCGCCGCAGCGCCGCCACGTGGACGTCGAGGACGCGCGTGGGACCGTACCAGTGGGTGTTCCAGACCCGTTCGAGGATCTCCTGGCGGCTGACGACGCGGCCGGGATCGGCGGCCAGGCACTCGAGGATGTCGAACTCGGTGGGCGTGAGCGCGATCTCCGCGCCGCCCAGCGTCACCCGGTGTTCCCGCGTGTCGATGACCAGCCGTCCGTGCCTGAGCACGTGGTCGTCGACCGGCCGGGAACGGCGCAGCACGGCCCTGATGCGCGCCATCAGCTCGGCGAACCCGAACGGCTTGACGATGTAGTCGTCGGCGCCGGCGTCGAGCGCCGCCACGCGGTCGGGCTCCTCGCCGCGCGCGGTGATGACGAGGATCGCGGCGTCCGAGCGGCCGCGCAGCGTGGCGCACAGCTCGGTGCCGTCGCCGTCGGGCAGGCCGAGGTCGAGGAGCACGACGTCGTACGACCCGGCGGCCAGCGCCTCGGCCGCCGAGGCCACGGTGTCGGCCGCGTATCCGGCGCGCGTCAGCCCGCGTCGCAGGGAGCCGGCGATCCCGGGGTCATCCTCCACGATCAGCACGCGTACGGCGGCCTCGGACTCGGTCACGATGTCACGCTAAGCCCGGTTCTGCGATCTGAACGAGTTCTGAACGTTTCCTTGTACCGGAATTCGCGGCCCAGCCGACAGGGTGGAAGGTAAAGGATTACCTCGGAAAGAAGATCATGTTTTCCACAATCTTTGGGCTGCCCGCGCACCCCCTCATCGTGCACGCGGTCGTGGTCCTTGTTCCTTTGGCGGCGTTGAGCGGCCTGGTGGTGGCGGTGTGGCCGACCGCCAGGGCGCGGTACGCGCCGGTCGCGCTGGCGATCGCCACGCCGGCCCTGCTCGCCGTCCCGCTGGCCACGCACACCGGCGAACAGCTCCAGGACCATGTCCGCGACACCGCGCTGGTGGACCGGCACGCCCAGATGGCCGAGGGGCTGCTCCCCTTCATGGCGCTGCTGTGGGTCGGGCTCGCCGTGCTGGTGGGCGTCCAGTGGTACGGCCGGCGGCGCGCGGCCGAGGAGGCCGGCCGGGCCGGGCGCCGCGAGGCGGCCGCGTACGGCGGGCGAACCCGGACGACCACATACGGGCAACGAACCGGATGGATGTCGTATGTCGGTGTCGGCGCGGCCGTGGTCACGGTCCTGGCGAGCTTGGCCAGCGGGGTCCAGGTCGTCCGGATCGGGCACAGCGGTTCTGAGGCCGCCTGGCACGGAGTCGCCACCGGCTCCGCGCACTCCAGCGGCCCTCATCACTGACTACAGGCCGTCACTGACAGGCCATCACTGACAGGCCATCACTGACCAGGAGGCGCGGGGCGCGCGTCAGGCGGAGGCACGCGCTCCGCGTCTCCCGGGGCGGCGCCGCTCCGCCCGCGTCAGCCCTTCTGGATCTCACCGCCGGTAGGGGCGAGGACCTCGCCGGTGTAGTACGACGACAGCCGGTCGCTGGCGAAGAAGACGTACGACGGCGCGATCTCGTCGGGATGGGCGGCGCGGCCGGCCGGCGCCTGCTCCCCGAAGCTCTCGACCCGCTCGGCGTCGAAC
>DASUWU010000065.1:0-36806 GCA_036378315.1 Streptosporangiaceae bacterium | reverse complement strand
GTCGGGGAACCACCGCATGGTCACGGCGGGGAGGGCGGAGGGTTCGAGATGGACGCCGCCGCGTCCCGGGGAGGGCTGACTGGTGCTTGTCTTCCGCGCCACACACGGAGGTTGCTGGAGGGGAATGGCGCGGCTGCCCGTCCCGGGGACAGCGGCGGCACCGGCGGCGTGACTAGGCTGGGACAGCGGGTCACCTTGACGTGCTACCTGGCCACGCTGCCGCCGGCACCCGGCGGAGCGGTGTTGTGGGGACGCCCTCGAGGTGGAGGGAGGCCGAGGGGCGTCCGATGCCCTGCCGGGAGTCGGTGCGTGCGGTTTGCTGGATCACCTCGATCCGTGCGATCAGTTTCTGCGGGGTGGGTGCCTCAACGAAGTCTCCGATGTCCCGGTCGGCGGGCGGGAGCGCCCACCAATGCCCAGTTGCCAGACCGAACCAGATGCTCCACCGGGGATATCGCCGGTGCAGCGCGGCGATCTCCTTGGCGAGGTCGTCAGCAGGCATGGGGTTTCTCCCTGCGACCCGGACCCTTTTGATTGGTTATTGTCACAGCAATTCGTGACAAGTCCATGGTGTCGTGTGCCCACAGATTGGGTCAAGGGTAGTAGAAATTATTTGTTCGGACTTTTGTGAAGGTAATCCATTAACTACCGGCCGCAGGCCGCAATCATCCTCTGATCGGCACAAACTTGGCATTACCCGCGATCAGCCACGTTTCCTGCGGCCGCATCCGGCCAGCGAACGCTTACCCAGCGCGCCTCAGGTCACCTCGGCCGGCGCCGCCCGCGCGGCCGCGCTCGCCGGCGTGTGGCCGGCCGAGACCTCGAGCACGGCGGTCTCGGTGACCAGTGCGGTCACGAAGCGCGCCGGGGTGACATCGAAGGCAGGATTGAACCCGCGGCCGTCCTCGGGGGCGGTGCGCGCCCCGCCCCAGCACAGGATCTCTTCCTCGGCCCGCTGCTCGACGGGGATGTCCGCGCCCGAGCGCAGGGACAGGTCGATCGTGGTCCACGGCGCGGCCACGACGAACGGGATGCCGGCCTCCGCGCAGGCCAGCGCGACGCCCAATGAACCGATCTTGTTGGCCGTGTCGCCGTTCGCCGCGATCCGGTCCGCCCCGATGATCGCCACGTCGACGAGGCCGCGGCAGATGGTGCTGGCCGCGGCGGCGTCCGCCTGCACCAGGTACGGGATGCCGAGCCGGCCGAGCTCCCAGGCGGTGAGCCGGGACCCCTGCAGCAGCGGCCGGGTCTCATCCACGTACGCCATCTCGACCAGTCCACGGGCGTGCAGCTCGCGGACCACGCCGAGGGCGGTCCCCCATTCGGTGGTGGCGAGCGCGCCCGCGTTGCAGTGCGTGAGGACGCGCAGCGGTCTGGGCCCGCCGTCGCCGGCGGCGCGGAGGCGGCCCCGCAGCCAGTCGGCGCCGTGCGCGCCGATCGCCCGGTTGCCGGCCACGTCTTCTTCGAGCACGGCGTGCGCCTCGGCCAGGACCGCGGCAACGCCCCTGGGCATCAGCGGGGCGACGCGGTCCACGCCGACGGCGAGGTTGACCGCGGTCGGCCTGGCCGACCTGACCCGGTCGACCGCCGCGGCGACGGTCTCGGCGTCCCAGCCCTCGCGCTCGCCCTGGAGCATCGCCAGCGCCACCCCGTACGCCCCGGCGACGCCCAGCGCCGGCGCGCCGCGGACGGCGAGCCGCTGGATGGCGGAGACGAGCTCGTCGACTTCGCGCAGGTCGAGGTAGGTGAGCCGCCCCGGCAGGGCCGTCTGGTCGATGATTCGCAGGGTCTCGCCGGTCCAGGCGACGGTCCGGATGTCCCCGCGGCTGTCGTGCGCGTCCGCGCCGGACGCACCCGGGTTACCCTCCGCCATACTCCCATAATAACGAATCCGGAAATATTGGGAAAAAAGTCTTTCCGGAAAATAGCGTTTCCAGAAACAGCCGCCGATCCGTTCGCGCGTGCGCGCGGGGGTTTCGGGCGCCGGCCCCGTGACGCGGGATCAGTTCGTCGGAAAACCGAGGTTGACTCCCCGTTGTGACGGATCCAGCCAGCGGGCGGTCACCGCCTTGGTCCGGGTATAAAAGTGCACGCTTTCCATGCCGTACGCGTGAGAATCCCCGAACAGCGAAGACTTCCAGCCGCCGAATGAGTAGTAGGCCATCGGCACCGGGATCGGCACGTTGATGCCGACCATGCCGACCTCCACCTCGTTCTGGAACCGGCGGGCCGCTCCGCCGTCGTTGGTGAAGACCGCTGTGCCGTTGCCGTACGGGTTGCCGGAGATGAGCCGGACGCCCTCGTCGTAGGAGCCGACGCGCACGACCGACAGGACCGGACCGAAGATCTCGTCCCGGTAGCAGTCCATCTCGGGCGTCACGCGGTCGAGCACGGTCGGGCCCAGCCAGAAGCCGGCGTCCGGATCACCGAGGACCGGGTGCGCCCGGCCGTCGACCGCCAGTTCGGCGCCCTGGGCGACACCTCCGTCGATGTAGGCGGCGACCCGGTCGCGGTGCTCTTCGGTGATCAGCGGGCCCATCTCGGCGCGCGGATCGTGGCCGGGGCCCACCCGCAGCCCGGCCACCCGTTCCTTGATCTTGTCAAGCAGGGCGTCGCCGGCGGGCTCGACGGCGACGACGACCGAGATCGCCATGCATCGCTCCCCCGCGGAGCCGAAGCCGGCCGACACGGCCGCGTCCGCCGCCAGGTCGAGGTCGGCGTCGGGCAGCACCAGCATGTGGTTCTTCGCACCGCCGAGCGCCTGCACCCGCTTGCCGGTCCTGGCCGCCGTCGCGTAGATGTGCCGCGCGATCGGGGTGGAGCCGACGAAGCTGACCGCCTTCACGCCCGGATGCGCCAGCAGCGCGTCCACGGCCGTCTTGTCTCCCTGGACGACGTTGAAGACGCCGTCCGGCAGCCCGGCCTCCGCCCACAGCTCGGCCAGCCGGATCGAGGCGGACGGATCCTTCTCCGACGGCTTGAGCACGAAGGTGTTACCGCAGGCGATCGCCACGGGGAACATCCACATCGGCACCATGGCCGGGAAGTTGAAGGGCGTGATCCCGGCCGCCACGCCGAGCGGCTGCAGGATCGAATAAGCGTCCACCCGTGACGACACGTTCTCCGAGAAGCCGCCCTTGAGCAGGTGCGGGATTCCGCAGGCGAACTCCACGACTTCGAGGCCGCGCGCCACCTCGCCGGCCGCGTCGGAGACGACCTTGCCGTGCTCGGCGCTGATGATCTTCGCGAGGTCGTCCCTCGCCGCGGCAAGCAGCTCGCGGAAGCGGAACAGCACCTGCGTACGGCGGGCCAGCGATGTGTCGCGCCAGGCGGGGAAGGCCGCCGTCGCGGCGGCGACCGCGGCGTCGACCTCGTCGGCCGCGGCGAAGTCGACGTGCCCGCTCACCCGACCCGCCGCCGGGTCGTAGATCTCCCCCCGCCGTGCCGCGGAACCCGTCCACTCCTTTCCGCCGATCCAGTGGGTGACGTGCTTCAGGGGGCCGGACGCCCCGGGACCGGGTGTGCTGGACGCGTACGTCATGAGGTGGCGTCTCCGTTGATCGCTTCCAGAGAATCGATCGCTTATAGGGAGTCGATCGCTTATAGGGAGTCGATCGCTTCGAGAGAGTCGATGAGGATGCCGAGGCCCTCCTTCCCCTCATCCTCGCTCAGCGTCAGCGGCGGGGCCATCCTGATCGTGTTGCCGTAGAGGCCGCCCTTGCCGACGAGCAGGCCGCGTGCCTTGGTCTCCTCCATCATGCGAGCGGCCAGCGCCGGATCGCGCAGCTCGATCGCGAACATCAGTCCCATGCCGCGCACGTCGGTGACGACCGGCAACCGCGCGGCGGCCGCGCGCAGGCCGTCGATGATCAGCCGGCCGACGGCGTCGGCGTTCGCCTGCAGGTCGTGGTCGAGGATGTAGTCGAGGGTCGCGTTGGCGGCGGTGGTGGCGATCGGGTTGCCGCCGAACGTGGAGATGCCGGCCGCGTGCGGGGCGTCCATCAGCTCGCCGGGGGCCACCACGCCGCCGATGGCGAACCCGTTTCCGAGCCCCTTGGCGAAGGTCATCATGTCCGGGATCACGCCGTGGTTGCCGATGCCCCAGAAGCTGCTGCCGGTGCGCCCCCAGCCGGTCTGCACCTCGTCGGAGATGAACAGGATCCCGTACTCGTCGAAGACCTCTTTGTACGCCGCGTACAGGCCGTTCGGCGGGTAGGTGTAGCCGCCGACGCCCTGCACCGGCTCGACGATGAACGCCGCCACGTCGCCGGCCGTCACCGTGACGAGCGTGTGCCTGAGGTCCTCGACGCAGGCGGCGACGAAGTCGGCGTCGGACATCCCGCGGAACTGCGGCAGGTGCCGGTCCCCGCCGTGCAGGAAGTACACGGTGAGCGGGGAAAGCGCGTTGTTCTTCCAGGTGCGGTTGGCGGTGATCGAGATGGCGCCGAAGGAGCGGCCGTGGTAGCTCTGCCGCATCGCCAGCACCTGGTTGCTCTTCCTGGCGTACGTGGCGAGCAGGAGCGCGGTCTCGTTGGCCTCGGTGCCGGAGTTGGTGAAGAACACCTTGGCGTCCTCGATGCCGGACAGCCTGGCGATCTTCTCGGCCAGCTCCACCTGCCCGCGCAGCAGGTAAAGGGTCGAGGTGTGCACCACGCCGGTGCGCAGCTGCCGCTCGACCGCCTCCCGCACCTCGGCCACGTCGTAGCCGAGGGTGTTGGTGACGATCCCGGCGAAGAAGTCGAGGTACGTGCGGCCGTCGGCGTCGGTGACCCGGCTGCCCTTTCCGCTGACGATCTCGATCGGCTCGTCGTAGTTCAGGGCGACCCAGCCGGGCATGACCGCCCGGTGCCGTTCGACGAGAGGTCGTTCGACGAGGGTGCGTTCAACGAGGGGCCGCTCGCTCGCCGCCGGGTCGCTGCCGCGACTCGGGGAGTATGTGTGCTCTTGCGCCATACGTCGAGTTTGCCGCCCGCCCGCACGTCACGCCAGTGACATGCCTCTCAACGCCCATCCGGACGGACTGCCGCCGTGTCGCCGCCTACAGCGCGTTGATGTGCCGGGCGAGGGCGAAGTCGTTGGAGGTGAGGCCGCCCGCCGAGTGCGTGGACAGCGTCAGCGTGACCTTGTTCCACTGGATCGTGATGTCCGGATGGTGGTCGCGCGCCTCGGCAGCGTCCGCCACCCGGTTGACGTAGGCCATCGCCTCTTTGAAGTCGGCCAGCGTGACCGCCTTGACGATGGCGTCGCCCTGGCGCTCCCAGCCGGGCACCTCGGCCAGTTCCCGCGCGATCGTCTCGTCGTCCAGCAGATCCATTGTCCTGCCTCCTCGTCGCCGCTCATCCCGAGCCTCGCATACCCCGCCTTCGGGTCGAGACACCCGACCGCCCTGACATCTTGTAAACTTCTACGCCCTCTCGGCTGACATAGTGAAGGACGGGCTCGGATAGCATCGAGGAATGCTGCCCACCTTGGCGGACGTGCTGCGGCTCGACCCGGTGCGCCGCGGCGAGCCGCGCGTGGTGGCCGGGGCCGACCGGCTGGACGCCCGGGTCCGGTGGGTGCACGTGGCCGAGGTCCCCGAGGTGGGCCACCTGCTGCGCGGCGGGGAGCTGGTGCTGGCCACCGGCATCGGGCTGCCGGAGGAGCCGGCCAGGCTGCGGGCCTACGTCGCGGAGCTGGCGCGGGTCGGGGCCAGCGGGTTGTTCGTCGAGCTTGGCTACCGGTACGCGGAGCGGCTGCCCGCCGCCCTGGTCGGCGCGGCGGAGGAGCACGGCCTGCCGGTCGTCGCGCTGGCGCGCGAGACGGTCTTCGTCGACATCACCGAGGCGGTGCACGCCCGCATCATCGACGCCCAGCTCGCCGAGCTGCGCGCCTCCGACCAGCTGCACGAGATCTTCACCCAGCTGTCGGTCGAGGGCGCCTCACCCGGTGAGGTCGTCCACCAGGTCGCCGCGATCAGCGGCCATCCGGTCGTGCTCGAGAACCTCGCGCACCGGGTGCTGGCCGCCGACTCCGCGGGCACCGACACCACCGAGCTGCTGTCCACGTGGGAGACCCGGTCGCGGGCGGTCCGGCCGGACGGACGCACCGCCTACGACGAGGCGTCCGGCTGGCTGGTCACCACCGTGGGCGCCCGCGGCGAGGACTGGGGTCGATTGATCATCACCTGCGGCCGGCCGCCGTCGCCGCGCGACACGGTCCTGATCGAGCGGGCCGCGACGACGCTGGCGCTCGGCCGGCTGCTCGACAGGCACGAGGAGAGCCTGGAGCGGCAGGCACACGGCACGATCATCACCGGCATCCTCGCGCACGCCTATGCCGACCCGCGGGAGGCGGCGGCGCGGGCGCGGGCGCTGGGTGTGCCGCTGTCGGGCCGGCGGCTGCTCGCCGTCGTCGTCCGGCCGCTCACCCATCCGGTGCCGCCGGCCGGGTTGGTCGGCGAGCTGGCCGAGGCCACCGCCGCCGCCTGCCGCGCGGCCGACCTGCCAGCGCTGGTCAGCGGGCTGGACGAGGGCGCGCCGCAGGCCCGGGTCGGCGTGCTCGCCTCGCTACCCGCCCGCGCCGACGCGGAAGGCGTCCTCACCGCCGTCGCCGCGCGGCTGCACAAGCAGTACGGCGACGGCTTCGTGATGGCCGCCGGGTCGATGGTCGAGTCGATCCGCGACGTACGCCGTTCGTTCATCGAGGCCGAGCAGGTCGCCGACGTCGCCGCGCGCCGCGGCGGCGAGCGGCCCTTCTACCGCCTGCCCGACCTGCGGCTGCGCGGGCTGCTGCACCTCCTGCGCGACGACACGCGGCTGCAGACGTTCGTCGAGCGCGAGCTCGGCACGCTGCTCGAACACGACGCGCAGCACGACGACGAGCTGACCCTGATCCTCGGCCTGTACCTGGAGTCCGGCCGCAACAAGGCGGTCGCCGCGCAGCGCGCCCATCTGTCCCGCCCGGCGTTCTACGAGCGGCTGCGCCGGATCGAGCGGGTGCTCGGCGCCGACCTCGACGATGCGGAGTCGTGCCTGTCGCTGCACGTCGCGCTGCTCGCGCTCGACTCCGTACGGCAGGCGACCGCGCGGTGACGAACGGCCCGGGCCGCGCGGCAGCGAGCGCCGCCGTCGCTCGCGGCCAAAGCCCGAAACACCAATGATTCGCGGTAAGCCGGCTTGTAGCCTGGTCCGGCCCATGTCTCGCCAGTCAGGATCTATCGATGCTCATCATCTGGGGTTACCGACGGTACCTGCAGCAACTCGCCATGCTCACGTTCTTGTGCGGAAGCTGCGGCAATCCCGCCGCGCACGCGCTCTCGCGCGCGGTGACCAAGTTCACGCTCTTCTTCATCCCGCTGTTCCCGATCTCCTCCAAGTACTCCACCCAGTGCACGTTCTGCGGCGCCAGCCGGCGGGTGTCGAAGGACGAGGCCCTGCAGCTGCAGCAGCAGGCCGGGTACGGTGGCCAGCCGCACGGTGGGCAGCCCTACGGCGGACCGCAGGCTCCGTACGGCGGGCAGCCCGGCTACCCGACCCAGCCCCAGCAGGGCTACGCACAGCAGCAGGGATACGCACAGCCCCAGCAGGGATACGCACAGGCCGGGTACGACCCCGCCGGGTACCAGCAGCCACAACCCGGATACGCGCCCCACCAGCCGGGATACCCGCCGCAGCAGCCCGGATCGCCTCAGCAGCCGGGCTTCCCCCAGCAGCCGGGTTATCCGCAGCAGCCGGGTTATCCGCCGCAGGGCCACGGATACGGACCGAACTGACGCCGGCCTGAGCACAGCGGCAGCGGGTCGCCGCTACCGGCCGAGCCTGCGGCCGGTGGCGAGCGGCTCGCCGGAAGCGACCACCTCGGGGGCGGCGCCGGGCGGCGCCGGGTGCGGCGCCGCGGCCCGCCGCCTGCTCCAGGGGATGGCCGCCGCCAGGAAGACGATCACCACCAGTGAGACCTGGGCCCACCAGCGGTGGTTGATCCACCACTGGGTCTCGTCGAACTGCGTCAGGTAGATGTAGCCCAACCCGGCCCAGACCGCGGCGACGCCCATGGCCGGCCGGCTCCACCGCGTCGGCCGGGCCACCAGGAACGGCACGAACCACTGCAGGTACTGCGTCCCCATGCGCGGCGTCACGATCATGAAGGCCAGCAGCATGGCCGATGTCTGGTCGATCCGGTCGGCGCGCCGCCACAGCAGGCCCACGACGAGCAACGTCACGTACAGCACGATCTGGCCGTACCTGGAGTACGCGGGCACCAGCTCCCAGTTGCCCCCGGTGAGCAGTGCGGTCCAGCCCCACTCCCCCACGATCGGCCGGACGCCGCCCATGTACCGCGCGGCGTGCTTGAGGTTGTCGACGCTGGTGTTCACGAACACCGGCAGCGTGACGAGGAAGAACACCGGGACGGCCCCCGAGGCGACCAGGCCGTACAGCCGCTGCCGCCAGGTGGGCAGCATGGCCAGCACCACGGGCAGCAGCACGATCGGCCAGCTCTTCGCCGACAGGGCCAGCCCGAACAGCACGCCGGTGAGCACCGCCCTGCGCGCTCCGCCGGCCGAGCCGTGACGGGCGCCCGCCGCCGCAGCCGGCGCCGGCCGCCGGGCCACCACGTAGGCGGCGACGAGGAACACCAGCGAGATCGGCTCGACCTGTGCGTGGATCACGGAGATCATCAGCGCGATGGGGTTGCAGGCGTACTGGAAGCGGGCCTGCGCCTCCCGCCGCCGCTGCTGCTCGATGCCACCCTCGGCGGGAAGCCCGCGCGCCAGCTTGCCGACGAGGTAGATCAGTACGACGTCCGCGAGGATGGTCCAGATCCGTCCGGCGATCTCCCACGGAATGCCCATCGCCAGCGGCACGGCGTACAGGTAGGGGATCATCGGCAGGAAGTGCCAGCCCCCGTTCGACGCCAGCACGGGATCGTGACCGGACAGGATCGCCGCGCCGGCCGGCTGGAAGCTCTCGGCGAAGTCCACCGGCTGCCAGGAGTCGCTCGCCGCGCTGACCAGCAGGATCAGCCGCAGCCCCAAGCCCACCGCGAGGGACGCGCGAAGCGATGGCCGCCAGCCGCGCCACTGCGCGACGATGGCGAGCGCGAAGCCACCGGCCAGCAAAGAAGCGGTAAATATCGGGTGATCCATCGCAGGGGCACACTGCCAGACGTCGAACGGTCGGGGAAGCGCTACCTGAGATTACACAGCAACTTCCGCGGTTATCTGCGCTGTTCAGCCTATCGTCTGGATGAATTCGGTGAGCTGGGCGACATTTCGGCATTCGCGCATGGGCACGATCTCCCCGTACGTCGATGCGGCCGAGTCGCCGGTGTCCCAGTCCGCCCGCGGCTCGGGGTTGAGCCAGTACGCGTGCCTGACCCTGTCAGCGAGCGCGGTCAGTGTAGGTGTTGCCAGCGGCCCGTAGTTGGAGCGGGCGTCGCCGAGAATCAGCAGCGAGGTGTCCGGGCCCACGGCGCCGGCGTACCGTTCGGCGAACGCCTCGATCGCCCGGCCGTAGTTGGTACGCCCGCCGAGACGGACGACGTCGGCCTCCGCGGCCAGCCGCGTCATGGCGTCCACGACGTCCACGCCCGGGGCGAAGAACCTTGTGATCTCGTCGACCGTGTCGACGAAGGCGAACGCCCGCACCTTCGCGAACTGCTCGCGCAGCGCGAACGTGAGCAGCAGCGTGAAGTGCGCGAACGCGGCGACCGACGAGCTCACGTCGCAGATGACCACGAGCTCGGGACGGTGCGGCCGCGGCGGGCGGTGATGGGTGACGAGGGGGACGCCGCCGGTGGACAGCGACGCCCTGACGGTGCGGCGAAAGTCCAGCCGGCCGCGGTGGCCGCGCCGGCGCCTGGCCGCCAGCCGCGTGCCGAGACGCCTGGCCAGCGGATGGACCGCGCGGCGCAGCGCCGCGAGGTCGTCCCGGGTGGCGCGCAGGAAGTCGACCTGGTCGAGCGGTGGCCGGACGCTGGCCCGCGCGATCCTGTCGAGCCCCGACTCTTCGGCGATCCGCCGCCGTACGTCGGCGACGACCATGTCTTCGAACGCCGCGATCCGCATGGTGAGGGTCTGCCTGGCCACCCGCTCGGCCATGCCGCCGCGCTCCAGGCCGGCCAGCACCTCCCTGAGCAGCCTGGCCATCAGGGTCTCCGGCGACAGGGCCCGCAGCACGCTGTAGGAGAACCACGACTGCCGGCCGGGGGCCGCCGGCGCCGTGCCGTACCTGGCCACGGCGGTGCGGGCCAGCGCGCGCAGGCCCGCCTCGTCGCCGGCGGCCAGCAGCCCGGCCAGCCGGTCGCGCAGCGCGTCAAGCGCCGGATCCCGGCCAGGGCGCGGCGCGACCCCCTCCATGCCCTCCACTGACTCACGGGCCTCGGTGGCCTCGAAGGCATCACCTGCTTCGACCGCCTCGCCCATCACCGGCGGGAACCACAGCTCGAACAGCGTGTCGAAGGCGGGCCGGTGGGCCGGGCTCTTGACGACCGTGCCGGCGTACGCGGCGCGCAGCCCCTCCCGGTCGGCCAGGTCGACGAGGGCGATGGCCCGTACGGCGTCGATCCCCTCGACCGGCGACACCGGGAGGCCGGCGCCGCGCAGCGCCGCGACGAACCCGGCGTGCCGGTCAAGAAGCGACATCGAGCTCCTTCAGCGCCCGTTCGTGGTCGGAGACGTGCTTGAGGACGACGCCGAGCGTGGCCGACACCGCCCGCTCGTCGAGGTCGTCGAGACCGAGCGCGAGCAGCGTGCGGGCCCAGTCGATGGTCTCGGCGATGGACGGCGGTTTCTTGATCTCCAGCGCGCGCAGGGTGTCGACGAGCTGGACCAGCTTGGTGGCCAGGGTCTCCTCGATGCCCGGCACCTGGGCAAGCACGATCTCGCGTTCCCGCTCGGGCGCCGGGTAGTTCAGGTGGAGGTAGAGGCAGCGCCGCTTGAGCGCTTCCGACAGCTCGCGGGTGGCGTTGGAGGTGAGCACGACGAAGGGCCGGCGCGCGGCAGTCACGGTGCCGAGCTCGGGGATGGTCACCTGGAAGTCCGACAGCACCTCGAGCAGCAGGCCCTCGACCTCGACGTCGGCCTTGTCGGTCTCGTCGATGAGCAGCACCGTCGGCTCGGTGCGGCGGATCGCCCGGAGCAGGGGCCGTTCGAGCAGGAACTCCTCGCTGAAGATGTCGTCGTGCGTCGCGTCCCAGGCGTCGGCCGCCCGCGCCGCGTGGATGCGCAGCAGTTGCTTCTTGTAGTTCCACTCGTAGAGGGCGCGGGCCTCGTCGAGGCCCTCGTAGCACTGCAGGCGGACGAGGTCGGCCCCGGCGGCGACGGCGACCGCCTTGGCGAGCTCGGTCTTGCCGACCCCTGCCGGCCCCTCGACCAGCAGCGGCTTGCCCAGCGCGTCGGCCAGGAACACCGTGGTCGCGATGGCGCCGTCGGCCAGGTAACCGGCCGCGGCCAGCCGGGCGCGGACGTCGTCGGGAGCGGTGAAGAGAGGCGTCATCGAGGCTCCTGCATTGCGTGACTGGGACGCGTGACGGGACGCGCTCGGTCCCCCGCGGCGCCGGGCGACGGCAAACCGAATCGCATTCGAATGTACCTCGGCCGCGACGCCGTGCGAGCGCCGTACCATCGCCGTATGAGCGTGCCCGAGTTCATGATGCTGCGCGACTTCGGCTCGCGTTCGATCGACAAGTACCTCATGCCGTACGAGCTCACCCGCCTCACCATCCGGCGGCATCCGGCGTCGCTGATGGCGCCGATCGCGGCCGCGTTCGGCGGGCTCGTCCTCGCCGGGGCGGTCAACTCCTGGCTCGGTGCCGGCGGCGGCATCACGATGATCCTCTGGTTGGCCTGGCTCGGCCTGGTCGGCTGGCTGGTCTGGCGGCTCATCGCGTGGTCGATGACCTACTTCGTCATCACCGAGTACCGCGTCACGTTGATCAGCGGCGTGCTCAACCGGCGGGTCGCCATGATTCCCGGCGAGAAGGTCAGCGACATCACCCTGGACCGCTCGCTGCTCGGCCGGATCTTCGGCTACGGCACGATCGTGATGGAGTCGACCGGCCAGGACCAGGCGCTGAAGAACGTGCACTACATGCCCTACCCCGAGCAGCTCTACCTCGACATCTCGTCGATGATCTCGCTGGCCAAGGACGAGTCCCCCGACTACTGACCGGCGGGCCCGGGTTCAGCGTCCGCGGCGGCCGGTCAGCGCCGTGCCGATCGCCAGCAGCACGCCGCCGGCGAAGATCAACGTGCCCATGACGTTCACCTGAGGGGGCAGGCCGACCTTGGTCGCCCCCCAGATCCACAGCGGGAACGTCATCGTGCCGCCCGCGTTGAAGCTCGTGATCACGAAGTCGTCGATGGACAGGGCGAAGGCGAGCAGCGCGCCAGCGAGCACGCCGGGGAAGATCATCGGCAATGTCACGTACCGGAAAGTCGCCCACGACCCGGCGCCCAGATCGCGGGCCGCCTCCTCCAGCGCCGGATCGAGCGTCATGACCCGCGCCCGCACGGTCACCGCCACGAACGACACCGAGAACATCACGTGCGAGATGAGGATCGTCCCGAAGCCGAGCGGGACGCTCAGCGTCACGAACAACGACAGCAGCGACGCGCCCATGACGATCTCCGGCGACGAGATCGCGGCGAACATCACCAGGTTCGTCGCACCGGCGCCACGGAACCGGTACCGGCCGAGGGCCAACCCCACCATGGTGCCGATCCCGCCCGCGACGACCATCGTGAGCAGCGCGATCACGAGGGAGTTGCGCATCGCGTTCGTCAGATCCTGGATCTGGAAGAGCCTGCCGTACCACTTGACCGTGAAGCCCTGCCAGGTGTTGTTGTACCGGCCCCGGGTGTCGTTGAAGCCGAACAGGATCATCACGGCGATCGGCAGGCACAGCCAGATGATGACCAACCAGGTGTAGATCGTGAGCAGCCTGCCCCGCAGTCCCCACCCGCGGCGCCCGCCGGGTCGGCCGGGCCCGCTTGGCCCGCGCAGCCGCGGAGCCGTCGCTGTTTCGCCGACGCCGGTCATCGCGCCGCCGCCTCCAGTACGTCCTCGGTGCCGAGCGCTCGCGCGTACAGGAAGATGCCGATCAGCAGGATCGCCATCAGCGTGAACGACAGCGCGGCGGCGGTGGGATAGGTCTGGTTGATCAGGTACTGGTTCTGGATGACGTTGCCGATCATGGCGTTCTGCGGGCCGCCGAGGATGCTCGCGTTCACGTAGTCGGAGCTCGCGGGCACGAAGGTGATGAGCACGCCGGCGAACACGCCGGGCAGCGACAGCGGCAGCACGACCCGCAGGAACGCCTGCGTGCGGCTCGCGTACAGGTCGTGGGCGGCCTCGACGACGCCCGGGTCGACCCGCTCCAGCGCCACGTACAGCGGCAGCACCATGAACGGGAGGTAGTTGTACGTCAGCCCGCCGATCACCGCGGCGCTCCGCGCGAGCAGGTGGAAGTCCTGCGGGACGAGGCCGATGTCCTTGAGCGGGCCGAGCAGCAGCCCGTTGTCGGACAGGAAGAACTGCCAGGAGATGGTGCGCAGGACGAACGACACGAAGAACGGCAGGAGCAGCAGGAACAGGTAGACCGACTTGCGCCGGCCGCCGCGGAACGCGATCCAGTACGCCACCGGGTAGCCGATCGCGAGCTGCAGCACCGTGGAGACGGCGCCGTAGACGAGCGACCTGATGATCTGCTGGTGGTACTGCCGGATCCCGTCGATGTAGGTCTGCCAGTGCCATGTCATCGAGTAGCCGTTCACGATGTCGCCCTGCTGCAGCGACAGCGACAGCATGGCGACCAGCGGCACCACGAAGAAGACCAGCAGCCACAGGCCGCCGGGCAGCAGCAACGCGTACGGCGTCAGCCGGGCGCGCAGCCGCGAGCTCGCCGCCGCCGTACGCGTCGCCGTACGCGCCGCCGCCGGCTGGGTCACGACTGGACGATGGGCTGGAAGACGGACTGGTACTGCTGCTTTTCCTGCGCGTCCTTGAACGACCGGTAGCTGTGCAGCTTGGCGTAGTCGGCATCGGACGGGAAGACGAGCGGGCTGTCGGCGACCTGTTCGAGCGACTTCTTGTCGTCCCCCGTCGCCTTGGCCGCGTCCGACCTGATGAGATCGCGGGCGCCTGGCACCGGCGTCACGTAGTTGATGTACTCGGCGAGGCTGGCCGCGTTCGCCGGGTCGTAGAAGAAGTCCATCAACGTGATCGCGTCGACCGGGTTCGCCGCGGTCTTCGGGATCATCATGTTGTCGGTCCAGATCGTCGCACCCTCCTCGGGCAGCACGAACTGCAGGTTGGTGCCCTCGGAGACGTTCTGCTGGAAGATGTCGCCCGACCATGCCATGGTGAGCCAGACGTCGCCGCTGGTCAGCGGCTTGATGTAGTCCTGCTCGTAGTACTTGCGGACGATGCCGCTGTCGCGCTGGTCCTTGAGCTTGGCCGCGGCGGCGGTCCAGTCGGCCATGGTGGAGCTCTCCGGCTTGACGCCGTTCAGCAGCATGCCGAAGTTGCCGAGCTCCTGGCTGTCGGACATCATGCCGACCTTGCCCTTGTACTTCGGGTCCCACAGGTCGGCGATCTTGGTGGGCGGGGTCTTGACGTACTTGGGGTTGTACCCGATGCCGGTCATGCCGGACGCCCACGGGAGGCTGAAGACGTTGCCCTGGTCGAACGACTCCTGCTTGTACCGGGCCCCGGCGTACTTGGTGAAGTTGGGCAGCCTCCCGTGGTCGAGGGGCGCGAGGTAGCCGAGCTCGACGAGCTCGCTGAACTCGATGCCGTTGGTCACCACCATGAGGTCGTAGCCGATGGCCTGCCCGGCGGCGAGCTGTGGCTGGATCTTGGCGAACCAGGACGGGTCGTCCTGGATCACCTCTTTGTACGTGACGGTGATGCCGGTCGCCGCGGTGAACTTCTTCAGCTCCGGGTGCTTGGGGTCCATGTAGAGCGGCCAGTTCGCGAAGTTGACGTGGCCGTTCTTCTGCTTGCCCGCCCAGTACTTCTGCACGTCGCTCAGCTTGGGCGGCGCCGCCTTCTTGCCCTTCACCCCGCACGCCGCGAGCGCCAGGCCGGCGCCGGCGGCGCCGAACAGCCGCAGCGCGTCGCGTCGGCTGTGGCGGCCGAGACGGCGGCCGGTCAGGCCGCGCAGCGACGCCGGATCGAGGGCGGCGGGCGGGGCGGGCGGGCTGTACGGGGCGGGCGGCGCGAGCCGGGGTCGGGAGTGCTGCGGGTCGTTCACTTCAGGCTCCTATCGGGGAAGAGTGCCGCGGATCCCACGACAGCCAGACGCTGTCCCCCCGTACCGCGATGTCGTCGGCCGACGATGCGTTCTGCGTGAACACCACGACATCGGCGCCGGTCGAGGTCTTGACGCTGTAGTTGGTGGAGGTGCCGAGATAGACGACCTCGGTGACCGTCCCCCGCACCGCGCAGCCGTCGCCGCCCGGCTCCTCGGGGCAGATCTCGATCTTCTCGGGCCGAACGGTCACCTCGAGCTCGCCGCCCGCCACGATGTCGTGCCGGCCGGCGACGGGGACGACCACGCGCTCCTCGGGGCCGTACCTGATCACGGCGTGCGGCCCGACGACCTCGCTGACCATGCCCGACAGCAGGTTGGACGTGCCGATGAACCCGGCGACGAACCGGGTGGCCGGGTGCTCGTAGATCTCCCTTGGCGTGCCGAGCTGCTCGATCAGGCCGTCGCTCATGACCGCGATGCGGTCGGACATCGTCAGCGCCTCGCCCTGGTCGTGCGTGACGTACACGAAGGTGATGCCGACCTCCCGCTGGATGCGCTTCAGCTCGACCTGCATCGCCTGGCGCAGCTTGAGGTCGAGCGCGGCGAGCGGCTCGTCGAGCAGCAGGGCGCGCGGCCGGTTGACCAGCGCCCTGGCCAGCGCCACCCGCTGCTGCTGGCCCCCGGACAGCTCGCGGGGGCGGCGCAGCTCCCGCCCGGCGAGGTCGACGATGTCGAGCATCTCGCCGACCCGCCGCGCGATCTCCGGTTTGGGCAGGCCCTTGCGGCGCAGTCCGAACGCCACGTTCTCGAAGACGTTCATGTGCGGGAACAGGGCGTAGGACTGGAACACCATGTTCACGTCGCGCTTGTTGGGCGGCACTCCGACCACGTTGACGCCGTGCAGGTAGACCTCGCCCGCCGTGGGCTCGTCGAAGCCGGCGATCATCCGCATCGTGGTGGTCTTGCCGCACCCTGAGGGGCCGAGCATCGAGAAGAACTCGCCCTCGGCGATCGACAGGTCGATGCCCTTGACGGCCCGAACCTCCTCGCCGGGCGCGGCGCCGCGTGAGGTGCCGCGCGGGGTGCCGCGCGGGGTGCCGCGCGGGATGAAGGTCTTCACCAGACCGGCGAGCTCGATCGCGGGAAGCGCCTGACCCGCCGGGGCCGCGCTTTTCGCCCGTTTCGCGGGATTGGCCGCCGGATTCGTCTCGGTCATTCACCCCTCCCTGAACGGCCGACTGGCCCGACCATGGCAGACGAAAGAGAACGAAACAAGTGATTCGGTAGCGAAGATGCAGAATTGCTACGAAATCACTTGACAAAGCACCCGGAACTGACACGATGGCGCAGCGAGATGGCAGCGCGGGAGGTTCAGGAAGGCAGGCGCCCATGACCGACCTCAACGCCTCACCGATGCGCCGCCAGGGCGGGCCGGCCGCCCCGGTCCACCTCGATGCCATCTCCAAGAGGATTATCGAGCAGCTCCAGCAGGACGGCCGGCGCTCGTACGCCGCGATCGGCAAGGCCGTCGGCCTGTCCGAGGCGGCCGTACGGCAACGCGTGCAGAAGCTGCTCGAGACGGGGGTCATGCAAATCGTCGCGGTCACCGATCCGTTGATGCTCGGCTTCCAGCGGCAGGCGATGATCGCCATCAAGTGCGAAGGCGACCTCGTGGCCGTGGCCGACCATCTCGCCGAGATGGATGAGATCGACTACGTCGTCATCACCGCCGGTTCGTTCGACATCCTCGTCGAGCTGGTCTGCGAGAGCGACGAGCAGCTGCTCGAGCTCCTCGGCCGCATCCGCGACGTACCCACCGTGACCAGCACGGAGACCTTCGTCTACCTCAAGCTCCGCAAGCAGACCTACTCCTGGGGGACCCGATGACCCATCCGGCCGGCGCGGCCTCGCCGCAGGACACCACGACGCTGCAGAACGCGGCCAAGCGCCATCTGTGGATGCACTTCACCCGCATGTCGGCCTACGCCGACTCCGACGTCCCGGTGATCGTACGCGGCGACGGTCCGTACGTCTTCGACGCGTCCGGCAAGCGTTATCTCGACGGGTTGGCCGGATTGTTCGTCTCGCAGGTCGGGCACGGCCGGTCCGAGCTGGCTGAGGCGGCGGCCAAGCAGGCGTCCGAGCTGGCGTACTTCCCGCTGTGGTCGTACGCGCACCCGGGCGCGATCGAGCTGGCCGAGCGGCTGGCCGCACTCGCGCCCGGCGACCTCAACAGGGTCTTCTTCACGACCAGCGGCTCCGAGGCGGTCGAGTCGGCGTGGAAGCTGGCCCGCAGCTACTTCCGGCAGGTCGGGCAGCATGGGCGCTACAAGGTCATCAGCCGGTCCATCGCCTACCACGGCACCTCGATGGGGGCTCTGTCGATCACCGGGCTCGCCGAGATCAAGCACCCGTTCGAGCCGCTGGTGCCGGGCTCGATCCGGGTCCCCAACACCAACTTCTACCGGGCCCCGCTGTTCGGCGACTCACCCGAGCGGTTCGGCCGGTGGGCGGCCGACGAGATCGAACGGGCCATCGTCATGGAGGGCCCGGAGTCGGTGGCCGCGGTGTACCTCGAGCCGGTGCAGAACGCCGGCGGCTGCTTCCCGCCGCCCCCCGGATACTTCGCGCGGGTGCGCGAGATCTGCGACCAGTACGGCGTGCTGCTCGTATCGGACGAGGTGATCTGCGCGTTCGGCCGGCTCGGGCACTGGTTCGGCTCGGCGCGGTACGGCTACCAGCCGGACGTCATCACCTTCGCCAAGGGCATCACGTCGGGGTACTGCCCGCTGGGCGGCATGCTGGTCAGCGACCGGCTGATGGAGCCTTTCCTGGCCGGCGACGCGACGTTCCTGCACGGCATCACCTTCGCCGGCCACCCGGTGTCGGCCGCCGTGGCGATGGCCAACCTCGACATCTTCGAGCGGGAGAAACTGCTCGACAATGTCCGGACGGGCGAGCCCGGTTTCCGGGCCACGCTGGAACGGCTGTACGACCTGCCGATCGTCGGCGACATCCGGGGCGCCGGCTACTTCTACGGAATCGAGCTGGTCAAGGACAGGGGCACCAAAGAGACGTTCAGCGACGAGGAGTCCGAACGGTTGCTGCGCGGCTTCCTGTCGCCGGCGCTGTTCGACGCCGGACTCATCTGCCGGGCCGACGACAGGGGCGATCCGGTCATCCAGCTGTCCCCGCCGCTGATCTGCACGCAGCAGCATTTCGACGAGATAGAACAGATCCTGCGCTCCGTTCTCACCGACGCGGCGGCGCGCATTTAACGCCGTGCCTGGGGCGGGGCTGGGCGGAAGCGCCCGGCCGCACCGCGATCTCCGCCAGGTCCCGGAAACGATATTTCAGGAAACGGCCCGTCCGTTACCGGGCGCGCTCATACTCGGACCGGTAAAGGGGATACCAGTTATACGTCCCGCGGCGTTTTCCGCCTGCCGCGGGAAGGCTTCGCCGCAGGAGAGGAGCCGGCTCATGGCCGCGTCGGCCCAAAACCTCCCCCACCACGAGGGACGGAGACAGCGCATCGGGTTCAGTGCGACCGAGGATGAGGGCGAGCTCATCCGCCGCGCGGCGGAGCTCCGCGGAGTGACGATGACCCAGTACGTGCTGTGCGCCGTGCTCGACCGGGCCGAACGCGACCTGTACGAACACGCCGTCCGCGCCCAGCCGGCCGCGGCCGCCGCGGACGGCGCCGCCGAACCGCTGCACGCCATCGCCCACCTCTTCACCGCCTGACCTGCCACCGCAGCACCCGGCCCGCACCGCGCCGATCAGCGATCCGCGGTCCTGGTCACGGCGTCGCGGAGGCGGGTGGCGTACGAGGCCGCCTCGGCGTCGGAGTCGTACTTGGAGCGCGGCCAGAAGAAGCCGCGCAGACCGTCCTTGCGGTTGCGCGGCACCACATGGACGTGGAGGTGCGGCACGCTCTGGCTGATCTTGTTGTTCATGGCGACGAACGACCCGGCCGCGCCGAGCGCGGACTCCATGGCCACCGACAGCCGCTGCGCGTGGGTGAAGAAGGGCCCGAGGAGGTCGGCGGGCAGGTCGGCCAGCGTCTCGACGTGCTCGCGCGGGACGAGCAGGGTGTGCCCCTTGAAGAGCGGCCTGCTGTCCAGGAACGCCATCGCCGTGCCGTCATCGAGCACGACATGGGCGGCCCGCTCGCCGGCCACGATCTCACAGAACACGCAATCGGCCATGACGGGCATTGTGCCGCCTCACGCCATCCTTATGACGCCGAGGGTACGGTTCCTGGCTCATGCGGCTGAAGCACGTCGCGTTCCGGTACACCCGCGGGGGGCCGTGGGTGCTCAGGGACGCGACACTGGAGCTCGCGCCCGGCCGGATCCTCGAGTTCCGCGGCGCCAACGGGGCGGGAAAGTCGACGTTGCTGCGTCTCGTGGCCGGGCTCCTGCGGCCGCGGCGCGGCGATATCGAGGGCAGGCCGGCGCGGGTCGGGTACGCGGCGGAGCGCTTCCCGAGCGGCCAGCCGTTCACGGTGGCGGCGTACCTGAGCTTCATGGCCGGCATGCGGCGGCTGCCGGCGACCGCGGCCGAGCCGTGGGTCGAACGCCTCGGGCTCGGCCCGTTGCTCGACGTGCCGCTGCCGGAGCTGTCGAAGGGCAGCGCGCACAAGGTCGGACTGGTGCACGCGCTGTCCAGCGGAGCCGGACTGCTCGTCCTCGACGAACCGTTCGCCGGCCTCGACGCGCCGACCAGGGCAGACCTGCCCGCTGCGCTCACCGAACTCGCCGCGGCGGGCGCGACCATCGTGGTGAGCGACCACCAGGGCTGCCTGGACGGCCTGCCGGACATCGAGCGGTACCGCATCGATGACCACACCATCAGCGGCCCACTACCGCATGGCCGGCGACGAGCCCCCGAGGAGGCGGAGATCACCGAGGTCACCCTCGAAGTCGTCGTCCCGGCCGATGAGGCTGACGCGGTGGCGGCCAAGCTCCGCGCCGACGGCCACCGGGTGCGGAGGGCGGACCGATGACCGCCTTGATCCGGTTCCAGGTCACCGGCTACGTACGCTCGCAGCGGGCGCTGTACCCGATGATCGTGGTGGCGTGCTTCGTGATCCTGGTCCTGGTGCAGTCGCCGGGCCAGGAGCACGGGGCCGCGCTGACGGTCGGGACGTTCGGCGATATCGCCGCCTTCATGGTGCCGATCTGGGGGTGGACGGCGCGGGCGCTGCTCGACACGGCGCCCGACGTCCAGGCCGACCTGTCGGCGCTCGCCGTGGGCCGCAGGACGACCGCCACGATCGCCGGGCTGATCTCGGCGTACGGGATGAACGTCGCGCTGGCGGCCGTCATGGTCGCCGTCCCGCTCGTGCAGGCGTTCGCCTTCCATGTGGGCGGGCCGGCGATGCTCGCCGGCGTGGCGCTCCAGCCGCTCGCCGCCGGGCCCGCGACCCTGCTCGGCGCATGGACCTGCCGGGCCGTGATCAGGTCGCCGGCGCTCTCGGCGCTGGCTCTGGTGGGCGGCTGCCTCGTGCTCCTCGTGCTGAGCATGGGCCCGCTGGCCTGGCTGTCCATCCCCATGGTCGGATGGCTCCGCGCCGCCCACCACGACGAGGGCGCCTTCACCGCCGGCTTCCCCGGCCTGGCAGTGCACCTCGTCCTCTGGTGGGCCGCCGCGGCCGCCGTGTACATCTGGTTCCGCCGCCGATGAACGTCCCTCACCACACCCCGGTCAGCATCACACCCGGTCAGCATCACACCCGGTCAACGGGGCTAGGCTGTCACGAGGTCGAGGATGCCGGCGGCAAGGTCCACCCGGCGTTCCGAGTCGTCGGCGAATGCGATGATCACCAGACTCAGGTCCAGGCCCGGCACTCTGGCGAGCAGCGCCCGCAGGCCGGGCCACCCGCCGCCGTGCCGGTACGCGCGGTGTCCCCCGTGCGAGCGGATGCCCATCCCCCAGGCGTAGTCGATGGGCGTGCCGTCGTCGAGGCGGCCGGGCGTCTGCACGAGCCGCGAGATGCCCAGCCGGTCGGCGTTGAGCGCCTGGCTCCAGCGCAGCAGGTCGGCGGCGGTGGACCAGACTCCGCCATCGCCCAACGACAGCGGAGCGGGATGCGAGGCGGCGAGCGGGAGCGCACCCGGCGGTGCGGGCTCAGGCCCGCGCCAGTAGCGGGTGCCGCGCATGCCCAGCGGGATGAAGATCCGCTCCTCGGCGAACTCGGGC
Organism: Streptosporangiaceae bacterium; assembly: GCA_036378315.1. GTDB lineage: Bacteria > Actinomycetota > Actinomycetes > Streptosporangiales > Streptosporangiaceae > CALAED01. The sequence goes on along the minus strand of DASUWU010000065.1, from coordinate 15,368 downwards.
AGCGGCCGGCCCGCCGCGCGCTCCACAACGGCGGCCAGCAGGATGTATCCCACGCCCGAATAGGCATACGTGGTACCGGGTCGCCCCGCCGGTGCGGAGATCCGCGCGAGGGTGGAAAGCACCCCGGCGCTGGTGCGATCAGCCGTGGGACCGATGAGGGCGTCGACCTCGCGGTCGGGCAGCGCCGCAGTGTGGTGCAGCAGGTGCCGCAGCCGGACCGCGCCGGCCCATGCGGGTAGATCAGGCAGCCAGTCCGTGACCGCGTCCTCAACATCCAGGGCGTCCCTTCGCACCAGGAGCGCCGCGCAGGCGGCTGTGATCTGCTTCGACAAGGACGCGGTGTAGGTGAGGGTGGTCGGGCTCGCCGGCGTCCCGGCACGGGTGCGTCCCTGAGCCACGAAGAGCGGTGCGGCGCCGCTGCGCCGCACCCCGACGATCACCGGCTCGCCGGCGCCGTAGCCCGCCCCGACGATGAGTGCTGACAACCGTTCGGCGTCCACCTACCCAGAATGCGACAAACCGCCCGCCGCGGTGGGGTGTCACGGCGTGGCCTGGAGAATGAGCCAGGACCGGTCAAGGGCGCCCGCCCGTACGTCCGCGGCGCGGGCCGAGAAGTAGACGAAGCCGGTATCGCCCCACAGCCAGCCGAGCCGTTCGTCGGAGTCGAGCTGCAGGAGCAGCCGCCAGCCGTGGGCGGCGGTCTCGGCACCTGCCGGCTCGCCGTCGGTGGTCGTCGCGCCCGTTGCGTCGGAAGGCAGCCCGGCGGCGGCCAGCGCGCAGTCGCGCCACAGCGTGCGCTGGACCACGACCGGCCAGCCGCCGGACTGGTGGCGCGGCTGGTCTTTCCAGACGAACCGCGCCCACGAGGCGTACAGCTGCGGGTAGATCTCGTCGAAGCCGGCCACGCCCGCGCCGACGGGGCCGAGGACCGGCTCGTGGGGGCTGGGCAGCGACAGGAACGGGGCGGCGCCGAGCCGGACCGCGCGGCGCGTCGCCGGACCGGCCGGTGTGTCCGCGTCGGGCAGCACCCGCCATCCGTCGCGCTGCGCCGGGTCGTCGCCCCACGGACGCGGCATCTCGGTCGCGTAGTAGAACGCGGCGGTGCCGGCGCCGGGCAGGTCGGGCAGCCAGAACGCGCGGCCGAGCTCAGCGAAGTCGATGACACCGACGAACTCCAGCGCCCGGCCGCCCCAGGCCGGCCACGCCACGCCGGCCGGCAGCACCGGGCGGCCGCCGAGCCGGCACCGCGCATCGGGTGGCCCGGCCCCGAGCCGCAGCGCCGGCCGGGTCAACGACATGAGCGATCTGGTGACCGGCGCGGGGAAGAACCCGCGGAACATCGCCCGCAACTGATCACATTGAGTGGTGAACCAGTCCATGGCCGGTAAGCGTGCCCCACCCCGGGACGCACCGCCAGGCCGTCACTGGACCTGTGGACAACGCGGCCCAGGCCATGTCGTTCGCCGGCAGCAGGTCGTTCGCCGGCAGCAGGTCGCTCGCCGGCAGGTCGCTCGCCGGCAGGTCGCTCGCCGGCAGCAGGTCTTCTCGTGTGGCGTGGCGGAGGTCACCCTTTGCTGAGGCCGTCCAGGGCCGAGGCGAGCTGATCGAGGAACCGGTCGACCTCGCGCTCGGCATAGCCGGCGCGGAAGCGGGCGACGCGGAACCTGCACTCCTTGACGTCACGGCCGCTCACGGGTGGCGCTTCGCCCTGGAGCCCGGCGACCACACGGGCCAGGAAGGAGTCGACATCGTGCTCGTTGTAGCCGGTCTTGACCCGGGCGACGCCGAACTGTGCGGTCGTGATCCAGCTGATGAGCCAGTCGGCGCTGACCGGCGAGAACCGTGCCGGAGCGCGCGTGCGGGCGTGCCGGGCGCTGTAGCCGCCGCCGCGCTCGTACACCTCGAGCTCGCGGATGCGCTCGGTGAGCAGCTCGTCCACGACCCTGCGGTCGTAACCGCGTAGGCCGACGCGGAACCGGCTGGCACGCACCTCCTGGGCCGTGATCAGCACACCGTTTCCCGCCGGCGGGCTCGGTGGGCCGGGCATGCTGGACAAGGTGGACGGGCCTGGTGGGGTGGACGGGCCGGGCATGCTGGACCTGCTGGATGGCGATGCGGCGGACTTGCGCCTCCTCCCGCGCTTGCGCCTCCTGCCCCGCTTGCGCCCGGCAGACCGCGGCTCGCCCGATGAGGAACCGGAGGGCGGTTCGCCGGCCGCCGTGATCGTCGCCGGCGGGGTCGGTGCCGGCAACGTTGACATGGGTGCTGTCGGTGCCGGCCCGGATGGCGCCGGCGCCGTGGATGTGGGCGCCGTGGATGTGGGCGCCGTGGACGTGGGCGCCGTGGACGTGGGCGCCGTAGACGTGGGCGCTGTGGCACTCGGTGCGTCCGGAGCCCGTACGGCCGATGCCGGCACGCCGACCGCCGGCCCGGTGGCGCCGAGGGTCGTCGCGATACGGGCCAGCACGGCATCGACCTCGGCCGGATGATAGCCGCGCAGTCGTCGTGGGATGCGCGTCATGCGCTCCTCAGCTCCTGCCGTTCCCTGTTCTGCTGGTAGCTGTCCTGCTGGTAGCCGTCGTGCTGGTAGCCGTCCTGCTGGTGGCGGTCGTGCCGGTGGCCGCGGCGAGCTGGCCGCAGGCGCCGTCGATCTCGCGGCCCCTGGTGTCACGGACCGTCACCGGTACGCCGTACCCCGCCAGCCGCCGGACGAACTCGCGCTCGTCGGCCGGCCGCGACGCCGTCCACTTCGACCCCGGTGTCGGGTTCAACGGGATCAGGTTGACGTGGACGAGACGACCCTTGAGGAGCTTACCGAGCCGGTCGGCCCGCCATGCTTGATCATTGACGTCTCTGATCAGCGCATACTCGATGGAGACCCGGCGCGTGGTCTTCTTGGCGTACGCCCATGCCGCGTCGAGCACCTCGTTGACCTTCCAGCGGGTGTTCACGGGCACGAGCTCGTCCCTGAGCTCATCGTCCGGAGCGTGCAGCGACACGGCGAGGCGGACCTGCAGGCCCTCGGCGGCAAGGCGCTCGATCGCCGGGACGAGCCCGACCGTGGACACGGTGACCGAGCGCTGCGAGATGCCGAGCCCCGCCGGGGGCGCTTCGACGATCCTGCGGACCGCCCCGATGACGGCCTTGTAGTTGGCCAGGGGCTCCCCCATGCCCATGAAGACCACGTTGCTCACCCGCGCCCGGGCGCCGGCCGGGTCGCCGGGGATGTCGCCGCGGGAGAGTGCCCGAGCTCCGGCGACGACCTGCTCGACGATCTCGGCCGTGGACAGGTTGCGGGTCAGCCCTGCCTGGCCGGTGGCGCAGAACGGGCAGTTCATGCCGCAACCTGCCTGCGAGGAGACGCACATCGTCACCCGGTCCGGGTACCGCATGAGCACTGACTCGATGAGGGTGCCGTCGAACGCCTTCCACAGCGTCTTGCGCGTCGTTCCCGCGTCGCAGGACAGCTGCCGTACGGGGGTGAGCAGTGCCGGCAGCAACTCGCCGGCCAGCCGGTCGCGGACCGGCCCGGGCAGATCGGTCATCGCCGCCGGATCGTCCTCGAGGCGCGCGAAGTAATGCCGCGACAGCTGGTCGGCGCGGAACGGCCGCTCGCCGAGGGCGGCGACGGCCTCGCGGCGCTCGGCCGGGGTGAGGTCGGCCAGGTGCCGGGGCGGCTTCGCCCGGCGCGGCGCCGTGAAGGTCAGCTGAGCAGGCGTGATCATGGATGGTCTAACTGTTCGGGAGGAAACTCTGGAGGGCCAGCCACACGACGGGTGCCGTCACGAGCAGCGAGTCGACGCGGTCCATGACGCCGCCGTGCTCGGGCAGCAAGCTGCCCATGTCCTTGATGCCGAGATCCCGCTTGATCATTGACTCGATGAGGTCGCCGAGAGTGGCGCTGCACACGACGGCGGCGCCCAGCACGACGCCCTGCCAGACGTGCCCGTCCAGCAGCAGCGGCAGCAGCAGCGCCCCGATCAGCATGCAGGTGAGGACCGAACCGGCCAGCCCCTCCCAGGTCTTCTTCGGACTGATGGCGGGCGCCATCTTGTGCCTGCCCAGGAACGCACCGGCGAAGAAGCCGCCGATGTCGCTGCTGACCGTGACAGCCAGGAACGTGATCACCCGGTCGGCGCCGTCGTCCGAGGCGAGGAGCAGGACGGCGAACCCGGCCAGGAACGGCACGTACACGGCGGTGAAGACGCCGGCCATCGCGTCCTGGACGTAATGCCGCGCGCCGGCCGGCATCCGCCAGACGAGGACGAGGATGACGGTCAGGCCGAAGGCGACCAGCAGGCCGCTCGGACCCGAGGTGTACGAGACGATCAGCATCGCCAATCCGCCGGCCGCGACGGGCACGAGCGGCACCCGGATACCGCGGCCCCGCAGCGCGAGGCTCAGCTCGCGTACGGCGATGGCGAGGAACACGGCGATGACCACGACAAAGATCCACTTGACGAGGTACACCGCGAGCAGCACGAGCGCGCCGAGGGCGAGCCCCACGCCGATGGCGATGGGGAGGTTGCGCCCCGGGCCGCGCCTGGGCTTGGCGGGGCCATCGGCGGGAGGCCCGGAAGAAGGCTCGGAAGAAGGCTGGGGCGGAGGCGGGGTCGGAGGCGGGGTCGGGGGCTGGGTCGGAGGCGGCGGGTCGGCCAGCGACTCCTCCGACGAGCCCGCCGACGGGTCCTCCGCCGGCCCGTCCGCCGCGACCGGGTCGACCACCGCCGGCTCCGGCGCGCGTTGATCGGCCTCGGGTGGCTCCTGTCCCGAACGCCGCTGCTCCAGTTCCATCAAACCTCGAGCAGTTCGGTCCTCTTGTGCTCGAGCAGCTCGTCGATCTTGGCGACGTACTTGTGCGTCACGTCTTCGAGCTCTTTCTCGGCACGGCGGACCTCGTCCTCGCCGGCGTCGCCGTTCTTGGCGAGCTTGTCGAGCGCGTCCTTGGCGTGCCGGCGGATGTTGCGGATCGAGACCCGGCTGTCCTCGGCCTTGGCGCCCGCCACCTTGATGTACTCCTTGCGCCGCTCCTCCGACAGCTCGGGGAACACCACCCGGATGACGTTGCCGTCGTTGCTCGGGTTGACGCCCAGGTCGCTGTCCCTGATCGCCCTTTCGACGGCGGACATCGACGACTTGTCGTACACCTGCACGATCACCATCCGGGGTTCGGGCAGGGTGAACGACGCCAGCTGGTTGATCGGCGTCGGGGTGCCGTAGTACTCCGCCGTGATCTTGTTGAACATGGCGGGAGTCACCCGGCCGGTGCGGATGCCGGCGAAGTCCTCTTTGGCGACCGCGACCGCCTTCTCCATCTTCTCCTCGGCTTCGAGGAGGATCTCGTCGATCACTTCGGCTCCTGTCGCGTTGATTCCGGCCCCTTTTCGAGGTCTGCCCCCAAGGCCATTGTGCCGCTTCGTCCGGCCCGCTCGGGCCGCCTCGGGCCGCATCTCGCCGTACCGCGTTCGTGGACTCGCCGGCTCGCCGGGGCTCGGCCCCGGTCGGCCGGGCTCAGCCGTCCGCCGGGCTGACCAACGTGCCGATCTTCTCCCCTCGAACGGCTCGGATGATGTTGCCCTGCGCCATCAGGTCGAAGACGACGATCGGAAGGCCGTTGTCCATACACAGGCTGATCGCCGTCGCGTCCATGACCTTCAGACCCCGGCTGAGCACCTCCACGTAGTCGAGCCGATCGAACCGTACGGCGTCGGGGTTGCGCCGCGGATCGGCGTCGTACACCCCGTCGACCTGGGTGCCCTTCAGCACGGCGTCGGCGCCGATCTCCAGGGCGCGCTGCGCCGCGCAGGTGTCGGTGGAGAAGAACGGCTGGCCAAGGCCCGCGCCGAAGATGACGACGCGGCCCTTCTCAAGGTGGCGGATCGCCCGCCGCGGGATGTACGGCTCGGCGACCTGGCCCATCGTGATCGCGGTCTGCACGCGCGTGTCGAGCCCCTGCTTCTCGCAGAAGTCCTGCAGTGCGAGGCAGTTGATGACGGTGCCGAGCATGCCCATGTAGTCGCCGCGGGCGCGGTCGATGCCGCGTTCCGACAGTTGCGAGCCGCGGAACATGTTGCCGCCGCCGACGACCACGGCGACCTGCACGCCTTCGCGTACGACCTCGGCGATCGCCTTGGCGACGTGCTGGACGACCGCCGGGTCGATGCCGAGCGGCTCGCTGCCGGCGAAAGCCTCGCCGGACAGCTTCAGGACGACTCGTCGCCAGCCGTGCGAGCTGTGGCCGCCGGCCCAGCCGTGCGCGCTGGACGAGGGCCTGGCACCGGACGATGCGGCCGCCGCCGTGTCGGGCGGTGTGGTGTCCTGCACGTCGACGGCCTCCTCGTCGTTGTCGCGACTACTGGCGATCTTTCCCCTTACGGGTTTACACGTCTCCAGAATTACAGGTCCTACGCCTGGCCGACCTTGAACCGGGCAAACCTCCTGACGGATACCCCCGCCTCCTGAAGGACTTTGCCGATCGTCTTCTTGTTGTCCTTGACGAACGGCTGTTCGATCAGCACGAAATCTTTGAAGTACGCGTTGACCCGGCCCTCGACGATCTTTGGGATGGCCTTTTCCGGCTTGCCCTCGTCGCGGGTGATCTGCTCGGCGAGCGCCCGCTCCTTTTCGATCGCCTCGGCGGGGATGTCGTCGCGGGTGAGGTACATGGGGGCCATCGCCGCGATCTGCTGCGCGATGTCCTTGCCGACCTCGGCGTTCTCGGCGTCGAGCTCGACGAGCACGCCGGTGGTCGGCGGCAGCTGCGGGTCGGACTTGTGCAGGTAGCTCGTGACGTAGCCGCCCGTGAAGTGCGCGAACCTGCGCAGCTCGAGCTTCTCGCCGAGCTTGGCGCTGGTCTCCTCGATGAGCGCCTGTACGGTCTTGCCCGGCTCGATCTCGGCGCCGAGCAGGGCGGCCGGGTCGGCGATGTCGCCCCCGCCGGCGAACTCGGCGATCTTGTTGGCGACGGCGACGAACTGCTCGTTCTTGGCGACGAAGTCGGTCTCGCAGTTCAGCTCGAGCAGCACGCCGTCCGTGGTGCCGTTGAAATGCGTCACGACGAGGCCGTTGCCCGCCGTGCGCTGGGCGCGCTTGCCGACGTCCTTGGCGCCTTTGAGCCGCAGCAGCTCGACGGCCCGGTCGAAGTCGCCGTCGGCCTCGGTGAGGGCCTTCTTGCAGTCCATCATCCCGGAGCCGGTCAGCTCGCGGAGCCGCTTCACGTCGGCGGCGGTGAAGTTCGCCATTATCTCGTTTTCTCCCCAGTCCCTATGGGTTCACGTCCCGTGGTTGCCGTCCTGATCGCGTCCGTACGAGTTCTCGCGCGCGTCGCCGCGGGCCCGGGGCGCGTCCGGCCCGGACCGGCCCCGTCGTGCTCGCGTCCCGAGGGCGTCCGGCGCCGGGTGCTCGTCGGGGCCTCCGGCTTCGCCGCACGCCACATTCCCGTACGGGCGGGGTCGTCGCCGGCCGGATGGCTCCTTCGGTCAGCCCTTGTGGTCCGCTCTCGTCGTCCGTCAGGTCTCGTCGGTGTCAGGTCTTGTCGGCGTCAGGTCTTGTCGGCCGTCAGCTCTCGTCGGCCTGGCCTCCCGCGACCGCGTCGGCGACGGTCTGCGCCGCCTCAGCCGCCTCCGTGGTCTCCGCGGCGGCGGTCTCCGTGGCGGCGGCCTCCGCAGCGGAGGTCTCCGCGGCGGTGGCCTCCGCGCTCTCCGCGGCGGCGGTCTCCGGGGCGGTCGTCTCGGCAACCTCCGCCGTCTCCGCGGCCTCCGCCGTCTCGGCGGTCGTCACGGTCGCCGTCGCCGTCGCCGCTTCAGCGGCGGCCGCCGCCGGCTCGGTGGCCTGCGCGGAGTCGGCGGACTCAGGGCTCGCCGCTGCGCCGGCCTGGCCGCGTTCCAGCAGCTCCCGCTCCCACTCGGCGAGCGGCTCTTCGGCTCCGCCCTCGGCGGGCTTCTCGTCGCCGGAGGTGGCCGCCCCGGCCCGGGCGATCAGGCCGTCGGCAACGGCGTCGGCCACGACGCGGGTCAGCACGCTGACGCTGCGGATCGCGTCGTCGTTGCCCGGGATCGGGTAGTCGACCTCGTCCGGGTCGCAGTTGGTGTCGAGGATCGCGACCACCGGGATGCCCAGCTTGCGGGCCTCGTTGACGGCGATGTGCTCCTTCTTGGTGTCCACGATCCACACGGCACTCGGCACCTTGGCCATGTCGCGGATGCCGCCAAGGGTGCGCTCGAGCTTGTCCTTCTCGCGCTTGCGCATCAGCAGCTCCTTCTTCGTCATGCCGGAGCCGGCGACGTCGTCGTAGTTGAGCTCTTCGAGCTCCTTCAGACGCGTCAGGCGCTTGTGGACCGTGGAGAAGTTGGTGAGCATGCCGCCGAGCCAGCGCTGGTTGACGTACGGCATGCCGACGCGCCTGGCCTGCTCGGCGATGGCCTCCTGAGCCTGCTTCTTCGTGCCGACGAACAGGATCGTTCCGCCGTGCGCGACGGTTTCCTTGATGAACTCGTAGGCGCGGTCGATGTGGGACAGCGACTGCTGGAGGTCGATGATGTAGATGCCGTTGCGCTCGGTGAGGATGAAGCGCTTCATCTTCGGGTTCCAGCGGCGCGTCTGGTGGCCGAAATGCACACCGCTCTCGAGCAGCTGCCGCATGGTGACGACGGGTGCCATGCCCGTGTGCTCCTTGTCTGGCCCGATCTTTTTCGGGCCTCGGTTCGGTTGTTGCCTACGCCCGGACACATCCCACCGCGGCTGCGAAGCCACGGACCGAGGGAAGTGCCCCACCGCCCCTGCTGTGCATGTCGGGTCGGCGGCCGGCGGGCGCGTGAATTCGGTCGCTCATGACCGTCACACAAGTCTATGGGAAGATGCCGCCCACCGTGGAATCGACGGCATGCCCGGGTTTTATCCACAGGCGGGGCCGGACCTGGCGGTGGCCGTTGGTCAGGCGGCAGGCTCGGGGCCATGCTCATCATGACCTGCGCGCTTGTCACCATGCTGTCCGCCGGGCCGTCGCCGTGGCTTTTCGCTGGGCCGCCGGCTCCCGCCGGCTGGCGATGGCCGTTATCGCCGGCACCTCAGGTGGTGCGCGACTACGCCCCGCCGCCGCGCCCCTGGCTGAGCGGCCATCGCGGTGTCGATCTGGCCGCGCGACCTGGCCAACCGGTGTACGCGGCCGGCGCCGGGCGGGTCTCCTACGCGGGCCGGGTCGCCGGGCGGGGTGTCGTCGCGCTGCTGCACGGCGCCCTGCGCACCTCCTACCTGCCCGTACGGCCGGCCGTGCGGCCGGGGCAACCCGTCACGGCCGGCCAGCGGCTCGGCATCGTCGAGGACGTCCGTGGCCACTGCGGTCCGGTGCTCTGCCTGCACTGGGGCCTGCGCCGCGGACGGGTCTATCTCGACCCGCTGTCGCTGCTGGGCCGAGGGCAGATCAGGCTGCTCCCCGTCTGGGCTTCCCCTGGCCTGCCGCCTCCGCCGCTCGGCACGGCCGCCCGTTCCCATCCGGCGGGGCGGGCGCCGACACGGACCTCGGGCGTGGTGCGCGTAGGGAGCGCTCCTGTCGGGCGCCACGGGGTCGTGCTGACCTCGGCCACGGCGGCGGGCGGCGGCGCCGTCGCCGGCGCTCTGCTGGCCTACGGGCTGATCCTCACCTGGCGTCGTATTCCGCCGCGGCGCCGACTCCCGCCGGGCGTCATCGACTTCGCCCGAGAGCGCGACCGCCGTCGCTGAGCGTGTCTCAAGGTCCCCTCCGTCGTGGGCGCCGCCCGGACGGCGCGGGCGGGCGGGGACTTTGAGACAACGCCCGGTCAGGCGCGTGGATGGGCCTGGCGGTAGGTCTGGGCGAGCCGTTCCGCCGATACATGCGTGTACAGCTGGGTGGTCTGCAGTGAGGCGTGGCCGAGCATTTCCTGCACGCTGCGCAGGTCGGCACCGCCTTCCAGCAGGTGGGTCGCCGTGCTGTGCCGCACCCCGTGCGGGCCGATGTCGGGGGCGTCGGCCGCCGCCACCCGGGCGTGCACGATCCGCCGGGCCGTGGTGGGGTGCAGCCGCCCGCCCCGGGCGCCGAGGAAGAGCGCGGGGCCGCTGAGTTCGGTCGCCAGCGCCGGCCTGCCCCGACGCAACCAGTCGTCGACGGCGCGGGCGGCGGGCAGCCCCATGGGGACCACTCGTTCTTTGGCGCCCTTTCCGAACACGCGTACCGTGCGGCGCTCCTGGTCGAGGTCGTCGACGTCGAGGCCGCACAGCTCGCTGACCCGGATGCCGGTGGCGTACAGGAGTTCGAGGACGGCCCGGTCCCGCAGGGTCGCGCTCTGCTCATCGGCCGGCGGCCGGTCTGGTGCCACGCGGCCGCCGTGGCCGATCCCGTCGAGGACCGCGGCTGCCTGGTCCTGGCGCAGCACCTTGGGCAGCGTCCGTTCCCGCTTCGGGGTGCCGAGCAACGGCCCCGGATCCCGGTCGAGCAGGCCGCTGCGGTGGGCGTAGCGCGTGAACGTCCTGATGGCCGCGGTGCGCCTCGCCAGCGTGGCCCGCGACAGCCCGCGACCATGCTGGCCGGCCAGCCATTCGCGAACGAGATGCAGGTCGAGCTCGGGCACCGCGGCGGCCCCGGTGCGGACCGCGTACCGGAACAGGTCGGCGATGTCGCCGATGTAGGCCCTGAGCGTGTGCGGCGAGACCCCCCGTTCGGCGCGCAGGTGCCGCTCGTACGCCTGCAGCACCACGGCGAACGCCTCAGGGAGCGGCTCCTGTGACCCGGTCGGGCGTGCGCCTCCCATGCCCCCTACCGTGCCCGCACCCTCAGCGGCGCGCAAGCACCACGCCCGGCCGCCGCGCTGGACCGCCCCCGCGCTGACCCCCCGCTGAACCACCCCGCGCTGAACCGGCCGCCGCCTCCCCGATGCGTCCGGCCACGAAGGGCCACCAATCGCCACCGAGAGTTATCCACAGGAACGCGTTTCACTTTCGGTGGTCGCCGCCGTGGCGGACCGTCGTAGCCGGAGGTGAGCGCGATGCACGGTCGAAACGACCATCACGGCAGCCTGGGCCGGCGCGGCGAGGCGGCGGCGGTCGACTACCTGCGGCGCCTGGGCTGGACGATCCTGGACCGCAATTGGCGGTGTCGGGGCGGCGAGCTCGACATCGTGGCCTACGACGGCCGGCGGCATGTCGTCTGCGAGGTCAAGACCCGCACCGACGCGCGGTACGGCGATCCGATCGAGGCGATCACCCCGGCCAAGGCCGCGCGGTTGAGGCGACTGGCCGCGCGGTGGGCATCGCAGCACGGCGTCAGTGCCGCGCAGATGCGCATCGACGTCCTCGGGCTCGTGCGCGACGGCCCGGACGCGTTCGCGGTCGACCACTGCAGGGAGGTGTGCTGAGATGCCACTCGCCAAGACACGCTCGGTCGCGCTGGTGGGAGTCGACGGGTTCGTGGTGGACGTGGAGGCCACGATCACCAGTGGAGTGCCCGGGCTGCACCTGGTGGGCCTGCCGGACGCCGCGCTCAGCGAGGCACGCGACCGGGTCCGCGCCGCCATATTCAACAGCGGCGAGACGTGGCCCAACAGGCACGTCACGGTGTCGCTCTTCCCGGCCAGCCTGCCGAAGAAGGGGTCCAGCTTCGACGTCGCCATCGCCGTGAGCCTGCTGGCCGCGGCCGACGCGGTGTCCCCTGCCGCCTGCACCGGCCTCGTGATGATCGGCGAGCTGGGTTTGGACGGCAGGATCCGCGCCGTCCCCGGGGTCCTGCCCGCGGTGCTGGCCGCCGTCAACGCCCGATGCGGCACGGTGGTGGTGCCGCGGGCGAACGCGCCAGAGGCCGAGCTGGTGCCGGGTGTCAAGGTCATTCCGGTGAGCACGTTGCGGGCCCTGATGTGCCACCTACGCGGCGAGCCGCCGCCGCTGCCGGAAGAAGACGACGATCCGGTCGCCACCGGGCCGTCCCCCGATGGCCTCACCGTGCGCGGCCGATCCCGGCGGGCCGATCTGGATCTCGCCGATGTGCGCGGCCAGGCCGACGCGAGGCACGCGCTCGAGGTCAGCGCGGCGGGCGGGCACCACCTGTGCTTTTCCGGGCCGCCAGGCTGCGGCAAGACCATGCTGGCCGAGCGGCTGCCCACGCTGCTGCCGCCGCTGGAGCCGACGGCTGCCCTGGAGGTGACCGCCATCCATTCGGTGGCGGGCACGCTGCCGCCCGGGCGTCCGCTGATCACCGAAGCGCCGTTCTACGCCCCGCATCACACAGCCACGACCGCGGCGATGGTCGGCGGCGGCACCGGCGGGCGGGGCATCCAGCCCGGAGCGGCCTCGCTGGCCCACCATGGCGTGCTTTTCCTCGACGAGGCGCCGGAGTTCCAGAGCGGCGTGCTGGATGCGCTCCGGCAGCCGCTCGAGGACGGCGAGGTGATGATTTCCCGGTCGGGGGCCAACACCCGCTTCCCGGCGCGGTTCACCCTGGTGCTGGCCGCCAACCCGTGCCCCTGCGCCGCGGCCAAGGATGTCGACTGCAGGTGTCCGCCCGCCGTCCGGCACCGTTACCTGTCCCGGATCTCGGGGCCGCTGCTCGACCGCATCGACCTCAAGCTCGAGCTGCAGCCGGCCACCCCGGCCGAGCTGCGCTACGACCTGGAGTTCGCCGAACCGAGCGACACCGTGGCGCAGCGGGTGCAGCTGGCCAGGGAGCGCACCGCCAAGCGGCTGGCGGGCACGCCGTGGCGGACGAACGCCGAGATCCCGGGGCCTGAGCTGCGGCGCAGGTTCACCCCGCCGGCCGAGGCGATGGGGCCGGTGGACCGGGCGCTGCGGCTGGGCTCGTTGAGCGCCCGCGGCCTTGACCGTGTGCTCCGGGTCGCCTGGACGTGCGCTGATCTGGCCGGGCGCGACCAGCCGGCCGACGATGACGTCGGGCTGGCCCTTGATCTATGGACGGGGAGGCGGGCATGACCGTGTCAGACGCCGAACGGCTGGCTCGCGCGACCTTGTGCGCCATCGCCGAACCTGGGAACGCCCTGCTCGGCCGTCTCGTCGCGCGGCTCGGCCCGGTCGGAGCCGTTGACGCGGTACGCGCCGGCATCGCACCGGACGATCTGGTGACGCGAGGCAAGCCCACCGAGCGGCTGGCCGAGCAACTGGACAGCTGGCGGATCAAGCTGGGCGCCGCGGATCCGGAGGCGGATCTGACGGTCTGTGCGCACCTCGGCGGCCGGCTGATCTGCCCCGGCGACGTCGAGTGGCCCACCCAGCTCGACGATCTGGGTGACGGCCGGCCGTACGCGCTGTGGCTGCGCGGGCCCGGCGACCTACGGTTCGGCTGCCTGCGCTCGGTGGCCCTCGTCGGCGCGCGGGCCGCCTCCTCCTACGGCCTGCACGTCGCCGCGGACCTCGCCGCCCAGCTGACCGGACAGGGCTGGACGGTGGTCAGCGGCGGAGCCATGGGCATCGACGCCGCAGCCCATCGCGGGGCGCTCGCCACCGACGGCGACACCATCGCCGTCTTCGCCAACGGCGTCGACGCACCTTATCCGCCACGCAACGACGGCCTGTTCGCCGAGATGGCGAGGCGATCCCTGCTGGTCAGCGAGTCCCCTCCCGGCACCCACCCCACCAGGCTGCGCTTCCTGGTACGCAACCGTGTGATCGCCGCCCTCACGCGCGGCACCGTGGTCATCGAGGCCGCCGCGCGCAGCGGCGCGCTCAACACCGCGACCCACGCGCGCAAGCTCGGGCGGGTGGTCATGGCCGTCCCCGGCCCCATCACCTCGGCCACCTCGGTCGGCTGCCACAGGTTGATCAGAGACGCGCCGCCCGCCCGCTGCGTCACCAACGCTGCCGAGATCATCGAGGAAGTCGGCCGGCTCGGCACCGATCTCGCGCCGGAGCCACGTGGCCCGGTCCGCCCGCGGGATGAGCTCGCGCCGACGACCCGGGTGGTGCTCGAAGCCATTCCCGCCCGTGGTGGGGCCGGCCCGGCCCAGATCGCGGTCGAGGCGGGCGTCGACCTCGGCACCGCCAGAAGCCGCCTCGGGATCCTGGCCGCGGCCGGCTTCATCGAACGCTGCGACCGCGGATGGCGACTCCGCCGCCAGGAGGCCTAGGGATGCCACCAAGAGGCGCAAAGATGCCGCCAGGAGGCTGAAGGGATGTGAGAGGCCTAGGGATCTAGGAAGCTATGGATCCGGGAAGCCTGGCGACGCCGCGAGGAATCCTAGGAGTGCGGCAGCTCGAAGTCGCTCTTGGCGAGTTCTTCGACGTTGACGTCCTTGAAAGTGACGACTCGGACGTTCTTCACGAAACGCGCTGGGCGGTACATGTCCCACACCCAGGCGTCCTGCATCGTCACCTCGAAGAAGACCTCCCCGTTCTCCGCGCTGCGCACCTGCAGGTCTACAGAGTTGGTCAGATAGAACCGCCGCTCGGTCTCGACGACATAAGTGAACAGACCGACGACGTCCCGATACTCGCGATAGAGCTGCAACTCCATCTCGGTCTCGTACTTTTCGAGGTCCTCAGCGCTCATGCTCGTGGTCCTCCCCGCTCACCGCGTCATGCAATGCCGACCTGCTCGGCAGCGCCTTCCAGGTCCGCGTCGAGCTGCGCGAACGCGTCATCTCCATTGTCCAGCATCTCGTCGCCCGGCACGCCGGCCGGGACCTCGACGATCTCCCCAGTCGTCGTTCCCAGCTTGGCCACGTTCACGAACGAGAATCTGTGTTCGGGGCATGGCCCGTGCAGCGCGAGGGCGGTCGAGTGCTCTCGGGTGATGTACCCCTTGTGGGCATCGAAGCCGTAGGTCGGGTACCGGTCGTGCAACCGCACCATGAGCCGATCCCTGGTCACCTTCGCGATCACCGATGCGGCAGCGACGCACGCGGCCGCACGATCGCCCTTGGGGACGGCCAGACTCGGCACGTCGAGCCCGGGGACCCGGAATCCGTCGCTCAGTACGAAGGACGGCCGGATGTCCAGATGCGCGATGGCCCGCCGCATGCCCGCGATGTTGCACCGATGCAGGCCGATCCGGTCCACATCGGTACACGGAATGATCACCGCGCTCCAGGCCACCGCGCGTTCCACCACGTCAGCGTAGATCTCCTCGCGCCGCCGGGGCGTGAGCAGCTTCGAATCGGTGAGCCCTTCGATCCACTTCCGGCGCGTGGTCGGCAAGATCACCGCCCCGACGACGAGCGGCCCTGCGCAGGCGCCCCGGCCGGCCTCGTCCACGCCCGCGACCGCGGAGAACCCGCCGTGCCCGAGCGCCCGCTCGAAGCCGTACAACCCCGCGTCTTTGCGCGGCGTGAATCGAACCGGCCGCCGTGTTCCTGGCACCCCGATCGCTGCACTCACACTCAGCAGATTAGTAGCGGCACGGACGGCTCTGTCGC
>DASUWU010000064.1:0-68618 GCA_036378315.1 Streptosporangiaceae bacterium | reverse complement strand
GTGGTGGCACGCGCCAGGCGGCGGTCCCGCCGCCACTGGAGGGCGGTCCGTCCCATCAGCCATGTGATCACGGCGACGAGGATCACTTCGAAGAACAGGCCCACGGGGTGTCACCTCCTGTCCCGGGCAGCGCCTGGCCCGGACACACAAACAACGTCCATGGTGCATGTTTTGCTTCAAGGATCGGTCAAGATCTAGAAGTAGCTCCTCTAGCCGACTTCAGACGCGGCCGCGTACGGCCACCCCCTCCGCGACATAGGAGCCACCCTCGACGGAAAGGTGGTAAATCGGCCCGATGTACTCTTCCGGCCTCAGCGCTCGAACCTTCCGCCATACATGAACGTTCGTCTGGCGACACCGTCCCCGACCTGGTGCAAACGTCAAGGTCCAGCGGGGGCGGCGGATCTTCGCGGCGCTGTTTTGCGGGGACTCGCGCCAGTCGATAACCGGGTGGTGGCCGATGGCTTGCCCGATGTCGTACATCGCCAGGGCGAGCTCACCACTTATGGTCAAACCTTCACGGGATCCGTCCTTCCGGACGCAACCGTCGCCTGCGAGCCAACCCTCTAGTACCGACCGCAAGAAGTCCGCAGGCCCGCCCATGATCTTTCGTTGGGGGCCGCTTGAGGCCGGAGCCATTACCGCACAGCGCGGACAGCAAACGGGCCCATGCGGTGCCGTGCAGGGTGACATTGATGCTGTTGTTCGGCCGCACCGCCACGTGTGCTGAGACATCCCACTCGTCGTGCAACAGCCTCACCGTCTCTGTGACGAGCGTTTTCTCTTCGTGCTTGGCGAACGTCCATCTGGCCTTGCTCGGATCACATGACCCTTCTGCAAGGAAGAGCCCAATGAGTCGGCCGGTTTCCGGGTGACCGTTCGCCAGCCGAAGGTGGTTATGACCCCAGAGCATCAGGCGGACGACACGGGCTTCTTCATCGCGCACCATGGTCTGGATGACGCGACCTGCGGTTGCTTCAGCCGTCACGACCATATCCAGCAAGCGAACATCTTCGATGGGGCGCTCGGATCCGTCGGCCAGTCGGATGCGGGTTCCCGGTGGGCAACCCCACCCAGGATTTCCTTCATCGCGCATGGATTTGACGCTACAGAGTCATACTGACATTACGCTCGGTCACCGATACTGAGTGATGTCGAGGAGTCGTGCCGTCCCGGTGCCTCGGACGACGGCGACTCCTGCTCTAACGATCACCTGAGTCGTCACCGCGCCACTCTAGGCCGCCGGCCGCTCAGCCTCCGCGGGCGCTCAGGTCGGCCGCCACGGCGAGCAGCGCGGCCGGGTCACGGCCCAGCACCTGCCGGGGGCCGTCCGCGGTCGGGAAGGCGAGCGCGGGCCAGCCGAGCGCGTTGGCCGCCGGCGTGTGCCGCAGCAGCCGCTCCCGTACGTGGAAGGTGCCGTTGTCGTAGTCGGCGCGGGCGGCCGAAAGCAGCGGGGCGGCGCCGTCCATGACCAGGTCGACGAGCACGTCGTAGCCCTCGGTCGCGGCGGCGTAGTCCCGCCGCCACGCCGCCTCCACCTCGCGGGCGGCGGCCGGGTCGCCGTGGTCGAGGGAGAGCCGGGCGCGCAGGTCCGCTCCGTAGCTCGCCGGATCGGCCAGGAACATGCGACCGTGCGTCTCCCACACCTCGGCGCGGAAGATCGTCCAGTGCTCGGCCGGCAGCGCCGGCACCTCGAGGTCGACGCCGACCGTGCCGACCCGCAGCGTGCGCGGGTCCGGCAGCTCGTCGAGGCCGAGGGCCAGCCGCAGGATGTCGGGGCCGTCCGCCAGGTAGCCGAAGGTGTCGAACGACGGGGCGACAGGGAACACGCCGGTCATGTCGGTCGCGCCGTGGGCGAGCATGAGCCCCCAGACGCCGCAGCAGGCCGCCGGGACGCGGATGGACCCGCTGGTGTCGGTGCCCACCGCCAGCCGGCACACCCCCGCGGCCACCGCCGCGGCGCTGCCCCCGCTCGATCCGCCGGCCGTACGCGAGCGGTCGCGCGGCGACAGCACCGCGCCGAAATGCGGGTTGTAGCCGGTGACGCCGTAGGCGAACTCGTTGAGATTCGTCTTGCCGACCACCACAGCGCCCTCCGCCTGCAACGCCGCGACCGCGGGGGCGGTACGGTCGGGCATGTGGTCGGCGTAGCGCGGCGAGCCGTACGTGGTGCGCATCCCGGCGACGTCGATGAGATCCTTCACGGCGATCGGGACGCCGGCCAGCCGGCCGGCGGGCGCGTCGCGGGCGGCCCGCAGCGCGCCGTCGGCGTCCACGGTGATGAACGCGCCCAGGTCGGGATCGATCCGGTCGAGCGCTGCGCGCAGGGCGGAGTCGTTCATCCGACCAGCGTGGCGGATCATCGTCGGGAGGCAAAGCCCCGGTACGGACCGGCACCCGGTTGCGGGCGAAGATTCTCAGGAGATCGCATACCCCCAGGAGGTAGGAAATGGCGATGCGCACGGAAGCCGTCGCGGTCGACGACGGCCGGTTCGACCTGACCGTATGGGTGCCGGAGCGCGGGCATGGGCCAGGGCTGCTGCTCATCCAGGAGATCTTCGGGGTCGGCCCGTACATCGCCGCCGTGGCCGAGGACCTCGCCGGCCTCGGCTACGTGGTCGGCGCGCCGGACCTGTTCTGGCGGCTGCAACCGGGCTGGCGGGCCGAGCACGACGAGGAGGGGATCAAACGGTCGATGGGCATGGTCTCCCGGTTCGACACCGAGCAGGGCACGGCCGACCTGGCGGCCGCGCTGGACCATCTGGCCGGCCTGCCCGAGGTCAGCGGCGGCGTCGGCGCCATCGGGTTCTGCCTCGGCGGGACGATGGGGTACATGCTCGCCGCGCACGCCAAGCCGGCCGTGCTGATCTCGTTCTACGGCTCTGGCGTGCCGGACAGCCTGGACCTTGTCGGCTCGATCGGCTGCCCGACGCAGTTCCACTTCGGCGGCTCCGACCCCTACATCCCGCGCGACAAGGTGGCCGCCGTGGAACGGGCGGTGGCCGGGCGGCCCGACATGGAGATCCACGTCCAGGAAGACGCGGGCCACGCCTTTCACAACCGCATGGCGCCGATGTTCTCCCAGCCGGAGCCGGCCGCTCGCGCCTGGCGGTTGACCGAGGACTTCCTGGCCCGCCGCTTCCCGGCCTGACGGCCGCGTCATCACCGCGGCCGCCAGGCCGGCCGGTGGCGCCTTCGCCTGGTTACTCCGGCTGCCGCGGGCAGATGCAGAACGGATGGCCGTCGGGGTCGAGCAGGACCCGCCAGCGCTCGCCCGGCTGGAAGTCGGGCTTGGTCGCGCCCGCCTCCAGGCAGCTCGCCTCCGCCTTGTCGAGGTCGTCGACGGAAAGGTCGAGGTGGAACTGCTTGGTGCCATCGGCGTCCGGCCAGCTCGGCGGCCGGTAGTCGGGGATCTTGCCGAAGCCGATGGCGGTCGTGCCGTCGCTGATCATCGCGTACTCGTCCTGCGCGTGGGTGATCTCCCAGCCGAGGACGCGGTGGTAGAACTCGGCGAGCGCCCGCGGGTCGGCGCAGTCCACGTTGACCATGGACAGCGTGGCTGGTGCCGGCATCATGGAACTCCTCGTTCGCGGTTCGGTCTTGTCGGTCGTGTGGTCCATCCTGGATGTCGTGGGACCTGAGGGGATTGGACAAACGCGACAGCCGGCGGCCGGCGCCACCATGACAGACGCCACCATGACAGACGCCACCATGACCGCCGCCACGGACGCCGCGACCACGACGGAGTACGGCCTGCTCGGCGAGCGCGAGTTCCGGCTCGACCGCGTGCCGGCCGCGCCCGATCTGGCCCCCTGGCTCGAGCGGCACTGGCTCGTCGCCTGGGAGCTGCCCGCCGGCCGGCGCAGCGCCGCGACCCTGCTGCCCCATCCGTGCGTCAACCTCGTCCTCGACGGCGGTCGGCTCGTGATCGCCGGCGTGGGCCGCGAGCGGTTCAGCTACGAGCTCGCCGGGCGCGGCCGGGTGTTCGGGGTGAAGTTCCGCCCCGGCGCGTTCCTGCCGTTCTTCGGCGCGCCGGTGAGCCGGTTGACCGACCGTACGGTGCCGGCCGCCGACGTGTGGGGCGCCGCGGCGGCCGAGCTCGAGGCCGCGCTGGTCGGCGCCGCGCCCGACCCGTCCGCGTTCGCCGCGCAGGTCAGGGCGGCGGAAGACTTCCTGCGCAGCCGCCGGCCGGCGCCCGACCCGAACGTCGAGCTCGTCGGCACGGTCGTGCGGGCGCTGCTGTACGACCGCGAGATCGCCCGCGTCGAAGACGTCGCGCGCCGCTTCGGCATGTCGACGCGCACCCTGCAGCGCCTGTTCCAGCGCTACGTCGGCGTCACCCCCAAATGGGTGCTGCGCCGCTACCGGCTGCACGAGGCGGCGGCCCGGCTGGCCGGGGGCGCATCGGACGACTCCGGCACCTGGGCCGGGGTCGCGACCGAGCTCGGCTACTTCGACCAGTCGCACTTCATCCGCGACTTCGCCGCCGCGGTCGGCGTGACGCCGGTGGAGTACGCCGCGGCCTGCGCGCGGGGGCTCGTCACCATCCGCACCTGACGCTCACCGGAACCCGTACGTCGGGGGATCTTGGCCGGGAGCCGTGCTATGACAGGAGCGAGGGGGGAGTCGGCGGCGCGCGCACGCGCGGTGAGGAGCAGGCCACGTCATGCTGGAAGACCAGCGCAGCCAGATCGTCGGCCACTGCCGGAAGCTGCGCGTCGACCGCCTCGTCGTCGGCACGGCGGGCAACATCTCGGTCCGGGTCGGCGACCTGGTGGCGGTGACCCCGAGCGGGCTCGACTACGAGGCGATGACGCCGGAGTCGGTCGGCGTCCACCGCCTCGACGGCTCCCCCGTGGAGGCGTCACTGGCACCCACCACCGAGCTGCCGATGCACCTGGCCGTGTACGCCCGCACCGACGCCGGGGCCGTGGTGCACACGCACTCGCCGGCGGCTACGGCGCTGTCCACGGTCGCCGACGAGCTACCGCCGATCCATTACATGGTCGCCCTGTTCGGCGGACCGGTTCGCGTCGCGCCGTACGCCACGTACGGCACGAGCGAGCTGGCCGACAACATGGCCGAGGCGCTGGCCGGCCGCACCGCCTGCATCCTCGGCAACCACGGCACCCTCACCTACGGCGCCGACCTGGCCGAGGCCTACGCGCGGGCCGTCCACCTGGAGTGGCTGTGCGAGGTGTACCTGCGCGCCACCGCGGCCGGCACGCCGCGCCTGCTGCCGCTCGCCGAGATCGACCGGGTCAGGGACAAGCTCGCCGGCTACGGCGTCCACCCCGCCGGAGAGGGATCCTGACCGGCATCTGCTCGCTCTAGCCGGGCAGGTCGAGGAGGCGGGCGACCCGTTCGACGTGGTGGTCGCCGTCGCCGAACCGCAGCGCCGCCGCCATCGCGTGCCTCGTGTACAGGTGCAGGTCGTGCTCGCGGGTGAAGCCGATCGCGCCGTGCACCTGGTGGCCGCGGGCGCACACCCGTTCCGCGGCCTCGCTCACCCAGGCCTTGGCCATCGACACCTCCATCGCCGCTTCGAGGCCGGCCGACAGCCGCCAGATGGCCTCGTAGGCGATGAACCGTGAGGTCAGCACGTCCATGGCCATGTCGGCGCAGAGGTGCTGCACCGCCTGGAACGCGCCGATGGGCTTGCCGAACTGCTCGCGCTCCGTGGCGTACTCCACGGTCATGTCGAGCACCCGCTGCGCCGCGCCGACCAGCTCGGCGCAGGTGGCCGCGGCACCGTAGGCGGAGATCGCCGTGGCGGCCGCCGCGCCGCCTGGCAGCGCGCGGCCGGCCGGAACGCGCACGCCGTCGAACCCGACCCGGTGCGGGCGGTCGGCGCCGAGCGCGGCCTGCGGCTCCAGGCTCAGCCCGGCGGCCCCGGCGTCCACCAGGAACGCGGCCGGGCCGCCGCCGCCGGCCACGTCGGCCACCACGAGCAGGTCCTCCGCGACGTGCGCGTACGGCACGAAGGCGGCCGTTCCCGTGAGCAGGAAGCCGTCGCCGGAACCGGCCGCCGGCGTCGCGGTCACCTCGGCGGTACCGTCCCGGTCCCAGCGGGCAGGGGCGGCGGTCATGACGCGGCCGCGCACGATGGCCTCGAGCCATTCGGCCCGCTGCTCGTCGGTGCCGAACCTCGCGATGGGCAGGCCGCAGCCCACCACCGTCGCCGCCAGCGGGCTCGGCACCTGGCAGCGGCCCAGCTCCTCGATCACCAGGCAGACCTCGAGGAAGCCCGCGCCGAGACCGCCGCAGGCCTCCGGCAGCGCGAGCCCGGTCCAGCCGAGCTCGACCAACTCCTTCCACAGCCCGGAGGAGTAGCCGGCGGGGTCGTCCTCCATCGCCCGCACGCCCGCCGTCGCGCACCGGGACTCGAGGAGCTCCCGCGCGGCGTCCCGGATGAGCTCCTGGTCCTCGGTGAGGGTCAGGTCCATGGCTCCCGTTCTCCTCCTGGCTGCCGGTTTCCGGTTTCCGGCGTCGCGGTCGGGCTACTCCCGGCCCGGCGGGATCTTGTCCGAGCGGACCCACACGCCTGGGCGCTCCTCCCAGAACAGCTGCACGAGCACCCCGCCGGTGTGCTTCGGGTGGATGAACGCGTCGCGCCAGGCGGCGCCGTCGGTGCCGCCCTCGTTCTCGCCGAAGGTCGGCGTGCCGTGGTGGCGGCAGGCGGCCAGGGCGCGGTCCCAGTCGGCGACCTCGAACGTCACGTGGTGCGCGGCCGGCCCGCTCCTGTCGAGGAACCGCTCGATGAACGAGTCGTCGCCGCGCGGCATGATGATCTCCCAGCAGATGGTCGAGCCCGGGATGTTCATGACGAGGTCGGCCATGTCCGGGTGCTCGTCCGCCGGGGTGCGCCACACCTGGACGAACCCGGCGAGGTCGGCGTACCAGCGCGCCAGCTCGTCGCGGTCGTGGAACGCCTGGCAGACGTGGTCGATCGCCACGATCCCGAGCGACGACGCGTCCCCGCCCCCGTTCCCGGCCGCGCCCCCGCCCGTGCCGTCGTCGCCGCACATGCCGAGGCCGCCGGGCCCGCGCAGCCGGAAGCGTACTCCCTCGCCGTACGCGGGCGGCGACAGCGACGTCTCCAGCCACCGGCCGGCCGTGCCGCCGCCGTCCACCGGCGCCAGCCCGCGCCCGGCCAGCTCGGCGCGCGCGGCGTCGAGGTCGGGCACCTCGGCGGCGACGTGGTGGAGGCCGCCGCGCCCGCCCTGCGCGTCGAGGAACGCGGCCACCGCCGAGTCGGCGCCCGACGGCGCCAGGACCTCCCAGCACTGGCCCCAGGCGGCGGGCAGCCGCAGCCGGACGCCGCGGCAGCCCGCGTCGGGGTTGTCCCAGGCGCGCACCCGCCGGAACCCGAACAGGCCCTCCAGCAGTCGCACCTGCGGCTCGAGCTCGGGGACCACCTGGCCGATGTGGTCGATCCGGTAGATCTGCACAGGTCCTCCGATCAACTGGGGTGCGGCTCGATCCAGTCGTACTCGTTGTTCACCAGTTCCTTGACCAGGCGGAGGTTGTAGCGGTTCATCGCCGCGATCCGCTCGGCCAGCTCGCCGACCCGCTTGTCGAACTCCTCCGCCGGGTAGACGTCGTTGACGAGACCTAGCCGCAGCGCCCGCTCGGCGTCCAGCCGGACGCCGGTGAACAGCAGCTCCTTGGCCCGCGCCTTGCCGATGCGTTGCGGAAGGCGCTTGACACCGCCCCAGCCGGGCGCCGAGCCGCCGAACTCCGGCTGGTCAGGGTCGCCGTCCTCGGTCATCTTCGGCCGGTACGGGGGTCGCGCGGACAGCGTGATCTCGACCAGGCCCATCTTGGCGTTGTCGGCGGCCACGATGAAGTCGGCGGCCAGCGCCAACTCGAGCCCGCCGCCGACGGCGTACCCGTGCACGGCCGCGATGACCGGCACCGATAGCCGCTCCAGCATGGCGAACGTCTTCTCGCCGAGCCGGCCCTGCTCGATCCGCTCCTTCTTGGTGAGCCCGGCCGACCAGTCGAGATCCATGCCGGCGCAGAACGCCCGGTCGCCGGCGCCGCGCATGACGACGACGCACACGTCCTCGTCGTCGTCGACCTCGGCGCAGAACGTCCGCAGCTCGCGCATCGTGGTCGGGGTGAGGGCGTTCAGCTTGTCGGGCCGGTTCAGGGTCAGCCAGGCCACCCGTTCCTCGATCTGCACGTCGAGGGTTTCGTACATGAACGCGTCCTTCCGGTGAGTTGCGGGCT
This sequence comes from Streptosporangiaceae bacterium, assembly GCA_036378315.1. GTDB lineage: Bacteria > Actinomycetota > Actinomycetes > Streptosporangiales > Streptosporangiaceae > CALAED01. The sequence continues at coordinate 60,383 of DASUWU010000064.1, read as the reverse complement.
CGGGAATCAGGCTCGGGGGAGGTGCAGGCCGCGGGTGGCGATGACGTTGCGCTGGATCTCGGCGGTGCCGCCGAGCACGGTGGCGGCGACCGCGTCCATCCGCAGGTGGGTGAAGGCGGCGTCAAGCGGGGCACCGCCACGCCCCCACAGGCGGGCCGACTCGCCGAACGCGGCGGCCCCCGTGCGGGCCAGCCGCTGGTGCAGCTCGGCGCTGAAGAGCTGGTTGACCGACGCCTCGTAGCCGGGGACGGCGCCGGCGGCCTGCCTGGACATCGTGTAGCGGGCCAGGTTGTACAGCACTCTGATCTCGATGTAGCGGCGGGCGATCTCCCGGCGCAGCGAAGCGGCGGCGCCGTCGCCGCGCAGGAAGCCGCGGCCGTCCGCGGTGCCGAGGTAGCGGACCAGCTCGGTGAGGGCCTGCTCGTACTTGATCGTCGCGCCGATGCCGGCCCGCTCGAAGCCGAGCGCGGTCATCGCCACGTACCAGCCGCGGTTCTCCTCGCCGACGCGGCAGGAGACCGGCACCCGCACGTCCTCGAAGAAGATCTCGCAGAACGGGACGTCGCCGCGGATGTCGGTGATGGGGCGGACGGTGACGCCGGGGGTGGCGGCGTCGACCAGCAGGAAGGTGATGCCGCGGTGGCGCGGCTCGGCGTCGGGATCGGTACGGGCCAGGACGAACAGCCAGTCGGCGTACTGCCCGAGCGACGTCCACACCTTCTGCCCGTTGAGTACGTAGTCGTCACCGTCGCGGACGGCCCGGGTGCGGAGCGCGGCGAGGTCGGAGCCCGCGCCCGGCTCGGAGAACCCCTGCGCCCAGGTCCGCTCGCCGCGGGCGATCGGCGGCAGGTGCGCGGCGAGCTGCTCGGGCGTGCCGTGCGCGAGCAGCGTCGGGCCAAGCAGGAAGGCGCCGATCCCGTTCACGGTGGGCACCCGGGCCCGCATCATCTCCTCCTGGAGGATGAACTCCTCCGTGGCCGACAGCCCGGCGCCGCCGTACTCGGCCGGCCAGCCGGGCGCGATCCAGCCCCGCTCGGCGAGCGCCGCGGCCCACCGGCGGGCGCCCGCTCGCCGCGCCGGGTCGGCGGCGACCCGGTCGGCCGGCCAGTTGTAGCCCCAGACGTCCTCGGGCTCCAGGCTCTGCTCCGCGCCCGTGTCCGGCCGGTAGTCGCGAGGGAACCGCTCGCGGACGAACTCGCGCACCTCGGCACGGAACGACGCCTCCTCCGCGGTGTCCGCCCAGTTCACAGTCGCGCTCCCCTCCTCTTTGGTGTCGGGCTCATGTCCGGTACTCCTGCCGCTCGCCGTCCCAGGTGGTGGGGGTGAGCCCGTGGTCGCCCTCGGCGCGCAGGCGGTACTTGGCGACCTTGTCGGTGGGAGTGCGGGGGAGCGCGTCGACGAACTCGACGTACCGGGGGACCATCGACCTGGGCAGCCTCTCGCGGCAGTAGTCCACCAGCTCGGCCGGCTCGAGCGGGGCCCCGGGCCGCAGCACCACCGTGATCTTGACGTCCTCGTCCTCGAGCTCGGACGGCACGCCGATGGCGGCGCACTCGAGCACGGCGGGGTGGAGGTTGATCTCGCACTCCAGGTCGAACGCGGAGATGTTCTCGCCGCGCCTGCGGATGGCGTCCTTCATCCGGTCGAGGAAGTAGAAGTAGCCGTCGGCGTCCCGCCAGGCCCGGTCGCCGGTGTGGAACCACATGTTCCTGAAGGACCGCGCCGTCGCCTCCGGCGCGCCGTAGTAGCCGGTGGTGATCACGAACGGCTGTTTCGGGCGTACGACGATCTCGCCGGGCTCGTCGGGGCCGACCGGCCGGTCCATCTCGTCGACCACCGCCACCTCGAACCGCTCCTCGTGGGCCCGCCCGCACGAGCCCAGCCGCCACTCGCCGTACGGGCTGGCGGTGGCGATGCCCACCTCCGTGCTGGTGTAGGTCTCCACCGACCGCACCCCGAAACGCTTCAGCAGCGGTTCGTCCAGCACCGACTTGCCCATATAGAAGGTCTCCAGCGGGTGGTCCTTGTCCCGGGGGGTGGGCGGCCTGTTCAGCAGGATCGGGATCATCGAGAACACGCTCATGGCGACCTGGGCGTCGAAATGGCGCACGTCGTCCCAGAACCGTGATGCGCTGAACCGTTCGACGACCGCGATCGCGCCGCCCGACAGCAGAGCCGACATCATGCCGTCCCACAGCCCGGCGGCGTGGAACAGCGGCAGCGGGCAGTACACCGTCTTGCCCCACCGGTCGAGGAAGTCGAGCGAGTCGAGGGCGCAGGTGAGCGCCAGGGCGTGCGGCACCATCGCGCCCTTGGACGGGCCCGTCGTGCCCGAGGTGAACATGATGGCCTGCAGGTCGGCGAAGCTCACCGGGGCCGAAACGGGCTCGGCGCCGTGGGCGAGCAGCCACGACATGTCGATCGCCGGCTTGCCCAGGCCGTCGAGCCCGTCGAGTCCCGCGCCGGCCGTGCCCCCGGTGCGCACGATGACGCGGCCCAGGCCGGGCAGCCGCGCCGCGATCGGCGCCAGCCGGTCGGCGTAGGCGCCGTCCACGATGAGGGTGGAGGTGTCGGAGCCGGCGAGGACGTGCCGCAGCAGCTCGCCCTTGTACGCGGTGTTGATCGGCACGGCGACCGCGCCGACCCTGGCGAGCGCGAAGATCACATTGATGATCTCCGGCCCGTTGGGCAGCATCACCCCGACATGATCACCGCGGTCGACGCCGGCGGCGATCAGGCCCCGCGCCAGCCGGTCGGCCATCGCGTCGACCTCGCCGTAGGTGATCTCGCCGTCCCGGAACTTGAGGAACGTCTCCCGCCGATGGCTTTCGGCCCGGGCCCGGAGAACGTCGCCGAGCACGAGGCTTTCCAGCGGCTGGTTGCGCATCGGATCCTCCGCGGGCTGGCCGGTCCGCCATGCTCTGGCTGATCACAGTACTCACCCGGGTCGTTCCGGCGCGGAGGCGCCCCCTCGTGTCGCCCCCGATCGGTGACCCGGTGCGGCTGGTCCGCCACATGCCGTAGATTATGGGCAGATCTCTGTACCTGAGGCGTTACGGGGAGCACACTGGCTCTGTACCAAGGTCCGTGGGGGGATTGTGGACTTGGCATACGTGATCGCCGCCCTGACGGTTCCGGCGGTGACTGTGCTCGCCCTGTGGCTGTGGCTCGCACGGTCCCGGGCGGGCGTCGCGGCGCGCGCGGCGGCCGACGAGTCGGGCGACATGGCAGAGCTGGCCCAGACCGTCTCCGTGGTGCAGCACCGGCTGGCCGAGCTGAGCGGCCGCATCGAGACCCTGACCCGGGAGTGGGACGAACGTGACCGCCGGCTGACCGGCCGGCTCAACGCCCTGCTCGCGCTCACCGAGCGGCCGCCGGGACGCATCGACTTGACCCGCGCGAACCGCGGAGCGCGAAGGCCGCTCGACAAGTGAAGGTCCGGCCCGTCGCGATCGTCTGGTGCGCCGTGGCGCTGCACCTCACGTGGGGCTGCCTGCTGCTGATCAGCGGCAAGGTGCTCGGCGCGACGGCGCTGCACGCCTTCGAAGGGCTGCCGCGGCTGTTGACCGCGGCGATCATGTTTTCGGTGGCGACCATGGCTGCGGTCGGCGCAGTCCGGCGGGGGCCGCGCCCGGTGACGCTCGGCCTGCTGCTGCCGCAGCAGGCGGTGCTGTCGATCTCGGCGATGTCAGCGGTCTCGGCGGTGGCCCATTCGCGGTACGGGGACGGCGTCCCGCGCCCGTGGTACTTCATCCTCGCCGACCAGACCCCGGTCATCATGACCATGGTGCTGCACACGATCGCGGTGGTGCAGCTGCACCTGACCGACCAGCCCCCGACCGCCCACCTTCGCGCCCGGCTCGCCGCCGTCCAACAGGAGGCCGACCGCCTGCGGCTCAAGATCAGCGGCGACGGAGCCGGCGATGGCCATGGAGGCACGGCGTTCAGCGGAGGCGGGGAAGACGCAGGGCGAGACCGCACCCGATGAGCGCGAACAGGCCCATGGCGAGGACGGCGGCGGTCAGCCCGCGCTCTCGAGCGGTCGCGTTGATCTGAACGAGATCGGCCGCGGCCGTACCGGTGACGCCGCGCCCGCGCAATGCCGCCGCGAGCTGGCCGTCGCTCACCGCGGTGGCCTGGACCTGGGTGTCGAGGGTCCGCTGGACGGCGGCCTTTTGGTCCGTGCCGAGGATCGCGCTGGCGCGTACGCCCGAGCCGAAGGAGTCCACGAGGACGCCGACCATCAGCGCGCCGGCGAGCGCCACCCCCACCGACTGGCCGAGGTAGGAGGCGCTGCGCGACAACCCGGCCACGTCGCTGACCGCGTCCTCGGTCGCCGAGGACTGCACGAGGTCGGGCAGGATGGCGCACAGGCCAAGCCCCAGACCGGCGACGGCCAGCCCCGGGGCCAGCCGGAGCCCGGAGCCGTCCGGGTCGAAAGTGAACGCCACGACCACCGATCCGGCCGCGATCAATAGGAAGCCGGCGACGATGAGCGGCTTCCTGCCCACCCGGCCGGCGCCGACGAGCCGCGACGCGATCGCCGCGGCGACGATCAGGGCGAGCGTCGTGGGCAGCAGGGTCAGCCCGCTCTCGAGCGCGTCGTAGTCGAGCGTGGTCTGGACGAAGACCGGTACGAGGAACAGCACTCCCGCGGTCACGAGGAACTGCGCCGCCAGCGCCTCCGAACCCACCCGCGTCGTGCGGTTCCGCAGGACGGCCAGCCGTACCAGCGGGTCCCGGCCACGGCGGATCCTCTGCCGCTCCCACCAGGCGAAGAGCACGAGGACCGCCAGGCCGGCGGCCGCCAGCACCGGCGTGGGCGCGACGTCGCCCTCGTCGAGGACCGTGTGGCCGAAGGCGACCACGTCTTTGCGGGCCAGCAGGAAGCCGTACCTGCCGATCAGCAAGGTGGCGAACACGATCAGCCCGAACCCGAGCGCGGACAGCGTGACGCCGACGAGGTCGAACGACTCCGCCGGCCACGCCCGCCGGGGCTCCAACGCCCGCCGCATGAGCACGATGACGGCGGCGGTGACCAGCGTTTCCATGAAGAACGACACCCGCCAGGTGAGGTAGGTGCTGATCAGGCCGCACAGGATGGGCCCGAGCGCGGCACCCACCCCGGTCGCGGCGCCCACCATGGCCAGCGCGCGGGTCCGCCGTGCGCCGGTATAGGCGGTCGTCGCGATCGAGAAGATGGCCGGGAAGATCAACGCCGCGCCGACGCCCTCGAGCAGCGACCAGCCGAACAGCATGACCGGGAGATCCGGGCTGAGCGAGGTGATGAGCGCTCCGGTGCCATAGATCACCGCTCCCAGCGTGAACATCCGGGTGTGCCCGTGCAGGGTGCCGAGTTTGCTCCCGGTGATCATGAGCGCCGCCATGACGAGGGCGTATACCGAGATCGCGGACTGCACGCCGGTGAGCGTCGTGTGCAGGTCCGCGACGATGTCGGAGATCGCGACGTTCATCGCCGTCGAGTCGTATGCCATGAGCAACTGCTGCGTGGCCAGCGCGAGGAGCAACACCCCGCCCGCGTCGCGCCCGCCCGCGGCGCGCCCGGTCACGGCCGGTTGGCGCCGGCGCGTGGGCGGTGGGGACCGCCGCGCCGCGCCGCCCGCGGAGGTCCTTCGTAGTGTCGTCGTCCCGTCACGCCGCCGCCCGCCGTGGTGCCTGTCTGTGATCGCTCCATCACCATAGACTTCCGGCCGGGGCGCCACGGGGCGACGCGCCGCCGCGCACGTCGCCGTACGATGACCGGGTGACCGGCGCTCCGGCCAGCAGCGGTACTCATGCGCGCCGCGACCCGCGGCGCCGCCGCGCGCTGCTCGAGGCGGCCGACCGCGTCATCCAGCGCGAGGGGCCCGCGGCGTCGATGGCGGCGATCGCCGCCGAGGCCGGCATCAGCAAGCCGATCCTTTACCGCCATTTCGGCGACAAGAGCGGGCTGTACCAGGCGCTGGCCCAGCGGCACGTCCGGCGGTTGATCGAGGACGTCCGCGCCGGGTTCCTGCGGCCGGGTGACATGCGCGAACGCGCCCGCGCGTCGATCGACACCTATCTGGCGTCGATCTCCGCCAACCCCGGGCTCTACCGGTTCCTCATGCATCGGGCCAGCGCGGAGGACCAGGCCACGCACAGCGCGGTCAGCACCGTGATCCGCGAGGTCGGCCGCGAGATCGCCGACGTGATGAGCGCCGAGGTCCGCCTCGCCGACCGGCCCCGCGCCGCCATCTGGGGACATGCCGTCGTCGGCATGGTCCACGCCGCCGGCGAATGGTGGCTCGACCACCCCGAGGTGTCGCGCGAAACCGTGGTGGACGGCCTCGTCGACCTCATCCTCCACGGGCTGCCCGCGGCGGCCGCCGACGACGACGCCGCGCCCGGCCCCGGCCCCAGCCCCGGCCCGGCGCCGGCGATCAGGCGCGGCAGAGCCGGAGCACGTTGGCGATGATTTGATGACCGCGCCGGCCGGCCGCGGTGAGGATCGACTCCGGATGGAACTGGACGGCCCACCGCCGGTTCGCCGGATCCTCGATCGCCATCACCACGTCGCCGAGCAGCGCGGTCACCGCGAAGCCGTGCACCTGGTCGGGGGTGGCGTGCAGCGAGTGGTACCGGGCCGCGACGATCTCGTCGGGGAGGCCGGCGAAGAGCTCCCCACCGGCGATCTTGATGGTGCCGGGCTTGCCGTGGGCGGGCTCCGGCAGCAGCGCGAGCTCCCCGCCCGCGTGCTCGACCATCGCCTGCAACCCGAGGCACACCCCGAAGACGGGCAGCCGGCGCGCGTCCAAGGCGGTGAGCAGCGCCGCGCAGTCGAAGTCGGCCGGCCGGCCGGGGCCGGGGGACAGCACCACCAGGTCGGGCCGCAGCTCGTCGAGCATCGGCTCGGGAAAGCCGTGCCGCAGCGTCGTCACCGCGGCGCCCTGCTGCCGGAAGTAGTCGGCGAGCGTGTTGACGAACGAGTCCTCGTGGTCGACGAGCAGCACGGTCAGGCCGTCCCCCGCCCGCCCGGCCGCCATCGCCCCCGCGGCCTCGGCGGCGGCCGCCGCCCGCGCGGCGGCGGCCGGGTCGCCGGCCAGCTCCAGCGCCTCCAGCAGCGCCCCGGCCTTGAGGTAGGTCTCGCGTTCCTCGGCGTCGGGGTCGGAGTCGTACAGCAGCGTCGCGCCCGCCCGCACCGCGGCGATGCCGTCCCTGATCTGCGCGGTGCGCAGCATGAGACCGGTGTTCATCGACCCGTCGAAGCCGATGAACCCGACCGCCCCGCCGTACCAGCGGCGCGGCGCGTCCTCGTGGTCCTCGATGAACTGCATCGCCCAGGTCTTCGGGGCGCCGGTCACGGTCACCGCCCACATGTGGGTGAGGAAGGCGTCGAGCGCGTCGAATCCGGGGCGCAGCCGGCCCTCGATGTGGTCGACCGTGTGGATCAGCCGCGAGTACAGCTCGATCTGCCGGCGGCCGAGCACCTTGACCGTCCCCGGCACGCAGATGCGGGACTTGTCGTTGCGGTCGACGTCCGTGCACATCGTCAGCTCGGACTCGTCCTTGTGCGAGGTGAGGATGGTCCTGATCTGCTCGGCGTCCTCGAGGGGGTCGGCGCCGCGCTTGATCGTGCCGGCGATCGGGCAGGTCTCGACCCGCTCGCCGGTCACCCGGACGAACATCTCCGGCGACGCCCCGACGAGGTACTCGCCGTCGCCGAGGTTGAACATGAACTCGTACGGCGCGGGATTCGTCTCGCGCAGCCGCTGGAAGAAGGTCGCCGGCGAGTCGCACCGGCCGTACATCACGTGCCCCGGCGTCACCTCGAACAGGTCGCCGCGGACGAACTTCTCCTTGGCGTCCCTGACGACCTGGGCGTACGCGCCGGGTACCGGCTGCGGCGGCAGCTCTAGCGCGGGCCGCACCGGCGTCGGCTCCGTGCGCCTGGGCAGGCCCTCCGTGCCGGCGCCCGCGGTCACGAACTCGTAGGTCATCCGGTGCGACGTCTCGCGCTTGCGGTCCACGATGACGAGCTCGTCCGGCAGGTGCAGGACCATGTCGCGCTGGTCGGCGGGGCGCGCGTGCCTCAGCCGGAGCGGCTCGAACTGCAGGGACAGGTCGTAGCCGAACGCGCCGTACAGGCCCAGGTGCGGGTCGCCGCCACCGAACACCCCGGCGATGGCCCGCAGCGCGGTGAACACGGTGGGCTGGCGGCTGCGCTCCTCCTCGGTGAAGAACCCGTCGGTCGGCGGGATGAACACCTCGATCAGGTCGGCGTCGCTGGTCACGACCTCTCCGGTGCCGCCGACCGCGGCCGCCACCGCCGACAGCGGCACCCGGCCGCGCTCGTTCAACGCGCGCACCTCCAGCCGCCGCCCGCGCGCGACCACCTCCAGGCAGGGATCCACGTAGCCCATGTGCCAGCGGCTGTAGCGACCCGGGTACTCCATCCCCGAGGCCAGCACCCCGCCGCGGCGGCGGCCCACGGCGGCGGCGATCTCCTCGAGTACGGCCGAGGAGTCCGCGGAACGCACCGGGGTCGCGGTGCGGATGATCCGCACGCCTCCGGCCGTCAGGTACTCGGTGGTCTCCACCGTGCCATGGTCCATCTACGGGTCCCCTCGGTTCTCGGGGCCCTCGCGGCGGCCGGACAACGGAAAACGACCGCCGGTTGAGGGCGGTCGCCAGAGTGTCGCATGCGCACGTGGTGGCTCCGCCTCAGCGGCGCCACCACCACGACGGGCTCGTTACCGTTCGCATGATGCGCAAAGGCTACCGCGCCGCCGCCGGCCACCGCCAGCAGCACGGCTGCCACGGTGCGGTGCCGCCGGAGTCCGCAACGGCACGGTACGAGCTTTCCAGATATGGGTACATTCGAGCCGCGATGTCGCACGCTGCGGAACGAATGCACGAGTCGTGCCGGAGTCGCGACCCAGCCGTGATGTAGTCCGCACTATGCTGCCGTCGCTTTCCGCAGTGCCGGTTCAATCTGAAACGGGGGCCTGACGAGGGAGGATCGTTGGCGCCGCAGAACACCAACTCCCCACCAAACGGCCGGACGAACGGCCGAAGCGATGGCAGCCCGTGGAACTGGCTGCTCCTCATCCCGGTCGTGGTCCCGCTGCTGACCTTCCTGTACAACCGCACAGAGCCGCGGTTGGCCGGAATTCCCTTCTTCTACTGGCTGCAACTGGCGTTCATCGTGGTCGGCGTGGTCTGCACCGCGATCGTCTACCAGATGACGAAGAAGAAGGGGAGCTGACGATGTCCGACCACGTCCCCGAAATCACGATCTTCGTTGTCCTCTTCGTCCTGGTCAGCGGCATGGGATTCGTCGCGTCGCGGTGGCGGCGCCCGGAGACCATGGCCTCTCTCGACCAGTGGGGGCTCGGTGGCCGCAGCTTCGGCTCGTGGATCACCTGGTTCCTCATCGGCGGCGACCTCTACACGGCGTACACGTTCGTCGCCGTGCCCGCGCTGGTGTTCGGCGCCGGAGCGACCGGCTTCTTCGCCGTGCCGTACACCGTCATCATCTACCCGATGGTCATGCTCGTGCTGATCCGGCTGTGGTCGGTCTCGCACGTGCACGGCTTCGTGACGCCCGCCGACTTCGTCCGGGCCAGGTTCGGCTCGGCGACGCTGGCGCTGCTCGTCGCGATCACCGGCATCGTCGCGACCATGCCGTACATCGCGCTGCAGCTCGTCGGCATCCAGGCGACGCTCAAGGCGATGGGCGTGAACGGGCACTGGCCACTCATCATCGCCTTCGCCATCCTCGCCGCCTACACCTACCAGTCGGGCCTGCGCGCGCCGGCGCTGATCGCGTTCGTCAAGGACATCCTCATCTACGCGGTCATCCTCGTCGCCATCTTCTACATCCCGGCCAGACTCGGCGGTTGGGGCCACATCTTCAGCGCCGCGCAGACGAAGTTCGCCTCGACGCCGACGCCGACCGACGACCTGCTGCTGAACAAGAACAACCAGCTCAACTACGCGACGCTGGCGCTGGGCTCGGCGCTGGCGCTGTTCCTGTACCCGCACAGCGCGACCGGCGTCCTCGCCAGCCGCAACCGCAACGTCATCAAGCGCAACATGGCCGCGCTGCCGGCCTACAGCCTGCTGCTCGGCCTGATCGCGCTGATCGGGTTCATGGCCATCGCGGCCGGGGTCAAGCCGCTCACCAGCGGCGGCAAGGCCGACGGCAACACCATCGTGCCGCTGCTGTTCGACCGCATCTTCCCCGACTGGTTCACCGGCGTGGCGTTCGCGGCCGTGGGCATCGGCGCCCTCGTCCCTGCGGCGATCATGTCGATCGCCGCGGCCAACCTGTTCACCCGGAACATCTACAAGGAATACATCCATCCTGAGGCCACCGACAGCGAGGAGGCTGCGGTCAGCAAGCTGGCCTCGCTCGTCGTGAAGATCGGCGCCGTCGCCGTCATCCTGCTGCTCGACCCGCAGTTCTCGATCGACCTTCAGCTCATCGGCGGTGTGATCATCCTGCAGACCCTGCCGGCCGTGGGGCTCGGGCTGCTGACCCGCTGGTTCCATCGGGGCGGGCTGATCGCCGGCTGGGTAGCCGGGATGTCCGCGGGGATGTGGATGCTGTACCAGATCCCGAACCCGGCCCGCGGCAAGGACCATTTCGGTGGGTCCGCCTACGACCTCCATAAGCTCGGCTTCGGGACCCACATGACGGTGTACGTCGGGTTGATCGCGGTCGCGCTCAACCTGGTCGTCGCGTTCCTCGCCACGCTCGCGCTCCGGGCGGCCAAGACGCCGGACGGGCCGGACGCCACGAGGACCGACGACTACTACGCCGACGAGGGCGACCCCAAGATCAAGGAGCTCGACCTGGCCGCGTCGACCTGACGCCGGCATCCTCACGGCCACGGCCGGCCCCTGTGCGGTTTCGCGGGGGGCCGGCCGTGACTGTGATCGCGGTGCGCCGCCAGGCGCTACGTCTCCGTTACGATCAGTCATTCGACCGGCGACGACGCGGGCGACGAACGTGCAGGGGGCAGCACCGACGTGAACACCGAAGCCAGACCGCCTGGCATGCCGCCGCCCGGCCCGCCGCCGGGTTCCTCGCCGGGCTCCCCGGCCGGCATCCCGCGGGACGTCCCGCCGGCGCTGGCCGAGGCGCTCGGCCGGCCGCTGGTCGATCACCACTGTCACGGCGTGCTGCGCGTGCCGCTCGACCGAGCCGGTTTCGAGCGGCTCATCACCGAAGGCGGGCTGCCCGCACCGCCGGGTACCACGCACTTCGACACGCCGGTGGGGCTGGCCGTCAGGCGCTGGTGCGCGCCCGCGCTCGGCCTGCCGCCGCACGCGCCGGCCGCCGACTACCTGGCGCGCCGCGCCGAACTCGGCCCCGACGATGTGAACCGCCGGCTGCTCGGCGCGGCCGGGATCGGCGCGTTCTGCGTCGACACCGGGCTGCCGGGCGGCGACGAGCTGTCGCCGGCCGAGATGGGAGCCGCCGCCGGCGGCGTCCCCGGTCACGAGATCGTCCGCATCGAGCAGGTCGCCCAGGACGTCGCCGAGCGCGGCCCGTCCGCCGCCGGGTACGCCGAGGAGTTCGCCGAGGAGCTGTACAGGCGGGCGAGCGACGCCGCCGGCCTCAAGACGATCATCGCCTACCGCTGCGGCCTCGACTTCGACCCGTGGCCGCCGGAGCCGGGCGAGGTGGTCGCCGCGGCGGCCGCGTGGTTCGCCGGCCATCACCTCGAACCCAGGCTCACCGACCCCGTACTGCTGCGGCACGCGCTGTGGACCGCGGTCGCCACGGCACGCGACTACGGCCTGCCGATCCAGTTCCACACCGGCTTCGGCGACACCGACCTGCGGCTGCACCGCGCGAACCCGGTGCTGATGACCGACTTCCTGCGGGCCGCGCAGCCGGTCCCCGTCGTGCTGCTGCACTGCTACCCGTACGTACGCGAGGCCGGGTATCTCGCCGCCGTCTACCCGCACGTGTACCTCGACTGCGGCCTCACCGTTACCTACACGGCCGCGGCCTCGGCAGCCGTGCTCGCCGAGTCGCTCGAGCTGGCGCCGTTCCACAAGAACCTCTTCAGCACCGACTGCTACGGCCTCGCCGAGCTGTGCCTCCTGGGCGCGCTGTACTTCAGGCGCGGCCTCGGCGCGGCGCTGGCCGAGCGGGTGCGGGCGGGGGAGTGGTCGCCGGGGGACGCGGCCAAGATCGCCGGCCTGGTGGGGGGCGGCAACGCGCGCCGGATCTACCGGCTGGCCCGGTGAGGCGCCCGCCTCTCATTTAGGACAGGCTAAATCGCTAATTAGTGGTTGTCTGAGCCCTCAAGCCTGTTTAGCCCGATTTGTCACGGGGATCCGGCTTGCATGTACACGATTCTGTGGCTCATCGCGGTGATCATGGTGATCGCCGGTATCTATGTGATTCTGGCCAGGCGCGAGCTGCTGTGGGGGATCGTCCTCATCGTGCTCGGCCTCCTCATCGGCCCGGGTGGGGTCAGCATCTTCACCTAGTCCGTACCGATCGACCGAAATACACGGACGGTCCTCCGTCGCCTCTGTTTTGCTTGAGGCCGGAGGGCCGTTCTCATGAGAATCCTGCACACTGCCGACTGGCACGTCGGCAAGGTGCTCAAGGGCCGGTCGCGCCTCGACGAGCAGACCGCCGTCCTCGGCGAGATCGTCGACATCGCCGGCGCCGAGGACGTGGATCTCGTGATCGTGGCCGGTGACGTGTTCGACGCCGCCGCGCCGGTACCGGCCGCGCAGTCGCTGGTGATGCGCACCCTGCTCGCGCTGCGCGAGGACGGGCGCCAGGTCGTCGTGCTCGCCGGCAACCACGACAACCCCCACCTCCTCGATGTGTACCGCCCCGTGCTCGGCACCGTCGGCATCCACGTCGTCGGCACGTTCCGCGGCCCTGACGACGGCGGACTGGTCTCCTTCACCGCCAGGACCGGCGAGGACGCCAGGGTGGCCGTGCTGCCGTTCCTGTCGCACCGCTTCGCCGTCCGCGCCGCCGAGGCCCTGCACGGCACCCCGGTCCAGCACGGCATCGCCTACGCCCTGAAGTGGGCGGAGCTGGCCGGGGCGCTGACGGCCGGTTTCGAAGACGGCACGGTCAACCTGCTCACCGCCCACGCCACACTGCGCGGCGGGCGACTCGGCGGCGGCGAGCGCGAGGCCCAGACGGTCATGTCGTACTACCTGGAGCCCGGCACGTTCCCCGAGTCGATCCAGTACGCCGCGCTCGGCCACCTCCACCGCCGCCAGCACCTGCCGGGCCCGTGCCCGCTGTGGTACGCGGGCTCGCCGCTCGCGGTGGACTTCGGCGACGAGACCATCCGTCCCGGCGTGCTGATCGTCGCAGTGGGGCCAGGACAGGAGGCGGAGGTCAGGGAGGCCGAGATCACGACCGCCCGCCGGCTGCGCACGGTGCGCGGTTCGCTCGACGAGCTGGCGGCCGTTGCCGCCGATGTCGAAGGCGCCTGGCTGCGGGTCATCGTCGCCGAACGGCCACGGCCCGGGCTGGCCGAGGCGGTGCGCGAGCTGCTGCCCGACGCGCTGTCCATCGACATCGACGAGCGCTTCCGCCCCACCCAGCGGCACGCCGCCGCGGTGCCTCACGACCGCGGGCCGCGCGGCCTGTTCCGCGACTACCTCGCCGACTCCGGCCACGGCGGAGGTGAGGAGCTGACCGCGCTGTTCGACCGGCTGCTCGACGAGGTCAGCGCCGAGGAGACGGCCGGGGACGCCGCCGAGGAGGCCGCCGGGGCGGCGCGCCCCGGCGAGAAGTTCCGCGCGGCGGGGGCGGACGGCTGATGCTGCCGTGCCTGCTGCGCATGGAGAACTTCGGGAGCTTCCGGCGCCCCACCGAGATCGACTTCACCGAGACCGACTTCTTCGCGCTGGTCGGCCCGACCGGCGCCGGCAAGAGCACCGTCATCGACGGGATCTGCTTCGCGCTGTACGGCACGGTGCCGCGATGGGGCAGGGAGGGCGTGGTCGCCCTGGCGCTGCCCCCGTCGGCCGCGCTCGGCCGGGTCGGCCTCATCTTCGAGGCCGGCGGGCGCAGGTACGCGGCCGTTCGGGTGCTCAGCCGCGACCGCAGAGGGCGGGTCAGCACCCGCGAGGCCCGGCTCGACGAGCTCGCCGCCGGCGGCCTGTGGGAGGACGCCGTACGGTCGGTCGCCGAGGGCGACGACGTCACGGCCACGGTCCAGGATGTCGTCGGCCTGCCGTACAAGTACTTCGTGCAGAGCGTCGTCGTGCCGCAGGACAGGTTCGCCGAGTTCCTGCACGCCCCGCCGCGGGAACGGCAGGACCTCCTCGTCCGGCTGCTCGACGCCGGGGTGTACGAGCGGGTGCGCAGGCGGGCCGTCGTCGAGGAGGAGACCGCGCGGCGCACCGCGGCGCTCGCCCGCGACCAGCTCACCGCGCTGGCCGACGCGGACGAGGCGGCGGAACGGCGCGCCGCCGAGCGGCACGAGACGCTGGCCGGGCTCGCCGACGCCGTACGGTCCTCCCTCGGCGACCTCACCCGCTACGAGGACGAGCTGGCCGGGTCGCGGGCCGAGCTGGCCGCCGCCAGGCGGCAGCTCGCGGCGCTGGGCGGGCTCGCGCTGCCGGAAGGGGTGAGCGAGCTGGCCGAGCGGATCAGGCGGGCGGCCGAGGAGGCCGACCGGCTGGCCGCCGTGGTGGCCGAGCGCGAGGAGGCCGAGACGGCGGCCGAGGCGGAGCTGGCCGCGGCCGGCGACTCGGCCGACCTCGACCGGATCCGCGCCGGCCACGCCGAGCACGCCCGGCTGCAGGCCGACGTGGGCAGGGCCGAAACCCGCCTGGTCGAGGCGAGCGAGCGGCGTGTCGAGCTCGCCGACCGGCTGGCCGCCGCGGATGAGGCGCACGCCGCGGTGGCCGCCGAGCTGGACCGGATCAGGCACGCGAACGTGGCCGCCGACCTGGCCCGCGACCTCGTCCCCGGCGAGCCGTGCCCCGTCTGCCTGCGTCCCGTGACCGAGCCGCCGCACCATCCCGCGGCCGCCGACGTCACCGCGGTCGAGTGGCGGGAGGCGCGGGCGGCGCGGGCCGTGGCCGAGCTCGAGGCGGCGCACCGCGACGCCGAGGTGGCCTTCCATCGGGCCGAGCAGAACCACGCCGACCTGCGCGCGCGCCGCGACGTGCTGGCCGACGTGCTGGCCGAGGCTCCGGACGAGGCCGTGATCGAGCAGCGGCTGAAGATGATCGAGTCGGCCAGGGAACGGGCCGACCGGGCGCGCGCCGACACCCGTACCGCCAGGCGCGGCCTCGACGACGCGAGCCGCGCGGTCGCCGCGCTGCGCGCCACGGCGGGGCAGACGTGGCGGTCGTTGCACGAGGCGCGCGACACCGTGGCCGCGCTGCGCCCGCCGGTCCTGACCGGCGACGACCCGGCCGCCGCCTGGCGCGCCCTGCTCGCCTGGCGGGACGAGACGGCGGCGCGGCACGGCGATGAGGTGGAGGCGCTCGCCGACGCGGTGCAGTGGACCGAGGCGGCCGCCGCCGAGCTGCGCTCGTCGATCACCGCGCGGCTGTCGGCCGCCGGCCTGACGGTCGCCGACGGCGCGGCCCCGATGGACATCGGCGGGGCGGTGGCCGAGGCGGTGACGACCGCCCGCGCCGACCTCACCCGGGTCAGGGAGAACCGGCGGCTGGCCGCCGATCTCGCCGGCCGGATCCGGCGCACCGAGCACGATGCGCGGGTCGCCGGCGAGCTCGGCCGGCTGCTGCGGGCCAACAACTTCGAGCGCTGGCTGGTCGGGGCGGCCATGGAGATCCTCATCGAGGCCGCCGCGGAGATCATGCGGGAGCTCTCCGGTGGGCAGTACGAACTGGTCCTCGCCGAGAAGGGTGACATCGAGGTCGTCGACTACGGCGAGGCCGGGCTGCGCCGCAGCGTGCGGACGCTGTCGGGCGGGGAGACGTTCCAGGCGGGTCTCGCGCTGGCGCTTGCCCTGTCGCAGCGGGTCGCCGGGTTCGCCGACGCGGCCGCCCGCAGCCTCGACGCCATCTTCCTCGACGAGGGGTTCGGCGCGCTCGACGCGGCGTCGCTCGACACCGTGGCCGCCACGCTCGAACGGCTGGCCGCCGGCGGCGACCGCATGGTCGGCATCGTCACCCACGTCCCCGGGCTGGCCGAGCGCATCCCGGCCCGCTTCGAGGTGACCCGCGACAGCGCCGGCTCCCACGTCCGCCGCCGCCTGCCGTAGCAGGATGCCGGGCCGGCGGGAACCGCGCTAGCCGTGGGTCGCCAGGGGGCTGAGCTCGACGCGGGTGTCGTGGTAGACGGCGCCGCCGGCCATGTCGGCGTCGCGTTCGTCGACGGTGGCGTTGACGCTCGACCCGCCGGTGAACTTCGCCCAGTGGCCCTTGGTCGTGGCCACCACGCCCGGCCGTACCCGGTCGCTGACCTCGACGACGGCCTCGAACCCGCCGCGGTCGTTGAACACCGACGCGAGGTCGCCGTCGGCGAGCTCGCGGGCGGCGGCGTCGGCCGGGTGCACAACGATCCGCGGCTTTCCTTCGCGCCGCCGCAGCTCGGCGTTGTTGCCGAAGACGGTGTTGAGGAAGTGGTGCGAGGCCGCGGAGATCATGGCCAGCGGGTAGCGCTTCGCCCGCGCCGGAGCGGCGACCTCGGCCGGCGGCACGTAGTCGGGCAGCGCGCCGAGACCGTCCCGCCGCGCCCGGACCGAGCGGAACTCCAGCTTGCCGGACGGGGTCGGGAAGCCCTCGGCGTACGGGACGAAGGGCGCCGGCACGCTGAGCTTGGCGAACCCCTCCTTGCGCAGCCGGTCCAGCGTGATGCCGGTGAGGTGGGGATGCCCGGAGTCGAGGAGCTGCTCGGCGAGCTGCTCGTCGGAGTCGTACAGTCCCGGCTCGGTCAGGCCCATGCGCCCGGCCAGCCGCCGGAAGGTCTCCGTGGTGGGCAGGCACTCGCCGGGCGGCGCGACGGCCGGCTCGTTCCACGCGAGGTACAGGTGCCCGTAGCCCTCGTGCAGGTCCATGTGCTCGTGCTGCATCGTCGCCGGCAGCACGATGTCGGCGTAGTCGGCGGTGTCGGTGGGGAAGTGCTCGAGCACCACCGTGAACAGGTCGTCGCGGGCCAGCGCGCGCCGCACCTTGTTCTGGTGCGGGTTGCTGCCCACCGGGTTGGCGGCGATCACGAACAGTGCCTTGACCGGCGGGTCGTCCAGGTCGAGCAGGTTCTCGCCGAGCCGCGTCATCGACAGTGTCCTGACCGGCCGGGGCCGCAGGTCGTCGCGGAACAGCCCCGCCTTGTTGAGCGTGAAGTGTCCGCTCGTGGAGTACGACACGCCGCCGCCGCGCCGTGCCCAGTCGCCGGTCACGCCCGGGATGCAGGCGAGCGTGCGCAGCGTCGTGCCGCCGCCCGCATGCCGCTGGATGCCCATGGTGGCCCGGATGGCGGTGGGCCTGGTGCGCGCGACGCGTTCGCCCAGCGCGGTGATGCGGGCGGCGTCGATGCCGGTGATCTCGGCGACCCGCTCGGGCGGGTACTCGGCGATCCGGTCACGGAACTCCGGCCAGCCGAGGGTGTGGCGCTGGAGGAAGTCGCGGTCCTGCGCGCCCAGCCTGACGACCACGTTGAGCAGGCCGAGCGCGAGCGCCGCGTCGGTGCCGGGGATGGGCGCGAGGTGCTCGTCGGCCTGTTGGGCGGTACGGGTGCGGATCGGGTCGATCGCGACGACGTACGCGCCGTCGCGCCTGGCGTCCTGGACGAACTTCCATACGTGGTGGCCGCTGGTCAGCGGGTTGGTGCCCCACAGGATGATCAGCTTGGCGTGGGCGAGGTCCTCGGGGTCGAGTCCGGCGGCCGAGCCGATCGTGTACTTCAGCCCGGCGGTGCCGGCCACCGAGCAGATCGTCGCGTCGTGCTCGGAGGCGCCGAGCACGTTGAAGAACCGCCGCCCCGCGTAACCCTCGAGGCCCTGCAGGTAGCCGAGCGTTCCGCACCCCCAGAACGGCCAGATCGCCTCGCCGCCGTATTCGGCCCGCACGCCCTCGAGCCGGGTGGCGATCTCGTCGAGCGCCGCGTCCCAGGTGATGCGCTCGAACCTGCCGGCGCCCTTCGGGCCGACGCGGCGCAGCGGGTGGACGATGCGGTCGGGCTCGGCCGCGTGCTCAAGCCAGCGGTTGACCTTGACGCACAGCGCGCCCCTGGTGAACGGATGGGCGGGGTTGCCGCGCAGCCGTACCGCCCGCCCGTCGCGGACGGTCACCACCCAGCCGCAGGTATCGGGGCAGTCCAGCGGGCAGGCGCCGAGCACGTCCCGTTCGGTCCCAGTCGTCATGACGCGTGATCCCCTCGACTCGACCGGCCTCCCGCCGGGCGTCTCAGACTTCGCCGTCGAACCGGTCGCGCAGGTAGCCGCCGACGTCGGGACCGCCGTCCCTGGTGAGCACGTGCCGCAGCCAGGCACGGCGTTCGTGGTCGAGGACGGCGAACTCCCACACGCAGGCGATCGCCGGTGTGGGGTGCGGGCGCATCGCGCCCGGGTCGTCAAGCGGCGCCGAGTACAGGCGCTGGTGGATCTCGTTCTCGCCGGCCCACCAGTCGTACAGCGCGAAGCAGTAGTCGCCGGCGTCGTGAACGGTCACGAAGCCGAGGCCGTAGCGCTCCGGGTCGCCGCCGCCGGCCCACACCGCCGGGCTGGGCAGCACGGTCGGCGCCAGCCCCCGCACCGCCTCGACGAGCGCCGGCCTGGGCCGTTCGCCCTGTGCCGTGATGCCGTACACCTTCAGCGTCCAACCCACGGTCTCGTGCAACCCGAGGAAACGGATCCGCCGTGGCCGGTGCCGCCCGCGCAGCCGGATCACCGGCGCTGAGGGTTGCGTCACCGTCATCGCGTTCCTCCCGTTGGAGCGTCCCGTCCCCACCAGTGTGCGGCAATCCGGCAGGAGTGTCACCTCGGCACGGACATTACCGCCGCGTTCCGACCGTGTTGCCTCCCGTTTTGTCGGCGGAACCTGGTTTGCTGGTGGGGACGGACCGGCGAGGGGCGGAGCCCAGTGGAGGGGGAGCATGGTGCAGAGCGTCGAACCCGAGGTGTTCCTCGTCGCCCGGCCCCGGCTCGACTACGACGAGGTGGCCCGCTACCTGCGGGAGGTGGGCGGCGAGAGCTGGTTGGAGCGGCTCGACCGGGGCGACCTCGACGCCGAGCTGAACGATCCGCAGGCGCTTGCCGAGTTCGCCGGGCGGCTGTGCTACCGGTCGTGGGAGCCCGGCCTCAATCCGAACGTGCGCCGGGTGCGCACCGACAGCACGGCCTACCTGCAGAACATCCTGAGCAGCCTCCACGGGTCGGTGCTCGAGCACGTCAGCTTCAGCTTCGTGCTGCACAACGTGAGCCGCGTGCTGACCCACGAACTGGTCAGGCACCGCCCCGGCGTGGCCATCTCCCAGGAGTCCATGCGGTACGTCCGGCTGCGCGACATCCCGTTCTGGTTCCCCGAATGGGCCAGGGGCGACGCCGAGCTGATGAAGCGGGCCACCGCGCTGCTCGACCAGATGGAGGAGTTCCAGGGATGGATGTCGGAGCATTTCCGGCTGGATGACGAAGGCGTGCCGTTCCGCGACAAGAAGCACAAGACGTCGTTCATGCGGCGCTTCGCGCCGGAGGGCGTGGCGACCGGTCTGGTCTGGACGGCGAACGTCCGCACGCTGCGGCACACGATCGAGGCGCGGACGGCGGCGGGCGCCGAAGAGGAGATCCGGTTGATCTTCCACAAGGTCGGTGAGGTGATGCGGGCCGAGGCGCCCGCGCTGTTCGCCGACTACGAGATCGACGGCGACGGCGCGTGGGTGCCGCGCTGGCGGAAGGTCTGAGCGGCGCTCTGCGTCCCCCAGGGGCCCCCGACTGGGGCGGCCCCTGGAGAGACTTTCCGGCGGGGGCGGGTCAGGGATGGGACAGGCAGGTGGTCGTGGTGGCGTGTGCCGGATCGAGGGCGTTGAGCACTTCGTGCAGCGCCACCGGATCGGCCGCGATGGCGACGTGCTCGGCGATGTCGAGCGCGCACAGGTTCTGCAGGGTCACGTTGTGCACGTCGCCGCCGCTCAGGAACTGGCCGGTGTACGGCGTGACGACCTCGTCATACCTGGTCGCGATGACCGTGTAGCGCACCCCCGACACCGTGTCGCCCCCGGCGTTCAGCTTCCGCAGCAGTGCCGATCCGACGATCTGGTCGGCGCACGCCGCACAGGTCGAGTGGAGCAGGTCGAGCGCGCCGGGGAAGGCGGCGGCGAGGGTGCCCAGGCCGTCCAGCGTGGTGCCGTGATTGGACGGCGCGAGGCCGACCAGGGTGTGCACCTTGCTCGCTCCGCCGAGGAAGCGCAGGTAGTAGCGGGGCATCATGCCGCCCTGCGAGTGCCCGACGAGATCGGCCTGGGCGGCGCCGGTGGCGGCGAGGACGCCGTCGACGAACGTGGCGAGTTGGGCGGCCGAGTCGGCCACGGGGGCGATCGCGGCCAGCACCGGCACGCCACGCACCGCCCCGTAGGTCAGCGCGAAGACGCAGTAGCCGTGCCCGGCCAGCGCGGGGGCGGCGGCGAGCCAGTTGTCCGAGCCGTTCGCGAACGTCCCGTGGACGAGTACGACGGGCCGCGGATGGGCGGCGCCCGGCTTGCATGACCAGTTGTTGGCCCCTGGCACGCCCGGGGCGGCGAGGGCCTTCGCGGCCGCGATCGCGTCCGCGGCGGCGGCCCTGGTGGCGCCCGGCAGGCCGGACGGGACGGCCAGCAGCAGGCTGCCGGCGAGGAGGGAGGCGGTGGCGACGAGGAGTGACCGGAGTCTTCGGGGGCGCGACAGCACGATTTACTCCCACGGTGACGGGATGAAAACGGCGCGCGCGCCTGTGTGAAATTGATCACACGCGAGGTACCCGCGAGTAAGTTACGCCCGGGTTAAGAGACTGGCCAGTCGAGTCAGATCACGCTTCGGTAACGAAACGGGTTCGGGTTTTCACGTTGGGCCTCCCGGCGGACCGCTGCGGTACGCGATCGTAGGTTGTCATGCCTGACATCACCTTTACGGCGGGCGCGGAGTCGCTGCGCGGCTACCAGGCCGTTCCCGACGGGGACGGCGGGCCCTGGCCGGGGGTCGTCGTGCTGCACGAGGTGTTCGGCCTGAACGAGGACATCCGCCGCCAGGCCGATCGCTTCGCCGCCGCCGGATACGTCGCGATCGCACCCGACCTCTACACCGGCGGGCCGCGCCTGCGCTGCGTCCGGCGCGCCTTCCGCGACCTGCTGTCCCGCCGCGGCCGTACCTGGGAGGCCATCGAGGCCACCCGCGCCTGGCTCGCTTCCGCGGCGGAGTGCACCGGTCGGGTCGGCGTGATCGGGTTCTGCATGGGCGGCGGGTTCGCCCTGGTGGCCGCGGCGAAGTACGACTTCGCCGCCGCCTCGGTGAACTACGGGGTAGTCCCGAGGAAGGCCGAGCGGGTGCTCACGGGCGCCTGCCCGATCGTCGCCAGCTACGGAGGGCGGGACCTCACGCTGCGGAGGGCCACGGGCCGCCTCGAAAGCGCCCTCGACGCCCTCGACGTGCCGCACGACGTCAAGGAGTATCCCGACGTCGGCCACGGCTTCCTCGGCCAGCACGAGCCGACGCGTCCGATCGTGGCGCTGAGCAGGATCACCATGTCGTACGGCTACGACGCCGTCGCCGCCGAGGACGCGTGGACCCGTATCCTCGACTTCTTCGCCGAGCACCTGCGCGCCACCGCACCCGCGCCCTGACCCGGGCGGCGGGTTCGGGCGCGCGGTCAGGCCTGACGCACGGCCTGGGTCTGGGTGACCTGCGCGACCCGCCGATCCCGCTCGTCGTACAGATCGGTCTGGACGACGATCGTGGACCGCCCGACGTGCAGCGGCCGCGCCACGCCCCGCACCTCGCCGCCGGTGACGGCGCGAAAGAAGTTCGTCTTCGACTCGATCGTCGCGGTGGTCGCTCCGGCCGGCAGGTTGAGGAACGCGCACACGCCGCCCAGGCTGTCGCCCAACGTCATCAGCACGCCGCCGTGCAACACGCCGCCGGCCGTACAGCGGTCGGGTGCCCACGCCAGCCGGCCCGCGACCTCCCCGGGCGTCGCCGTGTCGAGCCGCAGGCCGAGCGCCCGCGCGAACGGCATGGAGTCGAGCAGCCGCGCGGCGATGTCCGCTGTCATCCCCGAATCCTTTCTGACCCGTACCGATCGTCGGTGCGTATCACCAATGATCCACCGTGTCCGGGCCGGCCGCACGTGCTCGGCGCAGGGCGTTGCGCCTGCGAACGGGCCGTGCGTAAGGCAAGCTGAGGAAGGGAACCCGAGGCCGAACCTCCGTTCCGTGCGGCACGATGTCGGCAAACGACGATAAAGGGCGTATATCGGGCCGCTGGGGGGCGAAGCGCCGTGCGGGAGGCCGACCAGGGGAGGGGCCAATCTATGCCTGAATCGACGCGTCACCCGGACTCGCCGCCGCTGATCGGCGTGACGACGTACTACGAGGCGGCGCGCTGGGGAGCATGGGTACGGGAGGCGGCGCTGCTCCCCGCACCGTACGTCAGGGCCGTGGAACGCGCCGGCGGCGTGCCGGTGCTGCTGCCGCCGACGACCGCCCGCGGCGCCAGGGCGGCGGTACGGCGGCTCGACGCGGTCGTGCTGGCCGGAGGCGGGGATCTCGACCCCGGGCTGTACGGCGCGCCGCGGCACGGACAGACCAGTCCGCCGCAGCCGGAGCGCGACCGCTACGAGTTCGCGCTCGTGCGCGCCGCCATCGACGCCGACCTGCCCTTCCTGTGCATCTGCCGCGGCATCCAGGTGCTGAACGCGGCCAGGGACGGCGACCTCGTCCAGCACCTGCCCGACGCCGTCGGGCACGACGGCCACGGTCCGGTCGCCGGCAAGATGGCGACCCACAAGGTACGGATCACGCTCGACAGCGCCCTCGGAAAGATCCTCGGCGAGCACGTGGACGTGCCGACCTATCACCACCAGGCCGTCCGCCGGCTGGGCAAGGGGTTGGTCGCCGCCGCGTGGACCGATGACCAGGTGGTCGAGGCGGTCGAGCTGCAGGGCCACCGGTTCGGGCTCGGGGTGCAGTGGCATCCGGAGGAGGGCGACGACCCGCGCCTCATGGAGGCGCTCGTCGCCGCGGCCACCGGCCGCTGATCGCGGGACGCCGTTGACCGTGGGATAAGGTCGGGCGCGAGCCTGACTGCGGAGGTTTCTCATGGCGGGAGTCCCGGTGCGGTTGCATCCGCAGAGCGTGCGGTTCCTGGAACTGCTCGCTCGCATGGCGCCACCCCCCGGCCCGGAGCCGTCCATCGAGCAGATGCGCCGCAACATGTGGCGCCAGCCCTACCTCGGCGCACAGCCCGGCCTGCCGCTCGTCGCCGACCAGGTGGTGGCCGGCCCCGCGGGTGACATCCCGGTCCGGGTCTACAGCCCGTCGCCGGACCGGGCGCTGCCCGCGCTGGTCTACTTCCACGGCGGCGGGTGGGTGCTCGGCGACATCGACTCCGTCGACCCGCTCTGCCGCGACCTGGCGCGCGCGGCCGGATGCGTTGTCATCAACGTGGGCTACCGGCTGGCCCCCGAGCATCCGTTCCCAGCGGCCGTCGAGGACTGCTGGGCGGTGACCGCCGGCGTGCTCGGCGACCCCGGCCGCTACGGCGTCGACCCGCGCGCGGTGGCGGTGGCCGGCGACAGCGCCGGCGGCAACCTCGCCACGGTCGTCGCCGCGCTGGCGCGTGACGAGGGCGCCGCGCTGGCACACCAGCTGCTCGTGTATCCGGTGACCGACGCCGCCATGGATACGCAGAGCTATAAGGACTTCGCGCGCGAGTACGGTCTTGACGCCGATGTCATGGCGTGGTTCATCGACATGTACGCCGCCGGCGGCGACCGGACCGACCCGCGGCTGGCGCCGCTGCGCGCCACCGACCTGTCCGGCACGGCCCCGGCGACGGTCATCACCGCCGAGTGCGACGTGCTGCGCGACGAGGGCGAGGCGTACGCCGCGCGGCTCGCGGCCGCCGGCGTCGACGTGGCGCTGCGCCGCTTCGACGGCGTCGTCCACTCCTTCTTCGTGCTGCCGGAGATCTTCGATGCCGCCGGCGAGGCCCGCGACTGGGCGGTCGGCCGGCTCCGCGCGGCGTTCGCCGCCCGCATGGAAGGGTCGGCGGCGTGACTGGGGGCGACCCGGACCGGTACGCCGCCTACCAGCGGCTGAAGATCGACCGGCCGGCGCCGGCGGTGCTGCGGGTCACGATCAGCTCGCCCGGCAAGCTCAACGCCGTCGACATGACCGGCCACCGGGAGCTCGCGGAGATCTGGCGCGATATCGACGCCGACGGTGACGTGCGCGCAGTGGTCGTCCGCGGCGAGGGCACCGCGTTCTCGGCCGGCGGCGACCTCGCCATGATCGAACAGATGCGCGCGGACTACGAGATCAGGTCGCGGATCCTGCGGGAGGCGCGCGACATCGTCTACAACGTCATCAACTGCGCCAAACCCGTGGTCAGCGCCATCCAGGGTCCGGCCGTGGGCGCCGGGCTCGCGGTCGCGCTGCTCGCCGACGTGTCCGTCGCCGGTCGCGACGCCAGGCTCATCGATGGGCACACCCGCCTGGGCGTCGCCGCCGGCGATCATGCCGCCATCATCTGGCCGCTGCTGTGCGGGATGGCCAAGGCGAAGTACCACCTGCTGCTGTGCGAGCCGCTCACCGGGGCCGAGGCCGAACGGATCGGCCTGGTCAGCGTGTGCGTCGACGACGCCGAGGTGCACGACAAGGCCTTGGAGATCGCCTCCCGGCTGGCCGCCGGCTCGGCGCAGGCGCTGCAGTTCACCAAGTACGCCCTGAACAACTGGCTGCGGACGGCGGGCCCGGCCTTCGACGCCTCGCTCGCCCTCGAGTTCTACGGCTTCGCCGGCCCCGACCTGGGCGAAGGTGTCGCGGCCATCAGGGACAAACGCCCTCCGACCTTCGGCTGATCACCGCCGGTGGCCGGGTGCCAGGTCACGGCCACCCGCCCGTCACTCGTCGCTCGTCGCTCGTCGCCCGGTCAGCCGAAGCGCTCGCCCAGCGCCGCGAGGCCGGCGCCGTAGACGTTCTTGGTGAAGAACTTGCTCATCGGCTCGACCTGATCGTCGTCGGCGGTGAAGTCGCCCCACCACTCGACGAAGGCCTGCCCGGAGTCCGTCACCGGGGCCACCCGGATCACCGACCGGTAGTCGCGCACCGGCAGCGGGCTTTCCACGAACTCGTAGGCGTACGAGCGGCCGGCGTCGTCGAAGGCGACGAGACGCTCACGGAAGCTCCCGCCGCCGCCGGTCGCGGTGAGCAGGCGGACCGCGCCGATCTCGTCGGGCCTGGCGCCGCCCTCGATCTCGCACGTCTCGATGGCGGGCAGCCACTCGTGCAGGTTGGAGAAATCGCGGACGAACGACCACACCGTGTCCGCCGGGGCGTTGACGATCGTGCTGGCGTAGGACTTCGGCATGGCGCACTCCCGTGTGCTCGGAACGGTGGACGGCGTGCCGCCCGGTCGTCACCGCCGGTTCGGCTACATCTACTTCTACCCGGATCCGGCGCCGCGGTTGACCCCTGGCGAATTTCGATCGCGTTCACCCCGGTCGTTCGACGTAGCGCGTCACCATCTTGGCGATCTGCTGCGCCACGGTCTGCGAGGCGTCGGTCGGCAGCACGATGTGGCTGATGGTCAGCCGGACCGCGGCGTCGACGATCTCGGGGAGTTCGCCGGTGTCCAGGTCGGGCCACTGCCGGACCAGATGCTCCAGGATGCGCCGGCGGGCCGAGAACACCAGCGGCTCCGATCGCGTCGTGAGCAGCGGCAAAAGGTCAGGGTCCCCGGAGCCGGTGAGGATGATCTTCTGGAAGGGATCGTTGGCCGCGGTCTCCAGCGTGTGTTCGACGGCGGCGACCACGGCCGAGTAGAGGTCGTCATGGCGGCACAACGCCTCGTCGATCTCATCGAGATACCGGTCGTTGTTGCGCAGCACCAGGGCCTGGGCCAGCCCCCACTTGTCGCCGAACTCGTTGTAGACCGTCTGCCGGCTCACGCCCACCGCGTCCGCGACGTCCTGCATCCGTACGGAGCGATAGCCCCGCTCGGTGAGGAGCGCCGCCGCGGCGTCCAGCAGCTCGGTGCGCAGCGAACGCGCCCGCGGCGCGTTCGCTCGGACGGCGGTTTCCGGGTCGGCAGGTTCAGGCACGATCACAAGCCTGGTGACGCGACGTCCACTGTCAAGAGCGAACCGGAAGTGGACGGCGATGACCGGGGCCGCGCCGCCGGCGGGTCAGCCCCAGACGGCGGCCGCGGTGTCGGCCACCAGCTCCAGCTTGCGCCGCTGGTCGTCGACGCTCAGCAGGTTGCCCCGCGCGGTGGACGCGAAGCCGCACTGCGGGCTGAGCGCGAGCTGGTCGAGCGGCAGGTACCTGGCCGCTTCGTCGATGCGCCGCCCCAGCTCCAGCGGGGACTCGAGCGCTGGCGTCTTGGACGACACCAGGCCCAGCACCACCGTGCGTCCGGAGGGCACGAACCGCAGCGGGGCGAAGCCGCCCGCACGTTCGGTGTCGAACTCCAGCAGCAGCCGGTCGACCTCGACCTCGCCGAAGACCCGCTCGGCGATCGGCTCGTAGCCGCCGCTCGCCATCCACGCGCTCCGGTTGTTGCCGCGGCAGAAGTGCATGGCGACCACCACGCCTGGATCGCGGTCCTTCGCCGCCCTGACCAGCGCGTTGTCGATCTGGATCAGATGATCGAGCCGCGCGTCGAGGTTCACGCCGCGCGCCACGCTGTCGGCCCGCTGGCGTTCGTCGATGTACGGCATGTAGGCGAGCGAGTCGAGCTGGATCCAGGTCGCTCCGGCGTCGACCAGCGCCCGCACCTCCTGCACCTGCAGGCGGACGAAGTCGTCCAGCATGTCGGCGCGGGAGTCGTACACCTGGTCCGTGACGCCCGGGCCCCACAGCTGCGCCCCCATGCTCGGGCTGGCCAGCGCGATCTTGAACTGCCCGGGCGCATGCTTGATCAGGAAGCCGGCCTCGAGGACGGACTGCGCGAGCTTCCTGTACAGGCGTCCGCCCACCGCGACGGCGGGCAGGTCGGTCTCCTCCGGTGGCGGCTCGGCGTCCGCCGGACCCCGCAACTCACGGGCGTCGCCGGCCTCGTCGCCGGCCCCGTCGCGGTGCCAGGCGGGCTGGAAGGAGGTCTCGCGGGCCACGGGAACGAGCCCGCCGAGCGTCTCGAGGTTCGCCATGAAGTTCTCGCGGCGGAACTCGCCGTCGGTGAAGATCAGCAGCCCCGCCTCGCGCTGCAGGTCGAGCGCCGCGAGCACCGCCCGATCCTCGATCTCCCTCAACTCGGCGACGGTGAGGCGGCCCGCACGGTGCAGGGAGCGCGCCGACAGCAGTTCGGGCGGACGGAGCAGGCTCCCGACGTGCTCGGCGCGAAACTCGGTCACCCCTGGCTCGCTTTCGTGGTGTCTTCCCGAACAATATCCCGATGATCTTCGTCCGACGCCTCCGGTGCGGGCACGGCTCCGCGGGCCGACCCGGTGGGCAGGATCACCGGGCGCGGCCGGCGGGGCTCCGCTGCCTGACAGGTAGGGTCAAGGCAGCAACAGGAGGGTGACGGTGACCACCGAATCCGGCCGCAACGTCTGGACAGTACCGAACGCCTTCAGCTTCGCCCGGCTGCTCGGCGTCCCGCTGTTCCTGTGGCTGGTGCTGGCTCACCACGACTGGTGGGCGCTGGGTCTGCTGATCTTCGCCGGCCTGTCCGACTGGCTGGACGGCAAACTCGCCCGGATGCTGGGGCAGACCAGCGAGCTCGGCGCGATGCTCGATCCGGCCGCCGACCGGCTGTACATCTTCGCCACCCTGATCGGTCTGACCGCACGGGACATCATCCCTTTGTGGCTGGCCGCCGCGCTCGTCGCCCGGGAAATTTTCATGGGGCTGGTGCTCTTGCGGGTCCGCCGGTACGGGTACGGCGCGCTGCCGGTGCACTTCGTCGGCAAGGCCGCCACGCTGGCATTGCTGTACGCGTTCCCCCTGTTGCTGCTCGGCGATCACGACGGAGCGGCCGGCACGGTCGCCAAGATCATCGGTTGGTCTTTCGCCATCTGGGGAACGGCACTGTACTGGTGGGCTGCCGTGCTTTACGCCGAACAGGCGCGGCGGTTGACGCCGGTCGGCCGCACCTCCCGGGATCCGGCCGTCCCCGGCGAAGACCACAGGTCGGAAGACCCGAAGGGAGCAACACCAGCGCCATGATCCAACTCAGGTGGGGGACGTACCCCCGTCAGATGGCCGTCACACGCAGGAGGCGCCGGCCATGAAGGCGGTCGTCATGGCGGGAGGCGAAGGCACCCGGCTGCGTCCCATGACCGCCAACCAGCCCAAGCCCCTGCTCCCCGTGGTCAATCGGCCGATCATGGAGCACGTGCTGCGGCTGCTGAAGCGGCACGGGCTCACCGAGACGGTCGTCACCGTACAGTTCCTCGCCGCGCTGATCCGCAACTACTTCGGGGACGGCGAGGAGCTCGGCATGTCGCTGCAGTACGCCACCGAGGAGATGCCGCTCGGCACGGCGGGCAGCGTCAAGAACGCCGAGGCCGCGCTGCGCGACGACCGCTTCCTGGTGATCTCCGGCGACGCGCTGACCGACATCGACCTGTCGGACATGATGAACTTCCACAAGCGCAACGGCGCGCTGGTCACCATCGGCCTCAAGCGGGTGCCCAACCCGCTGGAGTTCGGGATCATCATCGTCGACGAAGACGGCCGCGTGCAGCGGTTCCTGGAGAAGCCGACCTGGGGCCAGGTCTTCTCCGACACGGTCAACACCGGCATCTATGTCATGGAACCCGAGGTGCTCGACCACGTCGCCGAGGGCACCTCGGTCGACTGGTCGGGCGACGTGTTCCCCAAGCTACTCGCCGAGGGCGCGCCGCTGTACGGGTACATCGCCGACGGCTACTGGGAGGACGTCGGCACCCACGAGAGCTACCTCAAGGCCCAGGCCGACATGCTGTCGGGCAAGATCGACGTCGAGGTCGACGGCTTCGAGGTCTCGCCCGGCGTGTGGGTCGCCGAGGGCGCCGAGGTCGACCAGGAGGCGGTCCTCAAGGGCCCGCTGTACATCGGCGACTACGCCAAGGTCGAGGCGGGCGCCGAGCTGCGCGAGTACACCGTGCTCGGCAGCAACGTGGTGGTCAAGGAAGGTGCCTTCCTCCATCGCGCCGTCATCCATGACAACGTCTTCATCGGGCCGTCCACGAACCTACGCGGCTGCGTCATCGGCAAGAACACCGACGTGATGGCCGGCGCCCGCATCGAGGAGGGCGCGATCGTCGGCGACGAGTGCGTCATCGAGGCCGAGGCGTACGTCTCCAGCGACGTCAAGGTCTACCCGTTCAAGACGATCGAGGCAGGCGCGGTCGTCAACACCAGCGTCATCTGGGAGTCGCGCGGCCAGCGCAACCTCTTCGGCCCGCGCGGCGTCTCCGGGCTCGTCAACGTCGAGATCACCCCGGAGCTCGCGGTGCGGCTGACCAGCGCGTACGCGACCACCCTCAAGAAGGGCGCCACGGTCATGACCGGCCGGGACGCATCGCGCGCCGCGCGTACCCTCAAGCGCGCCGTGATCAGCGCGCTGACCGCCAGCGCCATCAACGTCCAGGACCTCGAGGCGACACCGCTGCCCGTGGCCCGTTTCGAGACCGCCCGCGAGGACTGCGCCGGCGGCATCTACATCCGCACCACCGCGGGCGACCCGCAGGGCGTCGACATCCTCTTCCTCGGCCCCGGCGGCGCCGAGCTGTCCCAGAGCGCGCAGCGCAAGCTCGACCGGGTCTTCGGCCGCCAGGAGTACCGGCGGGCGTTCCCCGGCGAGATCGCCGAGCTGACCTACCCGCCCCGTGTCATCGAGACCTACAGCCGCGACATCCTGCGCCGCATGGACCTCACCGGCGTCCGCGAGGCGGAACTCAAGATCGTCGTGGACTGCGCGGGCGGGGTCGCCTCACTGGTCCTGCCCAGCCTGCTCGGCCGGGTCGGCGTCGACGTCCTTACCATGAACAACCGGCTGGACGAGGCGTCCCCGACGGAGACGCTCGCCGAACGGATGCGCGACCTGCAGCGGCTCGGCGAGCTCGTCTCCTCGTCGCGGGCCGCCTTCGGCGTCCGCTTCGACCCGGTGGGTGAGCGGATCTCGCTCGTCAACGAGAACGGCGAGCTGATCAGCGACGACCGCGCGCTGTTGGTGATGCTCGACCTGGTCGCCGCCGAACGCCGGGAGGGCCGGGTCGCCCTGCCCATCACCACCACCCGGGTCGCCGAGCAGGTCTGCCGCTTCCACGGCGTCCGCGTCGAGTGGACCTCCACCTCCCAGGACGTCCTCACCAAGACCGCCGCCGACCCGGACATCATCTTCGCCGGCGACGGCCGCGGCGGCTTCGTCCTTCCCGAGTTCTCCACGACGATCGACGGCATCGCCGCCTTCATCCGCCTGCTCGGCCTGGTCGCCCGCACCCGCCTCAACCTCTCCCAGATCGACCAGCGAATCCCGGAGGCGCACCTGCAGAAGCGCTCCATCCCCACCCCCTGGGCCGCCAAGGGCGCCGTGATGCGCCACGTCGTGGAGGCCGCGGCCGACCACACCATCGACACGACCGACGGAGTGCGCGTCGTCGAGGACGACGGTCGCTGGGTCCTCGTGCTGCCCGACCCCACCGAGGCGGTCACCCACCTGTGGGCCGAGGGCCCCGACAACGACGCCGCCCAGACCCTCCTCGAAACCTGGGGCGAAGTCGTCGAGGAAGCCGGCTCCTGAGCAAGACCCGCGCCCATCGGTGGACCTCGCGGCGGCCGCGGGATCGCCCGATGCGGTGGTCGCCGTTGATTAGCCGGAGCGGGCGCGCGCTCGCTCAGCCGGGGGAGCCGTCGTCGTCATACGGCGACGGATCGATCGCCGGCAGCTCGGGGATACCGAGCATCGCCATCATTCGGCGGAGCACGGTCTCGTTCTTGGTCATGATCTCGAATGCGTCCTTGGTCTCGTACCCCTCGGACTGCTCCACGAGTTGCTCGGCCATCTCCTCGACGCGGTTCCGGCGATCGGCGAACATCTCCCGCACCACCTCGGAGACCTCCTTGGGATCGACGGCCAGCGACAGCGCGTACGGCGTGCGCCAATCGTCCTCCCCCTCGCGCAGGAACTCCCGCCACATCCGGCGCCGCTCGCTGAGTTGGCCGGCCAGCAGCCTGGCCAAGTCGTGATCGTTGACCGCGGTCTGGCGCCGGCTCCAGGCGGCCCGCTGCGCATCACGTACCGGCCCATCGAGTCTCAGGACGGTCCGATGTTCGATGCCCCGAGCATCGCCGTCGACGCCGGCGGGCGAGGCGAACGTGAGATGTGTCCGGGTGAAGATGTCGCCGATCACCCGGTGGATGTGGGCCTCGGCCTCGGCCGCCTCGTATGGGGCATAGCGGCGAGAGATCTCCCGCACCCGAAGAGCGACGCGTTCGAGCATCGTGGTCCGCTGCCCCTGCGCGCGTTCGACCAGCGACTCACCATCCGCCTTGCCGGTGACGCACCAGGTGAAATGCAAGACGATCAAGAACTCATACCCGTCGCCGCGGGCCGGGACGTTGAGCTCGAAGCTGTCCGGCCAATGGACAGCACGGTCTTTGTTGCCCGACTGTTGGATCCATCGCCGGATCTGCCCGCAGAGACCGCGGCCCGGTCGAACGTCGTCCAGCGGGCCATGATGCGCGCAGTCGGCCTTGAATTGTGTCACTCCATGGCCCCCTTAACGCCTAGTCGATCGATGCGCTGGTCCAGGTAAAAGCGCAGTTTCTTGCGCACCTCGGGTTCTTGTTCGAGGCGTTGGCGCAGCGACACGAAATCCAAGCCGTTCGTCGACCATGCGACCAGGGCTCGCCACGGCTCCTGGCCGCATGTCCGAGAGGTGAGCACCCGCCTCCATAGTTCGGTCACCGGTTCGGGTTCCGCGTCGCACAACGCGAGCAGCGGCGGCCGTTCCGGTGCGTCCAGCCTGGCCAACTCGGCGAGACACTCGGCTGCGAGATGCCGTACGACCGGAAACGGGGACATCGTCCAATCCTTGAGCTCCTCGACGACTCGAAACTGCACTTCCAGGCCGGCGACGTGCGGCGTGCCCCGGACATGCGCGCGAACGCCCCAGTCGAAGATCTCGACAACCGAGCGGGTCACGATGGGCGCCAGGCCCTCGGTGCCGCTGGTCGCGGCGATGCGTCGCAGCCCGCGCATCGCCCTCGCCGGATCCCTGGCGCCGAGCAGGGTTCCAAAGAGTCGCGCCGCAGTGGACTGTTCGGGCAGATCGTCGCTCTTGGCCCACCCCACCGCGCGTTCGAGCATGCGCCCGAGTGCCTGCGGACGATCCCAGACAACCTGCTCGATAGCCCAGGCGGTTGCCTGGCGGAGGGCCGGCGACCAGTCTCGTGACCATGGAGTGAAACAGCTGCGGTCGATGTAGTCGAGGTCATGCGCGGCGAGCCGGCCGACGGCACGCGCCGCCTTCATCCGGATCACGGGGTCGTGACCCGTCGCGAGTCCTTCGAGCCAGCGCAGGAACGGCCGATGGGCAACCACATAGTCGAACCAGACGACATCCAGCACCGCATGGGGAAATCCCGGACGCGAGGTCAGCCGCCGGTCGAGTCCGCTGGCGTAGTCATGTGGCTCATGGCGGGCGTAATCAAGCCATTGGTCGAGGTCGGCGCCAAAAGGTAGCAGACCGAGCTGCTGGTCCTTATGCCTGGCCTCTTCGGCGAACAATGATTCAGCGAGGGCCTGCGCGGCCCGGCAGATATCCACGGCGGACACTCCATCCAGAACCGCCCAGGCGATCATGAAAGCCCGTCTGGCGAGGTCCTGATGACGATCCTCCTGGCGCAGGAGACCGCGAACCTCATCGCGGAGTGGATCGGGCTGGGATGCGCAGATGTCCTGGACAGACAGCCCCCTCGCCAGGCCATCCGCCAGTGCCTTGGCCAACCGCGCCGCGTCTGCGGGCAGGCGCAGATCGAGCGAGACCTGCCGCACGATATCGTCCGTCTTGTGGTCGGGTAGCGCATGGCGCAGATGCTGATACAAGACCTCCATGACGCTCGGTGGCTGATGGAACACCACGCGGTCGACCACAGCCGTGATGTCGGCTTGGGGGGACACGAGCACCACGAGCCGCGCGTCACACCGGGCGAGCATGTCCTGGCAACCGAGCAGGGCGGGTTCTGTGAGCCGTCCGGCCCAGTCCGCTTCAGTGGCATCGTAGACATAGCCGTGACGGGGTTCGATGTCGTCCGGCCGGAGCGCTGCGGGTGCATGGGTGCCCTCGATGACCGCCACTGTCTTCGACGAGTGAGCGAGTGCGCCGAGCGCAGCCGTTCGGCGCCCGGTGCTAGCTCGGCCCTGGAGCACGGCGACGTACTCGGTACCGAGCAGGTCGATCAGCCGCTTCCGGGACGGTGTCCCCGCGAACCGATCGACGAGTTCTCGTTGCTTCGCCTCGGTCAGCTTGTGAACCGGCCAGAGGTCATCGGTGCCGGGCGGACGGAGATTGTAGATGTACTTGTCGCCCGCGAAAGCGTCACCGGGACCCAGCGACGCCACCTTGATTCTTCGTACCCGCTCGAGTTCACGGCGACCAGCGGGATCTTCGTCGATCTCTTTCTTGCCCCCATGACCGTCGTCTTCACGACGTCCGCCGTCCGCGTCGTTCGTGTCGGTCTGCGGACCCGGGTCGGCGGCGCCCCCGTTTCCGGGGTCCGGTCGTTCTGGCTTGTCACCGTCGTCGTCGGCCATGGTCGCCTACCCCGTAGTACGTCTTCGTGATGTTCTTGTCGCCCGCGAATGCGTCACCGGAGCCGTTGGAGGTCACGGTTATATGAGTGCTGGCAGCCGGCGGCCCGCCTGCGGGCTGGGGCGGGGGCGGCGTGGGCGGAGGCGCCGGAGTGACGGCTGGCAATTCGCCGCTGGTTCGTGCCGGCTCTTGTCCCGGCACGGTGATGTATCCCGTCCCGTCGTACTCCTTGACAATGACCCGGACCGGCCAGAACTGCTTGGGCTGAAGTCCGCGGAAGCCGGGCTCGACGATGTCCCGATACAAGCGATCCGACACGATGACAGCGAGATCGGCATCGTCGGCGGCGGCGAGCGCGTCCTTGAGCGGGGCGGCGTCCAGCAGACGACAGGTCTCCACCGGTCCCGGCCCCGCGTAGCCGTTGGCGCCCATGGACAGCACGCCGGAGTGGATCGCCGCGCGCATCCGCAGCCGTGTCTCGCGGCGCAACTGGCGGTTCTGGCGGCGAAGCCGCTTCGTCAACTCCTCGACGAAGTCGGCCACCACGAGCGCCTCATCGACGTCGGCCGGAAGGATGGCGAGCTCTCCATCGCCCTGGGACTGCCGGTGCCACGCCGTACGGTCGAGGCCGGCTTTGGCGGCGGCATGGTCGAGCGCCTCGATAAGCGCTTTTTGCGCGTCGACCTGAGCCAGTGGATCTCGCCGGCTGTAGCGGTGCACGTCGACGGCGACGATCAGGCGACGCATGGGGGTGTCGGCATCCATCACGTGCGTCTCTCCTTGTGAAGCTTCGTTAGATCGAGGCTTCCATGGGTCGGCGCGGATGACTCCGCACTGTTACGGAGTCAAGGACCGAGATGTGCGGCATCATGGAGGGCCTGCCGATTGGTGACGGTGAATAGCCGATAACTTGTCGTCACCGCCCCGTCCTTGCGAAGCCGCCGCAGCGTTTGCTCTACGGTCTCCCGGGAGGTTCCGCTGAGCGCAGCGAGTTCGCGTTGGGCCAGGCTGACGGTGCTGCGCAGGCCCTGCGGCGTCGCGCGCCCGTACATCTCGGAGATCTCGACCAGCACGCGGGCCACCCGGACAGGGGCCTCGCAGCCGGTGAAGTCGAGACGCCGCCGGTTCGCCTGCCGCAGCCTCGCGACGAGCATCCGGTTGACCGCGAGACTCACGTCCGCGCGAGTGCGGAGAAGGCGCAGGAAGTCGCCGCGCGGGATGATGTTCGCGGCAACTCGGCCGGCGCAAACCACCGTGGCCGAACGCGGCCCCCCATCGAAAGCGGCCATCTCGCCGACGAGGTCGCCACGAGCTCGGATGGCGAGCAGTGATTGCCGCCCGTCTTCCAGGCGCCCCTCGATCTTGACGCAGCCGGCGCACAGCAGCACCACGAAGGTGGATTCGTCGCCTTCATCGACCAGCCGATGTCGTGGTTCATATACACGGCTCGTTCCTAGATGGAGCAGTTCCGTCCGACTCGACGCTGGTACCCCCGCTAAGAAGCTGGATTCAGGCCACTTCGTCATGATGCCGTCGTATGGGCCGCCATGTTCGCCGTCAAGCGCCTCGACCTGGACCACTTCCGATGCGGCAGGCTGCCGGTCACCGGCTTCCGGATGCCCCAGGAGGCGCCACATTCCTGGGCGCTATGTCCAACATGTCGGCCTTTTGTTAGTTGCGGCCGTTAGTGGCAGAGAGAGCGCGGCCTGTGGCGGGGGAGTGTCGGCGTGCGCGGGCGGGCGGCGGCTTTCCGCGTGCCGGATCCGTTGGCCCGCACCGTCCCCGGCGGCGACCTGGGCTTGCCACAATAGGCCGGGTGCTGGAGGGACAGGGGCGAACGCCCGATGCGGCGCGACGCGCGGACGCGTCGATGTCCCTGCTCGCCGACCTCTTCGCCGGCGATGCGCTCGACCCCGGGTACGCGGCGGCGGCCCGGCGGCCGGCGAAAACGGCCGGTGGGCGGCGCCGTGGTCTCGGGGCGGCTGCGATCCTCGCGCTCGCCGGCCTGCTGGGGGCGGTCGCCGCCCTGCAGGTGCACCGGCACGAACCCGCCGCGGTCAGGGAACGGCACCGGCTCATCGCGGAGATCCGCGACCGTACCGCCGAATCCGACGCGCTGCAGCGCCGGCTCGAAGCCGTCCGCGCCGGCACCGAGCGGGCCCGGGCCGCCGCGCTGGCCAGCAGCGCCGCCGGCACGCGCGTCCGGCGCGAACTGGCGCGCGCCGCCGACGCCGCGGCAGCCACGCCGCGCACCGGCTCGGGGCTGGCCGTCACGGTGGACGACGCGCGGCCAGGCGCCCCGACCGACGAGGGCGCCGCCGCCGGCCGGATCTACGACCAGGACCTGCAGATCCTCGTCAACGGGCTGTGGGCGGCCGGGGCCACCGCGATCGCCGTCAACGGCCAGCGCCTGACGTCCACCACGGCCATCCGGGCGGCCGGCGACGCCGTCCTCGTCGACTACCGGCCGCTGTCACCCCCGTACGAGGTCACGGCCCTCGGCGGCGGCCGCCTCAGGAACGCCTTCGACGGCTCGGCGGCCGGGGAGCACTTCCGTACCCTCAAGGGTCAGTTCGGCATCAGGTTCGACGAGCGCGAGGTGGAGGGCGCCCGGATGCCGCCGGCGGCGGCGCTGCGGCTTCGCTACGCGCGAGAGGAGGCGCGCCGGTGATCCCATTGATCGGTCTCGTGATCGGCGCCGCTCTGGGCCTGGTCCTGCAGCCGACCGTCCCGCTGTGGCTGCAGCCCTACCTGCCGATCGCCATCGTCGCCGCGCTGGACGCGATGTTCGGCGGGCTGCGGGCCAAGCTGGAGGGGATCTTCGACGACAGGGTCTTCGTCATCTCTTTCGTCAGCAACACGATCGTGGCCGCGCTCATCGTGTTCCTCGGCGACCAGCTCGGCGTCGGTTCCCAGCTGTCCACCGGCGTGGTGGTCGTGCTCGGCATCCGGATCTTCTCCAACGTGGCCGCCATCCGCAGAAAGCTGTTCAGGGCATGAGCGGGACGGACAACCGTGCCGAGCCGGCCGGCAGCCGGGCGGAGTCCACCGACGGTCAGGTGCGGGAAGGTACGGAGCGGCGGAGGGCGCCGGCGGACCTGGCCCGGGCCTGGGCGCTGCTGCGGCCGCGCGCGACCCGGAGCCAACTGGTCGTGTGCGTGCTCAGCCTGCTCCTCGGCTTCGCCGTCGCCGCCCAGGTCAAGTCCAACCGGGCCGACACGACGTTCGCGACCGCGCGGCAGGACGAGCTCGTCGGGATCCTGTCGGACCTGTCGGAGCGTTCCGACCGGCTGCGCGGGGACCTGCGCGATCTCGAGGACACCAAGGCCAGGCTCGAGCGCGACGGGCAGGGCGCGGCCGCGCTGGACGAGGCGCGGCGCCGCGCCGAGACGTACGGCATCCTCGCCGGCACCCTGCCGGCCACCGGGCCGGGCATCGAACTGTCCATCGACGACCCCGGCGGGCGGGTACAGGCGAGCATGCTGCTCGATACGGTCGAGGAGCTGCGAGACGCGGGCGCGGAGGTGATCCAGGTCAACGACGTGCGGGCCGGCGTGGACAGCTACTTCGTCGACCCGCCCGGCGGGGGCATCGACATGGACGGCAGGCGCATCGCGCCGCCGTACCGCCTGCTGGCCATCGGCGACCCCCATACGCTCGCCACCGCGCTCAACATCCCCGGCGGGGTGATGAAGACGTTGAAGAGCGTCGGAGCCAACGGTTTGATCACGCAGCGAGAGACGATGGCCGTCAACGCGATACGGTCATGAGGACGGAGCCCTGCCGACACGTGGGGCGCCGCGAGCCGACCGGGGGATCTGCTTCGTGGGGTACTGGTGGTCCAGGCGTGGCCGGATGTGCCCGCGCGGCGGCGTAGACCTGCGATCACGTACGAAGGTAGCTTGTGGGGGCAGGTAGTGCGCCGTTGCCATTGACCCGCGGGGTTGACCCGCATAGGTTGCCAAAACCGTCGTGGTGGGGCGGGGGAGGACCAGGTAGGAGGCCGAGCCGATCGATGCCGAGCGTCTACTGCACGCAGTGCGGTCACGCCAATCCGGCTGATGCCCGCTTCTGCTCGAACTGTGGCCGGCCGCTGACGCGGAACGTGCCGCCGGCGCCGGGGGAGGCTCCAGGGGAGTCCACCTCGACGATCGCGCTCGGCGGCATCGAGGCGCTGGGCGAGCCGGAGCAGGTCGAAGAGGTCTCCCCCGATCAGGTGGCGGTCGAGGCGCTGCCGCCGGGCACGGCGCTGCTCGTGGTCAAGCGTGGGCCCAACGCGGGCAGCAGGTTCCTGCTCGACAGCGAGCGCACGTCGGCCGGCCGGCACCCGGAGAGCGACATCTTCCTCGACGACGTGACCGTGTCCCGGCGGCACGCCGAGTTCTACCGGCACGGCACGACCTTTTCCGTACGCGACGTGGGCAGCCTCAACGGCACGTACGTCAACCGTGAGCGGATCGACGAGGCGGGCCTGTCGGGGGGCGACGAGGTCCAGATCGGCAAGTTCCGGCTGGTGTTCCTCACCAACCCCCAGCACGCCGGCGACGGCCGCCCGACAGGGACTCTATGACGGGCCGAGGAGCCCCGGGAGGTGCCGTGCCGGAGCCGCCGGCATGAGCTCCCAGGCCGCCAGGTCGCACATGACGATCGGCGAGGTGCTGGGCCTGCTCCAGGGGGAGTTTCCCGACGTCACCATCTCGAAGATCAGGTTCCTGGAGTCCGAGGGCCTGATCGAGCCGGCGCGCACCCCGTCCGGCTATCGCAAGTTCAGTCACGGCGACGTCGAGCGCCTGCGCTTCATCCTCGCCGCGCAGCGCGACCACTACCTGCCGCTGCGTGTCATCAAGGAACGGCTGGACGCCCGCGACCTGGGCGAGCCGCCGGGTGCGCCGGGCGCGGTCCGCCGCCCCCGCACGCTCGTCGCGGCCGACGGGGCCGACGACGCGCGGCTGCGGCTGCCGGGCGACAGGGACGCGCCCGCCGCCCTCATGCTCACCCGCAGGCAGCTCATCGACGGCGCCGGCATCGACGAGGCCTTGCTCACGCAGCTGGAGGAGTTCGGTCTGATCCGGCGTACGAGCGGCCACTACGATGGGGAAGCGCTGTCCATCGCCAGGACGGCGGCGGCCCTTGGCGCATTCGGGTTCGAGGTGCGCCACCTGCGCGCGGTCAAGGCCGCCGCCGAGCGCGAGGTCGGCTTGATCGAACGGATGATCGCCCCGCTGCTGCGGCAACGCTCGCCGGGCGCGCACGGGCGCGCCGAAGACGCCGCCCGTGAGATCGCCGCGCTCACCCTGCGGCTGCACACCGTGCTGGTCTCCACCGGACTCAGAGACACGCTGAACGGATGATCACGAACCCTACGCGACCAAGCATCTGCGACTATCGGGGTGTACGTTGGGCATCAAGGGCTTTCGTGAGGAGTCCTGGGCAGCGATCAGAGCAAGCAGCGATCAAGCCAGCAGGGAGCCGCAGTGAAGCAGATGGAGGTCGTCGGCGTACGGGTCGAGATGCCCTCCAACCAGCCGATCGTGCTGTTGAAGGAGACGGCCGGCGACCGGTACCTCCCGATCTGGATCGGCGCCGTCGAGGCGACCGCCATCGCCTTCGCCCAGCAGGGCGTGCTGCCCGCGCGGCCGCTCACGCATGACCTCTTTCGTGACGTGCTCGAGGCCCTGGACGTGCGCCTGAACACGGTCAACATCACCGCATTGCGTGAAGGGATCTTCTTCGCCGACCTGATCTTCTCCAACGGGGTCGAGGTGAGCGCGCGCCCGTCCGACTCCATCGCGCTCGCGTTGCGTACCGGGGCCACGATCTTCGCGAGCGAGGACGTCCTCGACGAGGCCGGCGTCGCGATCCCCGATGAACAGGAAGACGAGGTCGAGAAGTTCCGGGAGTTTCTCGACACCATCAGCCCTGAGGACTTCGGTCGCGCGGGATGATCGCAATCGCAGAGCAGTTCGATAGGCGACGGAACGGGTAGAACGGAAGGGTGGGTGCCGGAGAGTTGTTCACCGGCCCCGTGCCGGCGCCGTCCCTCCGGTCGGCGCCGCTCGCGGGACTTGCGAACAAACCCATGGAGTGGGGCGTTTGCCCACGTGGCGCCGGTTCGTCCGGGCATGCGACGCGCCGACGGCGAACGTTGACCCCGCCCTGACCGACACCTACCGTGCTGCTTGAACGCCCGTGACGAATTTTCGTCAAACCCCCTTGGCGGAGAGCGTCCCGGGACGGAGGACGGAGCCGGAGGTCCGCGTGGCGGTGAGCAGCGGCGAGGGCAAGGCGGCCCCCGACAGGCGGGCCGCGTCCCAGCGAGCCGGCGAGCAAGGGCTGCTGTTCGACGGTGACGACGTGGCGCGGACGCAGGGCTCGGCCGACGCCTCGGGCGCCGGCACGTCACCCCCGCTCCACGACGTCGGATATCGCGGCCCGATGGCCTGCTCGGCCGCCGGCATCACCTACCGCCAGCTCGACTACTGGGCCCGCACCAAGCTGGTCGAGCCCAGCATCCGCCCCGCCCATGGCTCCGGCAGCCAGCGGCTCTACAGCTTCACCGACATCCTCGTGCTCAAGGTGGTCAAGCGGCTGCTGGACACCGGCGTCTCACTGCAGCAGATCCGCACCGCGGTGGCCAACCTGCGCGACCGCGGCATCCAGGACCTTGCCAGGATCACCTTGATGAGCGACGGCGTGAGCGTGTACGAATGCACCTCCCCCGACGAGGTGGTCGACCTCCTGCAGGGCGGGCAGGGCGTGTTCGGAATCGCGCTCGGCCGGGTCTGGCAGGACGTCGAGGGCACCCTCGCCGAGCTGCCTGCCGAGCGCGCGCATGCCGCCGACCTCGACGAGCCCGGGGCCGCCGGCGAGACCCGGGCGGACGGGTCGGGCGACCCGATGCACGACGAGCTGGCCCGCCGCCGGACGGTGCGGAAGACCGGCTGACGGCGGGCTTACGTCGGGCTGACGGCCGCCACGGCTCAGACGGCTTCCTTGCGTTGCAGGTAGGCGAAGGCGGCCCAGCCGGGCAGCACCGGCAGCCAGAAGGTCAGCAGCCGGAACAGCAGCACGGCCGACGTCGCCGTGCCGGCCGGCAGGCCGCCGACGGTCAGCCCGAGCGTCAACGCGCCCTCGATGGCGCCCAGACCGCCCGGCGTCGGGACGGCCGAGCCGAGCGCGTTCCCGGTGAGGAACACGATGACGACCGTGGTCCAGCCGATCGACCCGCCGAAGGCGCGGATCGACGCGTCCAGGCAGAGCACGAAGCTGGCGGTCAGCAGCAGCGTGCCGCCGAGGCCGGTGACCACCTTGCGGGGGGTCTGGAGGACGTCGAGCAGCCTCGGGACGACCCCCGAGAACATCGCCCGCAGCCGGCCGATCACCAGCCGCCGAGCCGGTGGCACGGTCGTCACCGCCCCAGCGACCACCGCGCACGCCAGCAGGACGATCACCACCGTCCGGGACGGCGCCAGGGACTCGGCCTCCGCCGAGCCGGTCATGAAACCGAACACGATCAGCAGCCCGATGTGGATCATCATGCCGACGAGCTGGGACGCCCCGACGCTGGCGACGGCCGGCCCGGGACGGACCCCCTCCCGCTGCAGGTACCGCGCGTTGAGCGCGACAACGGTCACCGCGGCCGGCGCCATCAGCTTGATGAACGACCCGGCGAGCTGCACGAGGACGGTCTTGACGAACGGCAGCCGTTCCGGCACGAAACCGGTGATCATCATGGCCGCGGCGACGTACGTCGTG
Organism: Streptosporangiaceae bacterium; assembly: GCA_036378315.1. Taxonomy (GTDB): domain Bacteria; phylum Actinomycetota; class Actinomycetes; order Streptosporangiales; family Streptosporangiaceae; genus CALAED01. Next base: position 18,743 of record DASUWU010000064.1, on the reverse strand, counting down.
CCGGCCGACACCAGCCCGGCGCCCGCCCACCACCAGTCCGCCTGGCTGAACAGACCCCGCAGCCCGGCGCTGCTGAGCTGGGAGAGGAGGAAGTAGCCGGCGGCGGCGCCGGCCACGATGCTCAGCACGGTGCGCGGGCGGAACCGCTCCAGGCGCTCCGGCGGCGCGGGCGCCACTTCGGGACTCAGCCGCAGGACCTGCTCGCGGATGCGGGACAGCAGGTCGCGCTCGTGGCGCAGCGCGGCCCGCGTGCCGCGCGACAGCGCGACGTTCTGCAGCAACGGCACGGCGGTGACCAGGCGGTCGGCGCCGAGCACGTCCGCGCCCGTCGACACCGCCCGCTCCGGCCCCACCAGCAGGGCCAGGGTGGTGAGCAGCTGCGCCAGGTCCAGGCGGCGCAGCAGGTCGCTGGAGGCGATCTCGCCGCTGCGCAGCTCGACGAGATAGGGCACCCCCTCGTCCTCGCCGACCAGGATGCTGCCGGCCTCCAGGTGCCGGTGCGCGAGCCGGTGGGCGTCGAGCAGCGCGAGCTGGTGCCAGATCGCCGTGAGCAGGTCGTTGGTGATCCTTTCGCGCGGCAGCTCGGCCAACCCGACCCCAGGAACGTGCTCGAAGGCGAGCAGCACGGCGTCCGTCCCCACCTCGGACGTGGCGACCAGCCGCGGCGTGCGCGCCGCCGCCGCGGTGACCGCGTACGACATCAGCGCCTCCTGCTCGAGCGAGCGGCGCAGCGAGCGGGCGGCCAGCCGCGGGCTGCCGCTGCGCAGGCGGAGCCGCCGCCACGCGCGGTAGAGGAACCCGGAGGTCTGCTGGTCGCGGTCCAGCACGGTGACGCTGAGCCGCCGCCCGCCGCGATGGTCGGCGCCGTCCCCGGTACCGACCCCGGTCACGTCGCCCTCCTTGGCCCCGCGCCTCCGGTCGTCGTGGCCATCGCCCGGGCCGCCGGCGAGCTCGACGACGTAGCGGCGGGTCTCCTCGGGCCCGTCCATGACCCGGCTGGCGCCGCGCGCTTCGAACCCGAGCCGGCGCAACGCCGCGATCACCTCGGTCCCCGGCGGCCGCGGGTTGGGGGTGCCGACCGCGTAGAGCGTGCCGTACCCGATGGCCCGTCCGATCAGGTACGTGACCGCGAGCGCCAGTGGAGAGGCGTACCCGGCGGCCAGCGCGGCCAGCGCCGCCAGCCCGATCACCCCCCAGGTGACGCCCTGCCAGCGCGGCCGGCCGCCGAGCCTGACCGCCGTCACGTAGGCGATCACCGGCGTGAGGTCGGTGTGCAGGGGGTCGGGGACCGGGGCGCCGGCCCTGCGGGTCCACGAGAGGTAGCCGGCGATGCCGCCCGGCCCGGCCGCCACCCACAGGTCGAGCGCCAGCGTGACGCCCAGCGCGATCACCGCGGCCAGCACGCCGATGGCCACCCGCATCCGGTCGCGCCTGATCAGCCGTTCGACCGCGAACAGCACGGGCACGGCGAGCAGGCCGAAGGTGGACACGAGGTTGGCCAGCACGAGCACGAAATGCGGCGCCTGCGCGGTGCCGTGGGTGATGTCGGACTGGAGGCCGGACGTGGTCTGCCTGGCGACGCTCGGCAGCAGCAGGACCACCCCGAGCGCCGCCAGCGTGACGAGAAGCTGGGCGCCGTCGACCGGACGGCGGACACGGCGCGGCAGGGAGGGCTCGATGACGGACACGGCGGGCGCGGGACGCGCCTCATCCGGCGGACCTGCCTCCTCCTGCCGGCCCGCCGCACGGCCTTGGGCGGCCGGGTCGCCATCGGCCGGCCCCCCGGCATGGTGGCGCCATCCCGTCCCCGTCGCCCGCACCTCCCTCCGATGACGTCCGGCCGCTGGACCGGCCCGCACCGCTCATCGAGAACTCAAAGATCTTCCCAGTTCGCGATATTTCCCCACTAACCGCCCGACGTGTGCAATGGTGCAGGCCCTACAGGCCGAGCCGGGCCGCGATGCCGTCGAGGATGCATTCGAGGCCGAAGGCGAAGCTCCACTCGGCATCGTCCTGATTGGACCCGTCGACGATGTAGTGGGCCAGCGTCGGGTAGTCGCCGCGGGCCAGCAGCGGCACCAGCTGCGGGCCGGCGGCGGCGCGCATGTCGTCGTCCGACGACCAGCCGAAGCGGCGGTAGGTCTCTCGCTGGGCGACCTCCGCTGTGGCCCTGCCCTGCACGTATGCCGTCATCGTGGAGAACGCGGCCACCATCTCGTCGACGTCGAGCGTGATGTCCGCGGCGTCCAGCGCGGCCAGACCGGCCTCGAGGACCGCCAGGACGCTCGGGGCGATGACGAACGCCGTGCTGCTCTGCAGCCTGGCCAGCCACGGGTGGCGCAGCTGGCCGGCGCGCATCTCGGTGGCGATCCGCCGGAGGGTCTCCCGCCAGCCGGCGGAGCCCGGCGCGGGCAGGGTGATCTCCCGGGCGACCGCGTCGAGCATGAGGGCGTAGACGTCTTCCTTGTTCTTGACGTAGCGGTACAGGCTCATGGTCGCCACGTCCAGCCGCGCGGCCAGCCGCCGCATCGTGACGGCGTCGAGCCCGTCGGCGTCGGCGATCCCGACGGCGGCGGCGGCGATCTGGTCGAGTGTGAGCGTGGGCCGGGGGCCGCGCGGCGGGCGGCTCGGCTGCTCCCGCGGGAGCTGGTCGTTGGGCTCGCGCGGCTCCCGGTCGTCGCCGTCGCGCTCGGCGGTCCACCGCTCCATCAGCGCGCGGATGCGCCGGTCGCGCTGTTCCCGGCTCTCCGTCGCCCCGTCGGCGCTTCGCTCCGTCACGCCACCGTCCCGCGATCTCGTCATTGACCTGCGCACATCGTACTCGCCCTGTACAACGTACGCAGAATCGCGTACGTTGTACCCGCTATTGAGTACAACGTACGCAACCAAGGCAGGGGTATATGAGACACGACGACAAGGGCGGCGGCGAGATCGCCGTCTGGGCCGAGGGGCTCCGCAAGCGCTTCGGCACCACAGAGGCGCTGCGCGGGGTGGACCTGGAGGTGCCGCGCGGCAAGGTCTGCGGGCTGCTCGGCCCGAACGGCGCGGGCAAGACCACGGCCGTACGGATCCTCACCACGCTGGCGCTGCCGGACGAGGGGCGGGCCAGGGTCGCCGGCTACGACGTCGTCCGCGACGCCGACAAGGTGCGCTTCCGGATCGGGCTCGCCGGGCAGCACGCGTCGATCGACGAGAAGCTCACGGGCCGCGACAACCTGCGCATGCTGGGGCGGCTCTACCACCTGCCGGAGCGGGTGGCCAGGGCCAGGGCGGACGAGCTCCTCGAGCGCTTCGGCCTCGCGGACGCCGCCGGCCGCATCGTCAAGGGGTACTCGGGCGGCATGCGCCGGCGGCTCGACCTCATCGCCAGCCTGATCATCGCGCCGCCCGTGCTGTTCCTGGACGAGCCGACCACCGGACTCGACCCGCGCAGCCGCGGCCAGATCTGGGAGACCATCCGCGACCTGGTGGCCGAGGGGACGACCGTGGTGCTCACCACCCAGTACCTCGACGAGGCCGACCAACTGGCCGACGACGTGGTCGTCATCGACCACGGAAAGGTGATCGCCTCGGGTGCGCCCGACCGGCTCAAGGCGATGATCGGCAACCGGCTGGACGTCGTGGTCCGCGACGCGGGCGCGCTCGAGCGCGCCGCGGCGATTCTGCGCACGGTCGCCGGCGCCGAACCGCGGATCGACCCCGCGGCCCGCCGCGTCAGCGTCCCGGTCAGGGAGATGGTGCTCACCGAGCTCGTCAGGGAGCTCGACCGCGCCGGGATCGCCGCCGAGGACGTCGCACTGCGCAGACCCACACTCGACGAGGTCTTCCTCAAGCTCGTCGGCCCGCCGTCCGACCAGCGCGCGGCCGACACCGGGAACGACACGAGGGACGAGGCCCGGGAGGACGCCGCATGACGACGTTCGACCTCCCAGGCGACCTGCCAGGCGACCTCCCAGGCGATGTGCCGGGAGACGCGCCCGGCCGCGGCGGGCCGGCAGCGGCCCGCGCCTTCCTGCCGCCGCCGCCCGCGACGGCACCGGCCAGGTTCCGGTGGGCGCTGCACGACGGAGTCACCGTCGTCCGGCGCAACCTGGCCCAGCTGAAGGCCCAACCGGGCGAGCTCGTCGGCGCGCTGGTCTTCCCGGCGATCATGGTAGTGCTGTTCGGGTACGTGTTCGGCAGCGCCATCGCCGTCCCCGGCGGCGGCAACTACCGCGAGTACCTCATGCCCGGGCTGTTCGCGATGACCACGATCACCGGGGTGCTGCCCACGCTGCTCGGCATGGCCACCGACGCAGGCAAGGGCATCATGGACCGGTTCCGCTCGATGCCGATCGCGCGCTCGGCCGTGCCGTTCGGGCAGACCGGAGCGGACATCCTGACCGGCGCCCTGGCCATGACGATCATGGTGGGCTGCGGTTTCGTGGTCGGCTGGCGGCCGCACAGGGGGATCGCGGCGACGCTGGCCGCCTTCGGGTTGCTCGTGCTCATGCGCTATGCGGTGAGCTGGCTCGGGGCCTACCTCGGCCTGCTGATCGGCGACCCGCAGACGGCCGACCAGTATGTCCCGCTCGTCTTTCCGGTCACGATGGTCTCCAACACGTTCGTGCCGACCGCGCACATGCCGGTCTGGCTGCGGGCGATCGCCGACTGGAATCCGGTCAGCGCGCTCGTCGCGGCCTGCAGGGAGCTGTTCGGCAACCCGGGCGCCCCGACCGGCCACCCGCCCTGGCCCATCGCCCACCCCGTCGTGGCGACGCTCGGCTGGTCGATCCTGCTGCTCGCGGTGTGCGTGCCGCTCGCCGTCCGCCGGTACGTCACCATGTCCCGCTGAGCCGCCGCCGTGCTTTCCCCGGGGCCGCCTCCATGACGCGGTGGGGCGGCTCCGGTAGTCTCGAAAGCGTCGAAGCAAAGCCATCGACCCTGTACGGGAGAGACCTCACGCAGCCGGCGAGAGGCGCCGAAGGGGCAACTCCTCCCCGGAACCTCTCAGGCAAAAGGACCGTACGGGCGAGGCACCTCTGGAAAGCAGGGCCCGCACGACGCGCGGCCCTCGCCGACGGTGAAAGCCGCGGGCGGCGTCGCCCGCGGTGAACCTCTCAGGCGCAGACGACAGAGGGGGAGACGGTCACCGGGCGCGGTTCGCCCGGTCCGGTGACGGCCTGAGCACCCAAGGCCCAGGAGGCTTCCCCAATGACCACATTCGCCGATCGCCACATCGGGCCGTCCGCCGACGAGCTCGCCCGCATGCTCGACACGGTCGGGTACGCGTCCACCGACGCGTTGATCGACGCCGCGGTTCCCGCGGCGATCCGCATGGACCGGCCGCTCGACCTGCCGCCGGCCCGCGGCGAGCCGGCGGCCCTCGCCCGGCTGCGCGAGCTGGCCGCAGGGAACCAGGTCCGCACGTCGATGATCGGGCTCGGCTACTACGGCACGATCACCCCCGGCGTCATCATGCGCAACGTGCTGGAGAACCCCGGCTGGTACACCGCGTACACGCCGTACCAGCCGGAGATCTCCCAGGGCAGGCTGGAGGCGCTGCTCAACTTCCAGACGATGGTGAGCGATCTCACGGGCCTGGCGGTGGCCGGCGCGTCGATGCTGGACGAGGCCACCGCGGCCGCCGAGGCGATGGCGCTCGCGCACCGGGTCGGCACGGGCGCCGGCACCTTTCTCGTCGACGCCGACGTGCTGCCGCAGACGATCGCCGTGGTGCGGACCAGGGCGCTGCCGCTCGGTCTGGACGTCGTCGTGGCCGACCTGCGCCGCGACGGCCTGCCGGACGGCGACTTCTTCGGCGTGCTGGTGCAGTACCCGGGCGCATCGGGGGCCGTCGGTGACCTGGCACCGATCGTCGCCGCGGCGCACGAACGCGGCGCGCAGGCGGTCGTGGCCGCCGACCTGCTCGCGCTGACGCTGCTCAGACCGCCGGGCGACTTCGGCGCCGACATCGCGGTCGGCTCCGCGCAACGGTTCGGCGTGCCGTACGGGTTCGGCGGCCCGCACGCCGGCTACCTGGCCGTCCGCGACGGCCTGCAGCGCCAGCTGCCCGGCCGGCTCGTCGGGGTGTCGGTCGACGCGGACAACACGCCCGCCTACCGGCTGGCCCTGCAAACCCGCGAGCAGCACATCCGCCGCGAGAAGGCGACCAGCAACATCTGCACCGCCCAGGTGCTGCTCGCCGTGATGGCCAGCATGTACGCCGTGTACCACGGGCCCGAGGGGCTGACCGCGATCGCCGAGCGGGCGCACCGGCACGCGGCGCGGCTGGCCGCCGGGCTGGTCGTGAGCGGCATCGACGTCGTGCACGCGTCCTTCTTCGACACGGTGCTGGCCCGGGTGCCCGGCCGGGCCGCCGAGGTGGTGCGCCGGGCCGCCGAGCGCGGCGTCAACCTGCGCGAGGTCGACGCCGACCACGTGGGCGCCGCCTGCGACGAGACCACCACCGACCGCCACGTCGAGCTCGTCCTCGAGGCGTTCGGCGCCGTGCCGGCCGGTCCGCCGGATTTCGGGCGGTTCCTGCCCGCGGCGCTGTGCCGCGACGGCGAGTTCCTCACCCACCCGGTCTTCCACGCGCACCGGTCGGAGACCGCGATGCTGCGCTACCTGCGTGCGCTCCAGGACAAGGACATCGCGCTCGACCGGTCCATGATCCCGCTCGGCTCCTGCACGATGAAGCTCAACGCGACGACCGAGATGGAGCCGATCACCTGGCCGGAGTTCGCCGAGATCCACCCGTTCGCCCCGCTCGACCAGGCGCGCGGGTACGTCGAGCTGATCGGCGAGCTCGAGGCGTGGCTGGCCGAGATCACCGGGTACGCCAAGGTGTCCGTACAGCCGAACGCGGGGTCGCAGGGCGAGCTGGCCGGGCTGCTCGCGGTCCGCGCCTACCACACGAGCCGCGGCGAGGCGGCTCGCGACGTGTGCCTCATCCCGTCCTCCGCGCACGGCACGAACGCGGCCAGCGCCACCATGGCGGGCATGCGCGTCGTGGTCGTGAAGTGCGACGGCCGGGGCAACATCGACCTGGACGACCTGAACGCCAAGATCGCCAAGCACGGCGATCGGCTCGCCGCGATCATGATCACCTACCCGTCGACGCACGGCGTCTACGAGGAGACGATCATCGACGTGTGCCGGGCGGTGCACGCGGCCGGCGGCCAGGTCTACGTCGACGGCGCCAACCTCAACGCGCTGGTCGGGCTGGCCAGGCTCGCCGAGTTCGGGGCCGACGTCTCCCACCTCAACCTGCACAAGACCTTCTGCATCCCGCACGGCGGCGGCGGGCCCGGCGTGGGCCCGGTCGGGGTGCGCGCCCACCTCGCCCCGTTCCTGCCGAACCATCCGGGACGGGCCGAGGCCGGGCCGGACACCGGGGTGGGACCGATCTCCGCCGCGCCGTGGGGCTCGGCGGGCATCCTGCCGATCTCCTGGGCGTACATCGCGATGATGGGTCCTGACGGCCTGCGCCGGGCCACCGAGGTCGCCGTGCTGGCGGCCAACTACGTGGCCGGCCGGCTGGCGCCGCACTATCCCGTCCTGTACACCGGCCGGAACGGGCTCGTCGCGCACGAGTGCATCGTGGATCTGCGCAAGATCACCAAAGAGACCGGGATCACCGCCGAGGACGTGGCCAAGCGGCTCATCGACTACGGCCTGCACGCGCCGACGCTGTCGTTCCCGGTCGCCGGCACGCTGATGATCGAGCCGACCGAGAGCGAGGACCTCAGGGAGCTCGACCGCTTCTGTACGGCGATGATCTCGATCAGGCGCGAGATCGAACGGGTGGCGAGCGGCGAGTACGACCAGGCGGACAACCCGCTGAAGAACGCGCCGCACACCGCGGAGTCGCTGCTGGTCGAGGACTGGAAGCACCCCTACACCAGGGAGGACGCCGCCTATCCCGTTCCCTCGCTGCGCGAGGGCAAGTACTGGCCACCGGTCCGCAGGATCGACCAGGCCTACGGCGACCGCAACCTGGTGTGCGCCTGCCCGCCGCCGGCCGCGTTCGAGGACTGACCGGCTCGGTGGCCGGCGCCGAGGAGCCGGTTCCGGAGGCGGTTCAGGAGGCGATGTCGCGCTCGGCGACGACCTTGGTGATGCGGAGCCGGACCAGGAGCTCGCCCGGCACGGCGTTGCGCGCGCCGAACTCCTCGGCCCGGTCCGCGCCCATGTAGCGCCCGCCGAGGATCGTCGCCCACTTCCTGACCTCGTCGAGATCATCCGAGAGCGTCGCGGTGCCCTGGATCATGACGAACGCGTACGGCGGCTCCTGGTCGTCGACGCAGATCGCCATGCGCGGGTCGCGGCGCAGCGCGGCCGCCTTGACGCTGCCCGCGCCCGAGGTGAAGACCAGGTCGGCGCCGTCGAGCGCGAACCACACGGGCGTGACGTGGGCGCCGCCGGCAGTGACCACGGCCGCCTTGCCGGTCCGCGTGCCGGCGGAGACGAACGTCCGCCACTCGGTCTCGGTCATCTTCATACGGGCGATTCTGCCCGCTGGGCCGGCGTGGTCACGGCGAGGTGCGCGCAGCCGCGCCGGCGTGGCCCTGGCGGGCGGATACGGTGCGGGGTGTGGAGATCTCGACGGCGGCGGGGCCCGCCCGGGTCACCGTCGACCGCGGCGGCCGGGACGGCGCCGATCCCGCGTTCTGGCTGGCGCTGACCCACAGCTCGAACGGGGGAGTGGACGCGCCCGACCTGCTGGCCGTACGGGACGCGGCGCTGCGGCTCGGCGGCGCGGTGGCCATGGTGGTGCAGCCGTTCCGCGCGGCCGGCCGGCGGGCGCCGGGACCGGCCGACCGCCAGGACGCCGCCTGGCTGGAGGTGATCGCCACGCTGCGGGAGCGGTGCTACGGCGACCTGCCGCTGATCCAGGGCGGCCGCAGCAACGGCGCGCGGGTGGCCTGCCGGACCGCCGTGGCCGCCGGCGCCCTGGCCGTGATCGCGCTGGCCTTCCCGCTGCGCCCGCCGGCCAGGCCGGACCGGTCCCGGGTCGCGGAGCTGCGCGGCGCCGGCGTCCCTGTGCTCGTCGTCAACGGAGCGCGCGACCCGTTCGGCGTGCCCGACCCGGCCGACGCGACGTGTGTGCACGTGCTGCCGCGGGAGGGACACGACCTCGCCAAGGCGCCGGCCGCGATCGGCGACGTCGCCGCCGACTGGCTGCGGCGCTGGACCGCGTGAGACCGGCCCGCCGCCCCGGCCCCCCGCCGCACGGCGTGAAAGGGCTTTCCGGGCAGGCCGTAAACAACCCCCGTGGAAAGATCAACCTGATGGAGTGGCCGCCACGGGCCCCGAGGTGCCGGTCAGGCCGCTGTGGGCGCCGGCAGGTCCGTCGGGCGATGTGGAGCGATGACTCCCCCGTTGGGAAGCAGCTCGCCGGTGTCCTCGAACAAGACGATGCCGTTGCAAAGGAGGCTCCACCCCTGCTCGGGGTGGGAAGCCATGGTGCGGGCGGCCTCGCGGTTCGCCGCGTCGGGCGGCGGACAAGGCGGCTGGTGCGGGCACATTTTCGTGCCTCCGGTCTCAACTGCGCTGGATGTGTGCTCTGTCACTTTGGACGCCTCTCAGTGTGCTGAGGTTCGCCGCAAAGCGACATAGCCCGTTGGGACGGTTGTGGTCGTGACACCTTGGTACCCCTGGACTGTGACCCCGTTCACTCAGTTGTATCGCTCCAAGGTTCCCCCTCGTGTCATATCGGCCGGAAAACGACACGCCGTCCCACGGGCGAACGAACCCGCCGGCCGGCCGGGCCACGCCGCCGCCCCTCCCCGCTGGGCCACGACCATGTTCATGATCTGAAGAGGTTTCCACTGGTTCGCGGCCGGCACGCCCCTAGGATGAGGCGGGGGCCCGAGGGGAGGGAACCATGCGCGTCGGGCTGTTCATCACCTGTTTCAACGACGCGCTGTTCCCCCGCACCGGCGCCGCCGTGGTGACGCTGCTCGAACGCCTCGGCCACGAGGTGACCTTCGAGCCCGCGCAGACCTGCTGCGGCCAGCTGCACTGGACCACGGGCTACCACCGCGAGGCCGCCGGCCTCGCCCGCCGCTTCGCCGGACTCTGCGAACGGCTTCTTTCAGAAAACGATCTCGTGGTCACGCCGTCCGCGTCCTGCGCGGCCATGATCCGCGAGTCCTACCCGCGGCTGCTGCCCGACCTCGCCGCCGCCCCGCGCGCCGGGCCCGCCGCCGCCTCTCCCGACGCGCCGGACGGCGCGGCACCCTCCTGGCGCGACAGCGTCTACGAGCTCTCGGAGTTCCTCGTCGACGTCCTCGGAGTCACCGACGTCGGCGCTTCCTTCCCGCACCGGGTCACCTACCACCCGACCTGCCACTCGCTGCGCGCGCTCAAGGTGGGCGACCGCCCGCGCCGGCTGCTGTCGGCGGTACGCGGCATCGACCTCGTCGAGCTGCCCGCCGCCGAGGAGTGCTGCGGATTCGGCGGAACGTTCGCGATGAAGAACGCCGACGTCTCGGTCGCGATCGTCGCCGACAAGATCCGGCACATCCGCGAGACCGCCGCCGACGTCGTCTGCGCCGTCGACAACGCCTGCCTGACCCACATCGGCGGCGCGCTGTCCCGGCTGCGCAGCGGCGTCCGCGTGATGCACCTCGCCGAGGTCCTCGCGGAGACCGCATGACCGCCCAGCCGCGCGGGGCGGTCGGGGAGTGGCTGGCGGCCCTGCGCGGCGCGCCCGAGGTCAGCGCGGGACCGGCCGGCACGCCGGGCACGGTGAAGTTCTCGGCCGGGGCGCGCGAGGCGCTCGGCGATCCTCGGCTGCGCCGCGACCTGCACGCGGCGGCGGCGTCGAGCCGGCGGCGGCGGGCCGAGGCGACCGGCGAGCTGGACGACTGGGAGCATCTGCGCGCCGCCGGCCGGGCGATCAAGGATCACACGCTGCTCAACCTCGACACCTACCTCGAAGAAGTCGACAGGGCGGTGACCGAGGCCGGCGGCAGCGTGCACTGGGCCAGGGACGCAGCCGAGGCGTGCGACGTCATCACCGGCCTGGTGACGGCCACCGGCGAGGTCGATGTCGTCGAGGCGACGTCAGCGGTGACCCGCGAGATCGCGCTGACCGAGGCGCTGGCGGCCGCCGGAATCCGGGCGCACGAGACGGAGCCGGCCGCGCTGCCGGGCGACGCGTCGCAGGAGCCGGGCGTCGGGGCCAGGCGGCGGCTGCGGGAGCTTTTCAGGGACGCCGGGGTGGCGATCTCGGGGGCCGACTTCGTGGTGGCCGACACGGGCACGATCGTGGTGGTCGAGTCCGGGGGGGACGGCAGGATGTGCGGCACCCTGCCGGCGACCCTCATCACCGTGACCGGCATCGAGAAGATCGTGCCGACCTGGTCGGAGCTCGAGGTGTTCCTGCAGCTGCTGCCGAGGGCCGGTGCGGGAAGCCGGATGACCCCGTACGTCTCCTCCTGGACCGGGGTGACGGCGGGCGACGGGCCGGCCGGCTTCCACCTCGTCCTGGTCGACAACGGCAGGACCGACGCGCTGGCCGACGAGGTCGGCCGGGCGGCGCTGCGGTGCATCCGCTGCGCGGCCTGCCTCGACGTGTGCCCCGTGTACGAGCGGACCGGCGGCGACGCCTACGGTCCCGTCCATCCAGGACCGATCGGCGCGATCTTGACTCCGCAGCTGCGCGGCGTCGAAGGCCCGCTCGAGGCGTCGCTGCCGTACGCGTCCACGCTGTGCGGCGCGTGCGCCGACGTCTGCCCGGTAAAGATCGACATCCCGGCGATCCTGGTGCACCTGCGCGGCAGGGTCGTCGAGTCGCGCCGGCGCCGCCCGGTGCCGACCCCGGAGATGGCGATGATGCGCAGCGCCGCCTGGGCCCTCGCCGACAGCGGCCGGTACGAGATGGCGCTGCGCCAGGCCACGCGGTGGGCCAGGCTGCTCGCCCGCGGCGGCCGGATCAGACGGCTGCCCGGCCTGCTCGGGAAGTGGACCGACGCGCGCGACCTGCCGGCCCCGCCCCGTGAGACCTTCCGGGCCTGGTGGGCCGGCGGGCGGCGGCGGTGGCCGGCGCGCGGCGCCCGCCCGCCGGGGTGATCGCCGATGTCCGACGCGAAGCGAGAGATCATGAGCCGGGTGCGGGCCGCCCTGGGCGACGCGCGCGGCACCCAGGTGAAGATCCCGCGCGACTACCACTACCGCCTCGTGGACCCCGCCGTCGCCACCCGCGCCGACGTGGTCGCCCTGTTCGGCGAGCGGCTCGCCGACTCGCGCGCCAGCGTACGCCACGTCGCGGCCGACGACCTCGGCACGGCCGTCGCGGCGGCGCTGTGGGGCAGCGGAATCGGGCGCATCGTCGTCCCGGCCGACCTGCCGTACGGGTGGCTGGCCGAGCTGGACGGCGTCCAGGTGGCGGCCGATTCCGCGGCGATCGGGTTCGACGCCCTCGACGGGGCGGTCGGGGTGGTGACCGGCTGCGCGGTCGCCATCGCCCGGACCGGCACCATCGTGCTCGACGGCGGGCGCGCCCAGGGCAGGCGGCTGCTCACGCTGGTCCCCGACTACCACCTGTGCGTCGTCCATGCCGACCAGATCGTCGGTTCGGTGCCGGAAGCCGTCGAGCGGCTCGACCCGTACCGCCCGCTCAGCTGGATCAGCGGTCCGGCCGCGGCTGCGGAGACCCGGCCGGAGTCGACCGGAGCGGCGGTGCACGGGCCGCGCGTGCTCGACGTTCTCGTCGTCGACGAGGGGACCGCCCTCAAGGAAGCGTGAGCAGGCCGGCCAGGACGGCGTCGAGGCCGGCGGCGAAGAGACGGTCCCAGTCGACGTCCTCGCTGGGCTCGGCGGCCTGCCTGACCGACCGGCCGCGCGCCTCGAGCGCGGCGTGCCCGATGACGAAGGCGAGCAGGGTGTGCGCCCCGGCGGCCGCCGCGCCGTCGAGGAACCCGGCCATCCGCAGCACCTCGCGCAGCGACGCGGTCGTCGCGGCGAGCGCCGCCGGGTTGCGCCTGGTCACCAGCAGCGGCAGCACGCCCGCGTGCTCGAGCAGCCGGGCCCGGTAGGCGGTGCCCCACGACCGCAGCAGGGCCCGCCAGTCGGCGGCGCTCGGCGCCCCGCCCGCCGGGCGGGGGAGCGCCGCCGGCAGCGCGGCCACATGCGCGATCAGCCCGTCGAGCAGCTCTTCCTTGCCGCGCGGGAGGTGATGGTAGATCGCCATCGCCTCGACTTGGAGGGCGTCGCCGAGCCGGCGCATCGTGAGGCGGCCGAGCCCCTGGCCGTCCACGATGTGCAGGGCGGTGTCGATGATGCGGTCCCGGGTCAACGGCTCCCTCGCCGACGTCGTCATGATCGAACCTTACTACGTAAAGGCGCCCGGCCGGAGCGGCGGCACGGCGGGGCGCGTACCCTGACCCCGGACCGAGCAACGCACACCAGCGACGACCACGCAAGGGCAAGGGACAAGGGGAGCCGTCGTGATCCGTCTGCGCCGCCGGGTGAGCCCGGACATCCAAGAGCGCCTCACCGCCGACCGGCGGCTGGCCGCCCGTTACGACCAGCTGCTCGCCCGGGTCGGCACCGCCGACCGTGCGCTGCGGCAGGCGGAGAGCGAGGGACGGGCGGGCGAGGAGCCGCGTGCGCTCGCGGTCGCGCTGGACAAGGCGCTCACCGAGGCGCTGGCCGCGGCCGAGGCGGCCGAGCGGGTGGCGCTGGGCGCCGCGACGTACACCCCGGCCGATGGGTCGCCGCAGGAGGTGCGCGCCGCGGAGATCGCCCGCCGCAAGGCGAAGGCCAGGGCGGCCGTCCGGCCGTGGACCGACGAGGTGGATCGGCTGCGCACGGCGCGGGAGAAGCACCGGCTGACCTACCGGATCGGGCGGCACCTCGCGGCGCCGTCCTGATGCGCCCGCGGTCGGCGCGGCATTGCACCGCGATGACCGTCACAAGGACGGACACGAAGCCGAAGATCGGCTGCCGGGGCGAGCGACCTTGAGAATCTACCGACTCGGGAAACGCGAGCGCAGGGGGACCACTTGGATCGCACGCCGCCGGAACGTGACCGGGTACTGGAGTCCTACCTGGACGGTGTCGGCGCCCTCCGGTCGCTGGCGGCGCGGTGTTCCGACTGGTCATTGATCACCCCGTGCCCCGACTGGCGGGCCATCGATCTCGCCGGGCACCTGCGCTGCGTCGCGGAGAACTACCTGGAGTACCTCCAGGACGCGCCGGACAGCCGGCTGGCGCGGCTGTTCGCCCAGGACGCCCCGTCGGCGGTGCTGGTCCGCCAGCAGGCCAGGCAGAACGCGGCGGAGCTCGCCGTGCTGCCGGTCGAGCCGGGGCCGGAGCGGATGATGTCGTTCATGGTGTCCGCCGGCGCTTACGCCGACCTGCTGCCCGACGCGTGGGACCGCACGTACCTGATCTACCGGGGCACGAAGTACACCGCGGGCGACCACGCGGGCGCAGCCAGCCTCGAATGGCATCTGCACGCCTGGGATCTCGCCCGGGCGATGGCCGTCGACTACCGGCCCACCGACCCGGACGTGCTCGTCGCGGCATGGCACTGGGGGGTCCCGCACCTGCCGCTGCAGGACGGCGACCCTTGGGTCGCGGTGCTGCGCTCGTCGGGGCGGAGCCCGGACTGGTCCCGCGACCGCCCGGCGCGCCGCCCCAAACGGCGGGCGCTCACTCGACCGTGACGCTCGTGGCGAGGTTGCGCGGCTTGTCGACGTCGTGCCCGCGCTACTCCAGGCGCGCCAGCCCTTCGAGGCCCCGTGAAACACCGCCGCTGTTTTCAGCGGGCCGCCGCGAGCCGGCGACCGCGCGGATCATCCGTAAACGATGCGACGGAGCTGGCGCGGCGTGAGTTCGGGCCGGCGGGGAGCGGGCTGGTGCGGCTGAGGTGTTCCACGAGGTCGCGGGACGAAATGACCACGAGTCAAAATCGTGCCCGGTTCGCCTGCGGAACGCGAGGACTCCTGCCCGATTCGGGCAGGAATGTTGTGATCATCTTACGCTTCGAGGGCGGATACGAGGTGTTTTCATTCCTCGACAAATTATGTGGCGCCGTATGGGGACGCTCGGTCACAATCAAGCACCGGCCCAGGACCCGGCGCCGCCTTTCTCATCGCACGTTCGGAGGGAGGTGCCAGCGTGCTCCTCACCCTCGCGGTCATCGCCGCCGTCGCGTTCTTCGTCGGGTCGCGCATCGAGCGCGCCCGCGAGGCACATTCCACGTTCAACAACTACAAGAGGCGGGTGGCCTCCATGCGCGGCGTGCGGCTGCGGGAGACCACCCAGGCGGTCATCGGCATCGTCGCCCTGCTGGTCCTGCTCGACGTCGTCGTGCACCTCGCCGCCTGAGGCGGGGCGGCCCCTGCCTACACCCCGGCGAGCCGCCGGCGCGAGGGTCGCAGGTAGACCGCCCAGGTGAGCGCGAAGCACAGCCCGTAGAACACGACGAAGGCGACATAGGCGACGGTCCCCGTGTGGTAGGTCAGGAAGGACTGCCGGAAGGCGATGTTCACCAGCACGCCGCCGAACGCGCCGATCGCGGCCGCGATGCCGATCAGTCCGAGCGCGCGCCGGCGCGCGGCGGCCTCGGCCTCCACGGGGTCGGCCCCGCGGGCGGCGCTGAGCTGGGCCTTCGCGCGGAAGATCGCGGGGATCATCTTGTAGGTGGATCCGTTTCCTACACCGCTGAAGACGAAGAGCAGGACGAAACCCGCGATGAAGAGCGGCAGGGACTCGCGCCGCGACGCGACCAGGACGACGGTCCCGCTCGCGGCCATCGCGGCGAAGTTCCAGAGCGTCACCTTCGCGCCGCCGACCCGGTCGGCGAGCCAGCCGCCGACCGGACGAACGGCCGATCCGAGCAGCGGGCCGAGGAAGGTCAGGTACGCCGCCCTGATCGGCGTGTCGAACTCCGCCTTGAACTGGACCACGAGCACCTGGCCGAAGGCGAAGCCGAAGCCGATGAACGAGCCGAAGGTGCCGATGTAGAGGAACGACATGACCCAGGTGTGCAGGTCCTTGCACACATCGCGCATCGCCCGCCTGTCATTGGTCATCTGCGCCAGGTTGTCCATGTACAGGACCGCGCCGAGCGCCGCGACGACGATGAACGGAATGTAGACGCCGGCGACGAGACGCGGGTGGTCCCTGCCCGCGGTGGCGAGGATGAGCAGCCCGACGAGCTGGACGACGGCGACGCCGATGTTCCCGCCGCCGGCGTTCATGCCGAGCGCCCAGCCCTTGAGCCGTTGCGGGTAGAACGCGTTGATATTGGCCATCGAGGAGGCGAAGTTGCCGCCGCCGACCCCGGCCGTCGCCGCGACGACCATCAGCGTCGAGTAGGAGACGCCCGGTTCGATGAACACCGCGGCCCCGACGGCCGGGATGAGCAGCAGCGTCGCGCTGATGATCGTCCAGTTGCGCCCGCCGAGCCGCGCGACGGCGAGCGTATAGGGAATCCGCATCACCGAGCCGATGAGCGCCGGCACGGCGGTGAGCAGGAACTTCCCCGCCGGGTCCACGCCGTAGGCCGGTCCCATGAAAAGGACGAGCACCGACCACAAGGTCCAGACGGAAAAGCCGATGTGCTCGGAGAGGATCGAGAAGGCGAGGTTGCGCCGCGCGACACGCGCGCCGCCGTTCGCCCAGAACTCCGCGTCATCGGGCCGCCAGTCGGCTATCCACCTGCCGCGCAGGCCGGCGAGGGGATGGCCGCCGTCCCGTCCCCTTTCTCGGGTGTCGACGCTTATGGTCATCGTGACTCCTCGCGCTCGAATCGATCGCGATGACGCTAGGAGCACGGGATTTCTGGGGTGTTTGTCAGGTGCTGCCGTCGTGCTAATTCCGGTGCACTCCGCGGGATCCGGCCGGTGAGGCCCGCAGCCGGTGATCCCCGATCAACCGAGCGACCCCGGGTCAGCCCGGTGATCCCGACGACTCGGCGGACCAGGCGGGCTCGCGGCCGTCCTCGAGATAGGCGACCGGCCCGCCGGCCGCGGCGCGCAGGCACGGCCCGAGGCGCCGCTCGATGTGCGGCGGCACCAGGCCGCCGGTGGCGTCCGGCAGGGCGAGCGTGTAGTCCGACAGCTCGTCGGGGGGCAGCCGGATGGCCGCGACCTGCTCGGCGGTGATCCGGCCGCCGAACACGTAGATGTTGACCGCGTCCGCCGCGCCCTTCGGCGGCCCCCAGTCCACGCAGACGAGACCGTCCAGCACGGGGACGAGGCCGAGCTCCTCGACGCACTCCCGCACGCACGCGGTGAGCGGCGACTCGCCGGCCTCGATGACCCCTCCTGGCAGGAACCATCCCTCCTTGTAGGTCGGCTTGACCAGGAGGATCCGGCCGCGTTCGTCGAGGAGCAGGGCCGACGCGGCCCCTCTGGTGCGGGGCAACGAGGCGTAGAACGCGGCGTCCGGCATGCCCAGAGGTTAACGCTCCGCCGACCTAGCCTCCCCCGGGCAGGGGAGGTGAGCCCCATTTAACACGGCGGTGACTGGCGGGACCCGGCAGGTTAACCACCCCTGCACACGATCGAGCCATGGCCAGCGGCACCCCGACTCACTGTCCCTACTGCGCCCTGCAGTGCGGCATGGTCGTCGGCGGCGACCCGGCCGGCGGCAGTCCCGTCGGCATCGCCCCCCGCGCCGACGTCCCGGCCGGCGCCGGCGGGCTGTGCCAGAAGGGCTGGACGGCCGCGGAGCTGCTGACCACCGGCGACCGGCTGACCACCCCGCTGATGCGGGTGCACGCCGGCGCGCCGCTCGAGCCGTGCACGTGGGACGCCGCGCTCGAACGCATCGCCGCCGAGATCGAGCGGCTGCAGGCCGCGTACGGGCCGGACGCCGTCGCGGTGTTCGGCGGCGGCGGGCTCACCAACGAGAAGGCCTACCAGCTCGGCAAGTTCGCCCGCGTCGGGCTGCGCACCGCCAACATCGACTACAACGGCCGGTTCTGCATGTCGTCGGCGGCCGCCGCGCTGAACCGGGCGTTCGGCATGGACCGCGGCCTGCCGGTGCCGATCACCGATGTGGAGTCGGCCGACGCCGTCATGCTCGTCGGCGGCAACGTCGCCGAGACCATGCCACCGTTCATGCGGCATCTGGCCGCCCAGCGCGCGAACGGCGGGCAGCTCATCGTCATCGACCCGCGCGCGACCGCCACGGCGCGCGGCGCCGACCTGCACCTGCAGCCCACCCCGGGCACCGACATGGCGCTGGCGAACGGGCTGCTCCACATCGCGATCGCCGAGGGGCTGATCGACGAGGCGTACATCGCCGCCCGCACCCGTGGCTTCGACGCGGTGCGGACCATGGTGAACGCCTACTGGCCCGACCGGGTAGAGCGGATCACCGGAGTGCCGGTGCCGCACCTGCGCCGGGCGGTGTGGCTGCTGGCCGGCGCGACCGGCGAGATGCGCGACCGCGGCATCGACCACACCGCGCTCGTGCTCACCGCGCGCGGCGCCGAGCAGCACGCCGACGGCACCGACACGGTCTCGGCGTACATCAACCTGTCGCTGGCGCTCGGCCTGCCCGGCCGGCCGGGCTCGGGCTACGGGTGCCTGACCGGGCAGGGCAACGGGCAGGGCGGGCGCGAGCACGGCCAGAAGGCCGACCAGCTCCCCGGCTATCGCAAGATCGACAACCCCGAGCACCGGGCGCACGCCGCGAAGGTCTGGGGCATCGATCCCGAGGAACTGCCGCAGCCGGGCGTCTCCGCCTACGAGATGCTGGACCGCCTCGGTGAGCCGGACGGCGTGCGGGCC
>DASUWU010000063.1:0-16479 GCA_036378315.1 Streptosporangiaceae bacterium | reverse complement strand
GACGGCGAACGCCGGGGTGATGAGCTGTCGCTGTTCGTCGCGAGCCACGCCCCGCGGCCGCGCATGCTCGTCTTCGGCGCCATCGACTTCGCCGCCGCTGTGGCGCGGGTCGGCAGCTTCCTGGGCTACCACGTGACGGTCTGCGACGCCCGGCCGGTCTTCGCCACCCGCAAGCGGTTCCCCGACGCCGACGAGGTGATCGTCGACTGGCCGCACCGCTACCTCGCGAAGGAGGTCGAGGCCGGCAAGGTCGACGGCCGCACCGTGGTCTGCGTGCTCACCCACGACCCGAAGTTCGACGTACCGCTGCTCGAGGTGGCGCTGCGCACGCCGGCCGGTTACATCGGCGCGATGGGGTCGCGGCGGACCCACGACGACCGGGTGAAACGTCTACGCGAGGCGGGCCTGACCGAAGAAGAGCTGGCCAGGCTGCGGTCGCCGATCGGACTCGACCTCGGCGCCAGGACCCCGGAGGAGACCGCCGTGTCGATCGCGGCCGAGCTGATCCAGCTGCGCTGGGGCGGATCCGGCCGGCCGCTCACCGACACCGATGGCCGCATCCACGGACCCGCGGCCGGCGAGTCGGAGTTCGCCTAATCCGCCCCGCCGAGGGTATCGGCGGTGAGTTCCAAGCACCGGCCCGGCGGCCGGCGTTAGGCTCGCTGGATGGTCAGGCGCGATCAGGTGGCCGGGCTGCTGCTGGCCGCGGGCGAGGGCCGCCGGTTCGGCCGGCCCAAGGCGCTCGTCGAGTTCGACGGCGAACGGCTCGTCGACCGCGGGGTCCGCACCCTGCGCGATGGCGGCTGCGGTCCGGTCATCGTCGTGATGGGCGCGGCCGCGATCGAGGTCATCGGTGCGGTCGTGGTGCCCAACCCCGACTGGCGCAGCGGCATGGGCTCGTCGCTGCGCGCCGGCCTCGCCGCGCTTCCGCCCGGCTGCCCGGCCGTGGTGATCGCACTGGTGGACCAGCCGCTGGTCACCGCGGACGCGGTCCGGCGGCTGGTCGAGGCGTACCGGCGCGGGGCGGGCGTCGCGGTGGCCACGTACGGAGGGCGCCCGCGCAACCCGGTGCTCATCGCCGCCCGGCACTTCGCCGCGGTCGGCGAGTCGGCGGTGGGCGACGCCGGGGCCCGCGCCTTCCTGCGCGCCCACCCCGAGCTGGTCACCTCGGTGGCCTGCGACGACGTGGCCGCGCCCGACGACATCGACACTCCGGCCGACCTCGCCGCCCTCCGCACCAGACGCCCGTCGCCCTCCGAGTGACGCCGCCGGCCCCGGACCGCAGCGAGGTGCGAGATCAGCTCAGACACGTGCTCAACCCGGCCAGGCGATGGGCAGCGCGTTCTCGTCGAGCGCGCCGCAGGCGACGGCGCGGCGCAGCTGGTCCTCCAGGGCCTTGATGGTGGCCGGCTCGTCGAGCACGCCGTTGCGGCCCGCGCCGTCGCCTCCCGCCGCGTCCCGGCGCCATGCGACCACCCGGGCGATGGCGTCGTCCGCGCCGTCGAGGTAGTAGCCGTACGCCGCCGCGTACCGGCTGGGCAGCTGCGCCGGGTGGAGGTCCCAGCCCTGGTGGAAGCCGTGCCGCAGGGAGTGCCTGACCAGGTCGGCATGCGCGGCCCAGGCGCGGTGGACGTCGTAGCGCTCGTCGCTCGCCGGCACGACGTTGGCCGACCCGTCCGCCAGCCGCACCCCGGTACCGGCCAGGCTCACCTGCATGACGTGCCGGGCGAAGTCGCAGGCCGGATGGTCGAGCCGCTGCTCGGCGGGCGGCAACCCGCAGGCGGCCGTGTAGTCGTAGACGCCGAAGTGCGCGGCGGTCAGCCGGCCGCCGGCCGCCGCCACGATCGCCGGCAGCCCGCACTCGCCGCGGTCGTTGACGATCGCCTCGGTGGTCTCGACCTGCACCTCGAAGCGCAGCCTGCCCGCCGGCAGCCCGAGCGCGCTCTCGAGCCGCTCGCAGAAGTCGGCGAAGACCGCCACGTGGTCGGCCGCCACCACTTTGGGGAAGGTGACGGTGAAGCCGCTCGGCAGCCGCCCCAGCGTGTCGCGCAGGCCGGTGAGGAAGGAGTCGAGCGTGCGCATCGCCCGCTCGTGCCCGCCGTCGGCGAACGACTTGACGCGCAGCCCCCAGTAGTGCGGCAGCGCGCGCATCGGGTAGGCCAGCGCCACCGCCTCGACCGCCCGCGCGACGTGCTGGTCCTCCTCGCCGTCCGGGCGGACGCCGTAGCCGTCCTCGAAGTCGATGCGCAGGTCTTCCACCGGCTCCCTCGCCAGCTTGGCGGCGGTCCGCTCGCGCACCCGGGCGGCCAGCTCGCCTGGCAGGCCGAACACCTCGCCGAACGAGGCCGGATCCGGCGCGTGGGCGTCGAGCAGCCGGAGCGCGTCGGCGCCGAAGTCGGCGGGGGTGGTCGCAGCGAACCGGTCCGCCGGCACGTACACCGTGTGCACCGGCTGCCGGCCCTCTTCCGGGCCGGGACGGCGGGCGGCGTGCTCGGCGGAGATGGCACGGACCCGCGCGGACAGATCGTCGATCGAGGAGACGCTCAGGTTCACTCCGCCATGATTCCCCAAGATCCGGTGGCGGTGCGGCCGGGTTTGAGGTCGACGACGTCCTGACCCGTGACGAACGCGTTGGGCGGGCAGGTCATCGGCTCGACGGCCAGGCCCATGCGGGCGTCGTCGCCGGGGATGTCGCCGGTGAACACCTGGAGCCAGGGGAACGAGGGGTCGGCCCACAGCGCGACCGTGCGGCCGCCACCGGACAGCCGCGCCCAGGCCCGGCCGGCGGCGTCGCGCTCAAGCGCGGTGTAGGCGTTGTTGATCCGGGCGGCGCCGAGCAGGCGCGGCGTCCGGTAGTCGAACGGCGTCCCGGCCACGTCGACCGGCGGCCCGTCGGGGATGGCGCGGGCGCCGACAGGAAGGTACCTGCCGCCGGGGAGCTGCGCGGCGCACTCGTCGATCCGGCCGCCCAGCGTGAGGTAGGGATGGGCGCCCTGCCCGTACGGCGCCGGCCGGCCGCCCGGGTTGTGCGCCGACATCCGGACCGTTAATCCCGCGGTGGCGTCCACCTCGTACTCGACCGACAGGTCGAGCCGGAACGGGTAGCCGGGCCGGCCGAGCAGCCGGTGGCGCAGCGCCACCCGATGCCGGTCACGCGCGTCGAGCGTCCAGGCGTCCCAGCGCACGAGACCGTGGATCGCGGTGTCCAGCTCGCGCTCGTTGATGTCGAGCTCGTGGGCCGTGCCGCCGTAGGCGTACCGGCCGCGGTCGATCCGGTTGGGCCAGGGCGCGAGCAGCTGCCCGAACGCGGCGGGCGTGAGCTCGTCGGCCGGGTAGGAGAGGATCAGCGGGATCCCCTCGTGGGACAGCGCCCGCAGGCCGGCGCCCTGCTCGGTGATGGTGGCCAGGTAGGGCCCGGCCTCGATGTCGTACTGGTGGCCCGACAGCGTCATGCGGGAATTCTCCCGTACGGAACCGATCTCCCGGACGAGTCGACCGGCGGCGGGGAGTGACCGTCAGGGTGCGGGCACCATCCCGGCCAGCGCATCCACCGCCGCGCGGAAGACGCCGGCCGGCGGCGTGACGAGCCCGGCGCCCACCTGGCCGACACCGGCCACGCGGCCGGCGATGCCGGTGTTGACGAACGGCATGATGCCGGTCCTGACCACCCGGGTGACGTCGATCGCGACCGGGGTGCCGCGGAATGACAGGATCGGCACCTGGAAGACCGGATGCTCGGCCAATGTGATCTCGTACATGCTCCGGGTGGCGGCGAGCGCGTCGGGCACCTCGCCGCCGACGAACCGGACGATGGCCGGCGCCGCCGCCATGGCGAACCCGCCCACGCCGGTGGTCTCCATGATCGTCGAGTCGCCGATGTCGGGGTTGGCGTCGCGCGGGCCGTACGAGCCGAGGTAGAGCCCGTCCGGCACGGCGGCCGGCGCGGTGAACCAGCGGTCGCCGGTGCCCGAGACCTGGATGCCGAAGTCGGTGCCGTTGCGGGCCATCGCCACGACGACGCTGGAGCCAGGCACGTTCCGCGCGGCGTCCGCGCTCACCTTGCCCGCGGCCATCCCCAGGTTGAGGAAGAAGTGCTCGTTGCCGCCGATGAACCGCAGCACGTCGGCGACGTCGGCCGGCGCGAAGTCGCTTTCCGCGATGTCGGCGGCGAGTTCGCGGCACAGCAGCGTCGTCGCGGCACGGTTGCGGTTGTGCAGCTCGTCGCCCATCTGCAGCGCGTTCGCCATGATGGCCTTGATGTCGACGGGGCCGTGCAGCCGGACCGCGGCGCGCAGCACAGGACCGAGTACCCCGGACATCCAGCGCAGCCGCCTGATCACCTCGGGGCCGTACGCGCCGTACCGCAGCACCTTGCCGAGCCCCTCGTTGAGGGAGCAGTACGCGCGCCGTCCCGGCCGGCCGTCCTTGGCGCCGTCCTCGACCACAAGCATCCACATCGAGGGGCTGACCACCCCGGCCATCGGCCCCACCGCGTGGCGGTGATGGCAGGAGTCGAGCACGACGTGCCCGGCGGCCAGCGTCTTCTCGGCCTCTTCCGGCGTCCTGGCGAGCTCTTCGAACAGCATCGCGCCGATGAGCGCCCCGCGCAGCGGGCCTGACGCGCGCTCCCAGGCGATGGGTGGCCCGGCGTGCAGGAAGGTGCCCGGCTCGAGGTCGAGGACCTCGCGGGCCGGCCGCACGTCCACCAGGTAGGGGTGCACCCCGAGGAGGCGCTCGACCGCCGTCGCGTTGGCCGCGGCGTGGCGCGGATCGCCCATGACGGCGGCGAGCGCGCGTTCGGCGCCGGCCGGGGGAGGCCGCCACTCGACGGGCTCCACCGGCACCGCCTGGTCGGCGAGGGCATCGGCCAGCAGGGGGGCGCCAGCCGCCACGACCGACAGGTCGCCGGCCAGCAGGCCGGCGAGCGTATGTTCTGATGGCTCGGCCAAGGTCAACGTCGATGTCCTTCGATGATGGCCGGAGCAGGCTCCGGTCAGGGCTCGATGAGGGAGACGGCGTGTCTGGCGGCGGCCGCGTTCGAGCAGAACACGCTCGCGCCCGCCTCGCACAACGCCACCGCCTGGCGGTCGCGGCCTTGTGGGTCGTGCGGGGTGCCGCACAGGGATACCACGACCGCGGTGTCGTCCGCGCCCGGCGCGCCGCCGATCAGCGGCGCCAGCCGGGCGGCCGGATCGGGCTCGGCGGCGTGCCCGAGCACGACGTCGAGGAGCACGACGGCGCAGTCGGGGTCGGCGAGCTCGGCGGCCAGCCGGTCGAGGCGCAGCGATGGGTCGATCATCGGATGCGCCCTGCCTTCGGTGAGCCGGTCGTCACCAAAGTCGATCATTACATGGCCGGTGTTCCCCGCGGGCCAGCCGGGCAGGTTGGAGTGCACCGTGCCGAGCGCGTCGGCGGCGACGAGCAGCGCCTCGGCGCACAGCGTGCCGCCGGCGAAGAGGCCGCGCAACGCGCCCCGCCGCGGCCGGCGCGGCACGGCGGCCGGCCACGACGGCCAGGCCGGCACCGGGACACCGAGCGCGGACAGCGCCGACTCGACCGCGACCGTCAGGTCGCCCACCCGCCCCCCGACGTGCGGCGGATCGGCCGAGCCGTCGCGGAGTACGGCGAACACGACGGGCGTGCTGAGCCGCCTGGCGGCCTCCTTGATGAGCCTGGCGACGGGCGGCGCCGGCGGCTTGGACACCATGATGATCAGTTCGGTCGCCGGATCCGCGTTCAGCGCCGCCAGCGCCTGCAGCGTGGCACGGCCGCTGACCTCGGCCGACAGGTCGCGCCCGCCGACGCCGATGGCGTGGCTGACGCCCACGCCGGCCGCGTCGAGCAGGCACATCACCTGTTGGGAGCCGGTGCCGGACGCGGCGACGATGCCGACAGGACCCGGGCGGACCGCATTGGCGAACCCGAGCCCGGCGCCGCCGATCACGGCGGTGCCGCAGTCGGGTCCCATGACGAGCAGGCCGCGCCTGGCGGCGGCGTCCTTGAGCAGGATCTCCTGCTCGACCGGCACGTTGTCGCTGAAGATCATGACGTTGAGGCCGGCGTCGAGGGCGTCCATCGCCTCGACGAACGCGTGCCGCCCCGGCACCGACACGAGCGCGAGCGTGGCGGGGGAGCCGGCGGTTCGCAGCCGCGCCGCCGCCGCGCCGGTGGTCCTGGCGGGCGAGGCCCGGCCGGCGTCCTGGCCGCCAGGCTCGCCCGGGCCGCCGGAGCCCGCCGCGGGAACCTCGGTGAGCAGCGAGTCGAGCAGCTCGAGCGCCGCGGCCAGCGCCGCCTCGTCGGCCGCCCTGATCGCCACCACGAGGTCGTTCGGCCCTGCCTCGGGAGGTGCTGTGAAGCCCATCTGGTCCAGCAACTCGAGGTTCAGGTCGGTGGCCATGGCGGTCAGCGCGTCGAGCACGCCGTCGCGCTCGGCCAGGCCGCGGCTGATCCGCATCAGCGTGATCGAGTCGCGGTACAGCCCGGGCCGTACGTCGACCCACACCGGCCGCGTTTGACGCTCAGCGCCCATCTGGTCTCATTCGCCCGGGTCTCATCCGCGGCTCATCTGGCGGCCTGGCTGAGCGACAGCGCCGCCCGGCATCCGGCGAGCAGTCCCCAGGCGAGGTCGGCGCCCGATGTGTGCCCGGCGTTCAGCAGTCGGCGTACGGCCGGGCGCACCGGCTCCTGCCCGGCGATGCCGTGCAGGACCGCGGCCACCTCCGCCGCGGCCTCCCCATGCGCGGCGCAGTGCAGCAGCGACGCGGCCAGCGAGGTGGTGCGCGTGTCGGCGTGCGCGGTGACCGCGGCGCCGAGCCAGTCGGCCAGCCACACCGCGGCGCCGCCGCCCGGCACCGCGCCGCCGAGCAGCCGCAGTGACAGCAGCAGCCCGGCCAGCACGTCGTCACCGCTGGGGGTGAGGCCCGGGCCGAGCCCGACGATCCGTTCCGCGGCGTCCACCGCGTGGGCGAGGTCGCCCGCCGCGCACCGGTCGGCCAGCAGCTCGGGCCCCGGATGTCCGCTGAGCCCGAACCTGGCCGGATCCATCGCGGCCTCCAAGGTGATCGCGCCGTGCGCGAGGCGGGCAGCGGAGATCGGGCCGAGGACGGGGGACGGATCCCACCACCGCCGCACCCTGACCCGTAGCCGTGGCGACCCGTTCGGCGCCATGATCTCGATCAGGCCGTCGCCGATGACCGCCTCGTCGCCGTCGTGGACCGGGCCGAACGGCTGCAACCTGCTGTTCGTGGCGACCACGATGGAGTTGGGCAGGCGGACCGCGTCGGCGCTGACGACGGCGACCACCCGGGGCTCGGCGGCCACCCGGACCTCGAGGTAGACGGCAGAGGGAAAGACGGCGATCAGCCGGGCCGGATGGCGCGGGCCGTCCAGCAGCCGCCGCAGCGCCAGGCTGGCGGCGCCGGCCACCGGCGCGCGCATCGGGTGCCCGGGTCGCTGGCGCGACCGCTTCCCCTGGCGCCATGGTTGCCGTACCGGCGAGCGAACGGCGGGCGACGTCACGGGCACGACCTCACAGTCAACAAAGGGGGCAACGAGGTAAACAACGAACATCTACCACTGAACGCGAACGTAGACGGCCCATCAGCCCGGCCGTATGGAGCAATCTGCCAACGATTATTGCCATCTCTCGTAAGACTTGTCAGTGTTGTATACCCGTCCGTAGCGATTGGGGCTAATCGGACGATGTGTGCACCGAGAGGTGAGGTGAGCCCCCGCATGCCCCACATCCCGGCGGATCCCCGTCCCCGCATCGCCCGTCCGGACCCCACCACCCCACCCACCCTCCGGTTGGCCAGCACGGGCACGCTCACCTACGGGCTGTCCGTCGGTGAGGTACTCGGCGTCTCCACGCTCGCCGACGCCCGGCTGATCGGCGGTGCGGCCGGCGTGGACCGGCGCATCGTGCAGCGGCTCAACGTCATGGAGGTCCCCGACATCCTGGCGTGGGTGAAACCGCACGAGCTGCTGTTGACCACGGGCTACCCGCTGCGCAACACCCCGCAGTCGCTCGACCGGCTGGTGACCGACCTCGACGATCGCGGGCTGGCCGCGTTGGCGATCAAGCTCGGCCGCTACCTGGACGACCTGCCCGCGGAGATGATCGAGCAGGCCGACCGGCTGGAGTTTCCGCTGATCCTGCTGCCCAACGACGTCGGCTTCGACGACATCCTCAACCAGGTGCTCACCGACATCCTCAACCGGCAGGCCGCGATCTTGGCACGTACGGAAGAGGTGCATCGGGCGCTCGTCCAGATCGTGCTGGGCGGTGGCGGCCTGCAGGAGGTCGCGGACGAGGTGGCCGGGGCGCTGGAGACGGCGGTGCTGGCGGTGGACGCGGAGGGCCGGCCGGTCGCCGCCGCCGGCCCCAAGGCGGAGATCGCGGCCTGCCTAGACGCCTCGGGCCGGGTGGCCGTCCCGCCGGACGTCGCGCCGGTACGCACGCCGGCCGGGCCGTCCGAGCGGGCCGCCGGCGGTCCGAGCGCGCAGGACCGCGGCCCGGCGGACAGCCCGGGCAGGGCGGACAGACCAGATAGGGCGGACAGGCCAGATAGGGCGGACAGGCCGGACAGGGTCAACAGGACGGACAAGGGCGGCGGTCCGGGAGGCGGCGGGTCGGGCGGCCCGGCCGGTCCGCTGGGCGGGACGTTCTACGGCGCCACTGGAACGTACGCGGTCGTGCCGGTGATCGCCGGCGGCTTCGATCATGGGCGGATCATTGCGTTCAGCTCGAGTGGAACGCTCCGAGAAAGCGATATCGGCATCCTCGAGCGGGTCGCCACGGTCGCCGCGCTCGTCATCACCAAGCAGCAGGCGGTCGCGGCCGTGGAGAGCAAGTACCGCGCCGACTTCCTGCGCGACGTGCTCACCGGGCGGGCCGGCGACAGCGACCGGGTGGTCGCGCACTGCGGCGGATTCGGCTGGGACTTCGACCGACCGGTCGCGGTCCTGGTCGCCGAGCTGGATCCCGAGCCGCGGCGTAGCGAGCAACGCGCCGACGACGGCCGGACCCGCGGCGACGATCGGGCGGTGCACGACAGGCTCGCCGCCGCGTGGGCCACCGCGGTGCGCCGCCGCGACCGGGGGGCCGCTGTCGCGGCCTTCTCGCACGAGGTCGTCGCGGTCGTCGGGGCGCCCGACGGCGAGCTGGCCGCACTGATCAAGGACGCGACGGCTGCGTTCGCCGACCACATGAACGTGCGCGGCACGTTCTCGACCGGGGTGAGCCGGACGGTCACCACGCCCGCCGAGCTGCCCGACGCCTATGACCAGGCGGTCAAGGCGGTCAAGGTCGGCCGCCAGCTGCACGGGGTGGGCGCGGTGGCCCACTTCGACCAGCTCGGCGTCTACCGGCTGCTCAGCCTCGTTCCCGACACCCAGGAGCTGCGCGCGTTCGTCAGGGAGACGCTGGGCGAGCTGGCCGGCGACACCGACCCCGAGGCCATCGACCTGCGCCGGACGCTGCAGGTGCTGCTGGAGACCAACCTCAACGTCGCCGAGACCGCCCGCCGGCTGCACTTCCACTACAACACGCTGCGCTACCGCATCGGTAAGCTGGAGCGGCTCCTCGGCCCGTTCACCGAGGACGCCCACCTGCGGCTCAACCTCACCCTGGCCCTGCACGTGCTGCGCATGCGCGGCATCTGAGGGTGCCGCCCGGTAACCGATGGTGCCAGGCGAACCCCGGCCGATTTGGCAGATGTCAACGATGTCGGCGGGGGTGGGTAGATCTACGTTGCCCGCATACACGGAGCAGTTTGGGGGCGATGGAGGGGAAGGGTCATGGCATTCGGCTGGAAGGTGCACGGCGACGGTCGCAGTCCGGCGCCGGGCGAGGTTGTCAAGCCTGACGAGCGGCTGAGCTGGCCGCGCACGGTCGGTCTGGGCGCGCAGCACGTCGTCGCCATGTTCGGCGCGACCTTCGTCTTCCCCCTCGTGATGGGGCTCGACCCCAACCTCGCGGTCATGATGTCCGGCGTCGCCACGATCATCTTCCTGCTCATCGTGCAGGGCCGGGTGCCGAGCTACCTCGGCACCAGCGCCTCGTTCGTGGGCGCGGTCGTCGCGATCAGAGCGGCCGGCGGGACGAGCGCGACCGTGACGGGCGCGATCCTGGTGGCCGGCGTGGTGCTGGCCGCCGCCGGTCTCGCGATCCATGTCCTCGGCGTACGGGTCATCCACACGATCTTCCCGCCGGTGGTGACCGGCGCGGTCGTCATGCTCATCGGCTTCGGCCTCGCTTTCGTGGTCGCCGACACCTACTGGCCGCAGGACCACTGGGTCGCGCTCGCCACCATGTGCTTCGTCTTCGTGGTGATGGTGCTGTTCCGCGGGTTCATCGGGCGCATCGCGATCCTGCTCGGCCTGGTGTTCGGCTTCGCGCTGTCGTGGGTGCTCGACAAGACCGCGGGCGAGATCACCGCGCTCGACGCGGCGACGATGAAGGTGACGACGCACGACCGGGTGAACTTCGACAACGTCTCGAGCGCGCACTGGTTCGGGTTCCCGCACACGCACGCCCCCGACTTCAAGACGTCCGCGATCCTGCTCGCGCTGCCCGCCGTGATCGCCCTTATCGCCGAGAACACCGGCCACGTCAAGGCCGTCGGGGAGATGACCCGCACCGACCTCGACCCGGTCATCGGCCGGGCGATCCTCGCCGACGGCGTCGGCACCGTGGTCACCACATCGGTGGGCGGCTCGCCGACCACCACGTACGCGGAGAACATCGGGGTCATGGCGGCGACCAGGGTGTACTCCACGGCCGCCTACTACGTGGCGGCGATCGTCGCGATCGGCTTCGGCCTCATCCCCAAGTTCGGCGCCCTCGTCGCGGCCACCCCTGGCGGCGTGCTCGGCGGCATCACGGTGATCCTCTACGGCATGATCGGGCTGCTCGGCGCCAAGATCTGGATCGAGAACCGCGTCGACTTCGCCGACCCGGTCAACATGGTGCCGGTCGCCGCGGGCATCATCCTGGCCATCGGCCCGGTGAACCACGAGATCACCAAGGACTTCGTGCTGTCCGGCATCGCGCTCGGCACGGTCGTCGTCCTGGTCGGCTACCACGCCCTGCGCGCGATCGCGGCCGGTCGTGCCCGGCCGTCCGCCGTCGAGGTCACCGGCGGCGAGATCGGCTTCGACCGGAGGGCCGAGGAGCCGCTCGACCGCCCGCCGCCGAGGACGCCGGAATGAGCGCCAAGCGGGGAGCGGGCACCGTCGCCGGGCCCGTGACGCCATGAAGCCGCCGCCGTTCGACTACCGGGCGCCGGACACCGTCGAGGAGGCGCTGGACGCGCTCGCCGCCGCCGGGGCCGATGGGAAGGTCCTGGCGGGCGGGCAGAGTCTCATCCCGCTGCTCAACATGCGCCTCGCCGCCCCGGCCGTGATCGTCGACATCAACCGGCTCGGCGAGCTCGACACCGTGGTCGCCGACGCGGCCGGGGTACGGATCGGCGCGCTGGCCAGGCACCGGCGGGTCGAGCGCTCGGCGGCCGTGGCGCGCGTCCAGCCGCTCATCGTCCAGGCGCTGCGGTACGTGGCGCATCCGGTCATCAGGAACCGCGGCACGGTCGTGGGGAGCCTGGCCCACGCCGACCCGGCCGCCGAGCTGCCGGTCGTGCTGTCCGTGCTCGGCGGGAGCGTGGAGGCGGCGTCGGCCGCCGCCGGGCGCCGGACCATCCGGGCGGCCGAGTTCTTCGCGGGTCCGCTCGAGTCGGCGCTGCGCCCCGGGGAGCTTGCCGTGCGCGCCACCTTTCCCGCGCTGCCGCCGCGCGCCGGCACGGCGTTCGCCGAGACCGCCAGGCGGCACGGCGACTACGGCCTGGCCGGCGTCGCGGCGGTCGTCGCGCTCGACGACGACCTGCGCGTCGCGGCGGCCAGGATCGGCTGTCTCGGCGTCGCGGCCACGCCGTTCGTGCTCGACGTGACCGAGGCGCTCGGCCACCGGCCGCCCGACTCCTGCGACTGGGCGGCGGCCGCAGAACACGCCATGCGCGCCGTGCGGCCCGAGCCCGACATCCACGCCGGCGCCGACTACCGCCGCCACCTGGTCGGCGTGCTCGCCGAACGCGGCCTGCGCGCCGCCGCCGGCGCCGCCCGTGCGAGGGCGATGGATGGCTGAGCCACGGTTCGAGGTCGAGCTGACGGTCAACGGCGTCCGGCGGGGCGCGACCGTGCCGGCCCGGCGGCTGCTGTCGGACTTCCTCCGGCACGATCTCGGCCTCACCGGGACGCACGTCGGATGCGAGCACGGGGTGTGCGGGTGCTGCACCGTGCTGCTCGACGGCGAGCCGGTCCGGTCCTGCCTGATGCTCGCGGTCGGCGCCGCCGGACACGCGATCACGACCGTGGAGGGTCTCGCCGCGCCCGACGGGACGCCGTCGCCGGTCCAGCGCGCGTTCACCGAGTGCCACGGGCTGCAGTGCGGGTTCTGCACGCCGGGCTTCCTGTGCACGGTCACCGCGCTGCTGCGGGACAACCCGCGGCCGGCCGACGACGAGGTGCTCGAGGGGATCTCAGGCAACCTGTGCCGCTGCACGGGCTACCAGAACATCGTCAAGGCCGTCCACCGCGCCGCCAGGTTGATGGCGGAGGCCGAATGACGACGAAGATGTTCGGCGAGCCGATCCGCCGGCTGGAGGACCCCAGGCTGGTGGCCGGGCGCGGCCGGTTCCTCGACGACCTCGGGCGGGACGCGCTGGCGGCGGCGTTCGTCCGGTCGCCGCACGCGCACGCCCGTATCGCCGACATCGACGTGTCGGGCGCGCTCGACGTCGACGGCCTGGTCGCCATCTACACGTGGGACGACCTCGCCGGCCGGGTCGGCGAGCCGCTGCCGCTGCTGATCCCGCATCCGGCGCTCACCCACGGGCGGACGGGGTACCCGCTCGCCCGCGACGTGGTACGGCACGTGGGGGAGCCGGTCGCTATGGTCGTCGCGGCCGACAGGTACGTCGCCGAGGACGCCGCCGAACGCGTCGCCGTGACGTACGAGCCGCTGCCGCCGGTGGTCGGTGTCGAGGCCGCGGCGGCGGCCGAGCACCTGGTGCACGACGACGTGCCCGGCAACGTCGGGGCGCACCTGGTGCAGGAGGTCGCCGGCGAGAACGGTCTCGACGCGCCGGCGGCGATCGAGCGGGCGCCGCACCGGCTGGAGTTCCGGCTCGCCATCGAGCGCAGCGCGTCCATGCCGCTGGAGGGACGGGGGGTGTACGCGCGGTGGGACGCCGACGACGAGTCGCTGCGCGTGTACTCGTCCACGCAGACGTCGACGAGCGTGCGGATGGCCGTCGCCGCGAAGCTGGACCTGCCGCCGACCAAGGTCGAAGTGATCGCCCCGGACGTGGGCGGCGGCTTCGGCGTCAAGATCGTCCACCCGTGGCCCGAGGAGATCCTCGTCCCGTGGGCGGCGCGGCTGCTCGGCCGCGAGGTGAAGTGGACCGAGGACCGGCGTGAGCATTTCGTGTCCAGCGCGCACGAGCGCGGCCAGGTGCACTTCGTGCGCGTCGGCTTCGACGACGAGGGCCGGGTGCTCGGCCTCGACGTGCGCTTCCTGCACGACCACGGCGCGTACACCCCGTACGGCATCATCGTGCCGATCATCACCTCGACGCAGCTGCTCGGCCCGTACAAGGTGGGCGCCTACCGGGTGGAGTTCACCAGCCTCTACACCAACACCGTGCAGGTCACGCCGTACCGCGGCGCCGGGCGCCCGCAGGGCGTGTTCTGCATGGAGCGCACGATGGACCGCATCGCCGCCCACCTGGGCCGCGACCGTACGCGGGTCCGCGCGGCCAACCTCATCCAGCCCGGCGACTTCCCCTACGACCAGGGTCTGACCTTCCAGGACGGCCGGCCGCTGATCTACGACTCCGGCGACTACCCGGAGCTGCTGCGGATGGTCAAGGAGCTGATCGCCTGGGACGACTTCGGCGCCGCGCGGGCCGAGGCGGCGGCGCGGGGGCGCCGCCTCGGCCTGGGCCTGGCGTGCTACGTCGAGGGCACTGGCGTGGGCCCGTACGAGGGCGGGCACGTCGAGGTCGACTCGGCGGGCCGGGTGCACGTGTCCACCGGGCTGACCAGCCAGGGGCAGGGGCACCAGACCGCCTTCGCCCAGATCGCCGCCACCGAGCTCGGCGTGCCGATCGAGGACGTGCGGGTGACGACGGGCGACACGCGCAGGTTCCGCTACGCGGTCGGCACGTTCGCCTCGCGCGCGGCGGTGCTGAGCGGCAACGCGATCGCGCTGGCCTGCCGGGCGCTGCGCGACAAGGCGCTGCGGATCGCCGCCGAGGCGCTCGAGGCCGATCCGCGCGACCTCGACATCGTCGACGGGGTCGTGCGGGTCCGCGGCGATCCGGCGGCGTCGATCCCGCTGCGGACGGTGGCCGTGCTGTCCAACCCGCTGCGGTACGCCTTCGACGAGGAGGCGGCCAGGGCCACGCAGTTCGCGGTGGGCGGGTCGGCCGACCTGCCGCCGGTGGCCGAGGGCGACCAGCCCGGGCTCGAGGGCATCGGTTACTACTCGCCGGTGCGGTCGACGTTCGCCGCCGGGGCGCACGCCGCCGTGGTCGAGACCGATCCCGACACCGCCGAGGTGCGCATCCTGCGGTACGCCGTGGTGCACGACTGCGGGCGGCTCATCAACCCGCGCATCGTCGAGGGGCAGATCCACGGCGGGGTCGCGCAGGGCATCGGCGGCGCCCTGTACGAGCGGCTCGTCTACGACGAGCACGGGCAGCTGCTGAACGCCTCGTTCATGGACTTCCTGATGCCGTACGCCACCGAGATACCGGTGATCGAGACGGCGCACCTGCAGACGCCGTCGCCGCTGAACCCGCTCGGCATCAAGGGCGCCGGCGAGGCCGGGGTCATCCCGGTGTCGGCGGTGCTCGCCGCGGCGGTCGAGGACGCGGAGGGGATCGTGATCGACGCGATGCCGATCTCGCCGGACGACCTGTTCCGGTTGCGCCGCGAGGGCGCCGCCGCCGCGCCCGCGGCGGGACGGGAGGGTGAGCCGGCGGGGCTCTCGGGGAGCGGGGACCGAAACCCCGCCGGCGATTGAACCCTAATGCCTCGAGCCGGACTTCGCCGCCGGGTTCGGCGGGTCGCCTCCCAACGCGGCCGGCAGGTAGTCCTGCAGCGGCGCCGGCCGGAAACCCTGGCCACGGATCCAGCCGAGGATCCTGGCGAGGTCACGGCCGGCCCCGGGCCGGAAATGCATGAGGATGATGTCGCCCGGGCGGAAGCCGGCCGCGCCGTCCGCGCGGATGAACGCGTCGTAGCGGCCGGCGGGGGAGCGGGTGCCGTTGTAGAACTCGGCCGTCCACGTGACCAGCGCCCCGATGCCGCAGTCGCGCGCCGCCCGCAGCGTCAGCTGGTTGTAGGCGCCGAACGGCGGGCGGAACAACCGCGGGCGCCGGCCGTAGCGCCGCTCGATGCTGTCGGCGGTCGCGCAGATCTGGCGGCGCTGCTCGGCCAGCGGCAGGAGCGCCATGTCCGGATGGGAGATCGTGTGGTCCTCGATCGGCGAGCCCGCCTGCTTGAGCGCCCAGAAATACTCGTAGCCGCCGCGGGCCGCCTGGTCGGTCAGGAATGTCATGATCGGGATTCGCTGCCGCCGCACGATCTCGACGAACCGCGGGTCGCGGGTCCAGCCGTCGTCGATCGTCAAGAACACGACCTTGTCCCGCGTGGTGATCTGCCTGATCACCGGCGGCAGCCCGGCGGCGCCCGGACGCGGCGGCCGCCAGGAGCCGGGCCTGGGCGGCGGCCACCGGTGGTCGGCGAAGGCCGCGGTCAGCGCGGTCCGCATCGACGGGCCGGGACGGTCGACGGTGTGGGTCATGATCTCCGGCCAGGCTGCCGCGCTCACGCCGAGCGTTCCGGCGACCAGGGACGCGATCAGGGGGATTCGCCCGGACATGGATCGAGACTCTGCCCTCCGTTCGAGAATCCACACATTCGGGCTGACGTCCGCGACCGCGCCGAGGTTCGCATGGGCCGGCCGCCGGATCGCGTTCCGCGCGGGGTTCCGGCGTGCCAAAGTGACAGATCTGCCACGTCATGACCGGTCATGACGTGGCATCGGACACGAAAGGCTCCCGATGAAGATCAACGGCACCGCGACCGTCGCGGCTCCGGCCGCGCGGGTCTGGGACGCCCTGCGCGATCCCGCCGTGCTGGTCAGGACGATTCCGGGCTGCCAGCGGCTCGAAACCGTCGACGCCGACACCTATGACATGACGATCACCGCCGGCGTCGCCTCGATCAGGGGGACGTACGTCGGCCGGGTGGCGCTGGGCGAACCCGACCCGCCGCGGTCGTTCGTGCTGCGCGCGCGTGGTCAGGGCGCGCCGGGGACGGTGGACGCCACCGTCGTGATCCGGCTGGCGGAAGACGGCGCCGCCACCACGGTGTCGTACGACGCCGACACCGTGGTGGGCGGCATGATCGGCGGCG
>DASUWU010000062.1:0-103780 GCA_036378315.1 Streptosporangiaceae bacterium | reverse complement strand
GCTACGCCACGAGGGCATCACCCGGACGCGGCCCACCGGCTACCCCGCCCGCGCCGACTCACCGGTCGCAGGCGGCATCGTCGAACTCCACATCCGGCAGCACGACCTGCGACGACTCGCCGCCCACCCCGCACGCCTCGGCCCCTGGGCCCCTGTCATCGCCGACCTGGCCCACCAAGCCGAACACCACAAGACGCTGAGCGGCGCAACACCCGACGACGCGACAGGCGGCCGCAGCCCAGGACGGCCGATGCGCCGGCACACCGAGATCCGCGACCGCACCTGCACCCACCCCCGCTGCCGCATGCCAGCACACGCCACCGACGGCGACCACATCACCCCATGGGCACACGGCGGCCCCACCCACGACAACAACATCAGCTCGGCCTGCCGACACGACCACCGCCTCAAACACGAAGGCGGCTGGCGCGTCGAACGACTCCCATCAGGAGAGCTGCTATGGATCTCCCGGCTCGGCATCCCCTACCCCGTACCACCACCACTGATCATCGAGCCACTACCCGACCCCATCCCCGGCGAACGACCACCACCCGCAAACATCCCGCCCCACGACGGCGACGACACCCCCACCTGGCGGGAACCACCAACGCCGCCCGCGGCGCCCGCCGAATACCCGGCGTCCAACGAGCACGAAGAGCCACCATTCTGAACGGCACATAGGGCGGGCTGTGCGCCGCAGGGGCAGGGCCCTTGGAAAACGATCTCGGCGCCCTTCGGGCTGGTTGCGCGGAGCATTGGCTAGCTCACTGGCGTACGGCACCGCTGCCGACCTCGCCGATCACTGCCGGCGAAACGTCCCCGACTCCGATCCCTGACCCGGCGGCGCTCGGCAGCGGTCACCGTACGAGGCTCGGCGCGAACGGTGTCACCGGAGCGCCGCGGTGATGTGATCATTGTCCGCATGGTGGACGTGACCTTGGATGAGTCGTCCGGCTCCGGGGTCGTGGTGAAGCTGCAAACCGACACCTGGGAGCTGAACATCCGCGCGCAGGTCGCGGACTTCGTACGACTTCACGAGATCGATGACGCCGATTGGAATGCCCGCCGCTCGATCGCGGCCGGCAAGTGCGCGGACGCACCGGTGTACTGGGCCAAGAGCGAAGACCGAGCGGTGATCCTCATCGGTGACGACGACGAGACATGGGACATCGCCATCTCGGTGCCCGCGGAGGCGGTGCATGAGATCGCCGCCCTGGCCGAACGGCACGGGTGACCACAGCCACGCCGAACCGGACCCGCGGGGCAGCAAGAGGGCGGGGAACCGCGTCGACGAGACCGGCGATCGGCGGGGATGAACCGTACGGCCTCACCGCCGGATGATCACGCGTCGGGCCGGGTGGCTTGGCCGCGGTGCGCCGTCCCCGGCCGCTAGGCTGGCGAGGCGGTGATCCAGAGCGACCTTGGGGAGAGATGCGCACCGAAGACCCCGATGACCTGCTGGTGTTCGGCGGGTCGGCCAGCCGCCGGCTCACCAAGGAGATCTGCGATCACCTCGGTGTGCCGCCCGGCCGCGGCGAGGTGCTCCGGTTCTCCGAGGGCACCCTGTTTCCCCGGGTGCTGGAGAACGTCCGCGGGCGCCGCGTCTATCTGGTGCAGTCGACGGTGTTCCCCGCCAACGACCACTTCATGGAGTTGCTGTTCTGGGTCGACGCGCTCAAACGGGCCAGCGCCGCGTCGGTCACCGTGGTGATGCCGTACTTCAGCTACGCCAAGGGCGACAAGAAGGACGAGCCCCGTGTGTCGATCAGGGCGCGGGTGTGCGCCGACGCGATCGAGGCGGCCGGTGCCGACCGCGTCGTCACCGTCGACCTGCACGCGCCGCAGATCCAGGGGTTCTTTAGAATCCCCGTCGACGACCTGTACGCCCGCTCCTACCTGTGCGAGGCGATCCGGGCCGAAGGGTTGTCCGAGCTCGTGGTCGTCGCTCCCGACGCCGGGTTCGCCAAGCGGGCGCGCGCGTACGCGAACCTTCTGGGCGCGCCGCTCGCCATCGCGGACAAGACGCGCATCGACCATCGGGAGCGCGCGACGGTGACCGAGATCATCGGCAACGTCGACGGCCGCAACGCGGTGATCGTGGATGACTTCACCATCAGCGGCGGGACCCTGAACGAGGCGGCCGAGCAGCTTCTCGCCCGCGGCGCCCGCTCGGTGGTCGCCGCCGTCAGCCACGGCGTGTTCGCCCCCGGCTCGATGGAGCGCCTGGACGGCGGCCCGATCCGCCGAGTGATCACCACCGACACGATCGAGACGCAACCGGTCACGCTCTCGGCCAAAGTCAAGGTGGTCTCGGTCGCCGGGCTGCTGGCCGAGGCGATCAGCCGTATCCACCGGCACGAGAGCATCAGCGTCCTGTTCCGCGATCACTAGCGACCGCGGACATCGGTAACGGAGCAGGGCCAAGGCCGTTTCAGCAGTGTCATGGTCGCCGGCCGAGATGGTGCGGGATACTACGCGGATGCCTACGGTAACCGTCGACGATCTCAGCATGTACTACGAATGGCATGGCGCAGACGACGCGGAACCAATGGTCGTCATCTGCGGGTTGGGAAACGACATTTCCCAGTTCCAGCCGCTGATTGACGGGCTGGCCCGCCGGTACCGGGTCCTGGCGTTCGACAACCGCGGCGCGGGCCGTACCGACAAGCCGGACGAGCCGTACACGATCGAGCAGATGGCCGCCGACACGGCCGGCCTGATGCACGCGGCCGGCCTGCCGCACGCCGCCGTGCTGGGCATCTCCATGGGCGGGCGGGTGGCGCTGGCGCTGGCCCTCGCCGAGCCGGCCATGGTCGACCGGCTGATCCTCGCATCGACCGGAGCGCGGGTGGTGGGCTCGTGGCGGCGAGCGCTGACCATACGGCTGGCCGCCTTCGCCAGCGCCCGCGGCCCGCATCCGCAACCGGGGTACGCCTTCCGCCGCCAGGCGGCCGCCTCGCAGGGGTTCGACGCGACACCCCGGCTCGGCGAGATCCGCGCGCCGGCGTTGATACTGCACGCGGTCGATGACCGGGTGGCGCCATTGGCCATCGCCGAGGAAATGCACGCCGGACTTTCCGGGTCCGTCATGCGCACCTTTCGAGGCGGGCACGCGTTCATGCTGATGAAGGGCCGCGAGGAATTCCTGGACGCGGTCTCCGCGGACGACTCCTAAAAGCGGCCAGGCACTATTAACTCACCGCCGGCCTTGACGTCGAGGAACATCACTTCGACCGCCTCGCGCAGGCTCCGCCGCCGCGTCCCCGAACTCGCCACCGGCAACGGCGGCATATCCGTACGAGCGGGCTCAGCCGAGCCGCCGCCCGGGATGGCGAACCAGACGCCCTTGCCCGGCCGGCCGGTGCCGCACAGGTGCGTGGTGCGTACGCCGCAGCGGCCGCCGGACAGGTGGGCGACGACGCCGAGGCCACGCCCGCCTACCGTGAGCGCGTCGATGTCCGTGATTTCGACCGGGACGGGACGGCGTTGGCGCAGGTTCGCCGCTATCACGTCCAGCCCGCCGCCGGCGTCGGCGATCTCACAGGCCACCGGCGCGTCGTCGTGGCGCACGAGCCGCAGCTCGAACGGACCGGCGGTGTGGACCGCGGCGTTGGCGCCGAGCTCGGAGACCATCAGATCGAGGTCGTCGAGCACGGCCGGATCCTCGATGTGCGGGCCGACCTGCGCGCGCAGCAGCCGACGCGCGTGCCGTACGCCTGTCCGCTGGGGCAGCGACCAGGCGGTCAGCGTCAGCCCGCAGCCGGCGGGGGCCAGGTCGAGCACGGCGACGGGCGTGGCGATATCGGGGATGAGCATCAGCGCTCCTCGCTCGGGGTGGGGCTTATCGGCGGGCCGGGACCGCTTCGGCGGTCACCGCGGCACGCCGCTTCCGTTTCGACGACCAGACCTCAGGGTCCTCGCATGCTGCGAATGCTTCAACGGGTTCGGCGGCCGCCCAAATGATCTCTGTCGAGAAGCCTCAGCGAAATGAAGCTTCGCCCTTCGCGAATGAGTGGTCGAGCCGGCACGAAGCGTGAAAACGTAAGGTGGTGGCATCCCCGAACAGGCCCTCCGTCCGGTTCCGGCGCATCGGCGCCGCGCTCCGGCAGGCGCGGGAGAGCCGCGGGCTGACCATCGAGACCGCCGCCCGCAGGTTCGGCCGCTCCCCCGGCTGGATGAGCACCACAGAGAACGGCCTACAGATCATCCGCGTGGACGACCTCGCCGACCTCCTCGACTTCTACCGCGTCACCGACGACACGCTCCGCGAGTCGCTGCTGCACCTCGCCGCACGGGGCCGCCGCAAGAACTGGGAACGCGCATACGAGGGCCGCATCTCGGCCGCCGCCCTCGACCTCGCCAGTCTGGAGGCCGACTCCGCCGAGATCCGCACCTTCCAGCCCAGCCTCATCCCCGGCCTACTGCAAACCGCGGACTACACAGGTGCGCTGATCGCGGCCGGGCTACCCGGCGCCACCGAGAACGCGGATGAACTCGTCACCTTCCGGATGGCCCGGCAGAACGTGCTCACGCGACACGACCCCCCGATTTTCCGAGCGATCATCGGCGAGGCCGCGCTTCATCATCAGGTCGGCAGCCGTACCGTCATGGAGGCACAATTCTCTCGCCTACTCGAGGCCGCGAGCTTGGATCATGTCGCACTGCATATGCTCCCCTTCTCCGCCAGCGCATGCCTATGGCTCGCTGGCCCTTTTGACCTCTTTTCTCTTCGTCCGCCCGGTCGCCTCACGGTGTCTGTGGTCGAACACTTCACACAGAACTCGTTCGTCGAAGCGGAGCAAGAGGTCGCGACCCACGAGCAGATCTTCGACCACCTGCTGGCAGCCGCCCTGAACGAATCGCGCTCGCTGGACGTCATCGAACGGATACTGTCGGAGTCATGAACAGACCGGAGCTGTCGCACGCCACGTGGCGCAAGAGCAGCTACAGCGGGGGCAACGAAGGCAGTTGCGTGGAGGTCGCGGGGGTCTGGCGCAAGAGCAGCCATAGCGGGGGCAACGAGGGCGAGTGCGTCGAGGTCGCCGCCATACCTGAGCGACTGGTGGCCGCCCGCGACTCGAAGAACCCCGCCGGGCCGGTGCTCTGCTACGGCCAGCGCGAGTGGAGCACGTTCTGCGCCGCCATCAAGTCCGGCTCGTACGACCTCGCACGCAACCGCTAGGCCGACGGCTCAGACGAATTCCGCATCGCCGTACCGTACGGATCTCTTCGCCCAGTCGCCGCCTATCTCGGTGACGAAATTCCGTGCGAGGTCGAAGTCCGGCAGCTCGGCGATGAGGATCAGGCGGCCGTCCAGGGTGACCGAGCCGCCCTGCAGGTGATCACGAGCGACCGGATCGGCGAGCAGACCGTCGTGCAGTCGCTGGACATCCAGGCCGGGTATCTCGACCTCGATCGCGTCCGTTCGCGCCGACGCCCTTGGCAGCGGCTGGAATGTCAGCACCGACTCCTGGTCGAACTGCTTGCGGATCTGCTCCGCGATGTGCCGCAACTCGATGGGGTCGGTCCGATTGACATCGAATTCCCGTGACCGCTCGTACGTCGTCTGTTGCAGGTCCGAGGACCAGAACACGCCGTCGAGCAACGTCGAGCCGCCCGGTCGCGCGCCGCCCTCGCGGATGATTCCGCGCACCTCGCGGGCGAAGCGGATCAGCCGAGTGGTCAGCCGGGGATCGGCCGGATCCGTGATGATCGCGGTGTTGTTGGTCGCGAAGATCTCCGCTTGCGCCGCTCGGGCCGCCTCGGCCGGAGCGGCCATACCCAGAGTGAGCGACGCGAACAGCAGGGCCACAACGGCGAAGACCAGCCGGCGCCGCACCACGCTCCCAGGGCCTGTGCGCGATCTCGAGCATTTCCTGTCCGCCATGTTCGGAGGTTCCACCGAAGACGGCCGCTACGCCACGCGGCCCCCCGATTTTGTCAACTTCCGGCCATCCACCAGCCTGCGCCGGTGCATCATCCAGCCGTTTGGCTGGAGCTATTAGGCTATTTCCGGCGCCACCACAATCCCGGCAGGTAGAGCAATGTCGCCATTCCGACCAAATGGACGCATACGGACAATACTGCTCCTTGTCCAGCAATGCTTGCCTGGAGGGGTCATGGATCCGCTGACGTCCATCGGGCACGTGCTGCCGGCCGCGGTCGGGAAGGCGCTCATCAAGCGGCTGTTCTCGCCGCCGGCTCCAGGGGCCGGGCTGGTTGATGATCCCGTCCGGTTGAAACACGTCCAGGACGTGCGCCACGGGTCGTAGATCCGCCGCGTGCGTGTTCGTCAGGTCGAGCCACCGCAAGGTGTTCCAGCGTCGACAGCGGCGACACGTCGGTGATCGCGGTGTCGATGAGCGCGAGGACTTCCAGATGCCGCAGGCGGCTCAGCGGGCGGCGTCACGGATTGGAGCGCCCACGACGCGCAGCTCCCGCAGCTCGGCCAGCCGGGACACGGCCGTCCAGTCCACCTCGTGCATGCCGTCGAGGGTGAGGGCTCGCAGGCCGGTCATGGTGGCGATGGTGGCCCAGTCCGCTCCGGCGGCGCCAGAGAGATGGAGGCCGCGGAGCCCGCTCATGGTGCCGACGAGGGACCGCTCCACTGCTCCCGCCGTGCCATAGAGGTGAAGGTCGCGCAGGCCGGTCATGCCGGCGACGGCGGACCAATCCACCGCTGATATCTCGAGGCTCGGGCCTGATTGATCGGCGATGAACCCTCGGCAAGCTGTTGAGCGTTCGCTCAAATTCCTCTACACTCCCGTTTGAGCGAACGCTCAAGAGGGGGGTATCCGATGCCGTCCCGTGCCATCTACGTCGAGACGTACATCCGTGCCGACCTCGACCTGGTGTGGCGCCGCACCCAGCGGCCCGAGCCGCACCAGCGCTGGGACCTGCGGTTCCACGAGATCGACTACCTGCCGCGCGGCGCTGGCGAGCCGCAGCGGTTCCGGTACGTCTCGCGGCCGCTGCCCGGCGTGCGGGTGACGGGCACGGGTGTCTCGACGGGCGACCGGGACCATGCCGACGGCAGCCGCACGTCTGTGCTCCGCTTCGCGGGCGACACCCGCATCTCGCTGATCCGCGCCGGCTCGGGTTACTGGCGGTACGTGCCGTGCGACGGCGGGGTCCGGTTCCTGACCCGGTACGACTACGTGCCCGGGTGGGGACGCTGGGGCGCGGTCGCCGACCGGCTCTTCCGTCCGGTCATGGGCTGGGCCACGGCGTGGTCGTTCGACCGGCTCCGGCTGTGGGTGGAACGCGGCCGGTCGCCCGAGCGGTCGCTCGCGCAGGGGTTGGTCGAGCTGGTGGGCCGCGTCACCGCCGCCGGGTCGGCGGCGTCGATGCTGCCGCCGCCGCTCGCGGCCGCGGCGGCCGCGACCGCGGTCCTGCTGCCCCCGCTCCCCGGAACGCCGGCGGCGCGCCGCTGCCTGCGCCACCCGGCCGATCGGACGGCGGTCACCGCGCCGGCCGCTCTCACCAAGGAGCTGCGATGACGTCGATCTTCCAGCGCTCCCTGGGCCGGGACTTCGCCCGGCTGCACCCCGCTCTCCAGCGCCGGTTCGGCATCGGCGCCGCCGACGGCGAGGCGTGCATCGGCACCGGCCACATGGACGAGATCTGGCACGGCGCGCCCTTCGTCCGGCCGTTCCTGGCGCTGGGCGGCCGCCGCAACATCCTCTTTCCCGAGACGGGCAGGGGGATCCCCTTCACGATCGAGAACTACCCGTACATCGACACCTACGGCCGCGAGACCGTGACCTTCGTCCGCACCTTCCAGTTGGCGCACCGGACGCGACGCTTCGACGCCACCATGGTGTTCAGCCCCGAACGCGGCTGCG
This sequence comes from Streptosporangiaceae bacterium, assembly GCA_036378315.1. Taxonomy (GTDB): domain Bacteria; phylum Actinomycetota; class Actinomycetes; order Streptosporangiales; family Streptosporangiaceae; genus CALAED01. The sequence continues at coordinate 95,936 of DASUWU010000062.1, read as the reverse complement.
TCGTCGACTATCTCGGCACCCATCAGCACATCGGCACCGACCTGTTCTTCGCGGTCGACGAGCGCGGGGGCCTCGTCATCCGCTCGGGAGAGCATCGGTTGTTCGAAGGTCCGGTCCGCTGCCGGCTGCCGCCGCTCGTCACCGGGACCGCCGAGGTGCACGAGTCCTACGACGATCACCTCGCGCGGTTCCGGATCAGGGTGGAGGTGACCAACCGCAGGTTCGGCCGGCTGTTCGGTTACCGCGGCAGCTTCACCGCCCGCTATGTCAGCGTCGCCGGCACCGGTGTGCCCGCTAGCGTGAGGCCACGGCGAGAACAGGCACGCCGTTGAGCGACCCGGCGGGAGACGGCGATGGGCGACAGGCGGGGCGATACCCGGACCAAGCTGCTGCGGGGCGCCCTGGAGACGTTGCGCGCCCACGGCATCGCCGGGGCCTCGGCCCGCACCATTGCGGCGACCGCCGGAGTCAACCAGGCGTTGATCTTCTACCACTACGGGAGCGTGGACGAGTTGCTGAGCGCGGCCTGCCGGCATGGCGCCGCGGAGCGGGTGGCCCGCTACCGTGAGCGCTTCGCCTCGGTCACCACCATGCCGGAGCTGCTCGAGCTGGGCCGGGCCGTGCACGCCGAAGAGCGCAACGCGGGCAACCTCGGCGTTCTCGCCCAGTTGCTCGCCGGCGGCCAGAGCGACGCGAAGCTGGCCCCGGCAACCGCGGAGGGCCTCAACCTGTGGGTGGCCGAGATCGAACCGGCGCTGGTCAGGATCCTCACCGGCACTCCGCTGGCGGAGGTAATGGACATCGGCGGGCTGGCCCGCGCGGTGGCCGCCGCCTTCGTCGGGCTGGAGCTGTACGAGGGCGTCGACGCCGGCAGCGCGCGGCGGGCGATGGACGCCGTGGAGCAGCTGGCCGCTTTGGTGACCGTGCTCGACGACCTCGGTCCCGTGGTCCGCAGGGCGGCCCGCGCGCGCCTGCGCCGAGCCGTCGAACCGACCTGACGGCGCGGCCCGGGATCTGCCCGGTCCTGGTTGCTGATGTACCGGTGAACGGTATATAAAGCTTCCGTGACTATGCGGGAGCCGACGTTCCTGATCCTCACCTCGCTCGCGGCCGGGCCGCGGCACGGGTATGGGATCATCACCGACGTCGAGCGGATCTCCGGAGGCGGTCTTCGCCTGCGGGCCGGGACTTTGTACGCCGCGCTGGATCGGCTCACCGGTGACGGGCTGGTCGAGCCACAGCGCGAGGAGATCGTCGACGGTCGGCTGCGCCGCTACTACGCGATCACCGATGAGGGCGTCGCGCGCCTGGCCGCCGAGGCGGCCAGGTTGCGCCGCAACGCGGAGGCCGCCGAGGCGCGCCTCCGCCTGGCGGGAGGGCCGGCATGAACGACGAGGACGCACGTCAACGCGAGCTGGAGTCGCGGTACCGGCGGCTGTTGCGCTGGTACCCGCCTCGCCACCGGCACGACCACGAAGAGGAGATGCTCGGCGTGCTCCTCCAGTCGGCCCGGCCCGGGCAGGCGCGGCCCTCGCCTCGGGACGCCGCCGACATCGCCTGGGGCGGCGTGCTGATCCGTGCCCGCCGGTCGATCGGCGCCATCGCGGCCGACCGCGGCTGGCGCGACGCGTTCGCGGCCATCGGCATCCTGCTGCCGCTGTTCATGTGCGTGAAGACGGCGCAGCTCGTGGCCGACTGGGCGCGAGCAGGGCATCCGGGGGCGCCGCTGCTGCCACCCGGGCACTTCACCTGGTCGGTGTGGCCGCACCCCCACTACGACTGGCTCGGCTGGGCCGCCTGGCCCCTCATCGCCGCGCTCGGCCTGTTCGGCGCCCGGCGCCTGGCCGCCGGAGCCGCGGCCGCGACGATCGCCGCCTATGTCGCGCTGCTGGCGGCGCAGTATCTCCGCGGCGACGGCATGGCCACGCCCGTCATGGCCGTGTGGTGGCCGATGCTCGGCCTGATCGCCGCCGGCGCGCTGGCCGCCGTGCCCGGACGGCGCGGCCTTGCCGTCCTCGGCGGCCGCGGGCTGCTGGCCGCCTGCGGCGCGACGGCCGCCATGAGCTACGCGGTGGCGACGCAGGCCGACCTGCTACGGACGATCCGGTACCAGTACGCGGTCGTCCCCGCCATCGTCGTCGCCGCCGCCCTCTACGGGGCGCGTACGCCGGCCGGACGCAAGGCGGTGATGCTGCTCCTCGTGCCGTACGGCTGGTTCAAGGCCACCGCGGGGGTCACCGACGCCGCGCTGGCGGGACATGCGGTCTCCGCCGGCCAGCTCGTCTTCCTCGCCGCCAGCGCGGTCATGGCGTTCGCCGTGGCGGTCGGGGCGGCGTACGGTCTGGAGCGCACGCTGCACTACATCAGGATCGGCCAGATCGTCGACGGCGCCGGCCGCGTTCCCCGGTGAGGGTGCAGCGGGCCACCCGACATGGGCGGCCACGACGAGCCGGCGGGTGTCCGCTGCCGGCACGTACCGGAAGAGGGAAAGGGGGCAGGGACGCAGCGACTCACCCCGCCCCGTGGTGTTCGCCCTCGGCCGTGGCGAGTTCGTCGAGTTCGTGTTGGACGCGGTCGGCATTCTTCGTTCGGTGTTGGGCCTGGTAGAGCTCCCGGGCCTCCTGCAAAGCGGTGCGGGCTTGGTCGTGGCGGCCAAGGGTCAGATGGATGTGGCCAAGGAGGCGGAGAACGTCGGCCGCGTGATAGGTATTGCCGATGTCGCGCAGCAACACGAGAGCCTCCTGGCCGTACTCCAGGCCCGCGGCATTCCGGCCGTCGGCCCAGGCCAGAAAGGCTCGTATGCTCAGCGAGAGCCCCTCGCCGTTCCGATTGTCATGGCGGCGATGCAGGACGAGTGCTGCCTCGCAATAACGACCAGCCACCTCATAATGACTCAGCTGGGCTGAATACCACGCCGTCTGGTTGAGCCCGCGGGCTTCCCATTCTTCGTTGTCGAGCGCTTGGAACAGCTCCAACGAGCGGACGGCGTGGTCCAGCGCCGATTGGGTTTTCTCCTGCTCTCCCCAGGCCCAGGCGAATACTCGGTGTGTGTGGGCCTGACTTTGCAGATCGCCGGCGCGCTCGGCCAGCGCAAGGGCTTCGCCGAGATGGTGAAGGGCTTCGGAGTGCCGGTTGGCCAGCGCGCATGCTTCGGCCAGAAGTCGATGCGCCTGAGCCTGTACGTGGGGGTCGCCCACATGGGTGACGGCGGCGGTCAGCCCGGCTTGGGCGATCGCGACCTGGTCGAGCAGCAACCCCCGCCGCCAGTGGTAAGTGTGCAGTATTGGAGCCAGCCGCCAGACCAGAGCGTGCCAGTGCCGATCGCCAGCCAGGCGCTGGGCGGCCAGCAGGCACGGGTGTTCCGCGTCCAGCCATGCCAACGCCTCGACCTCGTCGCGCAAGGGAAGGGGATGGCACCCGGGCACGGGCGGATTGAGCTCGACGGACTCGCGATGCGGATCGAGTATCTGGTCGGCCGCATAAGCGGTGTGCAGGTAGAAGTCCAGCAGTCGCCGCAGCCCTGTGTCGATGCCGCCGTCGGGTTGCTGGTGATTGGCTTGGGAGACGGCATAGATGCGCAACAGATCATGCAGCTGGTAGCGGCTGGGGCGAGGACGCGCGATCAGATGGGCGTTTTCCAAGCGCCTGAGGAGCCGTCGCAGGGTGGATTTATCCAATCCCGCTAACGAGCCCGCGGCCGCCTCGCTGATGTCGGGTCCCGGTGCCAAGCCCAGCAGGCAGAACAGGGTGGCGGCATCGGGCGGCAGCGCGTCGTAGGAAGCGCTGAACACCGCGCGCAGGTTCAGCGACATCTCGCCGAGGTCCAGACCGTCCAGGCGAGTGGCATGGTCATTCAGTTCTTCGGCCAGCGCGTGCAGCGGGAGCTGGGGATGAACGGCCGCCCATGCGCCGACGATGGCAAGGGCCAATGGCCAGCCGCCGCACAGCCGCATCACGTCGGCCACCGCATCCGGTTCGGCCGCCAGCCGGTCGGGGTCCAGGTGGGCCGCCAGCAGGGCGCGGGCTTCGTCATCGGGGAGGACGTCCACCGCCAGCGGCCGGGCACCGTGATTGGCGATCAGTCCCGTCAGCCGGTCGCGGCTCGTGACGAGCACGGTGCAGGTCGCGCTGCCGGGCAGCAGCGGGATGACCTGATCAGTCGCGCGGGCGTTGTCCAACACGATGAGCATCCGCCGCCCATGCATCATGCTGCGATACAACGCGACTTGCGCGTCCAGGTCCGCGGGCAGCTCACCGAGGTCGGCGCCGAGCGCGACAAGAAAACCGTGCAGCGCGGCGCGGGGGCTCGTCGGCTCTCCCACGGGGCTATATCCGCCCAGGTCGACGAAGAGGTGCCCGTCGGGAAAGCGGTCGGCGTAGCGGTGCGCCCAGTGCAGGGCCAACCAAGTCTTGCCGATGCCACCGGCACCGCCGATCGCCGAGATCACCACCGGTCCGCTCCGTCCCGCCCGGCCGTCCAAGGCGGCCGTGAGCCGAGCCAGTTCCTTGGTCCGTCCCGTGAAGGTCCGTGGGGCTCCAGGGAGCTGACGGGGCACCGGCCCGGCATGCTGCTCGGGCGGTGGAGTCGTGAGATGGGCCGGGTCCGGCAGGTAGGGCTGATCCGGGAGACAGATCCACCCCACGGTGGACGTCTCCTTCACCGAAACGCGCACCGGCCGGAAGGTGGCGGGATGGGCGGAGTCGCTGTTGCGGACCACGTCGTCGAAGAACCAGCCGGAGGTGATCAACGCCAGGACCCCGGGAGATTCGGCCAAAGCCGTTTTCAGTGGGGGTGCGTCGAGCAGCCGAAAGCCGAGATTGACCGATGGCGCGATGGCCCCGTTCCCGTCGAAGACGACTTCACCGGCGTGCAGAGCCATCCGCAACCGGATTCGCTGCTCGGCGGGTTTCCCGACGTTGTGTTCGCGGAGCGCGGCGACCAGCGCGGAGGGGAGAGCTTCCACGAACGGCGCCTTCGGCATGCGGGCCGGCGCCAGGACGAACACGCCATCGCCCCGGTCCTCGTGGCGACACTCGTCCAACGGCACACCCGCCGCCCGCATCGCCTGCCGAAGAACGCGATACAGGCCGTCCCTGATGGCGAGTTGATGGACGGTTGTGCGGCGCGGATCCCCGAATCCCTCGACGTCCACCAGGAGAATGGTCCGGTGTTCGGCCAGCCCCTGATTGTCCATCCGTTTCCCCTCTTTACCGGCATCCCGCGGTGCCTGCCGATCAACTCTGACGGCTTTGACGGGTTTGACACCCCAAACCCCGCCGCAGGTTCTTCCCGCGCTCCCGGCCGGGCATGTCGTTCTACACAGACTTGCCGCCGCGGCAGCGAAGCGTAGACTGACGGCGAGATCGAGGGGTCGGAGATGAGCTACTACGAGGACAAGATCCCGAACAACGTGGGGCTGGCGGACGACCGGCGGCTGCAGCGGGCGCTGGAGTCGTGGCAACCGAGGTTCCAGCAGTGGTGGGCGGAGATGGGGCCCGAGCTCGGCACCCAGGACGTCTACCTCCGCACGGCGGTCAACGTGGGCAGGGAGGGCTGGGCGCACTTCGGCCACGTTCCCGTGGACGAGTACCGCTGGGGCATCTTCCTGGCCGAGCCGCGGCCGGACCGGCGGATCGCGTTCGGCGAGCACAAGGACGAGCCCGCCTGGCAGCGGGTGCCCGGGGAGTATCGAGCCGACCTGCAGCGGCTGATCGTCGTGCAGGGCGACACGGAGCCGGCGAGCGTCGAGCAGCAGCGGCGCCTTGGCTACACCGCGCCGTCGCTGTACGACCTGCGCAACCTCTTCCAGGTGAACGTGGAGGAGGGGCGCCATCTGTGGGCGATGGTCTACCTGCTGCACGCCTACTTCGGCCGGGAGGGTCGCGAGGAGGCCGAGGAGCTGCTGAGGCGGAACTCGGGCAGCGCCGACGCGCCGCGCATCCTGGGGGCGTTCAACGAGGAGACGCCCGACTGGCTGTCGTTCTTCATGTTCACGTACTTCACGGACAGGGACGGGAAGTACCAGCTGGGCACGCTGAAGGAGTCCGGGTTCGACCCGCTGTCGCGGACGTGCGAGTTCATGCTGAAGGAGGAGGCGCACCACATGTTCGTCGGCACCACGGGTGTCGACCGGGTGGTGGAGCGCACCGCGCAGCTCATGGTCGAGCATGAGACCGACGACGCCGGGCCGCACGGCGCGATCCCGCTGGACGTCATCCAGAAGTATCTGAACTTCCACTACAGCGTGAGCCTCGACCTGTTCGGCGGCGAGACGTCCACGAACGTCGCCAACTACTTCTCCGCCGGCCTCAAGGGGCGGTGGAACGAGGAGCGGCGCGACGACGACCACCGGCTGGTCGGCCGCGGCGCGTACGTCGACGCCGTCGCCGAGAACGGCGAGCCGACCCAGGTCGAGGTGGAGGCGCTCACCGCACTCAACTCCGACCTGCGCGCCGCCTACATCACCGACTGCGAGAGCGGCGTGAAACGGTGGAACCGCATCCTGGAGGGTGCCGGGCTCCCGCACCGGCTGGCCCTCCCCCACCGGGCGTTCAACCGGCACGTCGGCGTCTTCAAGAACGTCAACGTGTCCCCGACCGGTGAAGTGCTGAGCGATGAGGACTGGGCGGCGCGCGAGCACGCCTGGCTGCCCACGGACGCCGACAAGTCGCTGGTGGCCGCCCTGATGCGGCCGGTCTACGAGCCTGGCAAGATCGCGAGCTGGCTGGCTCCGCCGCGAAGCGGCATCAACGGCAAGCCGTTCGACTACGAGTACGTACACCTGTCCTGATGCTCGCCCTGTCCCAACCGGCCGCGGCGCTCTAGGGTGTGTCTCGAAGTCCCCGTCCGTCGCGAGCGGTGTCCAGGTGGTGGCTCGCAAGGCGGACGAAGGTGTCAGCCCGGTGTTGGCTGTCGACTGAGGACAACGCGGCGAGCCGCCGCCTGGGCGGCGCGCAGCAGGCAGCGGGACTTCGAGACACACCCGAGGGTCGGCTCATCGGGGTCGTGCCCGGCGGGCGGCAGGCGCCCCGGACCCGGGTGCGGGTGGGAGCAGAAAGGGGCCGCGCCATGGCCGAGGTCTTCAACGCGTGCACGTACCTGGTGGACCGGCATGTCGAGGCCGGCCACGGCGACCGGATGGCGGTGACCGGCCCGCGCGGCGACCTGACGTACGGCGAGCTGCGGGAGCGGGCCGGCCGGGTGGCCGCCGGGCTGCGGGCGCTCAGGACGCGGCCCGAGGAACGTGTGTTGATCTTCATGGCGGACGGGCCCGACATGATCTCGGTCATCCTCGGCGCGATGCGGATGGGCGCCGTTCCCGTGCCTGTGTCGACCATGCTGTCCGCGACCGATCTCGCCGGCCTGCTGCGCGACTCGCGGGCCCGTACGCTCGTGGCCGGCCCGGAGTTCGCCGCGACGGCCCAGGCGGCGGCGCGGCAGGTGCCCGAGTTGGCCGGCGTCATCCTGGACTGCGGCGGGCTCGACGGCGCCGACACAAGCGTCTACCCGACCAGCCCCGACGGGATCGCGCTGTGGCTCTACACGTCGGGCACCACCGGGCGGCCCAAGGGCGCAATGCACCGGCACGCCTCGCTGCGTTCGGTCGTGGAGACCTACGGCACCCAGGTGCTCGGCATCGGGCCCGACGACCGCTGCCTGTCGGCGTCGAAGCTGTTCTTCGCCTACGGGCTGGGCGCGTCGTGCCTGTTCCCGCTGGGCGTGGGGGCGTCGGTCTCGCTCCTGCCCGGACGGTCGACCCCGGACGCGATCGCGGAGCGGCTGCGCGCGGACCGGCCGACGCTGTTCTTCGCAGTTCCAACGTTCTATTCGGCGCTGCTGAACGCCGAACTGCCCGCAGAGACGTTCGCCTCCGTACGGCAGGCGGTGTCGGCGGGCGAGCCGCTGCCGGCCCAGCTCTACCAGCGGTTCCTCGACCGGTACGGGGTGGAGATCATCGATGGGCTCGGCTCGACGGAGGCGTTGCACATCTTCCTGTCCAACCGCCCTGGGCGGGTGCGGCCGGGGACGACCGGCGTACCGGTGCCCGGGTACGACCTGCGCGTCGTGGACGACGAGGGCCGCGACGTGCCGCCGGGGACGGCGGGGCACCTGATGGTCCGCGGCGACTCGATCGCGACCGGCTACTGGTGCCGTACGGAGACGACGCGGCGGGTCTTCCAGGGCGAGTGGCTGCGCACGGGCGACACCTACCTGGCCGACCAGGACGGCTATTTCCACTATCTCGGCCGGTCCAACGACATGATCAAGTCGAGCGGCGTCTGGGTGTCACCGACCGAGGTCGAGGCGCGGCTGTTGCAGCACCCGGAGATCGCCGAGGCGGTCGTGGTCGGCGCCGCGGACGCCGAGGGACTGGAAAAGCCCGTCGCCGGAGTCGTCAGGACCGAGGGCAGCAAGCTCGCGGCCGGCGACATCCTCGAGTTCTGCCGCGACGGCCTGCCGGCCTTCAAGCGCCCCCGCGCCGTGCTGTTCCTCGACGCGGTGCCCACCACCGCCACCGGCAAGGTCCAGCGGTTCGTGGTCCGCGAGATGGCCAGGAACATCCTCCACGACGGCTGACCGCCGCGCGCCCGCGCCGTTACCGGGGGCCTATCTCCTCGATCCTCAGTCCTTCGTGGAGCAGCTTGTACTTCACGATCTCGCGGGCGTACCGGACCCGGTCATCGGAGGAGTAGTCGCCGCTGCGCAGGATCTCCCTGCCGCCATCGGACAGGACGACGTAGTTCCATTGCTGCGGACCGGCCTGTTCGATGCGGAGAGAGATCGTCTCATCGCCGACGGGGATGGTGACCTCGAGTTCGTCGCTGGCCGCCTCCGGAAGTCCGGCCTTGTGCTTGATCTCATCGTTGTCCGCATGGGCGGAGCCATGGGTGATGGCACGTTTCAGCCGCGCCTCCAACTCGGCGATGGTCGCATGGGCTGCGCTCACCCGCCGCACCATCTCCTGGTGCGCGGCGGCGGCCTCCTGATACCGGTCGGACGCGGCGGCAAGGCGGTCCTTGGCGCGCTCAAGCTCGACCACCGCCTTGTCCTTCGCCCGTTGTGCTCCTTCCAATCGTTCCCTGGCTTCACCGGAAGCGATGATGAGTTCGACCAGAATGTCGCGTTGTTCGCTTAGCTTCACTTCGAGCTCGGCGACGTTGCCAAGTTCGCTGGTGTCGTCTTCATCTTGGGAAGATGCGTCGATGAGCTCCTGAAGTGGCATGTCGAGCACGTGGGCGAGGGCCGTCGCCTCGTTGAGGCGCAGCGCCCGCCGACCCAACTCGATGCGGGCGATCTGGGTCTGATGCAGCGTCATCCCCGTCCGTCTGAGTCGGTCTCCGAGATCGACCTGTGACCAGCGGCGACGCTCCCTGATCGCGCGCAGCCGGGCACCGAAGACCTCTTCGGGGGTCATGTCTGAACTCAACGCTCTCGCAACCAACTATCTAGGACTTATGCTGATTTAGCATACTGTACCGAGGCTACAGACAATTGAATCTGTGATTTCTCCATATACAGGTTCTGCTTGAAAGGCACCGGTTCGTCTGGCACTGTGGACGTGGTTCTCGTGGGCGACGCAGCCGACCGGCAGGCGGCTCCCATGGGCGCCGCGCACTTCGTGGCTCACCTCAGCGGGCCGGCCTCCCTGGGCGGAGGTGGCCGCCCCCCGTGGGGCCGGCACAGCATTACCCATGACATGCCCTGTACCGCTAAGGGACAGCAATGCAACTTCTGCACGGAATACGCCGATTTTTCAGGCGATTCTTCAGCGGGCGGCGCGAACCTCCCCTGAATGGCCAGAACCATTCGGTGGTCCTGACGGACGTCGCCGAATTCAGCGCCTCACACCGCACCGACAGGGACCGTCTGGCCATCTGCCAGGCGCAGTACGACATCCTCCGCCAGGCGTTCGCCGACGCCGGCATTCCCTGGGACATCCTGCACGTCGAAGACCGCGGCGACGGAGTCCTGCTCATCGTGCCCCCGGACGTCAGGACGGAGCTGCTCGTCCACCCGTTCATCGACTCCCTGGTCGCCGGGCTGAGCCGGCACAATGCCATCGCCGAGCCCGCGGCCGCGTTCCAGCTGCGCGTCGCCATCGACGTCGGCCCCGTCAGGTCGCACCCCCGGGGCGTGGCGGGAGAGGTCATCATCAACGGCACCCGCCTGGTGGACGCGTCGATCCTCAAAGAGCACCTCAGGGCGACCGCGGCCGCGCTGGCGTTCATCACATCGCGCTTCGTGTACGACAACGTGGTCAGGCAACGCCCGGGAGACGTCAATCCTGACGACTACAAGATGGTGGAGTTCTGGTCGAAGGGATCGCTGGTCACCGGCTGGATGTACCTCGGCGCGGGCGCCGGCGGGAGCCGCATCGGATGACCGCGTCCGGCCCTGCGCCACTACCGCGCCGACCGGCCCGGCCGCCCCCGGCCGCCGCGATCGATCATGGTAATGTCGTTACTCGGGGGTATGCCTGACTTGACGCAGTCGTCGCAGGTGGGAGGGCCTCCGTGCTCGATGGCAAGCTGCTTGTCGACGCGCATGTGCACGCCGCCCGGCTGCCGACGCTCAAGCCGGCGTGGCACGACTGGGCGCAGGACTTCGGCGACAGCGGCATCGTGGAGCGGGTCTACGACGCCGACGGCGCGATCGTCCCTGACCGGTTCGTCGAGCTGATGGACGCCGAGCACGTCGACATCGCGCTGCTGCTGTGCGAGTACAGCCCGAAGGTGACCGGCATCCAGCCCATCGAAGACATCCTGCCGCTGGTCAAGCACGACCCGTACCGGCTGCGGCCGATCGCGAACATCAACCCGCACCTGCACTACCCGGTCGCCGAGGAGCTGGAGCGGCAGCTCAACCTGGGCGCCGTCGCCGTCAAGCTCCATCCCGTGCACGGCGGCTTCGCCGCGAACGACCGGGCTCTGTACCCGGCGTACGAGGTGTGCCGGCAGCGCGGCGTGCCCGTGGTCGTGCACTGCGGCACCAGCACCTTCCCCGGATCGACGAACGGCTACGCCGACCCCGTGCTGCTCGACGAGGTGCTGCGCGACTTCCCGACGTTGAACGTCGTGCTCGCGCACGGCGGGCGCGGTTGGTGGTACGACGCGGCCGCGTTCCTCGCGCTGTCCCGCGAGACCGTGTGGATCGAGCTGTCCGGGCTGCCGCCGCGCCGGCTGCCCGAGTACTACGCGCGGCACAACTTCGCCCGGCTGGCGCGGCGCTTCATCTTCGGCACCGACTGGCCGGGGGTCCCGGGGGTCGCCGCCAACGCGGCCGCGGTGGCCGGGCTGTGCCCGGACGACGAGGTCGCCGGGCTCGTGCTCGGCGGCAACGCGATGCGCGTGTACGGCCTGTGAGCGCGACGGTCCTCACCGTGGCGGGATGGTGATCGTGGCGCCCTCGTCGGCGACGAGGACCTCGCCTGCGTATCCGGCACGGGCCGCCGCCGCCGACCGGGTCCGGTCGGTGCCCGGCCAAAAGTGGGTCAGCAGCAGCCGCTCGGCGCCGGCGCGGGCCGCGTACCGGCCCGCCTCCGCCGCGGTCAGGTCGTAGCGCGGCCCCCGTACCGGCGGATCGCCCGGCCAGGTCGCGTCGGCGATGAACAGGCTCGCGTCGCGCGCCAGGTCGACGATCTCCTCGCTCGGGCCCGTGTCGCCCGTATAGGCGAGCGAGCGGCCGCCGGCGTCGAGGCGGAGGCCGGCGTTCGGCACCCAATGCGGCAGGAAGCGGTTCGACACCCGCCACGGACCGAGATCGAACGCCGCCCCAGGCTCGAACGTCCGCACGTCGAGCGTGGCGCGCAGCTCGGCGACGTCCTCGCCGCCTTCGAGGCCCTCGATCCGCTCCATGACGCCGTCGGTGCAGTACACCCGCAGCGGCGGCAGCGAGTCGACGCGCATCCGCCACGCCCGGTGCAGCGGATGCAGGTCCACGCAGTGGTCGGGATGGGCGTGCGTGATCAGCACGGCGTCCAGCCGTTCGGGCGGGACGACCCGCAGCAGGTTCGGCAGCGTGGCGTAGCCGAGGTCGAGCGCGACCACGAAGCCTTCGTGCTCGACCAGGAACCCGGCGGCCGCCCGCCCAGCCTCGGGCCACGCCCCACACCCGCCGAGCACCGTCACCCGCATGCCCGGCACCCTACGCCGCCGCCCCGCCGTCCGTCATGATCCAGAGAGCCGGATGATCTCCCTCCGGGCTCATCCCACCCTGACCGAGGTGAGGACCTGGTCGATGTCGCCCTGGTGCGGGAAGGTGTCGGGCACCGAGACCCACAGCAGGCCCGGGCGATGGTCGCCGAGGTCGAGCACCAAGATCGCCACAGTGTCGGCGGTGAACTTCCAGTCCCGCGCCCTGGCGTCGGTGAAGTCCAGCCGGAACCGGTCGAGCCAGGCCGGCCGCCCGGCGACCCGGTACGGCCCCGCGGAGATCGGCGTGCGCCGGCTCGGCAGGTTGAAGTGCTCGCGCAGGATCCGCTCGGTGACCCGCCGGCCGACGACGGGGAGGTCGCGCGGCCCGGCGTACCCGACGCTTTCGTCCGGCCGCAACGAGCCCGACAGGCTGGTCGCGTTGAAGCTCTCGTACTGCTCGAACGGCGCCTGGACGACCGACACCTGGCCCGCGCTGAAGTAGTCGGGGCGCAGCCAGCTGCCGGTCGCCGGCGTCCATGGCGGGCCCAGGCGGGCGTAGGAGATGCCGAGCCCGCGGTCGGTGATCCGGCCGATGACGGCAGAGCGGCTCGCGGGATCCGCCGCCGCGCCGCCGCCGGCCCTGCTCGACGCGGCGGACGACGGGAGCGGGGGCGCCGCCGGCTCGTTGTCGCCCCCACCGCGCACGACGAACACCACCACCACCGCGGCGGCCACGAGCGCGGCCAGGCTCGCGCCGCCGACCAGCCAGGGCAGCCGCCTCCCGCGGCGCCTGACCGGCGCCGTGGGGAACGCGGGCGCGGGCGGCGCAGTGGGGAACGCGGGCGCGGGCGGCGCGTACCCGGGCGCCGGCGGCCGCCGCGCATGGCCCGGCGCCGGTGGCGGTCCACCGTGCGCCGGCGGGTGCCCGTACGCGGGAGGCGGGCGCTCCCCGGGCGCGTGCCGCACGTACGCGGGCGGCGCCTGCCGCCCGTACCCGGGCGGGGGCTGCTGTTCCCGGGCCGGGGGTGCGGGGTGGACGGCCTGAGCCCACTGTCGTCCGTCCCACCAGCGGAGCACGCCCGGAGCGCCGTATGGGTCGGGAAACCACCCGGGAGGAGTGGGAGCGGACACGCCGGACACCTTAGAGCAAAAGCCAGCCGGGAAGGTCTGGAACGTCCGCGCGCACGAACCGCCGCGCGGGTCGGCCGCGTCGCGGCGAGGTCAGCCGGCAAGGTCAGCCGGCGGCCTCGCGGTGGCGCCGCCAGATCGCGACGCACTCGGGACAGGTGTCGGGTGGTGGCGTGGCCGACGACTCTCCCCTGACGATCGTCCGGACACCGCAGTAGGCGATGACCGCCGTACCGGCCGCGCGTGCCGGTGGCGGATAGCCGTGGACCAGCGGCTCGGCCGTCGTGCTGATCGACCGGGCGTCGAACTCGGTCGCCGTCCGCCACATCACCCCACTACGGTAACCGGACCTGGCCTGTGTTCGGACCCCCACCCCGGCCAGGAGGTCCGGGCGCCGCACGCGGCCGCCGCGTTCCACCGGCCGTTCCACCGGCCGTTCCACCACCGTCCGCGCGCCGACCGACGTTGACCGGTGGTCAAGGCCTTATCCCCGATATCCGGCCATGTCTGTGTGAAACAGCACATTGGGGCTTGACAGATAGTGCCTATAATCGCCGTCCGGGGGTTCACCTTTTACTCAATACGCGACGGGCAAGCGGCAAGGCGGGGACCACTAGTGCCGAGCGAGGGCGACCGGGGAATCCCTGAGCACGACGCCGGCAAGCGGCCGACCTGGGCGATCGTCGTGTTCACCCTCACCGGATCCGTGGTCGCGTTCGCCGCGCCCCTCGGGCTGACGCTCATGCAGACCGGGCGCCTCCAGCCCACCTGGCCGGCCGTGGCCGCGCTGGCCGTGGCGGTGGTCCTCGGCCGGCTGTTCACCCGGTTCCCCGACCTCACCGACCGGCTCGTGCGCGAGCTCGGCGGCGCCCTGCACTCCATCGTGCGCTGGTGGTCGGCCACCGGACGTGCCGCCGCCGGGTTCCTGCGGGGCCGCCTCCCGGCACTGACCAAGCCGGGGCGGCTCGTCCTCGTCCGGCAGGTGCTGGCCATCGTCCTCGTCGTCGTGCTGGGCGCCGGCGCCGGCCGCGCGCTGGCCGGGCGGCTGCTGCCGGCGCCGAGCCCGCGCGACGCCGTACCGTGCGGCGATCCCGTCGAGCTGCGCGTCCTCACCCCGCCGGAGGACCGCGACGCCGTGCAGAGCGCGGCCGACGGCTTCGCCGCCGACCAGGCACGGCGGCGGCACTGCCGGCCGGTGCACATCACCGTGAACGCTCAGGTGCCCTTCAGTGACCTCCTGCAGGGCTTCGCCACGCGATGGCAGGACCCGTCGAAGCAGCCGGTGAGCACCGGAGTGATGGCGCTCCTCGGCCCGCCGCCCGACATCTGGCTTCCGGCGGCGACGGCGGAGGCGGACTACGTCGCCGGCCGCGCCCATCCGGACGTCACGCTGGACGACGAAGGCTCGATCGCGACATCGCCGCTCGTCTTCGCCGTGCCGGACGACTACGCCCAGCGGATGGCGGAGAACCTGCCGGATCCGGACGCGCCCACCTGGGCGGACCTCCTCGCGGCCGCGCCGAAGGCCGGGCTCCGCGTCGCCCGCCCCGACCCCACGGTCTCCGAGGCCGGCGTGCTGGCCACGGCCGATCTCTACCGCGCGAGCCACGCCGGTCACCGGGCGGGCGGCACCGGCGGGACGGGCCGGGACGGCGGCGGCGACCCGGGTGACCGCGACCGGCGGGCCGTCGAGGAGCAGATCGCGTCGCTCGGCGCACCGCTGAGCAGCGCCCACGACCTGCTGTGCGCGATCCGCCAGAACCCGGCCCCGGTGGCGGTCATCGTGCCCGAGCAGGCGCTGCTCGACTACGACCAGGCCAAGCCGCTCGGCGTCGGCTGTTCGCTGCCGATCGCCCGCCCGCCCGTCCCCTACCGCCCGTTCCACCCGGCGGACGCCCGCGTCCTCGACTACCCGTTCGTCCGGGTCACCTGGCAGGGTCAGGCCGACGCCGCCAGAGACACCATGATCGACCGGTTCCGGTCCTGGCTGGCCGGCGGAACGCTGCAGGACGCCGGGTTCCGCGACCGGTCGGGGCACACCGAGAGCGTGCAGCTGCCCAACACCAGGCTCGAGACCGAGGTCCGGCGGTTCACCCGCACGGAGATCGGCCGCGCGATCGCCGAGTACCGCCGCGCCCGCCTCCTCGTCACCGTCGACTTCGTCATCGACGTCTCGGGGTCGATGAACCGGCCCACCCCTGAGCGGGTGTCCGAGCTCGACCGCGCCCGCGAGCTGGTCGCCCAGGCGGTGGACTTCCTCGGCCCGTCCGACGCCGTCGGACTTTCGACCTTCCCCGGCGGGCGGGCGGTCGACGACGTCACCTCCGCCGTACGGGCCGAGGTGGCGCCGGCCGCGGCCGACCACATCAGCAAGGACCTGCAGCCGGCTCTCGCCCGGCTCGGCCGGGCGCACGGCGGCTCCACGCCCCTCTACAACGCGATCGACGACGCGAGCAAGGCGCTGGTCGGCAAGGGCGACAACCCCGCCGTCGTCGTCCTCACCGACGGCGACGACCACGTACGCGGGGGGATCGGCGCCGCCGAGCTGGCCAAGCGCCTGGCCGCCGCCCCCGAGCGGCCGCGGATCGTGATGCTGGCGACCGGCCCCAAGGGATGCGACGAGCCGGACGTGACGGCGCTGACCGCGACCAGGACGGCGGTCTGCTACAACGCGACGAGCGGCGAGACCGACGGGCTGACCAGCCTCGTGTTCGCCGAGCTCAGGAAGGGCGGGTCGCGATGACGGCGACGACGAGCCCCTGGCCGCTGCGCGCCGTCGCCTTCGCCGCCGCCGCGGTGCTGACCGCGGCCACGACGGTCTACCAGCACGAGAGCCGCTACCGGCACGGCTGCGGCCGGAGCCGCGACGACAACACCATCGTGATGGTCTCGGGCGAGGACATCACCCCGGGGCGGCGCCGCGAGGAGCTCATCAAGACCTGGAACGACCAGCATCCGCTCGGTCCCCGGGTCCGCCTGGTCTCGCTGCCCGGCGGTTCCGACCAGGAGTACAGCCAGATGCTGGCCGCCCAGCAGCTCGGCAGCTGCCTGTACGACGTGCTCAGCCTGGACGTGGTCTGGATGCAGGAGTTCATCCGCTCCGGCTACCTCGACCCGTTCACACCGGCCGAGCTGGCCGGCCTTGACCAGCCCGCCTTCCTGCCGAAGACGTGGGCGACCGGCGCCGGCCGCGACGGCCGGCAGTACGCCATCCCGTTCACCAGCGACGTCGGGCTGCTCTACTACCGCAAGGACATCGTCAAGCGACCGCCCCGCACCTGGGACGAGCTGCGCCGCATGACGACCCCGGCCGCCCTGCGCCGCCTGCCCGGCCGCGACAAGGCGGGTCTGGTGACCCAGCTCGCCGACTACGAGGGACTCACCGTCAACGGGATGGAGGCGGTCTGGGGCGCCGGCGGGACGATCGCGGAAGGCCAGGACGGCAGGATCGTCGTCGACGACGCCGCCGCCGCCGGCCTGCACCGGCTGGTCGACGGGATGACGGCGTCGTCGCCGCTCATCCTCGCCGACTCGGCCGAGTTCAGGGAGTCCGACAGCCTCACCGCGTTCATCGACGGGCGGGCGCTTTTCCTGCGCGACTGGCCCTACGCCTACCCGGTCATCGCCGCCGACCCCCTCCTGAAGGACCGCGTCGGCGTCGCGGAGCTCCCGGGACCGGCGCCGGACGGGCCGCCGGGCGCCGGCGCGCTGGGCGGCCAGGACCTGGCGATACCGAAGAACGCCCTGCACAAGGAGGAGGCCCGCCGGTTCATCCGGTTCCTGACGGAACCGGCCCAGCAGCGGCGCCTCTACGCCTGCACCGGGTACGTCCCGGTGCGTGTCGAGGCGTACCGGGACGTCGCGGCGTGCTCGCAGCTCACCGGGGAGCGGCCGGCGAACCCGCGCGAGAGCCCGGACTCGCTGACCGCGCGGCAGCTGCGCGGCCTGTCCGGCATCCTCCTCAGGGCGATCGACCGCGCGCGGCAGCGGCCGGACGTCCTCTACTACCCCGGGTTCAGCCGGGCGTTCCACCGCTACCTGCACGACGCGCTGACCCAGCGCGGGGTCGTCGACGCCGGCGCGCTGAGCCGGCTGCTGACGACCTGCGCCGGGCGGACCCCGCCCGGCGCGGTCTGCCCCTGAACCGGCGCGCTCCCGGCCGGGCCTCCTGGCGCGGGCGCTACTTGCGGACGATGAGCATGGCGACGCCGCCGATCACGCCCAGCACCACGGCCACGGCGAAGCCGGCGGTCCTGCTGCCGAACCACTCCCTGTTGCGGTCCAGGGCGTACGCGCCGGCGCCGGTGATCGTGAGGGCCAGCAGGAGGATCATGATGACGAACTCGTACTCGAACCCCTGGTTGGCGACCCAGAAGCCGTGGGGGCTCTTGACCACCGCGGCGTTCATCATGTCGCCGATGATGATCGCGGCGGCGAGCGGGATCAGGAAGCCGGCGAGCAGCATCGCACCGGCCGCGAGCTCGAAGATCCCGTCCATGACCACCAGCTGCTTGGCCGGCTCGTAGCCGACGGCCTTGAAGAACGCGGCGGTCCCGTCGATGCCGCCCTGACCGAACCAGCCGAACAGCTTGCCGAGGCCGTGCCCCATGAACAGGCCTCCCAGGATCACCCGTAGGAACAGGAGACCGAGGTCGGTCCCCACCGGAATCCCGGCGGTCCGGCCGGCCGCTCGCGAATGGGTCTGTGCCGCCATCGCAGATCCTCCTCGCTGACATCGTTCTTTACTCGGATCTACGGATGGCTTGTCTGTTACGGATTCGGCCTTTCCTTACCAAGTTCGACGTCTATTCGACAGCAGCTGCCAACGCCGGTCGGCGAGGACCTGGCGGACGACGTTGCGGCCCGGGATGCCGGTCACTCCCCCGCCGCCGTGCGTGGCCGAGCCGGCCTGGTACAGCCCGCGGATCGGCGTGCGCAGGTCGGCGAACCCGGCCGCCGGGCGGGCGTGGAAGAGCTGTCCCGGGGTCAGCTCGCCGTGGAAGATGTTGCCGCCGACCAGGCCGTACTCGTGCTCCATGTCGTACGGTCCGATGATCTGCCGGTGCAGGATCGAATCGGTGAAGCCGGGCGCGACCGTCTCCATCCTGGCGACCAGCCGGTCGGCGTACGCCTCGAGCTCGGCGCGGCGCGGCTCGGCCCGCCACTGGTGCGGCACCCACTGGCTGAACATCGACATCACGTGCTTGCCGGCGGGTGCGAGGGAGTCGTCGAAGACGCTCGGGATGCAGATGTCGGCGAACGGCGCCGCGGCCGCCCGCCCGGCCACCGCGTCCTGGAAGGCCCCCTCGATGTCGTCGAGCGAGTCGGCGAGCACGATCGTGCCGCCGTGTACCTCGGGATCGAAGCCCGGCTTGGCGGCGAACTCGGGAAGCCGGTCGAGGGCGAGGTTGATCTTCACCGTGCCGCTGCGGGTCTTCCACCGTTCGACGTCCGCGACGAAGTCCGCCGGGAGGTCGCGGCGGTCGAGCAGCCGCAGGAAGGAGATGTGCGGATGCGCCGTCGTGATGACCGTGCCCGCGCGCAGTTCCTGCCCCGACTCCAAGGTGACGCCGGTCGCCCTGCCGTCCCGTACGTCGATGCGCGCCACCGGGCTGGCCGTCCGGATCTCGGCGCCGAACGAACGGGCGGCGGCGGCCAGCGCCGCCGTGACGCCGCCCATGCCGCCGCGCGGGAAGCCCCAGGCGCCGACCTGCCCGTCCCCCAGGTCGCCGACGTGGTGGTGCAGCATGACGTACGCCGTCCCCGCCGAGCGCGGTCCGGCCCAGGTGCCGATCACGCCGGACACCGAGAGCACCCCGCGCAGCGCGTCGGACTCGAAGCGGTCCTCGACGAGGTCGGCGATGCTGGCGGTGAGCAGCCGGGTGATGTCGACGGCCGACCGTACGTCGACCGACCTGAGCCGGCGCAGCAGCGCCGCCTGGCGCAGCAGGTCGGCGGGCCGCCGGGAACCGAGCTTGGGCGGGATCTGGTCGAGCAGCGGCCCGAGGATGCGGCCGAGGCCCGCCATCCACGCGTCCCACTCGGGGTAGGCGTCGGCGTCCTTGTCGGAGAACTTCGCGATCTCCGCGCGGCGCTCCGCCGCGCCGTCCGGCAGCCGCAGGTAGCGGCCGTCGGCGCGCGGCGCGAAGTACGGCCCCTGCGGGTAGACGTGGTAGCCGTGGCCGGCCAGCCCGAGGTCGCGCACCAGCGCCGGCGGCAGCAGGCTCACCACGTACGACAGGGAGGTGACCGTGAAGCCGGGGCCGAACGGGTGCTCGCTGACCGCGGCGCCACCGACCACCTCGCGGGCCTCGCACACGCAGACGCGCAGCCCGGCCCTGGCCAGGTAGGCGGCCGCCACCAGACCGTTGTGCCCGCCCCCGACCACGACGACGTCGTACATCGCGGCTCCTCACCAGCTCACTCGATGCCGGCCGGGAAGGGCCGGACCTGTAAGCATCGTAGGAGCAGCCCGCGGCGTGGTCCCTCCATCGGGGCGCGGCGGCCGGCCGCTCCGGGGCGGATGCCGGCTTATTCGTCGGGGAACATGCGGCCGCCGATCGGCAGCACCCTGGCCGCGCCCTCGAGGATGTGCCCGATCTGCGCCTCGGTGTAGTACGCGTGCCGGCGGCGCACGAGCCGGACGAGGACGCGGCGCGGGCGCATCAGCGTGACGCCGGCGACGGAGATCGGCCGCCTGCCGACCCGGCCGCCGTGCACCGCGAGCAGCGGGACGACGCGGATCTCGGCGCGCAGCTCGCGAGACAGCAACTCGGCCACCGCACCGGCACGGTCGCGCAGCGCCGTCGCGATCGAGGCGGCCGTTGACCTGCCGATGAACAGCCGCCCGCCGTGGAGCGTGATCTCGGTGTCCGGCGACCACGCCTCGTTATGGAGCAGCCACACGCCGGTGGGGCCGACCACGAGCTGGTCCGCCACGCCGTGTCCTGGAACCACCCTGGTCGGCAGCACGCGATAGCGGCGCAGTTCGACGGTGAACCGCAACATGCGGGCCATCCGCTGGTCGCCGCGCTGCGCCCGCCGCCAGACCGCCGACGCCGCGTGGCGCCGCCAGTGGTAGATCGCGTCCGCCCCGGCCACCGCGGCGGCGAGGGCTAACCCGATCCCCGGCGCCAGCCGGGTGCCGAGCAGCAGCACGACGAGCGCCATCCCGGCGCGGACGCGCAGGCGCTTGGGGCGGTCCTTGAACCACAACTGCTCGTAGATGGCCTGATCGGAATGGCCGACGAACGCCGGGTTGTCCCGGAGGTAGCTGGACTGCCCGAACAAGGCAGACCCCCAAGGTGTCAAAGATGTCAAAGGCGGAGTCAGATCCTTGGTGCCCGGCGCCGGAAAGCGCAAAACAGACAGGTAATCAACCTATGGCACAAAGGTGATTTACCGGCCCCGGCCTTGCCGGCCGGATCTGGTGACCGGTTCCGCCGGTCATCCGGGATCGGCGGCCGACTCCATGCGCGCTGCCCGGCCGGCGTTGTGGGCCCGCAGCTCGGCGAGCCGTTCCGCGGTGAGGTCGTAACGCAAGGTCAGCACGATGGCGACCGCGACCAGCAGGGCGGGCACGGCCGAGCCGCCGAGCAGCACCGCGTTGATCGCGCTCTGCGGTTGGGCGACCGGATGGTCGGGCTCGGAGGACACGAAACCGCCCAGGCTGAGCATCCAGGCGAGCAACTGGGCGCCGAACGCGAAGAGCACCGTCTCGGCCGCGGTCCACAGGCCGGTCAGCACGCCGGTCCGCCGGGCGCCCGACATCAGCGTGTCGGCGATCAGCGTGTCGGCCAGCATGGAGAACTGCAGCAGCTGCAGCCCGGCGTACCCGACACCGACCACGACCACGCAGATGTGTGCGTAGGCGGCGCCGAACGCCGGGGTGAACGCGAGGGCGACGCCGCCGACGAGGAACAGCGACGACGCCAGCACCATGCCGCCGCGCTTGTCGTACCGCCGGGAGATCCGCACCCAGAGCGGCATGGTGAGCACCAGCGGGCCGACGAGCGCGAGGAACAGCGTCTTGACCGCCCCGGGATCCTTCAGGACGTACGTGGCGAAGTACGGCGCGCCGGCCAGCATCGTCCCGGCGGCCAGCATCTGCACGCAGCTGAGCCCGAGCAGCAGCATGAAGCTCCGGTTGGACCGCGCGGCCGCGAGCTGCTCGCGCAGCGAGGCGGCGCCGGCCTCGACCCGGGCGATGTGCGGGGCCTTCGCCGTGCGCAGGAACGTGCCGATCATCGCGGCGAGCAGCACGACGGCGACGAACACCCCCATGATCCGGTAACCGCCGACCGTGCCGTTGCCGTCCCGCGCGTTCGCGATGGCCGGGGCGAGGCCGCCCGACAGCAGGATCGACAGCCCGAGGAAACCCATCCGCCACGTCAGCAGGCCCGACTGCGCGTGGTAGTCGTCGGTCATCTCCGCCGGCATCGCCTTGTAGGGCACCTCGAACAGCGCGAACGCCGTGGCGGCGGCGAAGAAGCACAGGCAGACGTACAGCGCGGCCGCCCCGCCCCGCAGCGGCGGCCCGGCGAAGATCAGCGCGAACGCCGGCGGCAGCGCCACCGCGCCGGCGAGCAGCCACGGCCGGCGCGGCCCGAACCTGGAGACCGTCCGGTCGGACAGCCGCCCGACGAGCGGGTTGATCACCAGGTCCCAGGCCTTGGGAAGGAAGACCGCAAGACCGGCGAGCCCGGCGGGAACCGCCATGACGTTCGTGAGGTAGTACAGGAGCAACAGCCCGGGGACGGTCGAGAACGTGCCGGAGCAGAACGAGCCGAGACCGTACCCTACGCGCACCGAGCGGGACAGCGGCACCGAGACCATGGGTCATTAGAACAATGTTCGCCCCCGATCCGGAAGCCCCGGGAACGGGAGCTCTCGTCCCCGGGCCGGCGACCGGCCCCGGAGCGGCACCCTTGGGCGGCCGCCCTTGGCCACCGCCGCAAGGCCGCGATACCGGGGAAATCCGGCGGATACTGGAGGGCGGGGCATACCGTAAGTCACGTCCGATGCCGCTGCCGCGGCAGCTGGACCCATTTATCCCCGGTTGTGTCAGTGGCTCGTCCTGCTTTGAGCGGAGGATCCCGGTCCGGCGATGGGTCAATTCACCAAACTCGCCCTCGACGAGCTCGATCCGATGGCCGTGGTCGCTCAGTCGCTCGACAACCAATGGGTGCCGCCCGGCCTGCTGCGCCGCATGCTCGACGAGGGCCTCGAGCTGGACGACGTCCGGGCCGCGCTGCGCGACGAGGTCCGCGCCGAGTACATCCGGGCGCTCGTGAACAGCCCCCAGGTCGTCGTCAACCGCGCGTTCTTCTACAACAACCCACTCGTTTTCGAGGACTTCGCCGCGGGCGCGCGGGACCGCGACGCCTACCTCTCGCTGCTCAGCACCGGCGCCCTCGTCCAGCTGCTGCTCACCGAGCGGTCGCCGACCGATCCCCCGGCGTTCCTGGAAAACCAGGCCGCCCCCAACTACACGCTGCTCGAGCACGGCTGGCGGGCGTGGACGGCGGCGGCCGAGGAGGCGCACGTGCACAGCCTGCGCTTCTCGTGGACCGACGACCACGCCAACCAGGAGCAGGTGCGCCAGCGCCTGGCCACGAAGTTCACCAACCAGTCGCTGACGCTGGTCAACCTCGACGCCGCCCGGCTCGCCCACGACCTCGGCACCGACCTGGACTCCGCGCTGCGGGTCAAGAGCCGGCTCGCCGACGTCACCGCGCGCTGCGCCGAGCGCGCCGCCCGCGACGAGTTCGTCACCCGCGAGCTGCTGTACAGGGAGTTCGTCACCGCCGAGGGCACCGACCCCGCGCTCGGCCGCTACGACAGGAGCCGGGCCTTCTGCGCCGAGATCAAGCAGCTGATCGACCTCGCCTACAGCGTCAACATCGCGGCCGGCCTGGACACGCTGGCGCTCACCCCCAGCCAGGCGCTGCACCGGTCGGCGCTGCAGGAATGGGCGGCGGTCAGGCGCGCCAGCGCGCCGCTGTCCGCCGAGCAACTGGCACAGCTGCTGCGCGGCACGGCGTTCGACTTCGTGCAGGAGACGCTCTTCCTCGACACGTTCGCGAAGCTGTCGATGAGAGACGTCTGGGACATCCGGCACAGCCCCCAGTGGGCCGAGTACGTGCGCCGCATGAGCGGGCTGCTCGCCGACCCGCTGGGCATGTTCGGCGACCGGGCCGCCGGCGCGCCCGCCGTCGTCCGCGCCTACCTCGACCTGCTCGGCGAGGCGACGCGGATCGCCACGGCGCGGCACCGGCCGACCAGGCCGCAGCACAGCGCCCGCACCTTCGCGGCGGTCATCGGCATCGAGGTGGCCGGCGCCCTCCTCGAATACGAGATCTCCCCCAACGGCCTCATGGTCGCGCTCGCCGGCGCCGTCGCCGCGCCCTTCGTCGCCGACGCGGCGCGGGTGACGGTACGGCTCGGACTGCGCGCCAGGCGGGCCCGCCGCGACCGCGAGCGTTTCGATCACGCCCTCGACACCCACACCCAGATCATGAACGGGTGGGTGGAGTCCGGGGGCAGGTTCTGGACCGACCTGATCAACGAGCTGCGCGACCTTCCGGGAATGGCCGAGTCCGAGCGCGCGCTGAGGGCGCGCGCCGCCATCACGGAGGGCGAACCGAAAGCCGATCTGCGGGCCGTACTGTGACCGGCACCGACGACGCCGACCGGCGCGCGCGCCGCCTCCGCGACTACGCCGACCTGCGGGCCGACCGCCCCGAGCTGTTCGCCAACCCACCAGGCGGCGCCTACACGATCGAGCTCGGCGATGCCGCCCAGGCCGAGGTCGCGGCCGCCAGGCACCGTTTCATGCGCGAGGCGGGGCTCCCCGTCGACTACGGCGACGTGGGCGTCATCTACCAGGACGAATACCTCACCCTCGTCCGCGACGCGGTGCGGTTCCGCGACGGCAGGCTCGGCTCGTACATCAGGGTCGTGCCCGCGGCCGGCCGCGGCACCGGGGGCTGCGCGGTGCTGCCGCTCGTCGACGACGGGGTGCTGCTGGCCCGCCACTTCCGCCAAGCGACCCGCACCTGGCTGTGGGAGGCGCCGCGCGGCTTCCCCGAGCCCGGCGAGGAGCCGGCCGCCGCGGCCGCGCGCGAACTGACGGAGGAGCTGGGCCTGGTCCCGGACGAGCTCGTACACCTCGGCGCCGTCCACCCCGACGCGGGCATCTCGGCGGCCGCGATGGACGTCTTCGCCGCCCGGGTCACCGGCAGCCGGCGGCCGGACCGGCTCGAAGGCATCGACGAGGTGCGCCACCTGCCGGCGGCGGAGCTGGACCGGTGGATCGCCGACGGCAGGATCAGCGACGCCGTCTCGCTGTCGGCCATCGCGCTCGCCCGCTCCCGCGGCATGCTCCCCTGACCCGCCGTCAACGACCCGCACCCGGGAAGGCCCGCCGCGGGTGGCTCGGTGCCCGCCCGGTGGTCACTCCACGAGCGATCTCCCCGCCGGGAGCGATGGCCCGTGGCGGCGCGCTCAGCCGTACGCGTCGAGGCCGAGCTTGACCGCGACCGCCAGCCCGCACGCGCCGATGACCAGCCGCAGCGCCCGCCCCGGTAGCCGGCGCACCAGCGCCGGGCCGATCCACCCCCCGGCCAGGAAGCCCGCCGCGAGCGGCACCGCCGCGGCCCACCTGACCGGCCCGAACGCCGCGAACCCGACGGCCGCGACGCCGTTCGCCATCCCGGAGACGGCGTTCTTCACCGCGTTCACCGAGGCCAGTGGCCGGTCGAGCATCGCGGTCAGCACGGCCAGCATGAGGATCCCGCCGGCGGCTCCGAAATAACCCACGTAGACCGCGACGCAGAACAGCGCGACCCGCAGCGCCGGCGTCCGGCGCGCCTCCGGCCGGCGCGCACCGCGTTTCAGCAGCAGGGTGGCCGACGCGCCCCCGACCAGCCACGGCGCGATCGCCTCGAACGCCCCCGCCGGCGTCACCAGCAGCAGCGCGGCTCCCGCCGCGCCGCCCAGCACGGTGATGACGCCCAGCCGCAGGACGAGACCGCCCTGGCCGCGCAGCTCCGGCCGCGACCCGGCCGCCGCGCCCACCCCGGTGAACATCAACGCCACCGTGTTCGTCACGTTCGCCGACAGCGGCGGCAGCCCCACCGCCAGCAACGCCGGGTAGCTCACGACCGACGCCAGGCTCGCCACCGTGCTGACCACTCCGGCCAGCACCCCGACCCCCACCAGCACCGGCACATCCGCCACCGTCACCTGCCCACCCAAACACACCCATCCCCGCCCACACCGCCCACCCCCGCCCGGCCCGCCGCCACGGGCGGCCGTTCACGGCGTCCGCGCGGCGACCAGGCTCGTCGCGTCGCCGACGACGTAATCCTCGTAGGCGCGGAGGTAAATGCGAATGCGCCCGCCCAGAACGACGCTCGGGATGAGATAAAGCCGGAGATCGCCGTCCACGATGAAATAGAGATCGATGGCCTCGTGGTCGTACGGGATGACACCCACCGTATTGCGTTTTCCCCCCGACCCGTGGCCCACCTTTACCTGCCACGCGTCGTCGTTCCTGTTCTTGGACGTCGTGCTTTTCACCTGGACGCGCTGGATCCCGAACGGCGAGCCCACCAGGAGGTCGTAGACCTCCGGCTCAGAGGGCAACGAGGACGTACAGCCGCGCAGCGCGAACCATGCCATGGCGATGGACGGAGCCGCGCGGCGCAGTTGCTCGGGCCGGTAGCCGAGCTCCCTTATGGCGTGCGTCTTTGTGACGGGTCTCGTCGGCTTGGACAGGTGGCTGGTATCGAGCCCCAGCCGCGCCGCATGCCCCCTCAGATGGATGCGCTCGCCGCAGGGCGGGTCGAGGACAACCCCCAGATAGTCGCCAAGCTCCTTCCAGGAGGACGCCTTCTTGACGGCGTCGATCAGTTGGCCGTCACGCCACCGTCGATTGCCGGTGAAATGGCTCGTGTCCAGCCCTAACCAAGCGGCGCGCTTCTGCAATGTCCTGCTCATTGAGGAGGACGCTGGATTGAATCCGAGCTGCCGAATGACGCCGCGCCAGGAACGCTGAGCCGCGACGGCGCTCCGCAGTTGGTCGTCGGTCCAGGTCCGCAGGACTTTGGCCTTGCTCCCAGCGGTCATGCCCAGCAGGCTAACTACGGGTACCGACAAAACTACCCGGCGTCAAACGCCGGGTAGTTTTGCCCAATAAAAGTCGGGACGCGCGGATTTGAACCGCGGATCTTCGGTCCCCCAGACCGACGCCTTAGACCAAACTGGGCCACGTCCCGAAGCTGCTACAAACCTTAGCGCAGGCGGCGAGGTGGCGCGTACCGCGGCGGCCGACGCGACGCTCGGCGGGGGGATCGCGTAGAACAGGGGGATGGAGGTCCTCAGTAGCCGGGTGCTGGTGCGGCCGGCGGATCCGGAGCGGAGCCGGCGGTTCTACCGCGAGACGCTCGGGCTGGCGGTGTACAGGGAGTTCGGGCCGGACGACAACCCCGGGGTGGTGTTCTTCCTCGGGCAGGGGTTTCTCGAGGTGGCAGGGCGGTCGGACGGGGCCGGCGGCGGGGCGACCTCGATCTGGATGCAGGTCCGCGACGTGCGGGCCGAGCATCAGCGGCTCGCGGCGCGCGGCGTCCCGATCGTCCGGGAACCGCGGACGGAGCCCTGGGGGTTGATCGAGATGTGGATCGAGGACCCCGACGGGACGCCGATCGTGCTCGTGGAGGTGCCCGCCGACCATCCGCTGCGGCGCGACTCGCGCCGGCCCTGATGAGCGACGACGCCCTGACGAGCGACGACGAGGTGTGGCCGAGGCGCGGGCGGGCCCAGCTCCTGCACCGGCCGGACCTCGGCGGTGTGGCGGCGACGGTGCGCCGGCTGCTCGCCGTCCAGGCGCAGGACGTGGCGGCGTTCCCGCTGGCCTTGCGCGCCCGGATGCCGGACGCCACGGCGGCCGGGGTCGCCGCCGCCCGCGAGGAGCGGGCGATCGTCAGGACGTGGGGGCCGCGCGGCACCCTGCATCTCGTGGCCGCGGCGGATCTGCCCTGGCTGTTCCCGCTGGTGCGGACGAGCCCGGCCGGGTCGCTGCGGCGGCTGCGCGAGCTGGGTGTGACCGCCGATCTCGACGGCGCCGTGCGGGGGGTCGACCGGGCGCTGGCCGGGCAGGGGCCGCTGAGCAAGGCCGAGTTGGGCGCGGCGCTGACCAGGGCCGGGCTGCCCGCCGAAGGTCAGGCCATCGTGCACCTGGCGGCCCTGGGCGCCCGCGCCGGCCTCGTCGTGCTGGGGCCCGACTGGGCCGGCCGGGCCACCTACGTGCACGCCGCCGACTGGCTGGGCGCCCCGCTGCCGGTGACGACGGACCACGACCGGGCGCTGGCCGAGCTGGCGCTGCGCTACCGCCGCGCGCACCACCCGGCCGAGCCGGCGGACCTGGCCGCCTGGTCGGGGCTGCCGCTGCGCGAGGTCACCGCCGGGTGGCGCGCCGCCGGCGACGTCGAGCCGGTGCCGGCGGTCGACGGCCACACCGACGGAGGCGGGGACGGGGTACGGCTGCTACCGGGTTACGACGAGTACCTGCTCGGCTGGCGGGAGCGCCCGGTCGCCGCGGCGTACCAGCGCGAGGTCCATCCTGGCGGCGGCGTGCTGCGCGCGACCGTGTGCGTGCGCGGCCGGATCGCCGGCACCTGGCGCGCTCGCCGCGCGGGCGCGGAGATGAAGATCACAGTCGACCCGTTCGAGCCGCAGCCCGGCGCGGTGGTCGCGGCGATCGCCGCCGAGGCCGCCGACGTGGGGCGGTTCCTCGGCGTACCCGCCAC
The DNA here is from genome assembly GCA_036378315.1 of Streptosporangiaceae bacterium. Taxonomy (GTDB): domain Bacteria; phylum Actinomycetota; class Actinomycetes; order Streptosporangiales; family Streptosporangiaceae; genus CALAED01. The sequence continues at coordinate 67,863 of DASUWU010000062.1, read as the reverse complement.
CGTGGTGGTGACCCGGTGATCGGGCGCTCGTTGACGCCGGCTACGCCGGCTCCGCCGCGTTGTGACCGCAGGAGACGATCAGAGAGACGATCAGGCGGTCGGCCCCCGCCGACATGGGGCCGACCGCCTGGTCACCAGGCGTCCTCCACCAGGAGGCCGGGAGCTCAGGACAGGCGGTTCACCAGGGCCTTGTACTCCTCCCACAGCTCCTTCGGCAGGTGGTCGCCGAACCGCTCGAAGAACGGCGGGATCAGCTCGGCCTCCTGCCGCCACACCTCAGGATCGACCGACAGCAGCTCGTCGAGGTCGCGGTCGGCGAGTTCGAGGCCGTCGGTGTCGAGTGCCGCCTTGGTGGGCACGTGGCCGATCGGCGTCTTGGCCGCGTCGGCCCGGCCGTTGAGCCGCTCGACGATCCACTTGAGCACCCGGCTGTTCTCGCCGAACCCGGGCCAGATGAAGCGGCCGTCGGCGTCCTTGCGGAACCAGTTGACGTAGTAGATCCGCGGCAGCTTCTCCGGATCGGTGGCCCGGCCGACGTCCAGCCAGTGGCCGAAGTAGTCGCCCATGTTGTAGCCGCAGAACGGCAGCATCGCGAACGGGTCGCGGCGCAGCTCGCCGACCGTGCCCTCGGCCGCCGCGGTCTTCTCCGAGGCGACGTTCGCGCCGAGGAAGACGCCGTGCTGCCAGTCGAACGATTCGGTCACCAGCGGCACCGCGCTGGCCCGCCGGCCGCCGAACAGGATCGCCGAGATCGGCACGCCCTTCGGGTCGTCCCACTCGTCGGCGATGGTCGGGCACTGCCCGGCGGGCGTGGTGAAGCGGGCGTTCGGGTGCGCCGCCGGGGTCTCGGAGTCGGGGGTCCAGTCGTTGCCGAGCCAGTCGGTCAGGTGCGCCGGCGGGGTCTCGGTGAAGCCCTCCCACCACACGTCGCCGTCGTCGGTGAGCGCGACGTTCGTGAAGATGCTGTTGCCCCACAGCGTCGAGACGGCGTTGGCGTTGGTGTGCTCCCCCGTGCCGGGCGCGACGCCGAAGAAGCCCGCCTCGGGGTTGATGGCGTACAGCCGGCCGTCGTCACCGAAGCGCATCCACGCGATGTCGTCGCCGATCGTCTCGACCTTCCACCCGGGGATGGTCGGGGCCAGCATGGCGAGGTTCGTCTTGCCGCAGGCGCTGGGGAACGCGGCGGCGACGTACCGGGTCTCGCCGGCCGGCGGGGTGAGCTTGAGGATGAGCATGTGCTCGGCCAGCCAGCCCTCGTCCCGCGCCATCGTCGAGGCGATGCGCAGCGCGTAGCACTTCTTGCCGAGCAGCGCGTTGCCGCCGTAGCCGGAGCCGTACGACCAGATCTCACGGCTCGCGGGGAAGTGCGAGATGTACTTGGTCTCGTTGCAGGGCCAGGGGACGTCGGCCTGCCCTGGCGCCAGCGGAGCGCCCACCGAATGCACGCACTTGACGAACCCGCCGCGCTCTTCGATCAGGCGCAGCGCGGGCTCCCCCATGCGGGTCATGATCCGCATGGAGGCGACGACGTACGGCGAGTCGGTGATCTCCACGCCCAACTGGGAGATGGTGCCGCCCAAGGGGCCCATGCAGAACGGCACGACGTACATCGTGCGGCCGCGCATGGCGCCGTCGAACAGCTCGCCGAAGGTGGCGCGCATCTCGTCCGGAGCGATCCAGTTGTTGGTCGGGCCGGCGTCCTCTTCCCGCTCCGAGCAGATGAACGTGCGGTCCTCCACGCGTGCCACGTCGGACGGGTCGGACCTCGCGTAGAAGCTGTTCGGGCGCTTGGTGGGGTCAAGGCGGATGAACGTGCCCTGCTCGACGAGCAGATCGGTGAGTCGCGCCCATTCCGCCTCCGACCCGTCGCACCATTCGACGCGGTCGGGGCGGGTGAGCTCGGCGATCCCACGCACCCAGGCGGTCAGCCCTTCATGGCTCGTCGGGGCCTGTTCGAGGCCGGGGATCTGATGTGGCACGGCGTCTCCTCTTGCGGTAGTCCTAGATGTCTTGCATCTTGGGATACGAAGGCCGTTATTGCCATTTGGTCCAGACCAATCCCGCGGAACTTTGCCGTCGTTTCCACAGTTTTGTGGTGCAAATCACTCAAGCTGGGCACCCAGCGTGGAGATTCTGCGCACCGAGGGTCCGACGCCGCGCACGCCGTCAGAGCCGATCGACCGCCACGACCCTGACCACGGCGGCACCCTGCTCGTCGGAGGCGTCAAGGTCGACCTCTGCGCTGATCCCCCAGTCATGGTCGCCGTCGGGGTCGTCGAAGACCTGACGGACCCGCCAGGTCCGGCCCTCCTCCTCGATGATCAGCAGCTTGGGGCCGCGCGCGTCGGCGCCGGTGAGCAGCTCGTCGTGCTCGGCGTAGTAGCCGTCCATCGCCGCCGCCCACCCGTCGGCCCCGAACTCCGGGTCGAGCTCGCCGAGCTGGTCGTACCGTTCGAGCGCGGCAAGCTCCACCCGGCGGAACAGGGCGTTGCGCACCAGCACCCGGAACGCCCTGGCGTTGGTCGTGACCGCGGCCGGCCGCGTCTCGATGTCCTCGACCGTCTCCGGCCCGGGCTGGGTCAGCTGCTCCCACTCGTCGAGCAGGCTGGAGTCGACCTGCCTGACCAGCTCGCCCAGCCATTCGATCAGGTCGAGCAGGTCGTCGGTCTTGATCGTCTCCGGCACCGTCTGCTGCAGCGCCTTGTACGCGCCCGACAGGTAGCGCAGCACGATGCCCTCGGCGCGCGCCAGGTCGTACGCGGCGACGTACTCGGTGAAAGTCATCGCCTGCTCGTAAAGATCGCGGGCCACCGACTTGGGCCGCAGCGGATAGTCGCCCACCCAGGGGTGGCTGCGCCGGTAGATCTCGTACGTGGCCTCGAGCAGCTCCTCAAGCGGCCGCGGATAGGTGATCTCCTGGACGAGCTCCTTGCGCTCCTCGTACTCGATGCCGTCGGCCTTCATGTCCGCGATGGCCGCCGCGCGCGCCTTGTTCTCCTGGGCGGCGAGCACCTGCCTGGGGTCGTCCAGCGTCGCCTCGATCACCGACAGCACGTCGAGCGCGTACGACGGGGACTCGGGATCCAGCACCTCGAACGCGGCCAACGCGAAGGGCGACAGCGGCTGGTTGAGCGCGAAGTCCTCCTGCAGGTCGACGGTGAGCCGGGCCCAGCGGCCCTCGGCGTCCGGCTCGTCCAACCGCTCCACGACCCCGGCGGCCAGCAGCGACCGGTAGATCGCGATCGCCTCGTGGATGTGGCGGCGCTGGGCGGCCCGGTCCTCGTGGTTGTCGGTGAGCAGCTTCTTCATCGCCTGGAAGGCGTTGCCCGGGCGGCCGATCACCGACAGCAGCATCGCGTGGCTGACCGCGAAGCGGGACCGCAGCGGCTCGGGGTCGGCGGCGATCAGCTTCTCGAACGTCGACTCGTCCCACGACACGAACCCCTCGGGCGGCTTCTTCCGTACGACCTTGCGCCGCTTCTTGGGATCGTCACCGGCCTTGGCGAGCGCCTTTTCGTTCTCGACGACGTGCTCGGGCGCCTGGGCCACGACGTACCCGAGCGTGTCGAACCCGGCCCGGCCGGCGCGGCCGGCGATCTGGTGGAACTCCCTGGCCCGCAGCCGCCGGACGCGGTGCCCGTCGTACTTCGACAACGCGGTGAACAGCACGGTGCGGATCGGCACGTTGACGCCGACCCCGAGGGTGTCGGTACCGCAGATGACCTTGAGGTAGCCGGCCTGGGCCAGCCGTTCCACCAGGCGCCGGTACTTGGGGAGCATGCCGGCGTGATGCACGCCGATACCGTGCCTGACCAGCCGGGACAGCGCGCGGCCGAAGCGGGTGGTGAACCTGAAGTTCCCGATGAGCTCGGCGATCTTCTCCTTCTCCGCCTTGGTGCACACGTTGACGCTCATCAGCGCCTGCGCCCGCTCCATCGCGGCTGCCTGGGTGAAGTGCACGACGTAGACCGGCGCCTTCTGGTCGGCGAGCAGGTCGGCGATGGTCTCGTGCAGCGGCGTGGTGCGGTACTCGTACATCAGCGGTACCGGCCGGGTCGCCGACCGCACCACGGCGGTCGGGCGACCCGTGCGCCGGGTGAGGTCGGTTTCGAACCTCGTGACGTCGCCGAGCGTCGCGGACATGAGCAGGAACTGGGCCTGCGGCAGCTCGAGCAGCGGGATCTGCCAGGCCCAGCCGCGCTGGGGCTCGGCGTAGAAGTGGAACTCGTCCATCACCACCACGCCGATGTCGGCGTCGGCCCCGTCGCGCAGCGCGATGTTGGCCAGCACCTCGGCGGTGCAGCAGATGATCGGCGCGTCCGGATTGACGGCCGCGTCCCCGGTCATCATCCCCACGTTCTCGCGGCCGAACATCTCGCACATGTCGAAGAACTTCTCCGACACGAGCGCCTTGATCGGCGCGGTGTAGAAGCCCACCTCCTCGCGGCCGAGCGCGGCGAACAGGGCCCCGGCGGCGACCAGGCTCTTGCCGGAGCCGGTCGGCGTCGCCAAGATCACGTTGGCGCCGGACACCACCTCGATGAGCGCCTCCTCCTGCGCCGGGTAAAGGGTGATCCCGCCCGCCGTCACCCAACGATGGAAGGCGTCGAACAGCGCGTCGGGGTCGGCGCCGGCGCGGTCGGGCAGTTGGTCGATGAGACGCACTCGTCCATCCTTCCGCAAGGTCGCGCGCCCCGTGCGGCCGGCGGCAGCACACGAGTCAACCACCGTACGGTCAATTGACCGGCGGAGACAGTCAACCGACCGACACGTACGGTCAGCGAGACGGCATAGACCGCTCGATTAGGGGTAAGGCCGCACCAAAGACAATCACCTCTCACTCCGGTCAGGGAGGTACAGATCATGGCTGGGATGTTGAGAGTTCCGCGTAGCCGCGGCGCCTTGAGCGGCGTGCTCCTGGTGCTGCTCGGGCTGTGGGGCGGGTTCATCCCGTTCGTCGGCCCGTACGCCAACTTCGCCTTTACCCCTAACGACACATGGGTCCTCACCGCGGACCGGTTCTGGCTGAACATCCTGCCCGCCATCGCGGTGGGCCTGGGCGGCCTGATCGTCCTGCTCAGCGCCAACCGCGCCTTCGCGGTGTTCGGGGCCTGGCTGGCCGCCCTCGGCGGCGGCTGGTTCATCGTGGGCCCGACGCTGAGCGTGCTGTGGAAGGCGGCCGGCGTGAGCGCCACCGGGACGCCCATCGGCGGCGAGGCCCGGCAGGTGGCCGAGCAGCTCGCCTTCTTCACCGGCGTCGGCGCGCTCGCGCTGTTCTTCGCCGCCCTGGCGCTCGGCCGCTTCACCGTGGTCGGGATCCGCGAGGCCAGGTACGCCGAGGAGGCGGCCGCCGCGCCGGCGACGGCCGGCCCCGCCGAGACGGAGACCACCCGGCCGGTGGAACGCCCCGGCGTGCCGGCGGACACGACGGCGGCCGGGCCTGGCCCGGCTCCGGCGCCGGCCCGCGGCCGGTACTCGCGGACGCCCGAGCCGCCCGAGCCGACCGACCAGCACGTCGCGGGTTCGCGGCGGTCCGGCGGACGGGCATGAGGGGCTGACGAGTACCCAGCCGTACCGCCGTACCTGCCTGCGCCTGAGCGCGGCCGGGAAGAGGGGCCGTCAGCGGCCCCTCTTCTTCGGCCGCCGGTCGCCGCGCCGTTCGCGGATCTTCATCGCCAGCACGATGGGCGTGCCGGGGAAGCCGAACTCCTCGCGGATGCGCCGCTCGACGAACCGCCGGTAGCCCTCCTCGAGGAACCCCGACGTGAACAGCACGAACCGTGGCGGCCGGACGCCGGCCTGCGTGGCGAACAGCACCCTCGGCTGCTTGCCGCCGCGCACCGGATGCGGATGGGCGTTCACCAGGTCGGCGAAGAACGCGTTGAGCCGCGAGGTGGGCACCCGCGTGCCCCAGCCGTCCAGCGCCGTCTCGATGGCCGGGACGAGCCGTTCCACGTGCCGGCCGGTACGGGCCGAGATGTTGACCCGCGGCGCCCACCTGACGTGCTGCAGCTGGCGGTCGATCTCGCGTTCGAGGTAGCGGCGGCGCTCGTCGTCGACGAGGTCCCACTTGTTGTATGCGATCACGAGGGCGCGGCCGGCCTCGGTCACCATCGACACGATCCGCAGGTCCTGCTCGCTCAGCGTGTCGCCGGCGTCGATGAGGACGACGGCGACCTCGGAACGGTCGAGCGCGGACCGCGTCCGCAGCGTGGCGTAGAAGTCGGCGCCCTGGCTCTCGCGGTGGCGCCGCCTGATGCCCGCCGTGTCCACGAACCACCACGTGCTGCCGCCGAGCTCGATCATCTCGTCGACCGGGTCACGGGTGGTGCCCGCCACCTCGTCCACCACGGCTCTGGTCTCGCCGGCCAGCCGGTTGAGCAGGCTCGACTTGCCGACGTTCGGCCGCCCGATCAGGGCGACCCGGCGCGGCCCGCCCGGCTCGCCGTACTCCTCCGCCGGCGCCTCGGCCGGCAGCGCGCCGAGCACGGCGTCGAGCAGGTCACCGCTGCCGCGCCCGTGCAGGGCGCTGACCGCCATCGGCTCGCCGCAGCCCAGCGACCACAGCGCGGCCGCGTCCGCCTCGGCCCGTGCGTCGTCGACCTTGTTGGCGGCCAACACGACGGGCTTGCCGGAGCGGCGCAGGATGGCGGCGACCGCCTCGTCGGCGTCGGTCGCGCCGATCGTGGCGTCCACGACGAACAGGACCACGTCCGCCAGGTCGGCGGCCAGCCGCGCCTGCTCGGAGATCGCGGCGGTGAGGCCGGCCGACCGCGGCACCCAGCCGCCGGTGTCGACCACGGTGAAACGCCGGCCGGCCCACGTCGCGTCATAGGCCACGCGGTCGCGGGTCACACCGGGGACGTCCTCGACGACCGCCTCGCGCCGGCCGAGGATCCGGTTGACGAGGGTCGACTTGCCGACGTTCGGCCGCCCCACCACGGCCACCACCGGCGCCGCATCCGCATACGCCGCCTCCACGTGCGCCGCCGCGTACTCCGGCTCGTGGTACTCCGGCTCCTGGTGCTCCGGCTCCTCGTACACCGGCTCCTCGCCGCCCGGGGCCGCGCCGCCCGCGGCATCGGCGCGCTCCGGCCGCGCGCTCGCGTCCTCGCTCCCGCGACGACGCTCGCCGGTCGGGCGCGCGTCGCGGTCGACCCGCGCGGCGCTCATTGCCGCTCTTTCGCGAGCCGGACGATCATGTCGATGACGTCGTCGAGGGTGAGCGTGGTCGAGTCGATCTCGACTGCGTCGGCGGCCTTGGCGAGCGGGGAGGTCTTGCGGGTGGAGTCCAGCCGGTCGCGGCGGGCCTGCTCGGCCAGGGTGATGTCCACTGTGGCGGCGGGGTCGGCGAGCAGGTCTTTCGCGCGGCGCTGCGCGCGGACCCGGTCGCTGGCGGTGAGGAAGACCTTGAGGTCGGCGTCCGGGGCGACGATGGTGCCGATGTCCCTGCCCTCGGCCACGATGCCGCCGGCACGGATGATGTCGCGCTGGAGGGCGACCATGCGCCGCCGCACCTCGGGAACGGAGGCCACCGCGCTGACCGCGTTGCTCACCTCGCGGGTACGGATCGGGGCGGACACGTCGGCGCCGTCGACGGAGATCGTCGGGGCGTCCGGGTCGGTGCCCACCTCGATGGCGGGGCGCGCGGCGGCGTCCGCCACGGCCGCCGGATCGTCGACGGGCACCCCGGTGTGCAGCATCCACCAGGTCATCGCCCGGTACATCGCCCCGGTGTCGAGGTAGCGCAGCCCCAGGGTGCGCGCCGCGCCCTTGGCCGCGCTCGACTTGCCCGACCCGGCCGGTCCGTCGACCGCAATGACGAGCGTCACCTGTCTGTCCTTTCCGTGGACCCGGGAGAACGTGGCCAGAACCCGAGGGATCAGGCTACCCGGCCCCGACACCGTCCGTGGCCGGCCCGAGGGTCGGACCGGGTCAGCCAGGGACCGGGTCAGCCAGGGACCGAGATCAGCCAGGAACCGAGATCAGCCAGGAACCGACCAGCCGCGCCTGCGCAGCTCGTCGGCGAGCCGCTCGGCCGCCGCGGGACGGACGGACAGCTCCACGACGCCGACCGGCCGGCCGGGAGAGTGCTCGATCACGACGTCTTCGATGTTGACGCCCGCCACGCCGGCCGCCTGGAAGAGCAGCGCCAGCTCACCCGGCCGGTCCGGGATGAGCACGGACACGATCGTGTAGCGCGGCTGGCGCCCGCCGTGCTTGCCGGGGATCGTGACCCGGCCGGCGTTGCCGCGGCGCAGCAGGTCGGCGACGAGCTCGGCGGCCGCTTCGGCGCCGGCCCGGCCGGCGTCGGCACCGGCCCGCAGCGCAGAGGCGGCCAGCGCCAGGTCGGACGCGACGCCTTCGAGGATGTCGGCGACCGGCTCCGCGTTGGCGCCGAGGATGCCGAGCCACAGCTCCGGGTCGCCGGCCGCGATCCTGGTGACGTCGCGCAGACCCTGGCCCGACAAACCGAGGGCGGTGCCGGATCCGGCGACCAGCCGGGCCGCCATCGCCGCGGAGACCACGTGTGGGGCGTGGGACACCAGCGCCACCGCGCGGTCGTGCTCTTCGGGGTCCATGGTCACCGGCTCGGCGCCGCAGGCCCGGGCGAGCGCGGTGGCCGCGGCGACCGCCCCGTCGCTCGAGTCGGCGCCGGGGCACAGCGCCCACGGACGGCCGAGGAACAGGTCCGCGCGGGCCGCCGCCGGCCCGGAACGCTCCCGTCCGGCCAGCGGATGTCCGGGGACGTAGCTGCCCAGATCGCAGCCGAGCTCGGCGGCGTCAGCGAGCGGGGCCGCCTTGACGCTGGCGACATCGGTGTAGGCCGCGGCGAGCCCGCGTTTTTGCGCGTCGCGCAGGGTCGCGGCCACGGCCGCGGGCGGTACGGCCAGCACCGCGAGGTCGGCGGGCCCGGCGCCGGCCTCGGCGAGGGCGGACCCGGCGCCCAGCTCGACGGCGAGCCGCACGGATGCCGCGTCGCGGTCGGCGAGCAGCACGTCGACGTCCCGCTCGCGCAGCGCCAGCGCTATCGACGTGCCGATGAGGCCGGTGCCGATGACGACGACCCGGCGCAGTTCGGGAGACACCCGTTCCTCTTCCTCCGCACCCTGTGGCGTTTCCATCGCGTCCGCCGGCCCCGTCATTGGGCGATGTCGAGGCGCAGGGCGGCGGCACCGCGCAGGTAGACGTGCTGGACCGCGGAACGCGGCTTGGCGGTCTCGATGTGGGCGATCAGCCTGATCACGCGGGGCAGCGCGTGCGGGACGTCGATCTCGCTCGCGCAGATCAGCGGCACATCGTGGAAGCCGAGCTTGCGGGCCGCCAGCGCCGGGAACTCCGCGTTCAGGTCGGGCGTGGCGGTGAACAGGACGCTGATCACATCGTCCGTGGTCAGCTCGTTGCGCGTCATCACCTCGGTGACGAGCTCGGTCGTCGCCTCGAGGATCTGTTCTCTGCCGTTGGCGTCGACCTGCGTCGCGCCTCGGATGGCTCGCACCGCCACGTGATGTCCCTTCAGGTTCGGGTTCCAGGGTGGGCCCCGAGCGCCGCTAGAGCCCGACCGCCGCGTAGAGTTCGCCGATCTCCCGCTGCGTCAGCGCCCGCATGGTGCCGGGCCGCAGGTGGGCGAGCTGGATCGGGCCGAACCGGATGCGGGCCAGCTGGCGGACCGGGTGGCCGGTCTCCGCGAGCAGCCGGCGCACGATGTGCTTGCGGCCCTCGTGCAAGGTCACCTCGACGAGCGCGCGCTTGCCGAGCTGCTCGACGACGCGGAACCCGTCGGCCTTGGCCCAGCCGTCGGACAGCCGCACGCCCTCCCTGAGCCGCTTGCCGAGGTCGCGCGGGATCGGCCCGGCGACGTCGGCCAGATACGTCTTCGCCACCCCGTACCTGGGGTGGGTCAGCCGGTGGGCCAGCTCGCCGTCGTTGGTGAGCAGGATCAGGCCTTCGGTCTCTGTGTCCAGCCGGCCCACGTGGAACAGCCGCTCCGGCACGTCGCCGACGTAGTCGGCCAGCGACTTGCGGCCCTTGGGGTCGGCCATGGTGCTGACCACGCCGCGCGGCTTGTTCACCGCGTAGTAGCGCATGTCGGAGCGCGTCTGGACGCGCTTTCCGTCGACGTGGATGACCGCCTTCTCCGGATCGACGCGGGCGCCGAACCAGCCGACCTGCTCGCCGTCGACCGTCACCCGGCCGGCGGCGATGAGCTCCTCGCAGTGGCGCCGGCTGCCGACGCCCGCCTCGGCGAGCACCTTCTGCAGCCGTACGCCCTCGTTCTCAGTCACCCTCGTCGCCTGTTTCACGTTTTATTTCATTACCTGTCGTCGTTTGTCGGGTTCGCTCGCCCGACCACGGGCCGGGGCCGTCCTCGAGGCCCTCGACGTCGTCCGGGAGGTACGGTGCCAGATCGGGCAGCTCGTCGAGGTCGCGCAGCCCGAGCCGTTCAAGAAAATATCGGGTCGTGCGGTAGAGATGCGCCTGCGTCTCCGGATCCTGTCCCGCCTCCTCGATCAGGCCGCGCAAGGTCAGCGTCCTGATGACCCCATCGCTGTTCACCCCGCGGATGGCCGACACCCGCGCCCGGCTCACCGGCTGACGGTAGGCCACGACGGCGAGCGTCTCCAGTGCCGCCTGGGTGAGCCTGGTCTGCTGGCCCTCGGTCACGAATCGCTCCACCACGGGCGCGCACGTGTCGCGGGTGTAGTAGCGCCATCCGCCGGCGATCTCCCTCAGTTCGAACCCGCGGCCCTGCTCGGTGTATTCCGCGGCCAGCTCGCGCAGCGTGACGGCGACCTCTCCGCGGGGACGTTCGAGGATCTGCGCCAGGCTGACCTCGGGCACCGGCTCGTCGACGACGAGGAGGATCGCCTCGATGCCGGCCCGCAGGCTGGGCAGCTCCTGCCCCACCGGGTCACCCTGCTCGACCGGGTCACGCGCCGGGCCGCGATGTCCGACCGGGTTGCCGTGCTCGACCGGGTTGCCGTACGCGACCGAATTGCCGTGCTCCGGTTGGTCACTGCCGGCCGGTGGTGCGGTCATCCTCGCCGTCCTCTTTTCGTTCCTGGGCGCCTTCGTAGTCGTCGCCGACGTGGATGTCGCCCTCGTCGCTCCCCGTCCAGGCGATGTGCAGCTCGCCGAGCGGCTCGATCTGCTCGAACGTGACGGCCTGCTCGCGGTACAGCTCGAGCAGGGCGAGGAACCTGGCGACGATCTCGTACATCCCCGCGCAGTCACTGGTGAGCGCGCGGAAGGTGGCCCGGCGCAGCCGGCGCAACCGGGCCACCAGGATGACCGCCTGCTCGCGGACGCTCGCCTTCGGCTGGTAGATGTGCTCGATGGACACGGTCGGCGGCGCCTTGGGGGCGAGCACCTTGGCGGCCAGCCGGGCGAACTCCGCCGGGCCGAGCCCGAGCAGCACCTCGGGGAGCAGCTCGGCGAACCTGGGCTCCATCGGCACGGTGCGCGGGAAGCGGCGCGCCTCTTCGGCCATCCGGCCGGCGAAGACCCGCGCGACCTCCTTGTACGCCCGGTACTGCAACAGGCGGGCGAACAACAGGTCGCGGGCTTCGAGCAGGGCGAGGTCTTCTTCGTCGTCCACCTCGCCCGACGGCAGCAGCCGCGCCGCCTTGAGGTCGAGCAGCGTGGCCGCGACCAGGAGGAAGTGGCTGGCCTGGTCGAGGTCCCACTCGCTGCCGTGCGAACGGGTGTACGCGATGAACTCGTCGGTGATCTTGTGCAGGGACACCTCGGTGATGTCCAGCTTGTGCTTGGCGATGAGCGCGAGCAGCAGGTCGAACGGTCCCTCGAAGTTGTCGAGGTGCACCTGGAAGCCGCGGGGCTTGTCGGCGTCGCCCGCCGGCGTGCCGCCCGGCTTGGAGTGGCCGAGCTCCGGCTGGCCCGCGGCAGGTGTGCTCACACCATCCACGGTAGTGGAGGTCACCCGCTCCCCCGTCCGGCCGCGGGCGGCGGTCGATCGGCAGCGGTGGCGTGTCGGGCGGGACGGGCCCGGTCTTTCAGTTCGCCCCGGCCGCGCGCCACCGCGACAGGACTTCCTTGGCCAGCTCGCGGTAGGCGTTGGCGCCCATCGACGTCGGGTCGAAGACCGTGATCGGCTCGCCCACGACGGTCGCGTCGGGGAACCGCACCGTGCGGTTGATCACGGTGTGGAAGACCTTGTCGCCGAAGGCCTCCACGATACGGCCGAGGACCTCGCGGGTGTGCAGCGTCCGCGAGTCGTACATGGTGCCGAGGAAGCCGTCGATCTCGAGGGTGGGGTTGATGCGCGACTGCACCTTGTCGATGGTCTCCATCAGCAACGCGACGCCGCGCATGGCGAAGTACTCGCACTCCAGCGGCACCAGCACGCCGTGGCTGGCGGCGAGCGCGTTGATCGTCAACAGGCCCAGCGACGGCTGGCAGTCGATCATGATGTAGTCGTAGTGCGGGACGGCCGGCTTGAGGACGTGGCTGAGGATGTACTCGCGGCCGACCTCGTGCACGAGCTGGACCTCGGCGCCCGACAGGTCGATGTTGCTGGGCAGCAGGTCCATGCCGTCGACGCCGGTCTTGAGCACGACCTCGTCGATGTCGACGTTGCGTTCGAGGAGCAGGTTGTGCACGGTCAGCTCGAGCTGGCGCGGGTCGCCCTTGCCCAAGCCCACCGAAAGCGCGCCCTGCGGGTCGAAGTCGACGAGCAGCACCCGGCGGCCCTGCTCGGCCAGCGCCGCGCCCAGGTTGATCGTCGTGGTGGTCTTGCCCACGCCGCCCTTCTGGTTGCACACCGACACCACCCTGGCCGGCCCGTGCGCGGTCACGGGCTCGGGCTCGGGGAACGACGGGATCGGCCGCTGCGTCGGGCCGAGCGGCGACGCGTCACGCGGGTCGGTCGCGATCCGGGCGTTGAGCGCGTCGGACGCGGCCGAGCGGGCGCGCTGCGCCGCCTCGGGCTGCGATGTCCTCTGCTGGGTGCCGATGTCAGTCAACAGCTCCGAACCTCCCCGGCCAGCGATGCCGTCAAGAGGGGGACTCTATGGGCTGCCAACATGAGCAGCAAGGAGAAACACCGTGTTCCGTCCATTCCCATCCGTTCGCATCTCCCCTTCTCGTTCGCATCGGCCCCCCTACGTCCGCATCCGGCCGGTCGTGGGCGTACGGGCCGGCCGGCGCTCGGCAGGCGCGGCGGCGGGCGCGGCGAGGGCCTCGGTCACCCGCGCGCCCGGGGATGGGCGGCGGCGTAGACCTCGCGCAGCCGGTCGACGGTGACCAGGGTGTAGACCTGGGTGGTGGTCACCGAGGCGTGGCCGAGCAGCTCCTGCACGACGCGGACGTCGGCGCCGCCGTCGAGCAGGTGGGTGGCGAAGGAGTGCCGCAGCGTGTGCGGCGAGACGTCGGTGAGCCCGGCCCGCCCGGCCGCCGCGCGCAGCGTGGCCCAGGCGCTCTGCCTGGACAGCCGCCCGCCCCTTGCGTTGAGGAACAGCGCGGGCGCGCCGGACCGGTTCAGCCGCGGCCTGGCCCGCACCAGGTAGGCGTCGACGGCGTCCCTGGCATACCGCCCCATCGGGACGATCCGGTCCTTGCCGCCCTTGCCGCGCAGCCGCACCACGCCGCCGGCCGGGTCGCTGGTGTCGAGGTCGTCGACGTCGAGACCGACCGCCTCGGAGATCCGCGCGCCGCACCCGTACAGCAGTTCGAGCAGCGCCCGGTCGCGCAGGCCGCGCGGGGAGTCGGCGGGGCCGGCGCAGGCAAGCAGCCGTTCCACCTCGCCGATCGCGATCGCCTTGGGCAGCCTGCGCGGCGGCGTCGGCGGCCGGACCTCACGGGCGGGGTCGGTGTCGGCCAGGCCCTCGCGCAGGACGAACCTGTGCAGCCCGCGCACCGCCACGACCGCACGGGCCGCCGACCCGGCGGACAGCGGCGGATGCTCGGCATCGCCCTCGCGCAGCCCGGCGAGGAAGGACCGTACGTCCTCCTCGCCGACCTGGTCGATGGCCGTGCGGCCCCGTCCGGCCAGGACGGACACGTAGCGGCGCAGGTCGCGACGGTACGAACTCAGCGTGTTGGCGGCCAGGCCACGTTCGACGGCGAGGTGCCCCAGGTAGGAGCGGACGGCGGACTCCAGTGCGGACGGCTGCGCCGCGCCCTGGAGCACTGGCTGGTTCAGCTGCGGACCCTTCTTCCTGACGCGATGCCTGCCTGCCGCCGCACCGCCTAACCCTCGGGGGCGTCCGGCCCGCGCAGGTCGCGAAAGCCCCTCGCCCGGGCGGCGTACGCCGCCAAGATACCCATCGCCGCCGTCGGATTATGGATGTCGCCGGACAGCACCTTGGTGACCGCTTCGTCCAGCGGGATCCAGGCGACCGGGAGGTCGGCCTCCTCGTGGATCCGCCGGAAGCCGTCCGGGGCGGGCGCGGCGGACAGGTCGCGGGCGAGGAAGATGCGCATGCGCTCGTCGGACATGCCGGGCGAGGTGAAGCTGTCCACGAGCACGTGCCACGTCCCGGCCCGGTAGCCCGCCTCCTCGGTCAGCTCGCGCTGCGCCGTCGCGTGCAGCGGCTCGCCGGCCACGTCGCGCAGCCCGGCCGGCGCCTCCCACAGCCGGTAACCCACCGGATGCCGGTACTGCCGGATGAGCAGCACCCGGTCGTCGGCGTCGAGCGCCAGCACCCCCACCGCGCCCGGGTGCCGGACGAACTCGCGCTCGGCGACTTCGGACCGCGCGCCGTTCGGCATCATCACCTCGTCGACCCGCACCTCGATCAGGCGGCCCTGGAAGCCCTCGCGGCTGCCCACGACCCGCCACCGCTCACGGGTGTCCCGCACCTCGTCCGCCGGGGTGGCGGGGCCGGTGCGGTGCCCTGGGCCGTCCGCCGGATGCCGGCTCATGAGGCGGGAACCGCGTTGGCGCCGCCGCGGGTCCGCTCGGCGTAGGTCAGCGCGGCCGAGATCAGCCCCGCGTACAGCGGGTGCGGGTTGGTCGGGCGGGAGCGGAACTCCGGGTGCGACTGGGTCGCGACGTAGAACGGATGGGCGTCGCGGGACAGCTCGATGTACTCCACGAGCCTGCCGTCCGGCGAGAGCCCGCTGAAGTTCAGCCCGGCCTCCTCCAGGCGCTCCCGGTAGGCGTTGTTGACCTCGTAGCGGTGCCGGTGCCGTTCCTGGACGTGGGCGGCCCCGTACAGGTCCCGGACGAGCGAGCCCTCGGCGAGCGTCGCCGGGTACAGGCCGAGGCGCATGGTGCCGCCCATGTCGCGCTCGCCGGCCACGACGTCGACCTGGTCGGCCATGGTCGCGATCACCGGGTCGGCCACGTGCTCGTCGAACTCGGCGCTGCCCGCCCCTTCGATGCCGGCCTGGCCGCGGGCCACGTCGATGACCATGCACTGCAGGCCGAGGCAGATGCCGAGGACCGGGATGAGGTGCTCGCGGGCGTGCCGGGCCGCGCCGATCTTGCCCTCGATGCCGCGGACGCCGAACCCGCCGGGGATCAGGACGCCGTCCACGCCGTCCAGCTCGCGGGCCGCGCCCTCGGGCGTCTTGCAGTCGTCGCTGGCCACCCAGCGGATGTTGACCCGGGCGTCGGCCGCGAACCCGCCGTGCCGCAGCGCCTCGGTCACCGACAGGTAGGCGTCGGGCAGGTCGATGTACTTGCCGACCAGCGCGATGGTGACCTCTCTCGCCGGCCGGTGCACCCTGCGCAGCAGCTCGTTCCAGTCGCCCCAGTCGACGTCGCGGAACGGCAGCCCGAGGCGGCGTACGACGTAGGCGTCCAGGCCCTCGGAGTGCAGCACCTTGGGGATGTCGTAGATGCTGGCGGCGTCGACCGCGGAGACCACGGCCTCCTGGTCGACGTCGCACATCAGGCTGATCTTGTGCTTGAGGCCCTGGTTGATCGGCCGGTCGGAGCGGCAGACGATGGCGTCCGGCTGGATGCCGATGCTGCGCAGCGCGGCGACCGAGTGCTGGGTGGGCTTGGTCTTGAGCTCGCCGGCCGGCCCGATGTAGGGCAGCAGCGACACGTGCAGGAACAGGCAGTTGTCCCGGCCGATCTCGTGGCGGATCTGGCGCACCGCCTCGAGGAACGGCAGCGACTCGATGTCGCCGACGGTGCCGCCGACCTCGGTGATGACCACATCGACGTCGGGGGCCGCCATGCCCCTGATGCGGTCCTTGATCTCGTTGGTGATGTGCGGGATGACCTGGACGGTGTCGCCGAGGTAGGCGCCGCGGCGCTCCTTGGCGATCACGGTGGAGTAGATCTGTCCGGTGGTGACGTTGGCCGAGCCGTGCAGCTCGATGTCGAGAAAGCGTTCGTAGTGGCCGACGTCCAGATCGGTTTCCGCCCCGTCGTCGGTCACGAAGACCTCGCCGTGCTGGAACGGGTTCATCGTGCCGGGGTCGACGTTGATGTAGGGGTCGAGCTTTTGCATGGTGACCTGGAGCCCGCGTAGCTTGAGGAGCTTGCCCAGGCTGGACGCCGTCAGTCCCTTGCCGAGGCTGGAGGCGACGCCGCCGGTGACGAAAAGATGCTTGGTGGTCCGAGACCTACCGTTTGCTGCCGATGGCAAGAAAGACGCTCCCGTGGTCGATGGGGGCGGCAACAACCGCCTACAATCCACGGACCACCAGGATAACAGCCGAGGTGGGCGAGCCACGGCACGACGCGCCCGAGATGACCGATAAAACCCCAGTTCACGTCCGAAAACTCGGAGCGGGATCGGGATCGAGTTCGACGGTCAGGAACCCACGCGGTCAGCACCCACGGGAAAGCGCGAACCGGCGCGCCGGCGGGCCCCACCGGGGCGGATCATGACCAGTCCCGGGAGTCGCGCATCGCCGGGATGTGCTTGGCGCCGTTGATGTTGGCCGACGGCATGATCATCCGCAGCTGCTGGCTGAGTTCGTCGATCAGGCCGCGCGCCTGGTCGGATGCCGCGCGCGCCTGGTCGCGTTCCCTCGACAGCCCGGCGAGCTGCTCGCGCTGCTGGGTGACGGCCTCGGCGAGCTGATCGACCCACTGCTCGCGCTCGTTCAGTTTGGCGGCGACGGCGTCGCGCTCCTCGGTGAGCTGGCGCATCGCGGCGAGGGCCGAATCACGCTCGCGGACCGCCTTGGCCGCCTCGGCCTCGGCGTGCTGGCGCGCCCGCTCGGCCGCCTCCCTGGCGCCGTCGCTCTGCTTGACCGCCTGCTGGAGCCGCTGCCGCTCGGCCTCGCTCTCCTGTACGCGCCGCCGCGCGTCCTCGATCTCCTTGCCGGAGGTGGCGGCCGTGTGCTGCAGGTTCTGCGTGATCATCTCGAGGTCGGCGATCTTGGAGCGCAGGCCGGCCACCTCGGTCCTGGAGGCCTCGAGGGACCGGGACAGCTCGGTGGCGCCCTCGGCGATGCGATCGCGTTCGGCCTCGGCGCTGCGCCGGGCGGCGAAGGCGTCCTCGGCGGCCCGCATGCCCTCTTCGCGCTCGGCCATCGCCTGCCGGACCGTCATCTCGGCCTGCTCGACGCGGCGTTCCGCCTGCTCGGCACGTTGCTCGGCCTCGACGGCCCGGCGTTCGGCCTGGTCGATCTGGGCGCGCGCCCGTTCGGCCTCCTTCCAGGCGGCGGCCGCGTTGCGCTGGATCGCCTCGCGCTCCGCTGTGTGCTGGCCCAACGCCGCGTGCGCCTCGGCGAGCGCGCGCTCGGTCTTCTCCGCCTGCGCCCTGGCGCGCTCCAGCTCGTTCCAGGCGGCCGCCGCGTTCCGCTGCGCGGCCTCGCGTTCCGCGGTGTGCTGGCCGAGCGTGGCCTGCGCCTCGGCGAGCGACCGCTCGGCCTGCTCGGCGCGGGACCGGGCGCGTTCGAGCTCGTTCCAGGCGGCGGCCGCGTTCCGCTGGGCCGCCTCGCGCTCGGCCTCGAGCGTGGAGACCTGGGCGGCGGCCTGCTGCTGCACCTCGGCGATCCGGCGTTCGCCGGCGGCGAAGGCGCTGCCGAGCAGATCCGCCATCTGCTTCAGCCGGTCGACGACCTCCCACGGTTGCTCGACCGGCAGGGCCAGGCTCTTGGTCTCAGTGACCTGCGGCAGCCACTGGTGCCCCTGTGCGTCCACAGGGTACGAATCGCCTGATCCGTTCCGATCACTCACATAAGGAACTCTAAGGGCGCGCTGCGTTCCTGTCTGCTCATCGCCGATTGCGCTCTGAGTCAGTTGCCCCAGGCAGCGGGCTGGATGCCCGGTGGAGCCGCGCCAACCAGGAGGAAGCCGGACCATCCGCCCGCCGCTCGCCGTCGGCGGCCGGTGGAAAGCCTACCGGGGTTCACCCGGCGGCGGCCTGCCGGAGCGGAAAGTCCCCGGCGCGGCCGAGGAGGGCCTCGGGCCGCTTGCCGAGCCGCTCGCCCAGCCATTCGGCGTTGGCGGCGACCGCCGGTATCGAGACCCCGGTGTCGCACCCGCTGCGCCGTAGGGCGTAGATCAGATCCTCGGTGGCGATATTGCCGGTCGCCGCCGGCGCGAACGGGCAGCCGCCGAAGCCGCCGGTGCTCGCGTCCAGCACCTCCACGCCCTCCTCCACGGCCGCCAGCGCGTTGGCGTAACCGGTGTTGCGGGTGTTGTGGAAGTGGAAGCGCTGCGGGACGCCGGGGGCAACCTCGCGCACCCGCCGAACCAGCCCACGGACCTGCGCCGGCACCCCGACGCCGATCGTGTCGCCGATCGCGATCTCATCGGCGCCCGCCTCGTACGCCCGCCTGGCGGCCCACTCGACGCGCTCCGGCGGGGTCTCGCCCTCGAAGGGGCAGCCGAAGGCGACCGAGATCGTCACGCTCTTGCGGACCCCCGACGGGGTCGCCGCGGCGATGTCGTCCCAGGCGTCCAGCATCTCGCCGGTCGAGCAGCCCTGGTTGCGCCGGCAGAAGGTGTCGGTGGCCGGGACGACCACGTTGACCTCGTCGACCCCGGTCTCCCGCGCCCGGTCGAGGCCGCGGCGGTTGAGCACCAGGCCGATGTAGGAGACGTCCTCGCGGCGGGGCACCGCGGCCATGACGGCCTCGGCGTCGGCCATCTGCGGCACCCGCCTGGGGTTGACGAAGCTGACGGCCTCGATGCGGCGCAACCCGGCGGCGATACTGCGCCTGATGAGCTCGACCTTGACGCTCGCCGACAAGATCACATCCTCGTTCTGCAGCCCATCGCGGGGACCGACCTCAACGATCGTCACGCGCACGGCGATCAGCCCTCCGATCAGCCTCGTCGATGAAGATACGAAGGCACGCGGCGTACAGATTCCGACTCTAGTTCGCCCGCCGAAAGGGGCGGGCGGCGGGACCCCGCGGCCCACCGCCCGCCGTCCATGGGGTGCTGGTCAAGTCTTGGACACCGGTCCGCCGCGCCGGGCGCGGGCGAGCGGGCCGTGCGCCGGGCGCGCCTGGCCGAGCGGGTTCACGGTCAGCGGACCGGCCGCGACGATGGCGACGGTGGCGGTGGCGGTGGAGCGCGGCTTGGGAGCCGGCCGGGCGGCGGCGTCAGCGGGCCTCTGCACAGGGCCTCCTCCGGGCCGGCTTCGCTTCTGGACCGACACGTCGACGCGCGGCGCGCGGGCGGACGCGTCCAGAGACCCCCGTTCCGGCTTCGAGCATCCGCAGCCCGGCGACGTGTGTCAACGACCGGATCAGGCCACGGGCGGGATGCTCCTTCATCCTGGCCGGGGCGGCGGTGACGGCGCTCGATGGCGCGGGCCGAATCAGGTTCGGTACGGTGACGCCGTGGCTAACGTGGAGAGCGTGGAGAGGCGGTCATGACGGAGCCCGGCGACCGGACGGGCGGCCGGACGGGCGGGCCGGCCGGCGGTGGCGCCGGCGGCGGCCGGGCCGCGATCGCCGGCCTTGGCATGACCGAGCTCGGCAAGGTCTTCGGGCGCAGCCCGCGCCGCCTCGCCGCGGACGCCGTACGGCTCGCCGTCGCCGACGCCGGCCTCACGCTTCCGGACGTGGACGGCCTGCTCGTCAGCCACGGCATGTCGGGCTCCCCCGGCATCGAGCTCGCCGCCTCGCTCGGGCTGCGCGACCTGCGGCTGCTCACGCTGCTCACCGCGTACGGCGCCACCGCCGGCGCGATGATCTCCTACGCCGCCATGTCCGTGCTGAGCGGCGCGGCGTCCGTGGTCGCGTGCGTGTTCGCGGACGCGCCGCTGCGCCCGGAGCGGCCGGCCGGCGCGGCGTACCACCGGGACGCCCCCGACTACCACGGGTACGGCGGCATGACGGCGGCGCTGGGCTTCCGCAGCGTCACCGCCTTCTACGCGCTCGCCGCGCAGCGGCACATGGCGCGCTACGGCACGACGAGCGAGCAGCTCGGCGCCATCGCGGTCGCCACCCGGCAGTGGGCCGCCGGCAACCCGCGCGCCCAGCTGCGCGAGCCGATCACCATCGACGACCACCAGCGCTCCCGCTGGGTGGTCGAGCCGCTGCACCTGCTCGACTGCTGCCTCGTCTCCAACGGCGCCATCGCCGTCGTGGTCACCCGCGCCGACCGCGCCCGTGACCTGCCCCGCCCGCCGGTGTACGTGTGGGGCTGGGGGCAGGGCCATCCCGGTCACCGCAAGGAGCGCGGCGAGTGGGGGCTGGCGACGGGGGCGACCACGTCGGGGCCGGTCGCGATGAAGATGGCCGGTATCACGGCGGGCGACGTCACGGCCTGCCAGCTCTACGACTGCTACACCTACACGGTCCTCGTCTCGCTGGAGGACTACGGGTTCTGCGGCAAGGGCGAGGGCGGGCCGTTCGTCGCGTCCGGGGCGCTCGGCCCGGGCGGCGAGCTGCCGACCAACACCGGCGGCGGGCAGCTGTCGGCGTACTACATGTGGGGCATGACCCCCGTCTCCGAGGCGGTCATCCAGGCCCGCGGCGACGGCGGCGACCGGCAGGTCGACCGCAACGACGTCATCCTCGTCAGCGGCAACGGGGGCATCCTGGATCATCACGCGACGCTGATCCTCAGCCCGCACCCGAGCCCGTGGTGATCCGGGCGCCGGGCAGGAAGCGGGCCGGAATGTCCGGCGGGAACGACTGAGGAGGAGGGACCCGGGTGGAGGTGGGAGTCCTGCGGCGGGACGGCAGGACCGATCCGTTCTTCGACGGCGCGGCCGCCGGGCGCCTGATGATCAAGCGGTGCGCCGCCTGCGCGCGCTGGTACACCCCCGACGCGAGCGAGTGCCCGCGCTGCGGCGCCGAGCCGGGCTGGGCCGAGGCGTCGGGCCGCGCCACGCTGGTCAGCTGGGCGTTCGCGCACGCCCGTCCCGGCCAGCGTGGTTCGGGCCAGGGTGGTTCGGATCAGGGCGGGACGGGTCAGGGCGATGCGGACGGCTCCGCGCCGCCGCCGGCCGTGCTCGCGCTGGTCGAGCTGGCGGAGGGCCCCTGGCTGCACTCGCGGCTGGACGGCGTGGCGCGTGCCGCCCTGCGCGAGGGGCTGCCGCTGCGGGCCCACTTCGTCCACCCGGACGAGGGCGAGTCCTACGCCGTCTTCCGCGCCGCGTCCCCGCGAGAGGAGCCCCCGCCATGAGAACCGAGGTCAGGTCATGAGAACCGAGGTCTGCGAGACGTTCGGGATCGAGTTCCCGCTGTTCGCCTTCAGCCACTGCCGTGACGTCGTCGCCGCGGTGACCAACGCGGGCGGCTTCGGCGTGCTCGGCGCCGTCGCCTTCACCCCGGACCGCCTGGACGAGGAGCTGCGCTGGCTGGACGACCACGTCGGCGGCCGTCCGTACGGGGTGGACGTGCTCGTCCCAGGAAAGATCGCCGATGTGGCGGGCGGGGACGGGCGGGGCGGCGCCGCCGCGATGCTGTCCGCGGTGCCGGCGCGGCACTGGGACTTCCTCGCCCACATCTTCGAAAAGTACGGCGTGCCGGCACCCGCGGCCGCCGGTGCCGCCCCCGGCGGCGCCCGCGTCCCCGGGGGCGCCGGGCGCCAGGTGACGATCGAGGGCGCGACCGAGCTGATCGACGTGGCGCTCGGCCACCCCATCCGGCTGATCGCCAGCGCCCTCGGCCCGCCGCCGCCGGTCATGGTGGACAAGGCGCGCGCCGCCGGCGTCCCCGTCGCCGCCCTCGTCGGGACCGTCGACCACGCCCGCCGCCAGGTGGCCGCCGGCGCCGACCTCATCGTCGCGCAGGGCGGCGAGGCGGGCGGGCACACCGGCGAGATCTCCACGATGGTGCTGGTGCCCGAGGTGGTCGACGCGGTGGCGCCGCTGCCCGTGCTGGCCGCCGGCGGAATCGCCACGGGCCGGCAGATGGCGGCGGCCATGGCGCTGGGCGCGTCCGGCGTCTGGTGCGGCTCCGTCTGGTTGACCACCGAGGAGGCCGAGACCGAGCCGGCCGTGAAGCGCAAGCTGCTCGCCGCGACGTCCCGCGACACCGTGCGGTCGCGCAGCCGTACGGGCAAGCCGGCGAGGCAGCTGCGCTCGGCGTGGACCGACGAGTGGGACGGCCCGGACAGCCCGGGCCCGCTGCCGATGCCGCTGCAGCTCATCATCGCCGAAGGCGCGCTGCGGTCGATCAACAAGGCGGCCGAGACCGGCAACGAGGGCGCCCGGCAGCTCGCCAACTACTTCGTCGGCCAGGTCGTCGGGCAGATGAACACCGTCAAGCCCGCCCGCCAGGTCGTGTACGACATGATCGAGGAGTTCGCCGACGCGATCGACCGGCTGGCCGAGATCACCCGGGACTGACCTCGACCGTGATGTCCTTGTGGTCGAAGGACAGGTAGCCCTTGACCTTGGTCGCGTCGTCGGACGCCTCGGGATACGACCACGCGGCGTCGTCCAGCGTCGTGTCGCCGACCCGGACCGACCAGTACGCGGCCGTGCCCTTGTACGGGCAGACCGTGCGGGTGTCGCTCGGCACCAGGAGGTCGTCGCGGACGTCCTCGCGCGGGATGTAGAACCGGTTGGGCAGGCCGGTCTCCGAGACCAGCAGCGGCCGGCCGGTCTCCGCGATCGTCGTCCCGTTCACGGACACGCGCACCTTGCGGCCGGTCGAGCGGACGTCGACCCGGTGGTACGGGTTGCGCAGCCCGCCCTCGACCTGCTCGTCCTCGTCGTACCAGGCGTCCATGCGGTCCCAGTAGAACGCCACCCGCCCGGCCAGCCAGGAGGCCGGCTCCAGCGGCGCCCGGTAGCCCCACACCGCGTTCTCCGCGACCCGGTCGCCGACCCTGACGGTCCAGTACGAGGCGTCCCCCTTGAACGGGCAGTGGGTGGAGTGATCGGTCGGGGTCAACAGGTCCTGCCGTACGTCTTCGATCGGCACGTACAGCACGGGGAGCAGCCCGGTCTCGTGCAGCAGCGCGCCGCGCTCGGTGTCCAGCACCGTCTCGCCGGCGAGGACGGCGCGGACCCGGCGGGGAAAGTCGTGCAGCAGGAGCCGGTGCTTGGGCCCGTCGATCGTGTAGTTGACCGTGGCTGGCGGGTCTCCCGCGAGCGGGCCTGGGCTGTGCGTCAACGACATGCCGATCTCCGTTCCGCGTGACGACGAAGTGTTCCTCCGTTCGCCATGCCCTCAACGCCGGCCCGCCACGCTCTGTTCCATGGCGCCCACCGCCGGGACTCGCCCGCGGGCGCACGCCTGGCGGCGGCCGGGCGGATCACGCGGGAGGGCGGTACTGGAGGATGGCGCGGCCGGGCCCGTTGATGATCTGCCTGCCGACCACGCCGGCCAGCCGCCGGTAGCCGTCGGCGTTGGGGTGGAAGCTGCGCGCCTCGACGCTCAGCGCGGACAGGTCGATGTCGAGGCCGTTGACGAACGGGTCCTTGGTGCCGATCTCGTGGCCGGCGAACGCGTTGAGCGCGTCGACGTACTCAACGGACCCGGCGCCGTGGGCCGCGACGATGCCCTGGTCGGCGGCCTGGACGGCCTGCCTGATGACGTCGTCGAGCTCCCTCGCGCGCTGGTTGAGCCAGCGCTGGTCGCCGACGCTGATGTTGTCGAAGTCGCGGCCCGACGTGTCGGAGAAGATCTTCGGATATCCGACAACGATCACGCGGGCCAGCGGCGCCTTCGCGACGATCGCGGCGAGCACGTCCCGCAGGGCGGCGCGCAGGGCGGCTGACCGCGCGTCGATCCGCGGACCCTGGGCCTGGCAGTCTCCGCTCCAGGGGAACCGCACGATGCATCCGGCGAGGACGCGGGCGAACCCGACGTCGTTGCCGCCGATGGAGAGCGTCACCAGGCTGGTGTCGGCGGTCACCCGGTCGATCTGGGGCGGCCGGCCGGCGCCGCCGCGCAGCACGTCGCCGGTGGTGGCGCCCGAGCATGCCCAGAACGCCGACCCCTTGTGGAACGGAAAGGTGCCGGCGATCGCGTGGAAGTACGCCTGCGAGGTGCGGTGGCAGGAGTTCCCCGGCGCCAGGTCCCCGGGGAACTGGTAGGCGCCCTCGCCCGCCGAGTAGGAGTCGCCCAGCGCCACGTAGCGCCCTTGGGTGGCGATGTCGAGGGCGCTGCGCAGCCGCGGCCGCGGCCGCTCCCTGAGCGGCGCCGCGGCGGTCCGGCACCCGTCGAAGACGCCGCACCGTACGGCGTGGAACCCGCCCAGCGGCACGCCGACGGCCAGCAGCGTCACCAGTGCGGCCACGCCGACGACAACCCCGCGGCGCCTGAGGAGCCGGCGCCCGCCCGTTAACGACCCAGCCATGACCCGTCCGCCTTCCCCGTACTACGGACGCGACAATCTTCGCACGGGATCCGGCCGGCCCCGGGTAAACAGCGCACCCCGCGGTGGTGCGGCGACCGCCGCCATGGACCCGCTGGGCGGCGTCGTGCGTCTAAGGATGCGTCCAACGAAAGGAGATCGATGTTCGCGGCTGTGACGGGGCTCGCCCTCTCAGCGTCGGCCGGCCTCAACGCCTATATTCCGATCATCATCGTGGGGTTGCTGGCACGGTTCACCGACGCGGTGGCGCTGCCGCACCAGTTCGCCTGGATGAGCAGCGACCAGGGGATCGCGATCATCGCCGTGCTCCTCGCCGCCGAGGTCGTCCTCGACAAGGTCGCCATCGTCGACCACGTCAACGACATGATCCAGACGGCCGTACGGCCGGCCGCCGGCGGCGCCGTCTTCGCCGCGACCGCCGCCGCCGGGCAGGTCGACTCCTCGGCGTTCATGCGCGCCAACCCGTGGATCGGCTGGGCCCTCGGCATCGCCGTGGCGCTGGTCGTCCATCTGACCAAGGCGAGCGTACGGCCCGTGATCAACGCGGGCACGCTCGGCGTGGGCACCCCGTTCGTCAGCGCCGCCGAGGACGCCACCTCGCTCGGCCTGAGCCTGGTGGCGATCCTGTTCCCCGTGGTGGCGCTCGTCTTCTTGGTCGTCTTCGCGTGGGCCCTGGCCCGTCTCGTCCGCGCCGTCCGCGCCCGCCGCCGGCGGCGGCGAGCCGCCCTTTCCTCGACCTCGCCCGCTTGACGCCCGGGCAGAGGACCCGCCCGGCACGAGCAAGCCTGTCACCGGCCGAACCCGAAACCCCCGACCGGCCGGCATCGCGGGCTGCCATATCGGCGCGGCTAGGAAAGCTGCGGCTGGGCGCTGTTGGCGATCTCTTTCTTGAGCTCGCGTACGTCCTGGTCGAGCCGCTCGACCTGGCGCCCCAGCGGGTCGAGACGAGCGTTCATCTCGTTGCGCAGCCCGTCGAACTTCGCGTTCACCTCGACGCGCAGTCCATCGAACTTTGCGTTCATCTCGATGCGCAGCCCATCGATCCGCTCGCTCAGCCCTGTCTGCACGCTGTCGAACTTCGCGGACAGCTCGGAGCGCTGCGCGGACATCGAACGCAGCACCAACCCCAGCATCACCCCGCAGATAGAAGCCGTCGCGGCGACGAACGCCAAGATCTGTCCCATATACATGAGCGTAGCCTCTCCGTCACGGACCGAATGCGGACTTCGAGGATCAAGCATTCGCCACAACACGACAAGGCGCCGACGAACCTGTGGACAACCGGGCGCACGATGGCAGGCAGTTATCCGCGCTATCGTCAAAAATGACTATTCGTTGATTTGGCGGTATTCAGAGTATTGTCGTCCGAGCTCAGGACGCGAGGGTGGCCGAGGGGAAAGAGCGCCGGCCCTCCCGTGCCCTCGCTCCGCGGCTCCATCGCCCGGCGAACACCCGAGCCCGGCCTCGCTTCGCGAGGTCCGCCGCGCCCGGGGGCGAGAATGCCTGGGGCCCACCGCGACGGGCTCCCGCGCCGAGAAGGCGAACGAAGGCTGCGGCTGAGCGCGGTTGGCGATCGTCCATCGCGTCGCGCAGACCGTCGCCCACTCAGGCCGTGGGGTCGCGCGGGCAAGGCGAGCCGTGGCTGATCCGGGCGCGCACGATCATCCGGCGCGCTCGCGCGGGCCTCAACGGACGACGACGCTGACCTCGAAGGTCCTGGGCGCCTTGCAGTCCCGCACCGGCGCCTGCTGGTCGCACGGACGCCGGGCGGCGGTGAGGCGGGCCGTTCCGGCGTGGTCCGCGACGAAGAAGCCACCCGTCACGCCGACGACGAGCGTCCCTTTGCCGCTCGCGGTGCGGCGCAGCGCGTCGCCCTCCAACGTGATCGGCGGCCAACGATCCCGCGCCGTACCGTGCAGGTAGACCTCCACACGAGCGGAGCGGGCGAGGCAATACCCGCGGCCACTATCGGCCTCCGTGATGGTGGCGACCGACTGGCAGCGCTGTGCCGGGGTCGGGGAGTCGACCGAGCCGGCGGGGCGGGCCCCCTGGCCGCATCCGGCGGACGTGACCAGGCCGGCCACGGCGACGAGCAGTGCGGTGCGTCGGGTCATACCGGTTGGACGGACCCGCACCGATGTACGTTCCCGGGTTCTGCGCAATATCGATTTCTCACAATCGCGTTTGGCAAATTTCGCCGATTACGCGGCTTATGGCATGTGCCATGTTACTCGCGCGTATAGCCCGTATTTGCGGCTATAAGGGACATGAGGAGAAAAATGTCCAGGGCCCCCTCTTCTCGACCGCGGGTAATCCCCGCATGTCTGACAGTGCTGAGCGTGCTCGCGTTGGTCGCGGCCGCGCTCGTCTCCACCTCCAGCGCGCACGCGTCCACCAATTCGCGGGCCGCGAAGCCTCCGCGGGTCAAAAACCCCTATTCCCCCGCGTACAACCATCCGTACCGGCACGGTGTCGTACCGACACAGACGACCACCACCAAGATGCGGGCGTGGCAGCGGCAGAACCAGGCCGCCACCGCGCTGGCGGCCAACGACCTCAACTACGGCGGCGGCGTCGACGGCATCGGGGTGACCACCGGCCATCCGAAGGTGTACCTGGTCTTCTGGGGCTCGCAGTGGGGCACCGCGAGCACCAACGGCAACGGCGACACGGTCTTCTCCAACGACTCGGCGGGGGCGGCGGCGAAGCTCCAGGAGCTCTTCAAGGGCCTCGGCACGAACAACGAGCTGTGGTCCGGCGTGGACACGCAGTACTGCGAGGGTGTCGCGGCGGGTGCGCAGACCTGCCCCGCCAGCGCCGCGCACGTCGGCTACCCCACCGGTGGCGCGCTGTCCGGGGTCTGGGCGGACACCGGTGCGGCCGAGCCTTCGTCCGCCAGCGCGACGCAGCTCGGGCAGGAGGCGGTCCGGGCCGCGACCCACTTCGGCAACACCACCGCCGCGGCCAACCGCAACGCGCAGTACGTCATCCTGTCGGCGCACGGCGTGCACCCTGACGGCTTCCCCAACGGCGGCTGGTGCGCCTGGCACGACTGGAACGGTGACGTCGGGGCGAGCTCCTCGGTCGGCGACATCGCCTTCACGAACATGCCGTACGTGCTGGACTCCGGCACCGGCTGCGGGCAGAACTTCGTCAACTCCGGCAGCGCCGGGACGACCGACGGCTTCAGCATCGTCGAGGGGCACGAATACTCCGAGACGATCACCGACCAGAACCCCGCCGGCGGATGGACCGACTCCAGCGGCGAGGAGAACATGGACAAGTGCGCCTGGGTGTCGCCCGGCGCCACCGGTGGGGCCGCGAACCTGTCCCTGGCGACCGGTTCGTTCGCGATGCAGGGCACCTGGTCCAACGAGTCCCACGGGTGCGCCTTCACCCACTCGATCGTCGGGAACGGCGGCAACACCGTCACCGTGACCAACCCCGGCACCCAGTCGACCGTCGTGGGAACGCCGGTCAGCCTGCAGATCCGCGCCAGCGACTCGACGTCGGGCCAGACCCTGACCTACAGCGCCACGGGCCTGCCCGCCGGGCTGTCGATCAACTCCTCCACCGGCCTGATCTCCGGCACCCCGACGGCCGCGGGCACGTCCACCGTGACCGTGACCGTCCGTGACACCACCGGTGCCAGCGGCACGATCTCGTTCACCTGGTCGGTCACCCCGGTGGGCGGCGGCTGCGCCTCGCCCGGCAACAAGGTGGCCAACGGCGGGTTCGAGAGCGGCACCTCGCCCTGGACCACCACGTCCGGCGTCATCAACTCCAACGGCAACGGTGAGTCCGCCCACTCCGGCAGCTTCTTCGCCTGGCTGGACGGCTACGGCACGACCCACACCGACACCGCCACCCAGTCGGTGACGATCCCGGCCGGCTGCGCCGCGACGCTCACCTTCTTCCTGCACATCGACACCTCGGAGACGACCACCAGCACCGCCTTCGACAAGTTGACCGTCAAGCTCGGCGGCACCACGCTGGCCACCTACAGCAACCTCAACCACGCCAGCGGTTACAGCCAGAAGACCTTCGACGTCTCCTCCGCCGCCGGCCAGACCGTGACCCTGTCCTTCAGCGGTAGCGAGGACAGCAGCCTGCAGACCAGCTTCGTCATCGACGACGTCGCGCTGAACGCCTCCTGACCGAGGCACGAACCCAGGACCAGGGTGGAGCGGTGCGGCTGTCCAGCGCTCCGCTCCACCCGGTCCACTCGCCTTACTCGGCACGCGAGTCTCGGAGCCTTTGCCACGGCGGTCAGTCGATGCGCAGGCGAGGCTTCCAGTCGGTCGCCACGGTGAGTTGCCGTGGCGTGACGGCGAACGGGAAAGGGTGCTCGGTCCGGAAGACCTCCTCATCGGAAACGTGGGCCACCTCGGTGTAGGCGCCGTCGATGAGCTCGAAAGCCGTGATGCTGGGCGCGTCGAAGTCGGGCACGATGATCCAGTACGACTGGACGCCGAACGCCTCGTACTCCTTCTTCTTGGTGATCCGGTCGCGGCGTTTCGTGCCGGCCGAGGCCACCTCGACGACGAGCAGCGGCGGTCGCGTCAGCGACTTCTCCTCGAAGTCCCGGCTGCGGGTGACGGCGAGATCGGGGATCCGATACCTCGACAGCTCTGGCAACTCGATCTCTATGCCTTGCTGCCCGGGGATCTCGAACCCAGCCGGAGCATGGTATTCAAGGAGCCATTCCAGCCGGTGGACCACCCGCTCGTGCGGCCCGAAGGGCGCCGAGGTCACCTCAAGCACCCCGTCCGCAAGCTCGTAACGGTTGCCGTCGTCGGGCAGCTGGTCTAGGTCGTCGACGGTCAGCGGCCTGTCGTCCGGCAGCCGAACCCCGTTGATCTGCATGACACTCATCGTGCCTCCTCAGGTCCATGGCCGCCAGGCTGGCAACATTACAGAACGCGGCCAAGCGATCACATAAGCTGTGGATAACGTGGCTTCTCGCTGCGGGGAGGGCTGGGGATCGGGCCGGGGAAGCGCATCCAGACCGTCGTGCGGTCGCCATCCGGGCGAAGACCCCAGGCCAGGGTCACCGCCTCGATGATCCGCATGCCGCGGCCGCCGAGGCCCGCCGGATCGGCCCGCAGATGGGGGCGAGCGCCGCCGGCGCCGTCGTCGGTCACCTCGGTGACGATCGAGTCCGCCTCCGCCCGCAGCCGTACGGTCACCTTGCCGCCGCGTCCGGACGCCGTGTGCTGGACGCTGTTGGTCACGGCCTCGCTCACGCACAGCTCGACGTCGTCGAGCGAGGGGTGGCCGGCTCCCAGCAGGTCACGAACGAATCGGCGGGCGCAGGCGACCGAGAGCTCGGCGCCGGGCAACGTGATCGCGCCGATCACGGGGTTCTCGTCGTCCACACGGGCCATCCTTTTCCTTGGCGTCGCCCGTAAGGGTCGTCGCGGAACGTGACCGGGACAACACGACCGCGACCTTTCCGGACGATCGCTTCGCGGAGGTCCGGGCGGTTGAAAATTCGGCGACCGTCGCCTTCCCCGTGCGGATGGTTGCGTAGTGTGACACCCTCGCCACATGTGGATGGAACCCGTCTCGTCAACCCGGCTCCGTCACATCGGACGCACATTGCGGAAGATCCGCGAGGACAGGGGCAAGACGCTCAGCGCGGTCAGGCGCCACCTCGACCGCTCCCCCGCCTCGCTCAGCACCATCGAGAACGGCCTTCAGCCGCTCCGCCCGCGCGATCTCAAGTACATCCTGTACGAGTACGGCGTCGCCGAACCGCTCTTCGGCGATCTGGTGACGCTGGCCGAGCAGCAACGCCACAAGGGCTGGTGGCTCGGCTTCAAGGACGTCCTGCCGCCCTCGGCGCTCGACTACGCCTCGCTCGAAAACGACGCGGCCGCCATCGACATCGCCGAGATGGCGTTCATCCCCGGGCTCTTCCAGACCGCCGACTACACCCGCGCGATCATGCAGTCGGGCCTTCCGGAGCACCAACTCGCTCAGGCCGAGCGGTACGTCGCGTTCCGCATGGCCCGGCAGCGCATCATCCGCAAGCCGGACCCGCCCAGGCTGCGCCTGATCATCGACGAGGCCGCCCTGCACCGGACGCGCGGCGGCCCGGAAGTGATGCGGGCCCAGCTCATCCGGCTGATCGAGGAATCGCAGCGGGACCATGTCGCGCTGCGCGTGCTGCCCTTCTCGAGCGTGGCCGACCCCGGCTTGGTCGTGCCCTTTCAGCTCCTGGACATCGGCGACCCGGCCATCCTCAGCGCGGTGTTCACCGATCACCTGACCGGCCTATGGATCGTCGAGGACGACGCCGCCGTCCGCCGGTACCGCGAGAGGTTCGAGTGCGGCTGGTCCGTGGCCCTCCCGGAAACCGGTTCGCGAGAGTTGATCCACCAAATAATCTCGGAGCTATGACCAGACGAGAGTTGGCCGCCGCCTCCTGGCGCAAGAGCACTCACAGCAACAGCCAGGCGGGCGCGTGTGTCGAGGTGGCGCGGGCGGCGCGGGCGGTCGCCGTGCGGGACTCGAAGGATCCCGGCGGGCCGGTGCTCGCCGTCTCGCGCGCCCAGTGGCGCGGGCTGCTCGCCCAGATCAAGGCCGACCGCAGCGGATAGCGCCCGGGCACCCCGCCAGCGGCGCATCGGCGCCGGGCGGCTCGGCGCGTTCTCCCGACCTTCGGCTCTGGCCGCCGGGTGACCTTGGGCTCTGCCGTCCGGCGCGCGGATCAACGATCGTCGGTGTCTATGGCATCCACGGCGTTGCGCCTGTTGAACCACCTGCTCAACCCCGTCGTGCGCACGGTGGTACGGCGCCGACCGCACGGCCGGCTGGCCCGCGCTGTCGGGCTCCTGTCCTATCGAGGGCGGGTCTCTGGGCGGTCGTTCACCATTCCGGTCGACTACGCGGCGGACGGCGAGGGCCGGTACGTCGTGGTCCCGGGCGATCAGGAGCACAAGAACTGGTGGAAGAACTTCCGGCAGCCGATGACGGTCCACTTCCTGGTCGCCGGCTCGGACATCGCCGGCCGGGCGGCGCTGATCGAGGAGCCGAAGGAGCGTCGCAGCGCCCTTGAGGTGTACTTCCGGCGCTTCCCCTCAGCCGCCCGTATGCAGGGCCTGCCCCGCCGGGGCGACGGTGCCTTCGACTCCGGCAGGCTCGACGCGCTCGCCGAACGGCTGGTCGTCGTACGCGTCGATAGCCGGGATTAGGCCCTGTTGAGGCGCGAGGCGCGGAGCCAGGTGTCGATCACGGCGATACGGATGGCGGCTTCGGGGGACGGTGGCCGGTTCAGAACGGCCGGCGGCCCGACCGCACGCTCCAGCCCCCCGGGTGCCGGCCGGGCCTGGGCACCGGGCTGGGCCGGCCCGGCCGCTGCTCCTCGCCGTCCTGTGGAGCGGCGCCGAGCAGGCTGCGGGTCAGCGCCTGGCGCTCGGTGTCCATCTCGGCGACCGCCGCGGCCAGGTGGGCCTCGTCCAGGCCGTCCGCGGGCAGGCCCTCGCGCAACGCCGCGAGCACCGCCCGCCGTACGATCTCTTTGATGTAGGAGGCGGTGACACCCTCGGTCGCCGCCACCACCGAGTCCAGCGCGGTTTCCGGCGCCAGCGTGGTCGCGTACAGGCGCAGCAGCCGCTCCCGGCCTTCCTGATCGGGCCGCGGGATCTCCACCGCCAGGTCGACCCGGCCCGGCCGGTCGGCCAGCGCCCGTTCCAGGATGTCGGGCCGGTTGGTGGTGAGCACGAAAGCCACGTCGGCGTCGGAGCCGACGCCGTCCATGGCATCCAGCAGGGAGAACAGCACCGGGTTGCCGTCGGTGAAGTCCCGGTCGGCGGCCACCAGGTCAACGTCCTCCAGCACCACCAGCGACGGCTGTAGCCGCCGGGCCAGCGCCGCCGCCTGCTCGACGAACCGCAGGGCCTGGCCGGTCAGCAGCAGTACCGTGCGGTCCTGGAGGCGGCCGATGAGGTAGCGGACCGTATGGGTCTTGCCCGTCCCCGGCGGGCCATGGAGCAGCAGCCCGCGCTTGAGGTGCTGGCCGGCCGCGAGCAGCCCGGCCGCGTGCTCGCCGATCCCCACCGCGTGGTTTTCCACCAGCTCCAGGAGCCCGGCGGGCAGCACGACCTGGCCCGCGGTCAGCGGCAACCGGGGCAGGAAGGTGACCAGCTCGTTCCCGTGGTGCTCGCTGTATCCGAAGCTGAGCACCTGGCCGCGGAACACGTCGTGCAGCCGCCTGAGCCGGTCGATCTCCTCACGGACCAGGGTCGCCGACTCCCGGTTCGCGGCCATCACCTCCAGCCGGCACACCGGGGGCCCGAAGTCGCTGGCCTGCCGCAGGCCGATCACCACGGGCGCCCCGTCGGGCGCGGTGGCCGTCACCAGGCCGAGCATGACCACCTCGGCGTTGCTGTCGGGCCCCGTCGCCGCGGTGCCGTAGTCGGCCGACCCCAGCTCGAACTCACCGTGCCGCTCGGCCACCGACAGCAGCCCCAGCAGGTCATCGTGGCCGCGATGGCGACCAGCCACACCGAACCACTCGCCGCCCTCGTGAGCCTCCAGATAGGCGTCCACCCCGCGCTGGAGGTTGATGTGCTCCCAGGGCGGCAGGTTGTGCGTCACGGCCAGGACGGCGGCCAACGGCCGGTCGATGTGCCCGGTCACCCGCGCGACCAGCGGCGAGTCCCCTCTCGTACGGGCCAGCGTGCGAGTGGCGCCCTCCAGCAGCTCCCGCAGCGCGCGGGCAAGCCCGACGGCGTCGGCCTCGTCGAGCTCGGCGTCCCCACGGTGATCGTCTTGGCTCATAGGTGAACCATCGCTCACCAACCGCCCGGCCCGCCACCGGTTTCGTAACCGCCGGTGCGAGATCACCGGACGCGGCATGACGCACGCACCGAGAACACAGCACGCATCGCGCGATGTCGAACCCCGCCGCCACGCCACCCGCGGCGTCCTTCCCGTACGAGAGCTGCCGCGCGGGCTACTTTGCCGGCGGGGCCGTCGTCTCCGCTGCCAGCGGCGCGAGTCCGACGAGCTTGGCGAGGAATCGATCGGCCTGCTCGGGGAAGGGCGGCCAAGGCAGGTCAGGCTCGTTGATCCGCAGCGACAGCATGCCGATGACGGCCGTCCGGAGGTCGAGTGCGACGGTGGCGGCGTCCCCTGGCGAGGCGACCCCAGCGTCCATGCAGCGCTGCACCGCGGCCGTGGTGCGCGTGAACAGGACCTCTTTGAAAGGCATGCCGACCTTGCTCTCATGCATCACCTTGTAGAGGCCGGGATGCTCCTGCACCCAGGCCGCCTGCGCCAGGATCCGTGCGCGCAGGCCGAGAGCGGGGTCCTGATGCGCGGCCTCGGCCTCATCCGCGGCCTGGAGCATCTCCGCATGGCAGCGTTCCATGGCCGCGGCGACGAGCGCGTCACGATCGGGAAAGTACAGATAAACAGAGGTGGGGGATATCGACACCGCACGCGCGACCGCGCGCAGCGACAAGGCCTCGTCGTCGGCCAGGTCCCCGAGCATCTGCACGGCAGCGGAGATGATCTCCTCCCGCAGCCGCTCCCCCTGCCCGCGCGCGTTGGGGCGGCGCGGGCCGGCCGAGGTGGTGTCGTCCATCGCCGGAACATTCTAGCTTCGCGTACTTGTGCTGCGGCCGCCCTCTAACGATACGCTTGTCCATGCAAGGACAGTTGTCCACATAACTTGAAGGATCGTCATGCCGCTCACGCTCCAAGAGGCTCAGACAGTCATCACCGGCGCACACGAGCGCGCCACCAAGATCGGTGCGCTGGTCACGGTCGCGGTCGTCGACGAAGGCGGACACCTACAGGCCCTCGGCCGTATGAACGGCGCACCCCCGCTCTCAGCCCAGATCGCCGAGACCAAAGCGGCCAGCGTCGCCCTCTTCCGCCGCGACGGCGCCGCACTGCGCCAGATGCGGGAGGCCTCGCCTGGCTTCTTCGCCCAACTGGACCGGGCCGTGCGGGTGCCCATCCTGATAGGCGCCGGCGCGGCGCTCATCCTGCGGGGGGACACCGTCCTCGGTGCGCTGGCGGTAAGCGGCGGAATGACGCCCGGGCACGACGACGAATGCGCAGAAGCCGGGCTTACTGTTCTCGCTCCCTAGGCACCGCCGCCCGCACAGGTCTGAACTCACGCAGGATGTAGACGTTGTCCGCATGCGCCGAGAAACGTCCCGAATGCGGCTAGGTGACGCCGGCCTCCTTCATGTCGCGGAGCTCGCGCTTGAGCTCTTTGATCTCGTCGCGCAGGCGGGCCGCCAGCTCGAACTGGAGGTCTTTGGCGGCGGCGTGCATCTGATCGGTGAGGGAGTCGATGAGCGACTCGAGCTCGGCCCGCGGCCGCTCGCCCACGAGGTCGTGGGCGTGGCGGCCGGCCTCGCCCTTGGCACGTGAGGCCAGGCCGGGCACCGGGGTCTTGCCGCGGCTTTGCTGGCGGCCGGCGCCACCGATGAGCTTTTCGGTGTCGGCGTCCTCGCGGGCCAGCGAGTCGAGGATGTCGGCGATCCGCTTGCGCAGCGCCCGCGGCTCGATGCCGCGCTCGGTGTTGTAGGCGATCTGCTTCGCGCGCCGCCGGTTGGTCTCGTCGATGGCCCGCTCCATCGACGGGGTGACCTGGTCGGCGTACATGTGCACCTGGCCGGAGACGTTCCGGGCCGCGCGGCCGATCGTCTGGATCAGCGAGGTCTCCGACCGGAGGAAGCCCTCCTTGTCGGCGTCGAGGATCGACACCAGCGACACCTCGGGCAGGTCGAGGCCCTCCCTGAGCAGGTTGATGCCCACCAGCACGTCGTACTCACCGCTGCGCAGCTCGCGGAGCAGCTCGATCCGGCGCAGCGTGTCGACCTCGCTGTGCAGGTAGCGGACCCGGATGCCCAGCTCGAGCAGGTAGTCGGTGAGGTCCTCGGCCATCTTCTTGGTCAACGTGGTGACGAGGACCCGCTCGTCGCGCTCGGCGCGGACGCGGATCTCCTCGATGAGGTCGTCGATCTGGCCCCTCGTCGGCTTGACGATCACTTCGGGATCGACCAGACCGGTCGGCCGGATCACCTGCTCGACGACGTCGCCCTTGACCCGGCCCATCTCGTACGGGCCGGGCGTCGCGGACAGGTAGACGGTCTGGCCGATGCGCTCGAGGAACTCCTCCCACTTCAGCGGCCGGTTGTCCATGGCCGACGGCAGCCGGAACCCGTGCTCGACCAAGGTGCGCTTGCGCGACATGTCGCCCTCGTACATCGCGCCGATCTGCGGAACGGTCTGGTGCGACTCGTCGAGGACGAGCAGGAAGTCCTCGGGGAAGAAGTCGAGCAGCGTGTTCGGCGGGGTGCCGGGGCCGCGCCCGTCGATGTGGCGCGAGTAGTTCTCGATGCCGGAGCACGTGCCGATCTGGCGCATCATCTCGATGTCGTACGTGGTGCGCATGCGCAGCCGCTGCGCCTCGAGGAGCTTGCCCTGCCGCTCGAGCTCGGCCAGCCGCTCGCCGAGCTCGGCCTCGATGCCGCGGATCGCCCGCTCCATCCGCTCGGGGCCGGCGACGTAGTGCGAGGCGGGGAAGATGTGGATGTCGTCGTCCTCGCTGAGCACCTCGCCGGTGAGCGGGTGCAGCGTGGCCACCTTCTCGATCTCGTCGCCGAACATCTCGATGCGGACGGCCAGCTCCTGGTACTGCGGGATGACCTCGATGGTGTCGCCGCGCACCCGGAACGTGCCGCGGGTGAACGACAGGTCGTTGCGGGTGTACTGCATGTCGACGAGCCGCCGGAGCAGCTGGTCGCGGTCGATCTCTTGGCCGACCCGCAGCCGGACCATGCGGTCCACGTACTCCTGCGGGGTGCCCAGGCCGTAGATGCACGACACCGAGGCGACCACCACGACGTCGCGGCGCGACACCAGCGACCACGTCGCCGAATGCCGCAGCCGCTCGACCTCGTCGTTGATCGAGGAGTCTTTCTCGATGTAGGTGTCGGACTGCGGGACGTACGCCTCCGGCTGGTAGTAGTCGTAGTAGGAGACGAAGTACTCGACCGCGTTGCCCGGCAACATCTCGCGCAGCTCGTTGGCGAACTGCGCGGCGAGGGTCTTGTTGGGCTGCATGACCAGGGTCGGCCGCTGCACCCGCTCGATCAGCCAGGCGATGGTCGCGGACTTGCCGGTGCCGGTGGCGCCGAGCAGCACCGCGTCCTGGTCGCCGCGCTTGATCCGGCGTTCGAGCTCGTCGATCGCCTGCGGCTGGTCGCCGGAGGGCGTCATCTCGGTGACGACCTCGAACGGCGCCTCGGTGCGCTCAAGATCGGTGACAGGCCGCACGCTGATCTCCCCTGGCTGATCCCGCTTGGTTCACCCTCAACGGTACGACCTCCCTCCGACATTCCATGCCGCCCGGCGGGCACCGGCGCCGGCGCCGGCGCGTCACCCGTTGGACGGCGGGCGGCCATGCGTGGCTCACCGTGGAGACGCCGTCGCTTGGCGTGTCCATCGGTCTTCACGTGCCGGACGCGAGCCGCTCACCGCCCCCTCATCGTGACGATGCGCCTCAATCGGACGATCCGGGTGTACCCGCTCGCACCAGCGGAGGA
This sequence comes from Streptosporangiaceae bacterium, assembly GCA_036378315.1. Lineage (GTDB taxonomy): Bacteria > Actinomycetota > Actinomycetes > Streptosporangiales > Streptosporangiaceae > CALAED01. Next base: position 30,621 of record DASUWU010000062.1, on the reverse strand, counting down.
GTCGCATGTTCCGGCGGTTCGGAGCCCACGTCACGATCATCATCGCCACACTGTCCGTCACGAACGCGACGCCGACCGTATCGGCGACCCGAGCGCGGGCCGCACACGCCCCGGCGGCGCGCGGGTCCGCGGCGCCCGGGCACGTACGCGCCTCAGCCCGGGTGGTCGACGTCGGGCACCGCGGCACCAGGGCGTACGCCCCGGAGAACACGATCGCCGCCTTCAGGGAGGGCCGCGCGCGGCACGCCGACCTCGTCGAGTTCGACGTCCAGCAGACCAAGGACGGCAAGCTGATCATCATGCACGACGCGACGCTGGCCAGGACGACCGACGTCGAGCGGATCTTTCCCCGGCGCTCCCCCTGGCGGGTCGGTGACTTCACCCTCAAGGAGATCAAGCGGCTGGACGCCGGGTCGTGGTTCGCCGCGCGGTACGCGGGCGAACGGGTGCCCACGCTCGAGCAGACGCTGCGCGCGATGGACGGCACCGGCGCCGGGTTGCTGCTCGAGGTCAAGAACCCGGGCCGCTACCCCGGCATCGGCCCCCGGGTGATCGCGGCACTGCGCGCCCACGCGGGCTGGCTGGCGCCGGGCCGGCTCATCGTGCAGAGCTTCGACTGGGGGTTCATCAAGCGCTTCCACGCCGGGCTGCCCGCCGTGACCACCGCGCTGCTCGGCACCCCGGCGGCCCGGCGACTTCCGGCCGTACGGGCGTACGCCGACCTGGTCAACCCGGCGCAGGGCGACGTGACCAAGGCGTACGTGGCGCGGGCGCACGCGCTGGGAATGCGCGTGTACCCCTGGACGGTGGACGACCCCGCCGGCATGCGGCGGCTGATCGCGGACGGGGTCGACGGCATCATCAGCAACCGCCCGGACGTGCTGCACCGCGTCATCGAGGCGCCGTCCATACGGGCCGGACGGGCCGGCCCGGCCGGCGAGCCGCCGGTCAGGCGGCCTTCGCGCTGAGCTCGTCCCACAGGGCGTCGACCTGGGCGTACAGCTCGTCGAGCGTGCCCGAGTTGTCGATGACATGATCGGCGATGGCGCGGCGCCGCTCGCGGGTCGCCTGCGCGGCGATCCTGGACCTGGCGGCCTCTTCGGTCATCCCGCGGATCCCGACGAGCCTGGCGACCTGGGTCTCCACCGGGGCGTCCACGACGACGACCGTGTCGTACATGCCGGCCAGGTCGTTCTCGGTCAGCAGCGGCACGTCATAGACGACGACGGAGCCGGCGGGCGCGGCGTCGTGCAGCTCGCGCATCCGCTCGCCGACCAGGGGATGCACGATGGCGTTCAGGGCCGCCCTGCGGCCGGCGTCGCCGAACACGATCGAGCCGAGCCGCTCGCGGTCGAGCGAGCCGTCGGGAAGCAGCACGCCGTCGCCGAACTCGGCGACGACCGCGGCAAGGCCCTGGGTGCCCGGCTCGACCACCTCGCGCGCGACGACGTCGGCGTCGATCAGCACCGCCCCGTGCGCGACGAGGCGCCTGGCCACCTCGCTCTTGCCGGCCCCGATGCCGCCCGTCAGTCCCACCCGCACCACGCCCACGACCTTATCCGCGTCCCGCCGCGCGCCCGCCCGCGAACCCGCCCGCGACGTCGCGCCGCCCGGCCGGTACGCCCGATCGCGGCCGTACGGACACCGCGGCGACGATCATGGCGGCCCCTGCGTGGGGGCACGCAGGGTCTTGCGCATGTGGACGAGCGTGAGGTGGGCGGCGAGCCGCTCGCGGTGGGTCTCCGCGTAGCCGAGGTGGCGGTAGAGCCGCAGGTTGCCGTCGCTGAGGTGGCCGGTGAACAGCGCCAGCGTGTCGACACGGTCGGCCACGGCGGCCTCGATGGCCCGCATCAACCGGGTGCCGACGCCGCGCCCCTGCAGGTCGGGGGCGACGACGAGCCGGCCCACCAGACAGGTCTGGCCGCGGAACCTGCCCTGCACGGCGCCGACCAGGCGGTGGCCGTGCCGCGCGGAGAGCACGATGGCGTCGCCGGCCAGCACCGCCCGGACCTGCTCCAGCGACTCGACGAGCGGGGGGATGAACGGGTCGCCGTACAGCTGCGCCTCGGCGAGGTAGGCCGCCCGCTGCAGGGTGAGAATCTCCCCCGCGTCGGCGATGCCGGCGCGGACGACCCGGACGTCCAGCGCGGGCGGCGCTGGCGAAGACGGCGGCGGCGACGGCGGCATGCAGCCGACCCTACCTGTCCGATGCCGCCGCCGGGCCGGCCCCGACCGGGCCGGTCGAGGCCGGTCCGGCCGGTCGGGGGCGTGGCTCCGGGATGGGCGCGGCTCAGCCGGCGATGCGGACCGTCGCGGCGACCGGGCGGCCGCCGGCCGTCCCCGGTGTGGGGAGGTTGGCCTCGGTGACGAAGAGGTCGTCGGTGCTGAGCAGCCAGTTGCCCGCCGGCCCGGCCCGGCCGGCGCCAGCGCCGGCGCCGGGACCGGACGTCCGGTCACCGCCGGACGCCGGGTCGGCGGCGTTCCGCAGGCCAGTCCCGTCGGAGAGCCGGTCAAGGGCGGCGGCGTCGACCGCGCCGGAGTGCACGCTCGCCGCGATCACCGTACGGGGGCCGCCGCCCCACGCGGTCAACAGCTTGGCCGCCTGCACCACGGGCGCCCGATCAGTGCCGGCGGCGTCGTCCAGCCGGGTGGACCAGACGTCGACGGTGCGGCCGCCGCCGAGTTCGAGCCTCGCCCACACGTACCCGGGGACCTGGGCGCCGCCCGCCTGGGGCAGCCGGCCGGAGCCCGACGACCGGATCGGCAGCCGCGAGAGCACGGCGTTGCCCGACTGGTTGTCCGCGCCGGGCCCCCAGATCAGGTGCATGCGCAGCCGGCGCGCCAGCCATCCCGCGGTATCGGTGGTGCCGGACCCGAGCCGGCCCCGTCCGACCTCCTGCAACAGCACCACGTCCGCGCGGCCGGCCTCGATGGTCCGTGCGACGCGCTCGGGGTCGAGCCTGAAGTCCGGGCCGACCGCCTCGTGGATGTTGTAGGCGACCAGCTGGAACCGGTGCGCCGGCCCCGGCCCGGCGACCGCCGGCGCCGTCACCGCGTTGACCAGCGGCACGGCGAGGAGGGTGAGCGCCGCGGCGCCGGCTCCCAGCGCGCGCCGGCCGGACCGCGCGGGCAGCGGCCCGCCGCGCGCGGCGGCGATCGCCGCGAGCAGGCCGAGCAGGATCCCGGTCAGGCCCGGGAGGATCTTGCTGGAATACGGCAGCGGGACGTCCCCGGCACGCTGGTACGACAGCAGCAGGGCGCCACCGAGGAAGGCGCCGAGCGCCGCGCCGAGGTCGATGCGCCAGACCGCGCCGCCCCGGCCCGCGCGGCGCAGCGGCGCCCTGGAGGCCACCGCGAGCAGCCAGGTGGCGAGCAGCTGCCCGCCGATGACCACGATCACGATCACCGCGCGGCCGCTCAGCCCGTACGGCCCGGTCACCGCGCCTGTCGTGACCCCGAGGATCGTGCCGCCGAGCACGGCCGTGCCGCCCGGCACGGCCCGTACGGCGAGACCTGAGGACAGGAAGGCCAGCGCGACCGCCTGCCCGGCCAGCACGACGGCGCCGGCCACGGGCGGGGACAGCCAGCCGGCCGAGGCGGCGAACGCGGGACTGGACAGGACAAGCACCTGGATGGCCAGGAACGGGCCGAGCCCGGCCGCGCCGAGCGCGTCGTGCCAGCTGATCCCGGGCGCGGGCACCGGCCCGGAGCGCAGCTCGACGGCGAGCATGACGGCGCCGGCGCCGGTGAGCGCGAGGCAGGCCGCCCATGGACCAGGCCCCGACCGCCAGACCGGGTCCCAGGTGCCGAAGCCGAGGCGCAGGGCGGTGTCGACGGCCAGCCCCGCGACCCCCGCCGTGGCGAACCCGACGCCGGACAGCCCGCGCGCCGCCTCGTACAGCGCGACGAGGGCGATCGCCGCCAGCGCGGTGGCCGCGCAGGCCAGCCACAGCCGGGGCGGGACGGCCTGCGCGACGAGCCGCATCGCCAGCAGCCCGCCGATCCCGACCGTGATGAGGGCCCGCGCGCCGGCCAGCGCGCGCACGAGCGGACCGCACACCCCGGCGAGGCAGCTGAGCAGCAGGGCCGCGGCGGCGACGCGCGCGCCCGAGTCGTCGGCGACCTGGCCGAAGACCGGGAGGGCGAAGCGCAGGGTCTCGGCAAGCACGGCCACGCTGATCACGATGAGGGTCAGCCGGGCCCGGCCTTGGGGCACGATCGGAGCGGCGGGGCCGCCGCCGGCGGGTCTCGGCGCCGGCCTGCCCACGTCGGTTCTGGCCACCAGAAAGCTCTCCTGCAGGGGGATGGGCCGAAAAAGCCTGGGCCGGACGGTACTTATACCGCCCTCGACCCGACCAACCTACCCCGGGCGACCCGCGGCGAGGTCGCGTTTCGCCAGCGCGTCGCCCCCGGCGCTCGGCGTCGCCGGGCCAACCGCCGCGCGGCGGATCGCTCGCCGGCCGCCGCCGGCCGGAAGGCCGCAAACGCGACCAGCGGCATCAGCCGTGCCGCTGATGCCGCTGGTGGCGCTGGTGCGCTGGTTCCTCGATCGCCTACTGGCCGCCGGAGAGCTTCTCGCGGAGCGCGGCGAGGGCCTCGTCGGAGGCGAGGGCGCCCTCGGCCGGCGCGTTCTGCTCGCCGCCACCGGAGTAGGACGACTGGCCGCCGCCGCCTCCGCCGCCCTGCCCGGCCGCCTCGGCCTCGGCCTTGTGGGCCTCCTCGACCTGCTTGCGGTGGGCGTCGAAACGGGTGCGGGCCTCGGCGTACTGCCGCTCCCACTGCTCGCGCTGGTCTTCGTAGCCTTCGAGCCACTCGCCGGTCTCGGAGTCGAAGCCCTCCGGGTACTTGTAGTTGCCCTGCTCGTCGTACTCGGCCGGCATGCCGTACAGCGTCGGGTCGAAGTCCTCGTCCTCGAGCGTGGCCGCGCCCTCGTTGGCCTGCTTGAGCGACAGGCTGATCCGCCGCCGGTCGAGGTCGATGTCGATGATCTTGACGAAGATCTCGTCGCCGACCTGGACGACCTGCTCGGGGATCTCGACGTGCCGCTCGGCCAGCTCGGAGATGTGCACCAGGCCCTCGATGCCCTCCTCGACCCGGACGAACGCGCCGAACGGCACCAGCTTGGTGACCCGTCCCGGCACGACCTGCCCGATCTGGTGGGTGCGGGCGAACTGCTGCCAGGGGTCTTCCTGCGTCGCCTTCAGCGACAGCGACACCCGCTCGCGCTCCATGTCGACGTCGAGAACCTCGACGGTGACCTCCTGGCCGACCTCGACGACCTCGGACGGGTGGTCGATGTGCTTCCAGGACAGCTCGGAGACGTGCACCAGGCCGTCGACCCCGCCGAGGTCGACGAACGCGCCGAAGTTGACGATGCTCGACACGACGCCCTTGCGGACCTGGCCCTTCTGCAGGGTGTTGAGGAAGGTCTGGCGGACCTCGCTTTGGGTCTGCTCCAGCCAGGCGCGGCGGGACAGGACCACGTTGTTGCGGTTCTTGTCCAGCTCGATGATCTTGGCTTCGAGCTCGCGGCCGACGTACGGCTGCAGGTCGCGGACCCGGCGCATCTCGACGAGCGACGCCGGCAGGAAGCCGCGCAGCCCGATGTCGAGGATGAGGCCGCCCTTGACGACCTCGATCACGGTGCCGGTGACGATCCCGTCCTCGTCCTTGATCTTCTCGATCGTGCCCCAGGCGCGCTCGTACTGGGCGCGCTTCTTGGACAGGATCAGGCGGCCCTCTTTGTCCTCCTTCTGGAGAACCAGGGCCTCGACGTGGTCACCGGTCTTGACGACCTCGTTGGGATCGACATCGTGCTTGATCGACAACTCACGCGAGGGGATGACGCCCTCGGTCTTGTAACCGATGTCGAGCAAGACCTCGTCTCGATCGACTTTGACGACAGTGCCCTCGACAATGTCGCCGTCGTTGAAGTACTTGATGGTCTCGTCGATCGCGGCGAGGAAGGCTTCCTCGGACCCGATGTCGTTGACCGCTACCTGCGGGGTGGTCGAGGTGGCCTCGGTGCTGCTCGTCATGTGTGGGTTCGGCTCCGGTACGGACAAGATTGTCGTTGTTGGTGCGCGGAGGGCCCTTATCGTCCCTGCCGAAGACCGGATTGGCGGAGACGTGCTCCATCCGAAGACCGATGTCGACCTGACCGAGCGCTAGCCTGCTCCGTCCGAGGCGCGCGCAGGCCCGCAGCGCAGCGATCAGGATATGAGACCTTCGGACACGGGTCAATCCACACCGGCCGGAGGACGGCTCAATACGGGCGGCTTCGCCCCTGGAAGCGCTGGGCAAGCGACCCCTCATCGGCCGACGGAAAGGATATCGCCACGGGATCACCGTCGGAGGTGTATCTCTGGTCTGGATTGTCGTCCAGCCAGTCCAACCAGGCGGTCGAGCAGAACCGGTCGCAGCCGTCCTTCTTGTGCTTGCCCTCCGAACGGATCCGCGGGATGGCCAGCGGCTGAAAGGACGCGCTGAAAGGCGAGTCGGCCGGTCGCCATCCGGCCATGAACATCCCGGCGAAATCCCAGCGCGCGCCGCCGCCGCTGCCGTGGTCGGCCCAGGACAGGCGGGACGGGGCGCCGAAGGGGAAGGCGAACGTCGCCGGGGGCACGCCCGCGAGGCCGGTGAGCGTCTTCTGGTCGGTCCCTATCTCGCGCTGGACCTTCGTCCGCGGGATGCCTGCGAGGTCGGCGTGGTCGGTCGTGTGGTTGCCCACCTCGAAACCGTGCGCGACCAGCCAGCGCAGCGCGCCGCGGGCCTGGTCGCCCAGCATGAACGGGTTCTTGATCAGGTAGAACGTGGCGACCGGCCGGAACCACGGATACTCCCTCGCCACGCTCATGATCACGCCCACGGCGGTGTCGGGTCGCGGGTTGCCGTTCGCGTCGAAGGCCAGGTGGCTGGGATAGCCGTCGTCGAAGGTGAGCACGACCGGGTGGGTGCCGGCCGCGATGTCGATCCGTCCCGTGGCGAACTCGGCCGCGGTCACCGGCACGTACGCCTCTTTGGCCAGCCGTTCGAGCTCGGCGCGGAGCTCGGCGGGGGTGCGGTCGTACGTGCTGACCTTCTTGGCCACGATCCGGTGGTACATCAGCACCGGTACCTCGCCCAGCTCGTTGGCCCGTACGCGGCGCGCCGCCGCGGGCTGGATCGTGGGGACCGCGCCAGGAGCGACCGGGTGCGCGCCGGCCGCCGGCACGCCGGGAGCTCCGGCCGCGCCGGCCCCGGCGGGCACGGCGGAGACCGTGGGCCGCGCGCCGGCCGCCGCCCGGCGGGTCGCGCGGTCGGCCGCGTGCCGGTGCGCCGGCGGGGCCAACACGCCGATGACGACCGCGCAGGCGATCAACAGACCGGCGAGCTTGTGCAGCGCAGGCACCTGGCCTCCCGCCTCTCGTGGACGCCGCGGCGCGCCCGTACCGCGCTCGGCTCATGGTCGCGCGGCGATCGCCCCGCCCAACGTGTCCGGGCCACCATATTCGGGGACCCCGATACCCGGGAAAGGGTTCCGTGACATTCCGGGGAATCATGTTTTCGCGTGCGTGCCGGCGGCCGGGCGGGCCGCCCGTCCCGGCGTGCGCCAGGCGGCTCAGTGGGCGGCGTCCTGCCAGGTGCGGCCGGTGCCGGTGGCGACGGTGAGCGGGGCGCGCAGCTCGTAGGCGCCGCACATCTGCTCGCGCACCAGCGCCTGGAGGTCGTCGAGCTCGCCAGGTGCGACCTCGAACACCAGCTCGTCGTGCACCTGCAGCAGCAGCCGTGACGCGAGGCCGCTGCGGCGCAGCGCCCGGTCGACGCCCAGCATGGCGACCTTGATGATGTCGGCGGCCGACCCCTGGATGGGCGCGTTCAGCGCCATCCGCTCGGCCATCTCGCGGCGCTGGCGGTTGTCGGAGGTGAGGTCGGGCAGGTAGCGGCGGCGACCCAGGATCGTCTCGGTGTAGCCGTCCTGCCTGGCCTTCTTCACGATGTTGTGCAGGTAGTCGCGGACGCCGCCGAACTGCTCGAAGTATTCCTCCATCAGCGCGCGCGCCTCGTCCGGCGGGATGCGCAGCTGCTGCGACAGGCCGTAGGCGGAAAGCCCGTAGGCGAGCCCGTAGTTCATCGCCTTGATGCGGCTGCGCAGCTCCGGGTCGATCTGCTCGGCCGGCAGCCCGAACACCCTGGAGGCGGTGATGGTGTGGAAGTCGGCCCCTGAGCCGAACGCGTCGATCAGCGCATCGTCCTCCGACAGGTGGGCCATGATCCGCAGCTCGATCTGGCTGTAGTCGGCGGTGAGCAGGCACTCGTAGCCCTCCCCCACCACGAAGGCCTCGCGGATCTGGCGGCCCTCGGCGGTGCGGATCGGGATGTTCTGCAGGTTGGGGTCGGTCGACGACAGCCGCCCTGTCGCCGCCACCATCTGGTTGAACGTGGTGTGGATACGGCCCGCGCCGTCGGCCATCGGGATCAGCGAGTCGACGATGCTCTTGAGCTTGGCCACCTCGCGCCAACGCAGCAGATGCTCGAGCACCGGATGATCGTTGTTCACCGCGAGGTTGGTCAGCGCCTCGGAGTCGGTCGTGTAGCCGGTCTTGGTGCGTTTGGTCTTGGGCAGCCCGAGCTCGTCGAAGAGCACCTGCTGGACCTGCTTGGGCGACCCCAGGTTGAACTCGTGCCCGGCCGCCGCGTGGGCCATCTCTTCCACGGCCTTGACCTGGCCGCCGAGGGTGGCCGACAGCGAGGCGAGGTGGTCGGTGTCGACTGCGACGCCGACCCGCTCCATGTCGCGCAACACCCCGACCAGCGGCAGCTCGACCTCGCGCAGCAGCCGGGCCGCGCCACGCCGTTCGAGGTCGCGGTCGAGGGCGTCGGCCAGCTCGACGACGGCGCTCGCCCGGACCGCCAGGTCGTGGGCCAGCTGCTCCTCACCAGAGCCGTCCAGCGTGAGCTGCCCCGACTCGTCGGCGTCCGCGCGCAGCTCGCGGTGCAGGTAGCGCAGCGCCAGGTCGGCGAGGTCGAAGGACCGCTGCCCGGGCAGCGCCAGGTAGGCGGCGAGCGCGGTGTCGCTGGTCAGCCCGTCGATGGCCAGCCCGCGGGCGGCGAACGCCAGCATCGGGCCCTTGGCCTCGTGCATCGCCTTGGGCCGCTTGGGGTCGGCCAGCCAGTCGGCGAAGGCGCGCTCGTCGGCCTCGGTGAGGCCGGCCGGGTCGACGTACGCCCCGATGCCGCGATCGGACGCCGAGTCGGTCGTGCGGCGGGCCGGGTCCGTGCCGCGGGAAGCCGGGTCCGTGCCGCGGCAGGCGATCGCGATGCCGGTGAGGTCGCCGGTGCCGCGTCCCCAGGTGCCGGTGACGGCCAGGCCGACCCGGTCGGGCCCCGAGGCGTGCTCGGCCAGCCAGGCGGCCAGCTCGCCGGGACCGGGCGTGGCGAGCTCGATCTCGAACCCCTCATCGGCCTCCGGCTCCACGGCCGACAGCGACTGGTAGAGCCGTTCGCGCAGCACCCGGAACTGCAGCGTGTCGAACAGCGTGTGGATCTCGTCGCGGTCCCACTGGCCGAGGTTGAGATCGGCCGGCTCGACGTCCAGCGGAACATCACAGGTCAGCTTGTTGATCTGGTGGTTGCGCAGCACATCGCCGAGGTGGGTGCGCAGGCTGTCGCCGGCCTTGCCCTTGACCTCGTCGACGTGGGCCACCAGCCCGTCGAGCCCGCCGTAGGTCGTCAGCCACTTCGCCGCCGTCTTGGGCCCGACCCCCGGCACGCCGGGAAGGTTGTCGCTGGACTCACCGACCAGCGCGGCCAGCTCGCGGTAGCGCTCCGGCGGGACGCCGTACTTCTCCACGATGACCTCGGGAGTGGTGCGCACCAGGTCGGACACCCCGCGCCGCGGGTAGAGCACGGTGACGTGCTCGTCGATCAGCTGGTAGGCGTCGCGGTCGCCGGTCACGATCAGCGTGCGCATCCCCCGCTCGCCCGCCCGGGTGGCGAGGGTGGCGATCAGGTCGTCGGCCTCGTAGCCGGCCTTGGACAGCCGCGGGATCCGCAGCGCCTCCAGCACCTCGTCGATGAGGCTCATCTGGCTGCGGAAGTCGTCGGGCGTGGCGCTCCTGCCCGCCTTGTACTCCACGTACGCCTCGTGCCTGAACGTCGGCTCCGAGCGGTCGAAGCAGACCGCGACGTGGGTGGGCGTCTCGTCGCGGAGCACGTTGATCAGCATCGAGGTGAAGCCGAACACCGCGTTGGTGGGCTGGCCGTCGGTGGTGACGAGGTCGGCCTCCTTCAACGCGAAGTACGCCCGGTAGGCGAGCGAGTGCCCATCGAGCAGCAGCAGGGTCTCGGCCGGGGTCGATGCCGGGGTCGATTCTGTGGTCGCCACACCCGGCAGCCTAGTCGCCGGCTCGGACAGTTTTCCGCAGGCCGCCGGAGGTTTCGCCGCCGCGGCCGCGCGGCCGCTTCAGGCCACGGGGACGAAGCCAGGCACCGCGTCGCCGGGGTCGCACACCCGCGCCCGGCGCCGCCGAACCGCCGTGCCCGTACGGCCTCGTGCGCGCGGAGACCGGGCCACCGCATGAACGGCGAAACGCCGCCGGGTTGCCGATTCCCCTCATTCAGGTGACGGCATACTTTGCACGCGCACCTGCGGGGTCGCTACCGTTGGAGGGGAGCCCGGGGCGGCCGAGTAGACAACGTGCAGGGCCGGGGAAGGTCTGCACGGACCCAAAGGTCCACCCCGGGCTCTTACCGCGCCCCGCGGTAACCTCCCAATTGCGATTTGGTTCCTTTCCGGGCGGCCGGTCTTTCCCGCCGCGCCGCCTTGTCCTTAGGGTCGCGGCATGCGAAGGACCCCGGCGCCGCCCGGTTCCGCCGCGCCGCCCGCCTCCGGGCCGGCCGCCGCGCCGCTCGCGCCCACCTCCACGTTCCCGTCCGCGAAGCCCTTGCCGCCGCTGCCCGCGCTGGTGGCCGTACTGGTCTCCTTGCCGGTCTCCGTACTCCTCGCCGGCTGCTCCTCCGGGGACCACGCCGCGCCGGCCAAGAGCACACCGGCGACGTACGACCTCCCGCCGCGCACCGCGCGGCCGGACGAGACCGTCCTGCACCTGCCGCCCGCGCGCAGCGGCGACCTGGCGTTCACGCTGATCGGCCTGCGCGACCGCATGGTCACGGTCGCCGGCAGCCACGCCGACGTGGCGCCGAAAGGGCAGTTCGTCCGGATCAGGCTGGTCGTGGAGAACACCGGCCGCATCACGGGCACCTTCGACACCCGCAAGCAGGTCCTGGTCACCTCCGACGGCAGGACCTTCCCGCCCGACCTCGACGCCATGCTGATCAGGCGGCAGCCGACCAGCATCGACGTGGGTTCCGGCGTCCGCGTCGAGATGGACCTGTGGTACGACATCCCGCGCCAGGTCAGGGAGACCGACCTGCGGCTGGTCGGCAGCCCCACCATGGGCGCGGCGTCCGACCCGCCGCCGGCCGACGTCAAGCTCGGCCGGCCCGGTCCGCGCTGACCCCGGCCACGCCTTCGCCTTCCGGCCGCATTCCCTGGCCGCATTAGCCGGCCGCACCAGCGCGCGGCCGACCGCCGCCGGGTCTCAGCGGCCGGTCTGGGCGCCGCCGCCGAGATAGGCCGCGCGGACCTCCGGGTCGTCGAGCAGATCCCTGGCGGGCGCCGACTTCACGATCGCCCCCGTCTCCAGCACGTACGCCCGGTCCGCCACCTGCAGCGCCTGCTGCGCGTTCTGCTCGACCAACAGCACCGTCGTGCCACGCCGGTTGATCTCCTGCACGATCGAGAAGATCTGGGTGACCAGCACCGGGGCAAGGCCCATCGACGGCTCGTCGAGCAGCAGCACCTTCGGCTTGGTCATCAGCGCCCGCCCGATGGCGAGCATCTGCTGCTCGCCCCCGGACATCGTGCCGCCCGCCTGGCCCCTGCGCTCGGCCAGCCGCGGGAACAGGCCGAAGACCTCGTCGAGCTCCTTCGTCAGCGAGCCCTTCCTGGCGTAGGCGCCCATCAGCAGGTTCTCGGTCACCGTCATGCCGGGGAAGATGCCGCGCCCCTCCGGCGCCTGCCCGATGCCCGCGAGCACCCGGCGATGCCCGGGCATCCTGCTGATGTCCCGCCCGTCGAAGACGATGCGGCCGGACGACAGCGGGCGCAGACCGGAAATCGTCTTCAGCGTCGTCGACTTGCCCGCGCCGTTGGCGCCGATCAGGGTGACGATCTCGCCCTCGCCGACCTCCACCGACACGCCCTTGAGCGCCGCGATCTTGCCGTAGTGGACGTGGATGTCCTGGACCTCAAGAAGCATCGGCCGGTGCCCCCAGATACGCCTCGATGACCCTCGGGTTGTTCTGGATCTCCGCCGGCAGCCCTTCGGCGATCTTCTCACCGAAGTCGAGCACGGCGATCCGGTCGCTGATCCCCATCACCAGGCTCATGTCATGCTCGATGAGCAGGACCGTACGGCCGGTGTCCCTGATCCGCCCGATCAGCGCCTGCAGGGACTCCTTCTCCACCGGGTTCATCCCGGCCGCCGGCTCGTCGAGCAGCAGCAGCTTCGGGTCGGTGGCGAGCGCACGGGCGATCTCGAGGCGGCGCTGGTCGCCGTACGGCAGGTTCTTCGCCGCCTCGTCGATCCGGTGCGGGATCCCCACGAACTCCAGCAGCTCCGCCCCCCTGCGCCGCCCTTCGCGCTCCTCGCGGCGGTGCCACGGCAGGCCGAGCGCGGCGCCGGCGAGGCCGGTGCGATGATGGGCGTCCGCGCCGACCATGACGTTCTCCAGCGCCGTCATGTTGTGGAACAACCGGATGTTCTGGAACGTCCGGGCGACCCCGAGCTTGGTCACCTTGAACCGCTTGAGCCCGGTGATCTGCCGGCCGTCGAAGAACACCTGCCCCTCGCTCGGCCGGTAGACGCCGGTGACCATGTTGAACACCGTCGTCTTGCCCGCGCCGTTCGGCCCGATCAACGCGAAGATCTCGCCGGTCCTGACCTCGAAGTCGACCTGGTTGACCGCGACCACACCGCCGAACCGCATGGTCACGTTCGCCAACCGCAGCAAGTGTTGCCCGGCACCGTGCCGAGCCGCCGTCCCGGTCATCGGCTCCCCTGCGTTCATTGGCCCGCCTCGGCGGCCGCGTGCGTCCCTGGACCGCCCACCTCGGCGCCGAGGCTCCCCATGCCGCCGGTGCCCTCGGCCAGTTCGGCCTTGCGGCGCCGCGACGGCAGCAGCCCCTCAGGGCGGAAGATCATCAATGCGACCAGCACCCCACCGAACATCAAGATGCGGTAGTCCTGCAGGCCCCGGACACGTTCGGGGATCCACGCCACGAGGAACGCACCCAGCATGACCCCGGGCACGTTCCCCGAGCCGCCGAGCACCACGGCGGCGAGGATCGTCGCCGACACGATGAACAGGAACTGGGCAGGGACGATCGACGTGGCCTGGCCGCCGTAGATCACGCCCGCCGCCCCGCCGATCGCGGCGCCGATCGCGAACGCGGCCAGCTTGTACCTGAACGTCGGCACGCCCATGAGCTCGGCGGCGTCCTCGTCCTCGCGGATCGCGGCCCAGGCGCGGCCGACCCGGCTGTTCTCCAGCCGCTTGACGAAGATGATCGTCACCACGATCGCGATCAGCATCAGGTAGTAGTACGGCCGCCCGTCCAGCGCGCCGTACTTGAGCGGGCTCACCCCGTTCAGCCCGAGGCTGGTGAACGGCTCCTTGTCGGGAAACGACCACTCCGTCAGCGTCGGCGGATGCGGGATGCCGCCGATGCCGTTCGGGCCGCCGATGGCGTCGGTGTTCCGCGCGGTCTGCCGGATGATCTCACCGAACCCCAGCGTCACGATCGCCAGGTAGTCGCCGCGCAGCCGCAGCGTCGGCGCGCCGAGGATCAACCCCGACACCGAGGTGAGGATGATCCCCACCGGCAGGATCTCCCAGAAGCTCCAGTGGTACCTCGTCCCGAGCACCGCCATCGTGTACGCGCCGATCGCGAAGAACGCCACGTACCCCAGGTCGAGCAGTCCGGCCATCCCCACCACGACGTTCAACCCGAGCGCGAGCAGGATGTAGCCGCCGATCGGGAAGAACAGCAGGGTCGGCCAGTCGGTGTAGGGGGACATGACGCTCGCCACCTGCTGCGAGGGCAGCGCGACGGCGGCGAGGATCAGCACGATGTAGCCGGCCCAGCGCCCGTACCACGGCAGCCCGCCCCACCAGTCACGGAAGCCGGCGCTCACGCCGCCGAGCACCTCGAAGGGCAGCACGAGCAGGTAGATCAGCCAGCGCAACCCCGCGGGGGCGCGCGGGGCCCGCCGCTCGGCGCGCACCCTGGCGCGCTCCGCAGCGGCGGCGAAGATGTCCTGCTGCCGCGGGCTCCCGGCCTCGATCGTCTTCGTGTCGTTGAGGTTCATGCGCGCGCCTGCTGGAGGGACTCGCCGAGGATGCCGGTCGGACGGAACATGAGCACGAGAACGAGGACGGTGAACGCCACCACGTCCCGCCACTCCGATCCGAAGATGCTCGACCCGTAGAACTCGAGCAGACCGAGCACGAAACCGCCGAGGAGCGCGCCCCTGAGGTTGCCGATGCCGCCGAGCACGGCCGCGGTGAACGCCTTGATGCTGAGCACGAACCCGACGAAATAGTTCGTCTCCTCGAACCGCATCATGTAGAGGCCGGCCGCGATGCCCGCCATGACGCCGCCGATCAGGAACGTCGCGGTCACGATGCGGTCGATGTTGACCCCCATGAGCACCGCTGTCTCCGGGTCCTGCGCCGTGGCCCTGATGCCGCGCCCCAACTTCGTCCGGTTCACGATCAGGTCGAGGCCCACCATCATCAGGAGCCCGCCGACGATCATGACGAACTTGTCGTTGCTGACCACGAAGTCGCCGATGGAGATGACGTTGAACCGCTCGACGAACTGGTGGGAGATGGGCAACGCGCCCTTCTCCTTCGGCAGGTCGAAGTACTTCGGAATGAGCAGCCGCGCGAACAACTGCTGCAGGAAGATCGACGCGCCGATCGCCGAGATGAGCGCCGCCAGCCGGGACGCGCCGTGCCGGCGCAGCGGCCGGTAGGCGACGTACTCCAGGCCCACCGCGCTGGCGCCGGACAGGACCGCGCCGGCCGCGGCGAGCAGCAGCACCATCCCGATCAAGGAGAACCCGCCGAGCAGGTGCGTGCCGAGGCCGTCCAGCACCGCCAGCGCGGCCATGGTCCCGATCATGAAGATTTCGGAGTGCGCGAAGTTGATCAGGCGCAGGACGCCGTACACCATCGTGTACCCCAGCGCCACGAGCCCATAGATCGCGCCGAGCGATAGCCCGTCGACCGTGGACGGCCAGAACTGATCAATGAAGCTATGCAACACCTTGTCGCCCTCGTCGAAGGAGCGGGAGCGCCGCGGCGCTCCCGCTCCCGCCCGTCAGTGACACCGGCCGACCAATGATCGAGTCGACCCGACGGGCAGCACCCTAACCGGTGACCTTGGCCTCGGAGGCCTTGCCCAGCAGCGGCAGGGTGTCGCCCTTCACCTCATAGACGTACACGTCGGCCGCGGTCGGCTCGCCGTTGGGGGCGAACTTGATCTCCTTGGAGACGCCAGGGACGTCCTCGGTCGACAGGTACTTGTTGATCGCGTCGGGCGTGGTGTTGCCCGCCTTGATGGCGGTGATGAACGCGGTGGCCGCGTCGTAGCCCTCGGCCGAGTAGATCGCCGGCTCGGCGTTGAACTTGGCCTTGTACTTGTCGGCGAAGGTCTTGCTCGCCGGGCTGGCCTTGCCGGTCGGGTCGATCAGGCAGGGGCAGGCGATGACGGAACCGTCCGCGGTGGTGCCGCCGGCGCCCTTGGCCAGCCCCGGGTCGAGCGAACCGTCGCCGGACAGGAAGCGCGCCTTGACGCCGCCCTCCCTGAGCTGCTTGACCAGCTTGCCGGCCTGCGCGTAGTAGCCGCCGAAGAAGATCGCGTCGGGGGCGAAGGCCTTGGCCTTGTTGACGGTGGAGCCGTAGTCGGACGCCTGCACGTCGATGGCGTCGGTGGAGGTCTGCGCTCCCGCCCCCTCGACGGTCTGCTTCACCTTGGTGGCGAGCGGCTTGCCGTACTCGGACGCGTCGTCGATGACGAAGACCTTCTTGGCCTTCAGCGACTTGGCGATGAAGTTCCCGACCCCCGAGCCCTGAACGTTGTCGTTGCCCACGATCCGGTGCCAGTACTTCCAGCCGTGCTGGCCGAGGGCGACGTTGGTGGCGGACGGCGACACGCTCGGCACCTTGCCCTCTTCGAGAACGGGACCCACCTGGGCGGATTCACCGGAGAACGCGGGGCCGATCATCCCGACAACCTTGTCCTGCGTCACGGCCTGCTTGGCGAGCGGCGTGGCCTGCTCGGGCTTGCCCTGGCTGTCGTACGGCTTAAGGGTGATCTTCACCTTGGGATTGGTCGCGTTGTACTCGTCGATGGCCATCTGCGCGCCTTGCTTCGGCGGGATGACGATGCCGGAGTTCTCACCGGTAAGGTCGCCCATGAACCCGAGCGTGACGCTGTTGGTACCCCCGCCGCCGCCGGACGAACCGCCGTTGTCGCCACCGCCACCACAGGCCGTCATGCCAAGCGCGAGCGCCGCCCCGACGGCGAGCGTCGCGCCGAAGCGGGTTGTGTTGAGCCGCAAGGTCGTCGCCTTCCTTCCGTTCCCTTTACGTCCGGATCCGCGAAGACGTGGACCGGGTACAAGTCAAGGCCCCGGGGTCTCGCTCTCTGCGGGAGAAAACGGTCACCAAGGGACCTGTCCGTAGTACACCGACCCGACCCGTCAGAGCAGTAGTTCAGCGCAGTGTCGTTGTGGCTTCGTTACCGCTCCGTGCCATAACTGCCCAGGCAGAGGGGCTGATGTTTACCGTACGCAGCGGCTCGGTGACGGGCGGGAACGGTCGCGTTCCGCGGCGCGGTCGGGGTCAGCGGGATGGCCCGTCGGCGTCGCGCTCGGGCGGCGGTTCGTCCGGCGCGCCGGCGTCCCCGGCGACCACGGCCTCGGCGACGTTGCGCATGGTCACCCGCCGGTCCATGGACGTCTTCTGGATCCAGCGGAACGCCTCGGGCTCGGTCCAGCCGTGCCTGGCCTGCAACAGCCCCTTGGCCCTGTCGACGATCTTGCGCGTCTCGAGGCGCTCCTGCAGGGTCTGCACCTCGGCCTCGAGGGCCGCCATCTCTTCGTACCTGCTGACCGCCATCTCGATCGCGGGCACCAGGTCGGCCTTGGTGAACGGCTTGACGAGGTAGGCCATCGCCCCGGCGGCGCGGGCCCGCTCGACCAGCTCGCGCTGGGAGAACGCGGTGAGGATCACCACGGGCGCGATGTGCTCGGCCGCGATCCGCTCGGCGGCCGAGATACCGTCGAGGATGGGCATCTTGACGTCGAGCATCACCAGGTCGGGCCGCAGCTCGGTGGCCAGCCGCACCGCCGTCTCGCCGTCCCCGGCCTCGCCGACGACCTGGTAGCCGTCCTCTTCCAGCATCTCCTTGAGGTCGAGCCTGATCAGCGCCTCGTCCTCAGCGATCACAACACGTCGAGGGGTGTCCGTCACGCGCACGAGCGTACCCGCACCCGGTACGCTAGTGCTCGGTATGGTGTGGACACCGCCCCGTCGCACAATTTAGACATTTTGTGTAATGTCACGGAATATGCCTCGGTAGTCCAATAGGCAGGAGACAACGGCTTCAAAATCCGTACAGTGTGGGTTCGAATCCCACCCGAGGCACAAATGCGACCAATCTGATTCTGGCGACACCGTCTTGTCGTACCTCCGTGTAACGCTCATGGTATGTATGACCGCACCGTGCGCCGACGGGCGCTGACCCTTATGTCCTCAGGTCTCACGTTGAGTGAAGTGAGCCGCCGGACCGGCGTATCACGCGCCGCCTTGAAGGTATGGCGGGATAACCCAGAAGCCGCCTTGAGGCCAAAGATGGGAGCTACATGTCCGCGCTGCGACGAGCGACCGAGGCCTCCTGAACCGCTGCCGGGCTACGCCTATCTCTTAGGACTCTATTTGGGTGATGGCTGCATCAGCCCGGTAGGCCTCGCGTCGAAGAAGGTCTGGTCCTTGCGGATCATCTGCGCGGACGCTTGGCCAGGCCTCCGGGATGAATGCGTCGAAGCCATTCTCGCGATACGCCCCGACAACAAAGTTCGCCTGCTTCAAAAACAGGGCTGTACGGAGGTCAACAGCTACTCCAAACACTGGCCGTGCCTCTTTCCTCAGCACGGCGCGGGAGTGAAGCACAGACGGAAGATTCAGCTGCAAGCGTGGCAGCAGACGATCGTTACGGAGCACGCGGGAAGGTTCGTCCGAGGCCTGATCCATTCAGACGGAAGCAGATTCACCAACCGGGTTCGAAGAGCCCTGCCGACCGGCGACCGGTGGTACGAATACCCGCGCTACCTCTTCAGCAACGAGTCGGCGGACATCCGTAATCTGTTCACTGACGCGCTGGACACCCTCGGCATCGAGTGGCGCTATTCCCGAAGTAACACGATCTCGGTGGCGCGGCGGGAGGCGGTGGCGCGGCTTGACGAGTTCGTCGGGCCGAAGTACTGACGGCGGTCAGGTGCGGTGGGCGTGCGCGATGGCGTCGCCGATGCGGTGGACGCGCAGCGCGTTGGTGGAGCCGACGGCGCCCGGCGGGGAACCGGCCACGATGACCACACGGTCGCCCTTCCGGCAGCGGCCGATCTCCAGCAGCGCCTGTTCGACCTGGCGCACCATGTCGTCGGTGTGGTCGACGTGCGGCACGATGAACGTCTCCACCCCCCAGACCAGAGCGAGTTGCGACCTCGTGGCCTGCACGGAGGTGAAGGCCAGCAGCGGGATCCGCGAGCGGTAGCGGGCCAGCCGCCGCGCGGTCTCCCCCGACATGGTGAAGGCGACGAGCACGCGCGCCTCGACGATCGCGCCGACCTCGGCGGCGGCGCGGGCGATGGCGCCGCCGACGGTCTCCGGCACCCGGGTCAGCGTGGGGTCGGCGTGCAGGCACATCTCCTCGGCGGCGGAGATGATGCGGGCCATCGTCTCGACGGCGGCCACGGGGTGCTCCCCCACGCTGGTCTCGCCCGACAGCATGAGCGCGTCGGCGCCGTCGAACACGGCGTTGGCCACATCGGACGCCTCGGCGCGGGTGGGTCGCGGCGCGGTGATCATCGACTCGAGCATCTGGGTGGCCACGATGACCGGGCGGGCCTTGTCGTGGCACAGCTCGATGGCCCGCTTCTGCACGATCGGCACCTGCTCCAGAGGCAGTTCGACGCCGAGGTCGCCGCGGGCGACCATGATGCCGTCGAAGGCGGTGACGATGTCGTCGAGGTGGGCGACGGCCTCCGGCTTTTCGATCTTGGCGATCAGGGGCACACGGACGCCCTGCTCCTCCATGATCTTGTACGCGACGTCGGCGTCGTCCGGGGTGCGGACGAAGGACAGCGCGATCATGTCGGCGCCGAGCCGCAGCGCCCAGCGCAGGTCGGTCTCGTCCTTGTCGGTGAGGGCGGGGACGCTGACCGCGACGCCCGGCAGGTTGAGGCCCTTGCGGTCGGAGATCATGCCGCCGACGAGGACGCGGGTGCGTACCCGCGGGGCGGCGACCTCGGTGACCTCGAGGACGACGCGGCCGTCGTCGACGAGGATGGTGTCGCCGGGGCGCACGTCGCCGGGGAGCCCGTCGTAGGAGGTGGAGACCTCCTTGCGGGTGCCGGGGACGTCTTCGGTGGTGATGGTGAACTCGTCGCCGAGGGTGAGCCGCACCGGGCCGCCGGGGAACCGACCGATCCGGATCTTGGGGCCCTGCAGGTCGACGAGGATGCCGACGCCGCGCTTGGTGGCGTCGGAGGCCTCCCTGATGTGGTGGTAGACCGCCTCGTGCTCTTGGTGCGTTCCATGGCTGAGGTTGAGCCTGGCCACGTCGATGCCCGCCGCGACGAGCGCGTGGATCTGCTCGCGTCCCGAGCAGGCGGGCCCGATGGTGCTGACTATCTTCGCTCGACGACTCACAGACCCAACCCTAGGCAGTTACCGGGAAGTACACGCAGGTGCGCGACGTGCCGATGCCAGACGTTCACCAATTGGTCTAGACCAAGGAGCCCGTGCGCGCCGGTGGACGCCGCGGTCGGCGCGCCTCCCGGGACCGGGGACTGTCGTCGGGGTCTGGTATCCCTGGCTGTATGGGCGGTGCGGACTATCGCGAGCGCCCGGCGCCGCCGGGGCTCGGTCTCGCCTGCGTCTGGTCGCACTCGGCACCGCGCGGCGAGGTGCCGCACATCGGGCGTGTCGTCCCCGACGCGTGCATCGACATCATCTGGTCGGATTGGGACGGTGAGCTGCACGTGGCCGGGCCCGACACCGGCCCGTTCCTGGCCACGATCGCGCCGGGCGGCCGGCTGGCGGGGGTGCGCTTCCGGCCCGGCCTGGCGGCCGCGGTGCTCGGCGTGCCGGCCGATGCCCTCACCGACGGCCGGGTGGCGCTGCGGGAGTTGTGGGGGGCGGCGGCCGGGGCGCTCGCCCAGGCGGTCGCCGACGCCGCGACGGCGCGGGGCGGCGACCCGACCGGGCCGCTGGTGCGCGCGGTGGCGGCGCGCGGGCGCGCGGCCGGGCCGGCCGATCCGGTGGCGCCGGCGTTGGTGTCCGAGCTGGCTTCCGAGCCGCCCGGCGCGGCCGCCGGGGCGGATCCGGTGCCCCGGCAGGCGGCGGTACGGCAGGCGGCGGCGCGGCTCGGGCTGAGCGAGCGGCAACTGCGCAGGCGGTCGCTGGCCGCGTTCGGGTACGGGCCGAAGACGCTGGCCAGGATCCTGCGCTTCCAGCGGGCCCTCCGGCTGGCCCGCGGCGGCATGCCGCCGGCCGACGTCGCGTGCGCGACCGGGTACGCCGACCAGGCCCACCTGGCGCACGAGGTCCGCCACCTGGCCGGAGTGCCGCTCACCGCGCTGCTCGAGCCGGCCGCGACCGTGCCGGGAGCGCCGCCACGATGAGGTCGTAGGACTGCCGGAGGAGATCGAGCACCTCGCCGTCGTCCAGGGTGTCGTCCGGGCCGCCGTCCGGGCCACCGTCGAGCAGCACGGTGTTCCAATGCCGCTTGTTCAGGTGGTAGCCGGGCAGCACCCGCCGCGGATACTGCGCGCGCAACGCGATGCCCTCGTCGGGTGGCAGCTTGAGGCTGACCCGCGGCGGGTCCTCGTCCATGCCGATGAGCGCGAACATCCTGCCGCCCACCTTGTAGACGAGGGGTTGGGCCCCGAAGGGATGGTCCTCGACGCTGCCCGGCAGCGCGGCGCAGCACCTGATGACGTCGTCCAGTTGGCTCATGTGGGTTCGCTCCCCTCGGCGTGCCCTTTACGTCCTTGAATCTGCCGTCCCGGCCGACCGGTCGACCGGCACGGCGCCTGGGTCCAGCCTGCCGTACGCCTGGAGGGTGAGCAGGCGCTGCACTGTGATCCAGCCCCGCCAGTCGTGACCGGCGACGGGCGTCCAGATCGGCCAGTTGACCGGCCAGCCGCCGTCTTCCTGCTGGGCGGCGACGAGGACGTCGAGGTGCGCGTCCATCGTGGCGTCGTCGTACACCCGCCGGCCGAACCCGCCGGGGTGCGGGGCGAAGTCGTACGGGAAGTGCACCTCGCCGGTCGCGTTCGGGGCGAGCGCGGTGTTCGCGAGGAACGAGCCGCGCAACCGGTCGAACGCGGCCTCCGCGCGGTGCCGTTCCGGCATGTGGTCGAGGAAGGCGAGGACGGCGACCGCCTCGTAGGAGCTCGTCTCGGACAGCTTCTCGATCCGGGTCCAGCAGAAGTCGATGGCGGGTGGCAGCCAGGGGTGATCGACACCCATGTGGTGAAGCTGCCCGGCCAGCGTCGCGGTCGGGACGAGCGATCCCGCCGGCTGACCGGGCGGGGGCTCCCACCAGGGGCCGTGCGGCGCGTCCCCGGCGCTCCGCAGCACGAACGGGACGCCGCCGTCCGCGGTCGTGATGCTCGCCAGGTAGTCGCACAGCCGCGAAACCGCCGGATCGCCGGTGGTGCCGGTTTCGAGAAAGATCTCCAGGGCGTGCTGCGCGGGCACCGGCTGGCTGGCCGCACCGCGCAGGTCGGGTTCGAGGGCGTTGCCGTAACCGCCGTCGGGGTTGGCGTAGGGACGCAGGGCGGCCAGCACGGGCTCGGCCGGGCCGCCGCGGAAGTGGTAGGCGAACCGGTGCCGGTCGACCAATCGGGCATTGAGCTGCATGAATCGCTCGGCGGCCGCGAGTGCCGCCCGTGTCACGGTGTTCATGGAACCGACCGTACGGACCGCGCCGCGCGGGGTCTTGTCGAAAACGGCCACGGGGACGACGCTTGCCTTGCCCGACTTACCGATATATCGTCAAATATCGGCGATGGTCGGGGGATGGTCGCCGACAATCGGTGGATGCGATCTATGGGAGGCACGGCGATGCACCCGATGGGGGACGAGGAGTTCTATCACTGGGCGGCCCGGCCGGCCCCGCCTGGCGTCACGCCAGGTACGGGCCCCGCCACGGGCCATGGCGCGCACCCCGGGCACGGTCCCGGCGGCCACGGCGCCGGCCCGTTCGAGCATCCGCCGGGGCCGCCGTTCGCGATGCCGTTCCCGCCGCGCCCCGGGGCGGTTCCCGCTCCGCCGCCGGTGCCGCCGCCGCCCATGGGTTGGGGCATGTGGCACCGCGCCGCGCCGAAGGCGAAGCGGGGCGACGTGCGGGCCGCGGTGCTGTCGCTGCTCGCCGAGGAGCCGCGGAACGGCTACCAGATCATCCAGGAGATCGCCGAACGCAGCGGCGGCCTGTGGAAGCCCAGTCCCGGCTCGGTCTACCCCGCGCTGCAGCAGCTCGAGGACGAGGGGCTCATCCGGGCCGAGCCGGCGGCCGGGGGGCGCAAGGTGTTCCGGCTGACCGACGAGGGCGGGGCGTACGTCGCCGAGCACGCCGACGAGCTGGCGGCGCCGTGGGCGGCGATCGCCGAGACCGTCGACGACCGGGCCGTCGAGGTGCACACGCTGTTCAGCCAGCTGTACATGGCCGTCGGGCAGGCGACGCAGGCGGCCACCGCCGAGCAGCTCGCCGAGGTCCACAAGGTGCTGGCGGGCGCCCGTCGCGCGATCTATGCCATCCTCGCCGCGGATCCGGCCGACGAGTCCTGAGGCAGGCGCATCGGGCGGCCCCCGGCCTCGCGCGCTCCCCGACCGCGCCTACCTGGACAGCGTGCGGCGGGCGACGCAGCCGATGATCCGCAGGTTGTGGTCGCAGGCGTACGTCCGGGCCACGCAGTCGTTGCTGAAGGTCCGCGTCACGCCGTCGCTGAGCTCGCAGGCGACCGGCTCGTAGATCATCGGGCACATGCCTGCGCACGCCGACACCACGGGCCCGGACGAGGCCGAAGCTGCGGGCCCGGGTGCGGACGCGGGCGCCGGCCGTGCCGTCGAGCCCGGAATGGTCAGCCCCACCGCGAGCACGGCCGGCCCGACCAGCATCAAAACGGGTCGCATGACACATCCACCTCCACCGCCACGCTAGCCCGGCGATGACAATGGGCGCTCGATCGACTACGCAAAGTTACGGCAACGGCCCACCGGGCCCCGACCCGACCGTGCGGTGGTTCCCGCGGGCCGCGGGGAACCACCGCACGGGCAGGGTTGGAGCGCCGTCAGGCGATGGGCCGCGCGGTCGGCGGGATGGGGTAGGGCAGCGCCGTGTCGCCGGTGAGCCACCTGTCGACGCCGGCCGCAGCGGCGCGGCCCTCGGCGATGGCCCAGACGATGAGCGACTGGCCGCGGCCCATGTCGCCGGCGACGAAGACGCCGTCCACCGACGTCTTGTAATGCTTGTCCCGCGCCACGTTGCCGCGCTGGTCGTATTCGACGCCGAGCTGGTCGAGCAGCCCCTCGTGCCGCGGGCCGAGGAAGCCCATGGCCAGGGTGACCAGCTCGGCGGGGATCTCCCGCTCGGTGCCGGGGATCGGCTTGAAGCCGGCCTGCGGCCCCTCGACAGCCACGAGGCGCAGCGCCTTGACATTGCCCAGCTCGTCGCCGACGAACTCCTGCGTGGAGATGGCGTACATGCGCTCGCCGCCGAGGTCGGCGAGCTCCTCGTGCGCGCTTTCCATCTTGTAGAGCATCGGGTACGTCGGCCACGGCTGGTGGTCCGGCCGGGTCTCCGGCGGCCGCGGCATGATCTCCAGCTGGGTGATGGAGGCGGCGCCCTGCCGGATCGCCGTGCCCAGGCAGTCGGCGCCGGTGTCTCCGCCGCCGATGACGACCACGTGCTTGCCCTTCGCCGAGATCGGCGACTCGTCGAAGTCGCCCTCCTGCGCCCGGTTGGCCGGCGGCAGGTACTCCATGGCCTGGTGGACGCCGCCCAGCTCGCGGCCGGGGATCGGCAGGTCGCGCCAGACGGTGGCGCCGCCGGCGAGCACGACCGCGTCGTGGCGGGCGCGCAGCTCGTCGGCGGTGATGTCGACGCCGACGTTCACCGAGGTCTTGAACTCGGTGCCCTCGGCGCGCATCTGCGCGACTCGCCGTTCGACGTGCCGCTTTTCCATCTTGAACTCGGGGATGCCGTAGCGCAGCAGCCCGCCGATGCGGTCGGCCCGCTCGTAGACCACGACGTCGTGACCGGCGCGGGTGAGCTGCTGGGCGGCGGCCAGGCCGGCCGGTCCCGACCCGACGACCCCGACGCTCCTGCCGGTGCGGACGGCCGGTGGCCGCGGGCGCACCCAGCCCTCCGCCCACGCCCGGTCGATGATCTCGACCTCGACGCGCTTGATCGTCACGGGGTCGGAGTTGATCCCGAGGACGCAGGCGGTCTCGCACGGGGCCGGGCACAGCCGGCCGGTGAACTCCGGGAAGTTGTTCGTCGCGTGCAGGCGCTCGATGGCCTGCTCCCAGTCGCGGCGGTACACGAGGTCGTTCCACTCGGGGATGAGGTTGCCGAGCGGGCAGCCCTGGTGGCAGAACGGGATGCCGCAGTCCATGCAGCGGCTGGCCTGCGCCTCGAGCGCGCCGCTCGCGAAGTCCTCGTAGACCTCGCGCCAGTCGCGGATCCTGACGTCGATCGGGCGCCGCCCCGGCAGCTCGCGCCCGACCGTCATGAACCCCTTGGGGTCACCCATCCAAACCCCCGATCATCCGTGTGCGGCGGCCATGATGGCCGCGTCGATGTCGCGTCCGTCGGCCTCGGCGGCCGCGCGGGCCATGAGCACGCGCTTGTAGTCGCGAGGCATGATCTTGGAGAACCGCTCCACCTCGGCGTCCCAGCCGGCGAGCAGCCGCTCGGCCACGGTGGAGCCGGTCTCGGTCATGTGCCGCTCGACCGTTCGGCGCAGGAAGTCCCGGTCATCGTCGGTCAGCGGTTCGATCTCGACCATCTCCGGGTTGATCCGCTGCAGCGCCAGGTCGAGCACGTACGCGACGCCGCCGGACATGCCGGCGGCGAAGTTCCGCCCGGTCGGGCCGAGCACGACGACCCGGCCGCCGGTCATGTACTCGCACCCGTGGTCGCCGACGCCCTCGACGACGGCCAGCGCGCCGCTGTTGCGGACGCAGAACCGCTCGCCGACGACGCCGCGGACGAACATCTCGCCCGACGTGGCCCCGTAGAGGGCGACGTTGCCGGCGATGATCTGCTCCTCGGCGCGGAACGGCGACTCGGCCGGCGGCCGTAGCGTGATCCGCCCGCCGGACAGTCCCTTGCCGAGGTAGTCGTTGGCGTCGCCGATGAGCCGCAGGGTGATCCCGCGCGGCACGAACGCGCCGAACGACTGGCCGGCCGACCCGGTGAGGGTGACGTCGATCGTGTCGTCGGGCAGGCCGGCGCCGCCCCACTTGCGGGTTACCTCGTGGCCGAGCATGGTGCCGACGGTGCGGTTGACGTTGCGCACGGGAAGCTCCAGCTTGACCTGGTCGCCGTAGGTGATGGCGCCCTCGGCGAGCTGGATCAGCGTGTTGTCCAGTGCCTTCTCGAGGCCGTGGTCCTGCGTGGTGACGCACCGCAGCGCCGATCCGTCCGGCACGTCCGGGCGGTGCAGGATCGGCGTCAGGTCGAGCCCGGACGCCTTCCAGTGGTCGACGGCCGCGCGGGTGTCGATCAGCTCGACGTGCCCGATGGCCTCCTCGAGCGACCGGAAGCCGAGCCTGGCGAGGTACTCGCGGACCTCCTCGGCCACGAACTCGAAGAAGTTGACCACGAACTCGGGGCGGCCGGTGAACCGCTTGCGCAGCTCGGGGTTCTGGGTGGCCACGCCGACCGGGCAGGTGTCGAGATGGCAGACCCGCATCATGACGCAGCCGGACACCACGAGCGGCGCGGTGGAAAAGCCGTACTCCTCGGCGCCGAGCAGCGCGGCGATGATCACGTCGCGGCCGGTCTTCAGCTGCCCGTCCGTCTGCACCACGATGCGGTCGCGCAGCCGGTTGCCCAGCAGCGTCTGCTGGGTCTCGGCGAGGCCGAGCTCCCACGGGGTGCCGGCGTGCTTGATCGACGTCAGCGGGGAGGCGCCGGTGCCGCCGTCGTGACCGGAGATGAGCACCACGTCGGCGTGCGCCTTGGACACGCCGGCCGCGACCGTGCCGACCCCGACCTCGGCGACGAGCTTGACGTGCACCCGGGCTGCCGGGTTGGCGTTCTTCAGGTCGTGGATGAGCTGGGCGAGGTCTTCGATCGAGTAGATGTCGTGGTGCGGCGGCGGGGAGATCAGCCCCACGCCGGGCGTGGAGTGCCGGGTCTTGGCGATCCACGGGTACACCTTGTGGCCCGGCAGCTGGCCGCCCTCGCCCGGCTTGGCGCCCTGCGCCATCTTGATCTGCAGGTCATCGGCGTTGGTGAGGTACTCGGAGGTGACGCCGAAGCGACCGCTGGCCACCTGCTTGACCGCGGAGCGGCGCAGATCGCCGTTCGCGTCGGGCACGAACCGCTCGGGGTCCTCGCCCCCCTCGCCGGTGTTGGACTTGCCGCCGAGCCGGTTCATCGCGATGGCGAGCGTCTCGTGCGCCTCAGCCGAGATCGAGCCGTACGACATCGCCCCGGTGGCGAACCGCTTGACGATCTCCGCGGCCGGCTGGACCTCCTCGATCGGCACCGGCGGTCGCACGCCCTCGCGCAGGTCGAACAGACCGCGCAGCGTCATCAGCTGCTCGGACTGGGAGTCCACCAGCGACGTGTACTCCTTGAAGATCTCATACCGGCGGGACCGGGTCGCGTGCTGCAGCTTGAAGACGGTCTGCGGGTTGAACAGGTGCGGCTCGCCCTCGCGCCGCCACTGGTACTCCCCGCCCGTCTCGAGCGTGCGGTGCGCCGGCTCGTTGCCGCCCGGCGGGTAGGCGCGGCGGTGCCGCTCCACCGCCTCGCGGGCGAGCACGTCGAAGCCGACGCCGCCGAGCCGCGAGGTGGTGGCGGTGAAGCAGCGGTCGATCACGTCCGGGCCGAGCCCGACCGCCTCGAAGATCTGCGCGCCGGTGTAGGAGGCGATCGTCGACACGCCCATCTTGGACATGATCTTCAGTACGCCCTTGCCGTACGCCTTGATCAGATTGCGGACGGCCTCCGTCGGGTCCATGCCGGGGAGGGCGCCGGTGCGGACGAGGTCCTCGACGGTGGCGATCGCGAGGTAGGGGTTGACCGCGGACGCGCCGTATCCGATCAGCAGCGCCATGTGGTGGCATTCGCGCGCCTCGGCGGTCTCGATGACCAGCCCCACCTGGGTGCGGGTCTTCTCCCTGATCAGGTGGTGGTGCACGGCGCCGGTGAGCAGCAGCGCCGGGATCGGGGCCCGCGCGGCGTCCGAACCGCGGTCGGACAGCACGATGATCCGCGCGCCGCCGGAGATGGCCAGCGACACCTCGGCGCAGATCTCCTCGAGGCGCTCCTCGAGCGCCGCGCCGTCGCCGGTCATATCGAAGAGCCCGGACACGACCTTGGCCTGCAGGTGCGGCAGGTCACCTTCGTCGTTGATGTGGATGATCTTGTTCAGCTCGTCGGTGCTGAGGATCGGCGTCGGCAGCACGAGGCGCCGGCACGACTGGGGGCCCGGGTCGAGCAGGTTGCCCTCCGGCCCCAGCGTCGACTGCAGCGAGGTGACGAGCTCCTCCCTGATCGCGTCCAGCGGCGGGTTGGTGACCTGCGCGAACAGCTGCTTGAAATAGTCGTAGAGCAGCCGCGGGCGACCGGAGAGGACGGCGAGCGGGGTGTCGGTGCCCATCGAGCCGATCGGCTCCGCCCCGTTCTTGGCCATCGGGCTCAGCAGCACCCGCAGTTCCTCCTGCGTGTAGCCGAAGGTCTGCTGGCGCTTGACCAGGGTCTCTTGGGTCGGCACCTCGCGGTCGCGGTCCGGCAGCTCCTCGAACCTGACCAGCCCGTCGGCCAGCCACTGCCCGTAGGGTTGCGCCGCGGCCAGCTCGGCCTTGATCTCGTGGTCCTCGATGATGCGGCCCTGCGCGATGTCGACGAGGAAGATGCGGCCCGGCTGGAGGCGACCCTTGCGGACCACCTTCGCCGGGTCGATGTCGAGCACGCCGGCCTCGCTCGCCAGCACGACGAGCCCGTCGTCGGTCACCCAGAACCGGCCGGGGCGCAGCCCGTTGCGGTCGAGGACGGCGCCGCCGACGGTGCCGTCGGTGAAGGTCACGCTGGCCGGGCCGTCCCACGCCTCCATCAGGGTGGAGTGGAACTCGTAGAACGCCCGGCGGTCCTGGTCCATCTCGGCGTGGTTCTCCCACGCCTCCGGGATCATCATCAGCACGCTGTGCGGGAGCGACCGGCCGCCGAGGTTGAGCAGTTCGAGGCACTCGTCGAACGACGCGGTGTCGCTGGCCTCGATGTCGATCACCGGGAAGACCCTGGACAGGTCGCCGGGGATGAGGTCGGTGGCGAGCAGCGCCTCGCGGGCCCGCATCCAGTTGCGGTTGCCCTTGACCGTGTTGATCTCGCCGTTGTGCGCGATGAAGCGATACGGGTGGGCCAGCTCCCAGGCCGGGAAGGTGTTGGTGGAAAACCGCGAGTGCACCAGCGCGATCGCGCTGGCGTAGCGCCGGTCGGACAGGTCGGGGAAGAACGGCTCGAGCTGCGGCGTGGTCAGCATGCCCTTGTAGACGATGGTGCGCGCCGACAGGCTCGGGAAGTAGACGTCGGCGTCCTGCTCGGCCCGCTCGCGGGCGCAGAACACCACCCGGTCGAGGTCGATGCCGTGTCGGCCGGCGTACGGCCCCGCGGGATCGGCGGCCACGAACAGCTGCGCGAGGTGCGGCATGACCCGCTGGGCGGCCGGGCCGCAAAAGCGCGGGTCGTGCGGCAGCTCGCGCCAGCCGAGGACGACCAGGCCCTCCTCGGCCGCGATGCGCTCGACGATCTCGACCGCCTTGGCCCGCCGCTCGTCGTCGGTGGGCAGGAACGCGATGCCGGCGGCGTAGGCGCCGGCATCGGGCAGCGCGAAGTCGGCGACCTCGCGGAAGAAGGCGTCCGGGATCTGGGTCATGATCCCGGCGCCGTCGCCGTCGTCGGGTTCGGCGCCCTTGGCTCCGCGATGGTCCAGGTTACGGAGAACGGTCAAGGCCTGTTCGATGATGTCGTGGCTGACGCGGCCGTTCAGGTCGGCCACCAGGCCAACGCCACAGGCGTCGTGCTCGTACGCAGGGTCGTAAAGGCCCTGACGTCGCGGAGCGTGCCGGCCGGAAGTCCATTCCATGGCGAAGGAGGCAGCAGGCGCCATCAACCCTCCCGTCGTCTCGTCACTGCTGAAGAGTCAGTGCAGTAGGGGACGGCGCTGGCCCATGCTGCGGTGTGATGACATTACATCACTGGCGGGATCATGCCCGACTCAAGGTGATCGCGAAACTTCTTAAGGTATGGGGCCGGTGGGCGTTTCGCGGAAACCCCATGGTACGGCATGTTTTCGTGGTTTCCGAAAGGTGGTCACCCGGTGGTAGCCGCGCCGCCCTGGGTCGCCGCCGCGCGGTTGAGAACCGCCGCGGGTCCGCTCACGGTGACCAGCAGGGACAACAGCGCCTCGTCCTGCTCGTCGCCGGTGCCGTCGAGACGCCGCACCCAGCCGATGACCGCGTAGTGGCCCATGGCGCGCCCGCGCGCCAGACTGAACCCCTGGTCGAACCGGTCCACTCCAGGCAAGGAGAGAACGAACCCGGGCGCCGCGTTGTTCCCCAGCGCGTCCACGAGCCGGTTGGCGTCCGCCGCCGTGGCCAGGTTGATGATCGCGACCAGTGCCGCGTACCCGGCCTTCTTGTCGAGGTAGCCGGCGCGCGCCACCTGGGTGCAGCCGCCGCGGCGCAGCTCGCCGGCCAGCCTGGCCCCCCAGACAGCGGCGGCGCAGTCGGCGTCGAGGCGCGAGCCCGCCTGGCGCAGCCGCACGCCGGCGTTCCTGTCTTCCAGGACGGCCGCGGACTTGGGGAACGCCTCGGCCGCGGTGAGCGGTGCGGCGTCGGCCGCTCGCCGGTCGATGCCCGCGAAGGCCCGCGTTGAGGGCGAGTCGGAGTACGCCGAGGGGGCCGGGCCCTCGGCGGCCCCTGGGCGTGCCGCGGCTGGTGGTCGCGCCGCCGGGCCGCCCCGCCCCTGGACGATCATCACGGCGA
>DASUWU010000061.1:0-9311 GCA_036378315.1 Streptosporangiaceae bacterium | reverse complement strand
TCGACCGACGCGTAGAACGAGTCGAGATCGGCGTGCAGGATTGTCGCCCCGCTCGACACGAACATATGTTCGCATCAAATGGCCGGCTTGGCGAGCCCCGAGCCCGACGAGCGGCCCACCATCCCTACCGGGCGGCCTCAGAAGAGCGCGAGGTGAGGAAGCAGGCTTTCCGCCGCCGAAATGATTTCCTCCGACTCCGTCAGGGCGGCGGCCGCTTCGGCGATCTCCGTGACTTCGCCGGGGTAGGCCGGATACTCAAGCTCATTTCGCCGGATGCGGAGCACCCGGAAGTGGCGGAAGGACTCGCCGAACTGGGCCCGGGCCGCCTCGTCGACGACGAGGTGTCCACCTCTTGTGGTCGGCCGAAGTCCCTGCTGGGCGAGGAGAGCCGTGCACGCCATCCGAGCCGCGTCGTAGGCGAGAACGTATGCGCTGTCCGGATCGCTGGTGGCGACGCCGGTCGCGGTCGCATGAGTCCGTCGCGCCTTGACCAGCCAGGGCTTCCCGTCGGCCGCCGGTCCGCGCACGGTCTGCAACTCTCCCGAGCTGATCAGACGTTCGATGACGGCTTCACCCTTGCTCCAGCGCGGCACGATTCCTCACTTTGCGTTGACCGGCAAGGAGCCGTATGTAATCACAAAGGGTGTGGTCTTGACCTGCTGGATGAGCGGATCGTCGTCCGCCAGCCAGCGCGCCGCCGGACGTATGACCGGGTTTACCGGGATTTCCAGGCGCTGCTGCGCACGATCAGCGGCGTCGTAGACGTCCGCGCGATCCGGCTCGCCAAGGACAAGCACGTCGATGTCGTTGGGCGGAGGCCCCGGCTGGCCATGGTGACGAGCCCCCCAGGAACCAAAGATCACAACTGCCTGGATGCCGTCGATGTCGCGGAACTCGTCCGCGACCACGATCTGGGGACCGAAGGTGACGGCGAGGAGCCTGCCGAGGGCCTCAGCGACCCGATTATCCAGATTTGCCCGCAACAATCGTGACCTGCCGACGGCACGAACAGTGATCAGTTCGGCATCGAGCAGGCGGCCGACCTCGCCGTGCAGGGTGGACAGGGGCACGTCGAGGCGTCGGGCGATGTCGGTGAGCGTGTAGTCCTCGTCCGGATGGAGGAACAAGAGGGTGAGCAGATCCGCCTGATGTCTCGACCGGAAGATCGGCAACAGCGGCGACGCCTCGCTTCGCATAACCCGAATATATATCCGGGTTAAGCGAAACAACAGGGGGCGTGACCCGCGCGGTCGCGGTCATCTCGTGTACGCGAGGGCTCTCCACCAGTCTTGGACGGGCCGCCAGAGCTTCGCCGAGGCGATCGACTGCGCCCGTCGACTGATCCTGTCGTAGCCGCCTCGCTTCGCATAACCCGACCATGCATCTGGGCAACGCGAAACAACAGCGCAGATGTGGCTGAGGGTAAGCGCGATGTTGTCGCGCTTGCGCGGCCCGCACGCCTTCCCGAGATGCCGGAGCTTCGTCGAGCGAAGGACTCCCCTGCGCCGCCTCGGGCGTCGCGGCACGGGTATGCCCAGCGCCTCGAACATCGCGCGGTGCACGCGGTCTCCGATCCGCGCGGATCGGCGTCAGGTATCGGTGGACCGGGTGACCCGTCTCTCTTCTGTACGACCATATTTGCCCGTACTCCAGACGCGGCGCACCGCCGGCCATCGCGGCCGATATGTGGCATAGAGTCAGATATGTTAAATATCTCTCTGAGAATCCGCCAAAAAGTTCTCTCGCTAGAATGTTCGACGATCTGCTATAGTAAGCGATAGGCGAAGAAGGAGGTCGGCCGATGTCGAGTGCGGCAGTTGCCGAATTCTCGGCAATCGATCCCTACGACCTCCCGTTGAATTGGGCCGAAGCCTCTCCCGGCCCAGAATTGGCCATCCAGTTGGCGCGAGTTGATTGGTCTTCGCTTTCTGACCATGAATTGGTAGCGGCGATGGAGGCCGCCCGCCGGCAGGCCACCTGGGCCCAATCCTTGATGCTGGAAGGCGTCGGCGAGCTGACCCGGCGGCGTGAGGACGCCGAGCCCGTCCCGAGCTCCGAACGTCACCGCCGTATCTGCGGTGAAGTGTCGCTGGAGCTGACCGTCACAACCGGGCACGCCGAGGAGCTGGTCTTCCTGGCCGAGACGCTACCGAGTCGGCTCCCCGCCACCTGGGCGGCCCTGCGGAGCGGGCGGATCGACTACCACCGCGCCCGGGTCATCGCCGACGGACTGGCCGTCCTTGACGATGAGCTGGCCAGCCGGTTGGAGGCCGACCTCGCGGCCGAAGCGGCAGATACCACCACGACGTTGCTGCGCCGCCGCCTGTCCCGGGCGGTCAAGAAGGCCGACCCCGACGCCGCCGTCCTGCGGACGAAGCTGGCGCGGGCCGAACGCCGTGTCGAGCTGTGGGACAACGAAGATCAAACATGCGACCTGGTCGGCCGCCATCTCGACGCGGTCGACGCGCACGCGATCTACAACAAGTTGACCGCGGCGGCCCAGGCGATGAAAGCCGACGGCGATCAACGACCGATCGACCACATCCGTCTCGATCTGTACCGCGACCTGCTCCGCGGACTCCCCATTCCCGAAGCCGTCCGCCACCTGGTCGGCTCCCCGCCCGACGATCTTCCAGCCGAGGGCTGCACGGCCGACGACATCGAGGGCGCCGCGCACGGTGGAGACTCCACGCCGACCCGCCTCGGCGCCGGCACCCGCGCGAACGGACGGCGACCGCAGCCACGTGCCGGCTCGACCTCGGACTCCGGGCTTGCTGCCGCTGAGGTGGAACGGCGGATCGCCACCGCACTCGCCGAGGTGGCCGACCAGCGCCTGACGGGCCTCTTCGACCAGGCCCGGGCCGAAGGACGGCTCGACGGGATGGCCCGGATGATCGACGAAGCCGTCGAGGCCATGCGCGATGCGCTGGACCCGTTCGTCGACTCCTGGTGCCGCGCGACGAACCACGTCGCCACCCGCGGGAAGGGCGGCGCGACCGCCGGGGACACCGGCGCAGCCACCGGACGGAGGCGCGACCAACCGACACATCGCACCTACCGGACGGATCGGCCCGCCCGGCATCGAGGTCAGCGCGGCCGCCCTCATCGACCTGATCCGATACACCGGCCTGGACGTCATGGCCATCCGGGATATCGGCCGCCCGCCGCGCTGCAACGGCTGATCCAACGCCGCCATTCCACCTGTGTTTTCCCGACGTGCAGCCGCAAGGCGGTGCACTGCGACATTGACCACAGCACCCCGTACGACAAAGGCGGGCGTACGTGTAAATGCAACACCGCCCCGCTCTGTAGGACACATCACCGGGTCTTCAAACAACACCGGCAGTGGAAACTCATCCACCTCTGGCCCGGGCTGTTGATTTGGGTGGCCCCGGCCGGCACCTGGCACATAGTCCTACCCGAATAAGCAAAGGACTGTCGTCGGGTCAGCTCGCGCCTTTGCGTCCCACAAGATGGAAGACGCGACTGAGTTGGCGGTAGGGGTCTCGTCGGCTGGCTTCGAGCTCGACCGCGGCCGCCGCCGCAAGCTGCTTCGCATCACCGGGATCCAGCTCGGCTCCACTGAATTCGAGCCAGTCGACGAACAGCCACACCCCGTACCAGCGCAGCTGCTCCACCCCGCGGCTCCGCAGGAGCTCGCTGAGCTCTTCCACCGTGTCGGCCCGAGTCGGCAGCCCCAGCACCCCGATCTCACTCCTGGCGTCAAACGACGCCAGAGCGTCGTCCCACCGCCGCTCCAGGGCCGGGCGTATCGCGGCCGCCCGGGCGTTGCCCGCCTGGATCGAGACGAGGCCACCAGGGGCGGCGCACCGGCACAGCTGGTCGACCAGCGGCTCCGGCTGGTCCACGTACCCGAGCACGCCATGGCACAACACGGCGGCGAAGCGTTGGCCGTTCACTGCCTCGGCGGCGTTCTCGCCGTCGGCCTCCACGAACGTCACCCGTCGCCTGGCCTCCGCGGGCAGCCGCTGGAGTCGCTGCCCCGCCTTGCCCAGCATCGCCGGGGACGAGTCGAGCAACGTCACGTCGTAACCGGCCTGGGCCAACGGCAACGACTGATGTCCCGCGCCGCCGCCGACGTCGAGCACGGGCGCCGGCGGAGCCGGCAGATGCTCCATGAGCTGCTGGTGCATCACATAGGTGCGCACGCGCCCCTTCACCGAGGCATACGCCTCGTCGGCGAAATGATCGGCCAGACCGGCCCACGTGTCGTCGCCCACCCCACCACGATAGTAGTTAGTAGTTAGTAAGGGGTAATCTGATCATCGTGGCTGCGCGTATGAGCGGATCGGAACGGCGATCCCAGGTGCTGAGGATCGCCGCGGGCGAGTTCGCGAACCAAGGGCTTCACGGAGCGTCGATCGAGGCCATCGCGCACGAGGCGGGCATCACGCAGGCCTACGTGTTCCGGATGTTCAAGACCAAGAAGGCGCTGTTCCTGGAGCTCGTCGGCGCGGCCTTCGATCGTTTCACCGACGGCATGGCGCAGGCCGCCAAGGGCGCCAGCGGCCTCAGCGCGCTGACCGTGATGGGGGCGCAGTACTACGAGTCGCTGGCGGACCGTACGACGCTGTTGTTGCAGCTGCAAGGCTTCGCCGCCTGTGGTGACGGCGAGGTCCGTGATCTCGTACGGACGCGAGTCGCGCGCATGTGGGACACGGTCGCCGATACGGCATGCCTTGACCCGGTAACAGTGAAGTCGTTCCTCGCCTTCGGCATGCTGCTCAACAACGTGGCCGCCCTTGAGGTCGACGAGGTGGACGAGCCGTGGGCCAAGGGGGTGCGCACCCGTATCCATCCGGGCCTGTTCGAGCACATCACCGCCGAGACCAACCGATGAGGTCGGCCATCATGGATCAGGCGGGGACCGAGCCGAACCCGATCTCGTTTCCGTCGGGATCGACGTAGGTGGTCTTGCGCACACCGTTCGAGTACGTCTCCCGCTTCGCCGGCTCCAGTCCCCGCTGAGCGATCTCCGCCATCCGGGTGTCGAAGTCGTCAACGATGACGGTGTGCATGGCGTGGCCGGCATGTTCCGGCTGCTGGAGGATGTACACCGACCGGTGTTCGGCGAGCTGCCACACGGCCTCGGTGTCGTGAGGGTAGAACGACGGTGGCGAGCCGAGCAGCCTCTCGTACCAGGTCAGCGCCGCGGCGAAGTCGTTGACCGCTATGCCCGCATAAAGGTCGACGCCCATGCCGCCATGCTAGTGGGGCGGCTTCAG
Source organism: Streptosporangiaceae bacterium (assembly GCA_036378315.1). Taxonomy (GTDB): domain Bacteria; phylum Actinomycetota; class Actinomycetes; order Streptosporangiales; family Streptosporangiaceae; genus CALAED01. The sequence continues at coordinate 4,065 of DASUWU010000061.1, read as the reverse complement.
GACCCGCGCCGCGCGATGAACACGAACTCCCGGCCCGGGCGGTCGGGGGCCTCGCGCACGTCCAGCACTCGATAGCCGCCGGTGGTCAGGCTCGTCCGCACCTCGTCGCGGTCGCGAAACCGGAGGGTCGAGTCCGAGGTGATGACCGCGCCGTCGGCGAGGAACCGGTAGGTGAAGCGGAAGGAGACGAGCGGAAGCCGCACGTCGGTGACCTCGAGGCGCCGCTCGACCGGTCCGATCCCGGCGATGCCGAGCGTGACGGGGGCCGCGTCGGCCGCCCATTCTTCCCACGCCCGAAACTCGGGGCGCCGCGTCTCGAAGACCAAGTAGCCATCCGGGCGGAGCGCGGCATGGACGCCGCGGAGAGCACCCGCCCAGGCATCATCAGAGAGAAAGACCTGCGCCACGTTCCCCGTCATCAACGCGAGGTCGGCGCCGAATCGCGGCGCCGTCGCGGCATCGCCGTGAAACCAGGCAATCCTGCCGGCGCGATCCTTCGACCTCGCGACCTCGAGCGATGCCTCGGCCGGATCGACGCCCCCGACGTTACGGAAGCCGTCGGCGAGCAGGATCGCCAGGCACCCCGTCCCGCACCCGACGTCGAGCACACGCTCAGCGCCCAACTCGTCGGCGATGTCGAGATATGCCGCTAGATCATCGCGGTCGCCGCCAAAAGCGTCGTAGACCGGCGCGAGGCGAGGATGAGCGAAGATCGCGTCAGGCACCCGGCGACCCTACCCACGGTCGAAGCGTCGCAGCGATCGAATTTCCGGCCGGCCCCGGAGCTCAGTCGAAGGGGGCGATGAAGGTGCGGCCATAGGCAAGAAAGGCCAGGCCGCCGGCGAGGAGCAGGGTGAACACGACGACGGGGAACTCCCTGCGGGACAGATGGAACGTGGCCGCTCCGATCATGACGATGACCAGGCCGAGCGCCGCCAGCGGGGCAAGCCAGGGAGCGATGCCGACCGCCGGGGGCACGACGAGGCCGATGGCGGCCAGCACCTCCGATCCGTTGGACAAGGCCCGCATGCGCGGGATGTTCTGCTTGTCCATCTCCGCGCGAAGCGCCGCCGGCGGAAAGTAGTGCACCAGCGCGTGCACCAGGAACAAGACCGCGAAGAAGATCTGCAAGACCCACAGTGCGACGTTCATGTCCCGCCTCCTGGCGCTCAGCCTCGCTACCGCCCAGCCTGAAGCATCGGGAATGAACGGGCCGGCGCGCAAGGCTATCTCCGCGCAGGCCCGTCCCGACCGTTCCGCGAACCCGATGGGCCGCGGGGGGGCGGGGTGCCGCCGCGCCCCGGCCGTAGCGCAACCCGGCGGCCCGGACAGCCGCTCGGGCCCATCTGGAGGCCGAGACCTGGCCGGATCGCGGCGAACCCCGATATGCCTGCCGCGGCGCTCTTGGACCAGCGGCCCCGCCGCTACTGGACAGCCCGCGTCCTGCCGCCCTGCCGTCTCTGCAGTTGGGCGTACAGGCTGAACGCGCCGAGCATCAGGCCGACCAGCAGGGCGGCACCGTGGATGTTCCGGAGCGCCGCCAGGGCGACGGCCGCCGCCACGGCGAGGACGGCGGCGTGGCGGCCGGTGAGGACATGCTGGGAGAGCGCCGCGGCGATCACCCCGAGGAAGACGAGCGGCCACCAGATCGTGGCGAGCAGCACGCCGCACCACAGCACGACCGACATCGCGGTGATGTGCGGCAACGGCAGGTCACGCCACAGAGCCACGATCAGCGCGCCGGCGAGTCCGCAGACCGCGATGGAGTTGCCGCCCCCGTACGGCTGCCAGGCGTACGCGACGAGCTCGGCCAACAAGCCGGCCCCGAGATAGCACGCCAGCCATGCCGGGGGCCGCAGCACCTGCTCGGCGAGCGCGCCGATGAGGGCCAGGAACGCGAGGTTCGACAGCGTGCCGAACACGCCGCCGTCCTGCACGAACAAGGCGGTGACCGTACGCCACCAGTCGCCGTGCAGCCCGGCGGGCGTGCGTTGCAGGTGCTGCAGCATCCCGGGGACGACGAACTGGAACAGGTTGGTCAGCGCGGTGACCGCCAGGACCGCCACCGTCGTGGAGGGGAAGCGACGCAGGCCGATTCTCACGTCGGGCATTGTCCCAGCAGGGTGCACCGGCACTCGGGGCGTCGTGTGAGATGGGCGACAGGCCCTACCCAGGCCATCTCCCCTGCAACACCGGACTGCCCGACACAGCCGCCTGCGCTCCCGACGATCTCCTACACCAGCCTGTCCAGCGCCCCCACCCGCACCTGCTCCACCACCCGGGCAACGCCGCGTCGCCCAACGGCGATATCCACATCAACACCAACGTCCCTGCCCTCACCGGCAAGGAGGGGAACGGGAGGGGACTGGCGGAGAAGACGATGGCCAGGTCTCGGAAACAGCGGTCGGACTGGCTGACAGTGGCTTCATGGATCCGTCGACGATCCGTTTCAGCCAGAACCCCGCCGTCGCCATCGGCGTGCTGGCCGGCGCCGCGGGGCTGCTCGCGGTCTGGACGGCCGTCGAGGCCCGGTCCGCCGCACCGCTCGTGGACGTACGGCTGCTGCGCCACTCCGCGGTCGCCGGCGCCAACCTCGCCATGCTCACCGGCGGGGCCGGCATGTACCTGTTGCTGTCGCTGATCACGCGGTACGTCCAGACGCCGGGCGCCGCCGGGTACGGGTTCGGCCTGAGCACCTTCGAGGCCGGACTTGCGCTCGTGCCGTTCTCGTTCTTCGGTTTCGTCGCGGGGAAGGCCGCGCGGCGGGCCGGCGGCCACGGCGTGCTCGCCGGCGGCACCGGCATCGTGCTCGTGAGCTTCGTGCTGTTCGCGCTCGCCCCGGCCACCTCTGACAAGGTGATCTCGATTCGCGGCGCGCGATCCGCATCGCCCACGGACGCCACCTACCAGACGGCCTACACCTACACGGCCGCGGGCCAGGTTACGACGATCAAGACCCCCGCGACCGCCGACTTCCAGTCCGGGCGGACCACGAGGTACGCCTACACCGCCGGCACTGAGGCGGCCGATGGCGGCGGCACCACCCCCGCCGGGCTGCTCGCCTCGGTGACCACGCCGCGGGGCGAGACGGCCGCGTACGCCTACACGGCCGTGGGTGACCTCGCCAGCGTCACCCGGCCGACCGGCGAGCGGATCCAGTTCGGCTACGACGCGATCGGGCGGACCGTGTCCCGCACGGACATCACCGACACCTATCCGGCCGGGCTGACCACGGCGTATACCTACACGCCGCTGTCGCAGCCGGCCAGCGTCACCTACCCCCCGGTGACCGACCAGGTCACCGCCGCGACGCACACGCGCCGGGACGCCTTCACCTACGACGGCGACGGCAACCTGACACGGCTCGCGTCGTCCGACCTGACCGGCGACGACGCCGAACGGGACACCGTCTATGAGTACGACGAGCATGGCCGGCTGGCCACGCTCACCGATCCGGAGGGCGGCACGGTCGGCTATGACCACGACGAGGCCGGCAACCTCGTCGGCAGAACCGACGCGGACGGCAACGAGTTCGTCTTCACCTACAACGACCGCGACGAGGTCACCTCGGCGACGCTGCGGGACTGGTCGTCCGACCCGACGCAGGACGCGTCGTCGATAGACCTGGTGACCGACTCCTACGCCTACGACCCGGCGGGGCGGCTGGCCTCGCACACCGACGCGATGGGCCGGACCGACTCCTACGCCTACTACGGCGACGACCACCTAGCCTCCGTGACGCGGCAGCGGCCAGCCGCCGGCGGCGGTCCGGTCGTGACGGCGGCGTACGGCTACGACGCGGCCGGCAACCTGGTCCAGAGAATCACCGGCGGCGGTAAGGCCGAGACCGACTACACCGTGGACGCCGCCGGTCGCCTCGCAGGCGCGACCTTCGATCCCGCCGGGCTGAAGGCGGTAGTGACGTACGCCTACGACGCCGACGGCGACGTGACGAGGGTCGCCGAGACCAGTGGGGCGGGCGGAGCAGGCGGCACGCCGCGCACCACCGACTACACCTACGACGCGGGCGGCCATGCCACCGGCATGGCCGTCTCGGGGGACGGC
>DASUWU010000060.1:0-13548 GCA_036378315.1 Streptosporangiaceae bacterium | reverse complement strand
GGCCCGGCCCCGTCGGGTGCCGGGCCGCACGGCGGCGGTACGGATCTCAGCAGTGGCGACCCCTGTTGATGCAGGCGACGGCGCGGGCCATGAGCCGGTCCGGCATCACGTTGATGTACGCGGCGTGGTCGCTGGCCGGGTCATGGCGTTCTGTGGCGAACCCGTCCACAGCGAAGGCGAGCGGCCGGCTCGGCACGCTGTAGATGAGGACCATCCGCAGTTGCGGCACCGCCCGGGTGCCCCGCGGGCAGCGGCCCGAACGGGAGTCGGGGAACACGACGTGGGTGCGGTGGTTGGCGCTGTCGAGGTTCTGCCCGTCCCAGCAGCTCGGGAAGTCGTGGATGCTGACGACCCTGCTGCCGCGCGGGCAGAGCGGGTACTTGTTGGTGATCCGGTTGGTGAACCCGGTGCAGGTGTAGGTCGGCCGGGTGTTGCCGAGGCCGTTCGTGATCGGCTTGGCGTCCCCGACGATCAGCCGCAGGAACCGCGGCATCGCCACCACCTTGGACGTCGGGTTGCCGCGGTACTGCAGGATCACCCGGTCCGGCAGCACCGGCTCGCCGAGGTTGTTGTGGTCGAGGACGGCGGGCGTGGTCGGGTCGTCGGCCGCGCCGCGGGTCCGCAGCACCGGCCAGTAGTACGTGGACAGGTCGCCGTTGGAGCACGTGGTGCCGGCGGCCGCGAGGCTCTCGTTGGTCGACAGGCCGTTGGAGTCGAGGTTGCCCACCAGGTCGTGCAGGTGGTGCGCCCCGTCGGCAACGCCTGGGGTGATGACGAGGTTCGCGTTGTTGCGGTGCAGGTTCTCGTTCCTGCCGCATCGGGAGCTGAACGTACCTCTGGACGCGTGCCAGCGCGGGCGGGGCGCGCGTACGTTCGGGCGGACCTTCCTGATGTCGATGAAGTCCTGCGGTGCCGGGCCGACCGGCTGCGCCTGCGGCTGGCCGCCCGCCGCCTGGCCACCGCCCTGCTCGCCGCCACCGCCGCCGGGGCTCGCGGTCGCGTTGTCACACGGCGGCGCCGAGTCGCTCGGCGCCGCACTTGGTTGGGCGCTGTCGCCCGGTGCGGCGCTGGGGGCGGCGCTGTCGCCCGGCGCGGCGCTGGGGACCGCGCTGTCCCCGGGAGCGGCGCTGGGTTCTGCGCTGTCACCGGGCGCGGCGCTCGGGTCGGCGGCCTCGCCTGGCGCGGCGCTCGCGCCGTCGATGTGGCTCACCGCCGCGGCCGGGACCGTGGCGTCGCCGGACGCCGCGCCGGAAGCGGACGGCGTCGCGGAATCGCAGGCCTCACCCGACGACAGGTGGACCCGCTGGTTCGAATGCGTCGTGGTGATCCCGACGATGATGCCCGCGGCGGCCGCGAGGACCGCCGCGATTACGATCATGCCGACCTTCGCCGGCGCTGTGCGTTGTGTCATGAACTCTCACCTCGCGAGCGTGCTGGCTGACCGAAACCTTGGGTTCGGCGGGGGACTGGCCAGGACGGAGGGGGGATCGCCTGGTCGGCCGCCGGTAGCGGGAATATCGGTCAGGAGGAGATACGCGTCGCGTGCGTTCCGGTTCAGACGAATCTTGGCAGGTGCAATGATCGCTTGGCCGGGGGGCCGAGCGGGCGGGTCAGCGAACGCGGTGTGGTCAGTCCCAGCCGAGCGGGATGGCGTCCCTGCCGGGTCCGTTCACCAACGGCTCGTGGCCGGCCTCGGTGAAGGCGCGCAGCGCGGAGACCAGGCCGCTGCGCTGGTCCGACGGCATGCGCGCGACGATCGTGGCGATCTCGCGGCGGCGCCTGGCCGTGACGTCATCGACGATCTGCCGGCCGGCGTCGGTGAGGCGCAGCAGCGTCTCGCGGCGGTTGGCGGGGTTGACCCGCCGGTGCGTCAGCCCGGCCGTGGTGAGCCGGTCGATCATCCGCATCGCGGTCGACGGGTTGACGGCCAGGCGTTCGGCGAGCGTGATGAGCTTCATCTCGCCGGCGTTGGCCAGCACCACGAGCATGCGGAACTGCGGCAGCGTCACCCGTTCCTCGACAGCGGCGATCGATCGCGCGGAGATCGCCACCAGGAGCCGGGACGCGGTCAGCACCGCCGCCGTCACGGCGTCCACATCGTCGGCATCCGGCTGGCTCGCCGCGGAAGACCCCATCGCCTCAGCAGACCCCGTCGCGCGCTCGGCCATGTGTCTTTTCTACCCGGTCCCCGGCGGCCCCGTCGCACCGGTACGTACGCGGCGCGCGTTCGCCCTGGATCAACCGGCGGACGACCGCCGGTGCTCAGCTGGAGAACAGCAGGGTGAGCCCGCCGACGGTGTAGCCGACCATCAGCGCGAGCAGGGGGAACTGGCCGGCGAACGCCCTGCCGCGCGGCAGCAACGCGACCGCACGGTCGTGGCCGGCGAACACGCCGCAGATGTGACCGGCGACGACCGCGCCGGCGCGGATGGCGGCGATGGCGGTCAGGCTGAGGATCCCGTAGTCGACGGTCAGCAGGCGGGTGCCGAACAGGTTGGCATTGGTGCCCAGGGGATCGGACCACAGGATGGCCGCCTGCTGGCCGCCGAACAGCAGGAGCGAGAAGTAGTGGGCGATCAGGTAGCCGACCGCGATCGGGATCAGCGAGTGCGCCAAGGCGGCCGGGCCCGTCCTGCTCGTGGCGGCCCAGTAGGTCAGGGCGACGAAGAGCACGAAGCCGGCCAGACCGAGGGTCCCGACGAGGCCGCGGGGCAGCGGTCCCGACTGCTGCAGGTTGACCCATACCGGCGAGCGGGAGAATCCGTCGTAGGCGGTGGAGCCGAGCAGCACGCAGACGACGGCGACCAGGCCGGGTCGTTCGGGGGTGCCGGCCAGCCCGTCGAACGGATTGCGGAAGGCGAGCCGGCCGTCGCCGCGCCGGCCGATCGGGGCGAGCCGGCCGATCAGCCCCGAGTAGACCTCGAAGGCGTCGCCGCGGTCGAGCCATGCCGCGCCGAACAGCGCGGCACACACGATCATGATGGTGGAATAGACCGCGAACCAGGCGATCAGCGTGCCGCCCTCGTCATTGTCCGGCGCCACCAGCTCCAGCCAGGCGAAGGCGAACAGGCCGGCGGCGGCCGGCCAGTACCCGACCCGCTCCGGCAGCCGGTACAACGGCGCGCCGCCGGACAGCGACGCGATCCCGCTGTGGATGGTCCGCAGCGGGTTGAACAGCTTCCACACCGGCCCGAACAGCAGGGACAGTGGGATCAGGCCCACCCAGAACAGAACGTAGATCGTCCACGGCGCGGGGTTGTTGGCCCCGGCCGGCCCGGCCGCCGCCGCGTAGAAGGTCGCCGCCGCGGCGAGCAGCCCGGCCAGCCTGAGCAGCGCCCGGGTGAGGCGATGATCGACCAACCGCTGCGCCGGCCGCGGGATCGCGCGGCCCGCGTCCGCCCGGAAGCGGGAGGACCGCCACGCCACGCCCAACGCCACGAACGAGACCAGCACGGCAAGGCCGGCACCCACGAGCAGGAAACCCAGCGGGATGGGCAGGTCCTGGCGGCCGCCGATGCCGTGTGCCAGCACCGGCGGCGGGGCGGCGTACGTGGTCATGACACCTCGAGCTGCAGGAGCTGCAGTCCCGAGTCGTGGGTCTCGACCTCGAACCTGCCGGGCTGGTCGGCCTTGAACTCCAAGGTCGCCGGCTTACCGTGCCGCACCTCCAGCCGCAGGTCGTAGCCGTGGACGTGCACCTCGTCGTCGCGGTCGTCGGTGACCGTCAGCCGTACCGTCCGCCCGGTATGGATCTTGTGTACCGACGGGCGCGGGTCGACCTTGCCCCCGGACACCGTGACCCCGATCTCGACGACGCCGGCCGGCGGTGCGACAGGGACGCCGCTGGGCGAGCCCGCCGGAGCGCCGTCCGCCGTCGCTGACGGCGACGGGCCGGCCGGCCCGCCGCACCCGGCGGCGACCGGCGCGACGGCGAGGACCGGGGCCAGAAGGGAGGCGATCAGCGCGCGGCGCGACACGGGATCTCCGGATGACTCGGGGGGCGAACGGGGGTCAGTGTAGAGCCCACGGCATCGACCCCACCTCGGGCCGCCGCCGGCCTGCGCTTTCGCGATGAAAGCCGCGCCGCGAGCGCGCTGGGCGGGTGTCATCCCCGCGACCTTCGGCCCTGGCGTGTCGCCGGCCACCGCGCCCTACTGGGACGGGACGCGCCTGTACGGCCGGCCGGTGCGCGCAGGGTTGTGCCGGCGAACACGGGTAGGGGGTAGGGGTGTATTTCCTTGGAGTCTGTGGCTAAGATGCGAATGGAATACCCCCAAGGGGTAATTAGGATGGAGACCGGCGTAGGAGGAGGGGCGTTGAGCAGCACTACGTACACCGTGACCGGGATGACCTGCGGCCACTGTGTCGACTCGGTGAAGGAAGAGGTCGGCCAGGTGCCGGGCGTCACCGGAGTCGACGTCGATCTCGCCACCGGCCGGCTCACCGTGACCGGCGACGGCGCCGGCGACCACGCGCGGATCAGGCAGGCGGTCGCCGAGGCGGGATACGAGATCGCACCACGCTGACGTCCGGACCGGACCGGCGGGCAGGACCGCGAGCGAACCGAGGAGACGATGACACAGCTCGAATCAGGAAAGGCGGGAGTCGAGAGCCGTCCCGCCGGCCGCATCGAACTCGCGATCGGCGGCATGACCTGCGCTTCCTGCGCGGCCAGGGTCGAGCGGCGGCTCAACAAGCTCGAAGGCGTCTCGGCGACGGTCAACTTCGCCACCGAGAAGGCCATGGTCAGCTTCCCTGCCGGAGTGAGCCAGGATGATCTGATCGCGGCCGTGGAGAACGCCGGCTACACAGCCACCCCGCCCGCGCCGCCGCGGCCGACCCCCGCGGCCGCCGAGCGCGCCGACGGTCCCGGAGCAGCCGGGGCCGCCGATGCCGCCGAGGCCGAGCTGCGCCCGCTGCGGCAGCGGCTGGTCACCGCGGTGGCGCTGGCCGTCCCGGTGATCATCCTGGCGATGGTCCCAGCGGCGCAGTTCGACAACTGGCAGTGGCTCTCGCTGACCCTGGCCGCACCGGTCGTGGCGTACGGCGGGTGGCCGTTCCACCGGGCCGCCTGGACCAACCTGCGTCACGGCGCGGCGACCATGGACACGCTGGTGTCGGTGGGTACGCTCGCGGCGTTCGGCTGGTCGCTGTGGGCGCTGTTCTTCGGCGCGGCCGGCGAGCCCGGCCTGCGCCGCGGGTTCGAGCTCACCATGAGCGGGGGCGACGGCTCGGCGAACCTCTACCTGGAGGTGGCCGCTGGGGTGACCGCGTTCATCCTGGCCGGGCGCTATTTCGAGGCTCGTGCCAAGCGGCGCGCCGGGGCCGCGCTGCGGGCCTTGTTCGAGCTGGGCGCCAAGGACGTCACCGTCATCCGCGCGGGTCGCGAGGAGCGCGTCCCCGTCGATCGGCTGGCCGCCGGCGACCTGTTCGTCGTCCGGCCGGGCGAGAAGATCGCCACCGACGGCGTGGTCGAGGACGGCTCGTCGGCCGTCGATGCGTCACTGCTCACCGGCGAGTCCGTCCCGATCGAGGTGCGGCCGGGCGACACGGTGACCGGCGCCACCGTGAACAGCGGTGGGCGGCTGCTGGTGCGCGCCACCCGCGTCGGCGCCGACACGCAGCTGGCCCAGATGGCCAGGCTCGTCGACGAGGCGCAGACCGGCAAGGCGCAGGTGCAGCGGCTCGCCGACCGGATCTCCGGCGTCTTCGTCCCGATCGTCATCCTGCTGTCCCTCGCCACGCTGGTCGGGTGGCTGGTTTCCGGAGCCGGCGCGACCGCCGCGTTCACCGCCGCGGTGGCCGTACTGATCATCGCCTGCCCGTGCGCGCTCGGCCTCGCCACGCCCACCGCGCTCATGGTGGGCACCGGCCGCGGCGCCCAGCTGGGCATCCTCATCAAGGGCCCGGAGGTGCTCGAGTCCACCCGGAAGGTCGACACCGTCGTGCTGGACAAGACCGGCACCGTGACCACCGGCCGGATGGCGCTGGTCGACGTCATCCCGGCCGCGGGCGAGGACCCCGACCAGGTGCTCCGGCTCGCCGGCGCGCTGGAGAACGCCTCGGAACATCCGATCGCCCGCGCCATCGCCACCGCCGCCGCCGACCGGATCGGCGCGCCGGCCAGGGTCGAGGGCTTCGCCAGCGTCGACGGCCTGGGCGTCCAGGGCATCGTCGACGGTCACGCCGTCGTGGCCGGCCGCCCGCGGCTGCTGGCCGAATGGTCGCAGCCGCTGCCGGCGGACCTCGCCGAGGCGGCGCGGTCGGCACAGGGCAGGGGACAGACCGCGGTCGCCGTCGGCTGGGACGGCGCGGCCAGGGCCGTGCTCACCGTCGCCGACCAGATCAAGCCGACGTCGGCCGAGGCGGTCGCCCGGCTCAAGGACCTCGGGTTGCGGCCGGTGCTGCTGACCGGGGACAACGAGGCCGTCGCCCGCACCGTCGCCGCCGCCGTCGGCATCGACACCGCCCCCCGTCCAGGCGGCGGCACCGGCTCCGGCGGCGCCGACTCAGGTGACGGCCTCGATACCGTCATCGCCGACGTGCTGCCGGCCGGCAAGGTCGACGTGGTCAAGCGCCTGCAGGCCGAGGGCCGTACGGTGGCCATGGTGGGCGACGGCGTCAACGACGCCGCCGCGCTCGCCGGGGCGGACCTGGGCCTGGCCATGGGCACCGGGACGGACGTCGCGATGGAGGCGTCCGACCTCACCCTGGTCCGCGGCGACCTGCGGGTCGCCGCCGACGCGATCCGGCTGTCCAGGCGCACGCTGCGCGTCATCAAGGGCAACCTCTTCTGGGCGTTCGCCTACAACGTGGCAGCCCTGCCGCTGGCCGCCGCCGGACTGCTCAACCCGATGATCGCGGGGGCCGCCATGGCGCTCTCCTCGGCGTTCGTGGTCAGCAACAGCCTGCGGCTGCGCCGCTTCCGGCCCCTCGCCGACGCCGCATGAACGGTCGCCGCACGAGGCGCTCGCCGCACGAGGCGGTCGCCGCGAAGCGGTCGCCTCACGAGTCCGTCGGCACGATCTCGTGGCCCAGCGGCAGCAGCGAGACGGGGATCAACTTGAAGTTCGCGATGCCGAGCGGGATGCCGATGATGGTGACGCACAGCGCGATGCCGGTGACGACGTGCCCGAGTGCCAGCCACCAGCCGGCGAAGATCACCCAGATGACGTTGCCGATGGTGGACGCGACGCCGGCGTCCGCGCGCCGGACCAGCGTCCGGCCGAACGGCCACAGCGCGAAGCCGGCGATCCGGAAGGACGCGATGCCGAACGGGATCGTAATGATCAGAACGCAGCAGATGAGGCCGGCGAAGACGTACGCGATCGCCATCCAGAGCCCCGCCAGGACGAGCCAGATGACGTTGAGGACGGTACGCACGACCACACCGTAGCGAACACCTCAACGGCCGGACACGATGCCGTGGTCGCGGAGCGGGCCCACGGCGAGCCGCGCGGCGCGGCAGTGCTCGACCACCCGCGGCAGTGCCCCGAGGGCGGCCCGCCACGCGCCGGGCGCCGACGTGTGGTCGCAGTCGTGGAGGAGTACGGTCCCGCCGCCGCGCAGACCGGGCCCGAGGGCGCCCAGCACCGTCGCGGGCGTCGCGGACCGAGTCCAGTCGCGGCCCCAGCACGTCCACAGCACGGGGCGGAGCCCCGCGCGGCGGGCGGCGAGGAGGGTCTCGGCGCTCAGCACCCCGTACGGCGGCCGGTACCAGCGGGGTTCCACCCCGCAGACCTCGCCGATCAGCTCGGCGGTCCTGGTGATCTCGGCCGTCGCGCGTCCCGGCCGGGTGCGCAGCGCGTTGACGTGCGACCAGCCGTGCACGCCGATCTCGTGCCCGTCGGCCACGATCCGGCGGGCGACGTCGTGATGGCGGCGCAGCATCGGCCCCAGGACGAAGAACGTCGCCTGGCAGCCCAGCCGGTGCAGCGCGTCGAGGAACAGCGGTGTGGACGCCGCGTCGGGGCCGTCGTCGAACGTCAGCGCCACATGTGCGGGGTCGCCCACCCCGGCGAGGCCGGGCAGGTGCCGGCGGACGGCCGGCAGCCATGTCGCCGCCGGCCCCACGTGGGCCAGGGCCAGGCCGGCGAGCCCGGCGGCCAGCACGGTTCTGCGCATGACCCGGAAACTCGCCGGAACCGCCCGCCCGCAAACATCCGCCCGGGAACATCCGCTCGCGCGCGGATCGCGGTCAGTCGCCCGCGGCGAAGGATGACTCAGGCGACCTGGCCGCCGATTCGTGTTCCCTGAAGGTGGGCGTGCGCACCAGGTGGATGCTCCCGTAGAGGATCAGGGCGAAGCCGGCCGCCTCCGCGAGCGCCCAGGGGCCCAGGCGGATCGTCTCGCCGAAGAGGGTGACGCCGTAGATGACGCTGGCCACCGGGTCGCTGACGGTCAGCGCGGGCTGTGCGGCGACCAGGCTGCCGCTCTGCAGGGCGTTCTGCAGCAGGAAGAGGGTGCCGAGGCCGGTCACCACCATGGCGTAGGTGGGCCAGGAGACGAACAGCGTCCAGAACCCGCGGTCGAGAAGCCTCGTGACGGCCTTGATGAACGTGGCGGTGAAGGCGAAGCCAAGACCGGTGGCCACGCCGAGGATGGCCGCCCGGTACAGGCTGCCGGATCGGCCGATCACGTGCGCGGTCGCCATCAGCGCCGCGATGGCCCCGACCGTCCCCCCGGCGGCGATGATCCAGTCGAGTGGCTCCGGCGTGCGGGTGTCCATGGACGGCGCGGCGGTGGACAGCAGCAGTGCCAGGCCGGCCGTGACCGCGGCGACGGCGCCCCAGCCGCCGGGCCCAAGCCTGGTCCGGGAGAACCGGGCGACCAAGATCATGGTGATCGGCAGCTCGGCGGTGAGGAGCGGTTGCACCAGAGCCAGGCCGCCCTTCGAGAGCGCCGCGGCCTGGAACAGGAAACCCGCGATCAGCGCCGCTATGCCGCCGAACCAGATCGGCCGGCGCAGCAGGTCGCGGACCAGCGCGGGCCGGAACGCCTCTTTCGCCGGCAGCTCGCGGGCCGCCCGGCGCTGGAGTACGGAGGCCACGGCGTTGCTGGCGGCCGCGCCCAGGGCCAGGAAGATCGCGATCACGCGTTCTCCCGCTCGCTGCGCGTGGCCGGGCCCTGGCGTTCGGACTTCGCCAGGAACGGGGAGCGGCTGAGCAGCACGATGCCCACCACCAGGACGACCAGGCCAAGCACCTCGGCCACCAGGGTCTGCGGGCTGTCCCTGAGGCGTTCGAGGAACACGCCGACGCCGAGCGCGATGCCGCTGAGCGGCTCGGCGGCGGTGACGGCGGGCAGCGACACCCGCAGCGGCGCGGCGTCGAACGCGCTCTGCATCAGCAGCAGCCCGATGACGGCCACCGCCACCAGCACGTACGGCTGCCAGCTGGCCACCACGCCGCCGACCCCGTGGTCCAGCCGCGTCAGCGAGCCGCGGGTCAAGACGTCCTGCAGCCCGTACAGCACGCCCGCCGCCAGACCCAGCAGGAGCGCCTTGCCCCGCAACGAGCGCCGGCGGCCGACCAGCACCAGCACCGCCGCGAGCAGCAACACCCCGGCCGCCGCGGTCCAGCGCGGCGACTCCGGCCCCGCCGGCCGGCCGCCGTGCGGCTGGCCCAGCGCGAGGTACAGCGCGACGCCGCCGCTGACCAGTACCGCTCCCCACCACTGCGTCCGCGCCACCGGCTCGCGGTACATCAGATGCGCGGTGACCAGCGCGAAGATCAGATTGGTCGCCAGGATGGGCTCCACCAGCGAGACATCGGCCGTGTCAAGCGCCACCGCGCCCAGGACCTGCCCGCACACCATCGCCCCGACGCCGGCGAGCCAGACCGGCCTACGGACGAGATCGATGAGCAGCCCCAGGCGGAGCATCTTCTGCAGCGGCTCCCGGTAGGCCGCGTGCTGCTGCATCGCGAAGCCCGCACCAAGGCATCCCGCCGCCGCGACCGCGATGATGAACACCACCCATCGATCACCGCCTTGCTCAGGACGCCCGCTGCGGCGCCGGACTACACCACCGCATCGCAGATTCCCCGGTTTTGTCGAATTACCCCGGGCTTTGGGCATTCCTGGCCCTGGTCACACCGGGATCTTGCTTTGTCGGGCCTTTGTGGCGAGCCGCTACGGATCCGTGTTTGTCGGCATCGAGATCGGTTAGGTGCTGCTGGGTAACGGCACAAATGCGGGGGCGTCGTACGGCGGGGAATTCGCCGCCGGCCGGTGCTCGATCGCACTTATCGGGGGGACGGCCAGATGATTTCCGACCACTCGGGACGGACACCGTACCCCCACCATCGCCACCCCCACTCCCGCCGCGGCGGGCCGGCCCGCACGGCGGTACGGCCCAGAAGCCAGGCCCGGCCGCTCATCCTGAGCGCCGGCATGGGCGCCGGCCACGACGCGGCGGCCGCGGAGCTGGCCCGGCGGATGGCGGCCGCCGGGGCCGACGTCGCCAAGGTCGACGTCCTCGACCTGCTTCCGCTGCGGCTGGGACGCGCGCTGCGGGGCTGGTACATGGCGGCGATGCGGCACACCCCCTGGCTGTACGGGCTGGTCTACGACACCTTCATGTGCTCGGCGCGAGCCCCGGACGCCCAGCCCCTGGTAACCCTCGCCCGCGGCCGGCTGCGCCGCCTGGTCAGCGGCGGCGGCCACACCCATGTCGTCTCCACCTTCCACCTGGCCGCCCAGATGGCCGGCGACCTGCGGATCCGCGGCGAACTGACCGCGCACAGCACGGTCTTGATCACCGACTTCGCCGCCCACCGGATGTGGCTGCACCCCGGCAACGACGACTACCTGTGCCCCGACCGGCGGACCGCGGCGACCGTGGCCGCGGCGACCGGCCGCCCGGCGCACGCCCACGCGCCCTTGGTGTCCCCACGATTCGGCCGCCGCCCGGGCGACCCTCAGCGCGCACGGGCCGGCATCGGACTGGCGGACCGGCGGCCGATGGTTCTGGTCACCGCCGGCTCCTGGGGTGTGGGACGGGTCGAGGAGACCGCCCGCGTCATCGACGGGCGTTACGTACCGGTGATCCTGTGCGGGCACAACCACGGACTGCGGGCCCGGCTGGCCGCGGCGCGCATCGGCGTCGCGCTCGGCTGGCGGACCGACCTCCCCGACCTCATGGCGGCAGCGCACGCGCTCGTCGACAACGCGGCCGGACTCACCTGCCGTGAGGCGTTCGCGGCCGGCCTGCCGGTCATCACCCACCGGCCGATCCCCGGCCACGGCCGCGACGGAACCCGCCACATGGCCGAAGCGGGCATCGCCATCGCCGCGCACACGCCGGCCGACCTCCTCGACGCGCTCGACGCCGTGGCCGAACCGGCGCGGCGGCGCCGCCTCACGGCCGCGGCGGCTCGCCTGTTCGACCAGGCACCGGCGGAAGCCCTTATCGCGAGGTGTCCTGATGCCGGAAGGTGACCGACTCGAGGACGGGCCGGTCGTCGCCGACCGCCTCGATGTCGAGGCTTTCGCACCACGTGCAGGCGACCATGGCCAGTGCGTCCGTGGCGGGCGTCACGAACCCGCAGGCGCGGCAGCGTGATGCCAGCGGCTCGACGACCAGGTCGATGGCGGCGTCGGCCGCCCGCGTGCCGGCCGCGGCCAGCCGGAAGTCCTCGTCGATGACGCGGTGATTGACGGGATGGCCGGCGATGCGGACCCGCACCCCGACCACCTGACGGCCGGCCGCGCGGCGCAGCGCCGCCTCGACGATCGCGTCGCAGAGCGCCGACTCGTGCACCGTCCGCTCCACCCCCTGCGTACGGAAGATCTCCCCTTTGGCCGTCTTCTGCCCGCCGACGGTTCGACGAATCATCACGACGCGGGCCGATCCCGGAGCGTGCGTACGAGCGGCGCCGGCGGCTTCGCCGGCCATGGATTGATCGCCGGCGTGATCGGTAACCGTCGTCCGGCGTGGTTGTCCCGTTCCATTGTCGCGATGCGTAGTGGTGCGCCGGAAATCGGGACCCTTAAGGGGTTTCCGTCTGCCCCCCGCTATTGATTGCGGGTGGCCTGGACGACACCATGTCCCCAAGCAATATTTGCTCCGTGCAAAGGACGGTTGTCAGCGATGCCGCCACCGTAGCCCAACATTATTCATTCATGAGTCGGGTTCCGCCGACGCGGAGTCCGGTTGCCTCAGTTCCACGTTATCCCGCCATCGGGACGCGCGCCGGCAGCGCTCGTCAACGTGCGGTGGTCGCGTGGGCATCGCGCTCGCAGCGGGGCAGCTGGGAGCGAGGAAGCCGGGGGCCGGGACGCCCTTGGGTCGGCTCGTCTCCGGCCTCCGGCCCGTTTACTGACATCAACACAGTATCACTTGTCAAATATTTCATCATGTTGCCACACCCGACGCCGAGGTGATGCGTTTGTCCTGCTCGCTGACCTGATCGTCTCTCGCCTCGGCGAGGATCCCGCTGTCATCCATAGGTAGGTACATGGGGGTCGCGGGGTCGCGGTGAAAACGCCGTTTCGCTGTTTTCACGGCAACCCGGTGGCCGCGATTTCCCCTGCCCGAAATATCCCCGGGCCGAGCGATAGGAGGTGTGAGTCGTCCCCCGGTCCGTCCGCTCTCGGATCCGTCAATTGATCGAACCGGGGGGCTTGTTTCGCAGTGGATCGCATCCCCCAGCCAACAGGAGGTTCGGGACCACCATGTCTACCCGTAGACAAGTACTCAAGGGCGGTGTCGTCGCCGGCGCCGCCGCGGCGATCGGCGGCCCCAGGCTGCTGCTGAAGAGCCGGCGGGCCGACGCCGCGACCATCGACCCCAGCTCCATTCCCAAGTACGTGACCCCGCTGTTCGTCATCCCGGCCATGCCGCCGACGCGGGTACTGTCCGACCGCCTCGAGTTCCAGGTGGCGGAGCGCAGGATCGCCCAGCAGGTACTGCCGGCCGGGTTCCCGAAGACGCTCGTCAATGGGTACGGAGTCCCCGGCAACAACGCCACGTTCCACTCTCCGGGCTTCACCATCGAAAACCAGGTCGACAAGCAGACCCGGGTCACGTGGATCAACCAGTTGGTCGACTCCCGCGGCAACTTCCTGCCCCACCTGCTGACCGTCGATCCCACCATCCACTGGGCCAACCCGCCCGGCGGAATCAACGGCAGGGACTCCACGCCCACGTTCACCAGCACCCCGCCGCCCTACCGCGGCCCGCAGCCGATGGTCGTGCACCTGCACGGAACGCACGACTTCGAGGAAAGCGACGGCCTGCCGGAGACGTGGTGGATGCCGCTGGCGAGGAACATCCCGCGGGGGTTCGCGACCACCGGCACGGACTATGAGCCGTTCAGGCAGGAGGCGCTGGATCGCTGGGGCGTGCGGTGGGCGCCGGGAAGCTCGACGTCGGTCTACCCCAACGACCAGCCCGCCACCATGCTGATGTACCACGACCACGTGCTGGGGATGACGCGGCTGGATGTGCACACGGGTCTGGTGGGGCCCTACATCCTGCGGGGCGGCGACCGCGACCTGCCGGCCGGCACGGTGCCGGGGCCGAGCCCGATGCCGGGCGACCCGCCG
>DASUWU010000059.1:0-28562 GCA_036378315.1 Streptosporangiaceae bacterium | reverse complement strand
CCCGGCTCGGGGGGATGAGCCGGGGTCGCGTCGGCGGTCTGGTCAAAGGGTGTAGCGGCCTTGCTTCACGTCGGTCACGAGCCGGCGGAAGGCGCTCCGGCTGATCTCGATGCGCGGGCCGGCCTTGTCCTTGCTGTCCCGGACGGCGACGTGCCGCGCGGCGCCGGCGAGCTCGACGCAGGTCGCCCCGCCGTTCGAGCTCCTGGTGGACTTGCGCCAGGTCAGGTCTTGGTCTTCCATTCCTCGGCCACTTTCTTGATGAGCTTGGTGGACTCGTCTCTGGGGAGGGCGTCCGATCGCAGCAGCTCCCACATGCCGCGGATCCGGCCTATCTCGGCCTTGCCCTCGGCGACCTCGCCGGTGATCGCGTTGTCGAGATAGGCGACCTCGGTGCCGTCGAAGCTCGCGATGACGAACGGCCCGTTGATCTTGGCGCACGCGTCGGCCGACAGCGGGAGAATGTGGATGCGCACATTGCCGCGGTCCGCCATCTCCGCCAGGTGCGTGAGCTGCTCGTGCATGACTGCGGCGTCGCCGACCTTGCGGTGCAGCACGCTCTCGTCCAGGAGCGCCACGAAGATGGGCGGGTTGTCGTCGTCAAGGATCTTCTGCCGGTCCAGTCGTGCGGCGACCTCTTCCTCGTTCGATAGTACGGCCTGCGCGTAGCGCTCGCTCTGCAGCAGCCCGGGCACCAGGGACGGCTGAAATGACAGCAACTGGGTCGCCCGCGCCTCGATCTCGATCCATTTGTCGAGCCATTCGTGGGCGATCTCGCGCGGCAGCCACTCCCGCAGATAGCGCGCCAGGTATCCGTTCGTACCGAGCAATTCTTCGATGCGCTCGACGTCTTTGCGGTGCGGCTTGCGCTTGCCATTGAGCCATTGGCTCACCGTGGACGGTACCACGTGCAGCGCCTCGGCCAACTCGCGGCCCTTCATGCCCGCCGCGTCGAGCGCGTGAGCCAGCTCATTCCCCCACAGCTCCTGCACGGTCTTGCGTCTCGGGGCCATCTGTTTCTTCACATCCTCTGGGTGAACAAAATTCGCCGCTGACGCGGCGGTGGAGGGGCCGCGGTCTCTTCCAGAGAGTAGCGCCGCGGCGGCAGTCTGTAGCGGGAATTCACGGACGGTAGTGAGGTGAAAGATGAGCGACAGCGAGCGGCTCGCGGCGCTTGCGGCGGATTGGCCCGATTGGCACATCTTCCTGTCCCGGCGGGGCCAGTACTGGTGCGCCAGGTTCCGCCACCGGATCCCCGCCGAACGCCTGCTCAGCGGGCGGGTCCACCCGGACGCCACGGTCATCGCCGACGGCCCGGACGATCTGGCCGCGGAGCTCGCCAGACAACCCACCGGCATCGAGTACTGGACGAAGTAGAGCGGCACATCGGTGCTTTTCCCAGCGGACCTGCTTTGTCCACGGCTTTGCGGAAGGCGGCTATGAGTAACCAGCGAAATCGTGCGAAGAATTCGCTCGATCACGGGCCCGAAGCCCCGGGCTACCTGCGCCAAAGGATCGTTCCGAGTTATTCGCACATGCCCCGCGTGCGCGGCGTATCACTCAGCCCGATTCCCGAAAGGGACTACGCCATACGCAATGCCACGCGGGCAACGGTCGTCCGTCCAGCCGGACCCCCGAATCGCCGCGGCGCCGACCCCGTGGGCCGGCGCGACATCGCCGCACCGCGCGCGATTTCACGAACGCCATGATGCTCGGTCCGCACGAAATAGCTCGGCGCATGGAATACCAGCGCCGCCCGTGGTGGGTGGTGTGGTTCGGCCGGCATACGCGGCAGTACTGGGCGCTGGCCTCCTGGGTGCGCACCCCGGACGGCATGCTCACCGCCGCCACTCCCGAGGCGCTCGACGCTGCCATCGCCGCGTTCGAAATGTTCCACCCCAAGCCTCGCCACGCCAAGACCCATGCCCTGGATCATTGAGGAGTCCGGCGACTGCGGCGTCCACTGGCGGCATGCTGAGCTGACCCGGTGCTACTGGCACCCCCGCGTCGCCGTGCTCGACGCATTGGCGATCATCCGGGACGAGTGGCGACCGCCGGCGACCGCGTTGCACGAGCTCACCGCGGCCCTGTCCGAGAACCTCGTCGCGTACTACTGGACCAACGCGATCCGGGTCAGGCGAGGTGGTGCGCCGGCCGCGCTGTAGGGTCGAGACGTGCAGTGGGCGATCTGTCTTCCGCAGCTGGTCGAGGACGGCGCGTTCGACCCGGCCGCGCTGCGCGGATATCTGGCCAGGGCCGACGAGCTCGGCTTCGAGAGCGCGTGGACGGTCGAGCAGGTCGTCGGCCCGGCGTCCGTGCTGAGCCCGATCGAGACGATGACGTACGCGGCCGCGTGTACGGACCGGTTGCGCCTGGGCTGCGCGGTGCTGGTGACGCCGCTGCACAACCCGGTGCACCTGGCCAAGAGCCTGAGCTCGCTCGACCAGCTCAGCCGGGGCCGCCTCGAGGTGGGCATCGGCACCGGCGGGCGGGCCAGGATGTTCGCCGCGTTCGGCGTGGATCCCGACGACGGTCTCGTCGCCAGGTTCACCGAGGGTCTTGCGCTGATGAAGGCGCTGTGGACCGAGCCGAAGGTCACCTTCGACGGACGGTTCTGGCAGCTCGACGGCGCGATGATGGAGCCCAAGCCGTTCCAGAAGCCGCATCCGCCCGTCTGGTTCGGCGGCAGCGCGCCGGCCGCGCTGCGCCGCGCCGTACGGCACGGCGACGGGTTCATCGGCGCCGGCTCGACCACGACCGCCGACTTCGCCGAGCAGGTGACGACGGTCCGGCGCGAGCTCGCCGAGCAGGGCCGCGACCCCGGCGGCTTCCGCATCGCCAAGCGCGTCTACATCACCGTGGACGACGACGCCCGCCGCGCCCGCGAGCGCATGGCGGCCGGGCTGGTCGGTCTCTACGGCGACTTCGGGCGGCGCCTTGAGCCGGTCGCCGTGGCGGGTACGCCCGCCGACTGCGTACGCGACCTGCGCCAGGTGGCCGCGGCCGGCGCCGAGCGGATCCTGCTGCATCCGCTGTTCGACGAGGCCGAGCACATGGAGCGGTTCGCCGAGGAGATCATCCCCGAAGTGGCCTGACGGGCGCGGCCGAGGCCGCGCCCGTCGCGGCGATCACCGCAGTGGCCGCCGGTCGTACCTAATGGCCGGCGCCGGCCTCGCTGTCCGCGCCGGTGCCGGCACCGGTCCCGGCCGCATCGGGGCCACGGTCGCCTCCGCCGTCGCCGTCCGCGCCACCCCCGCCGTCGCCGTCCGCGCCACCTTCGGGGTCGGACGCGGACTGCCGCAGCAGCAGCATCGCGCCGACGGCGGCCGCTGCGATCAGTGCGACGATCACCACGATCCACACCACGCTCGTGCCGGACGACTTCGTGGTGGCGGCCGGCTGGCCGCCCGATGCGGCGGGAGCGGCGCTCGGCGTGGCCGCGGTGCTGCCCGCCACCGTGAACTGGTACGTGCCCTCGACGGGATGGCCGTCGAGGGAGACGACCCGCCAGGCCACGGTGTAGCGGCCGTTCGGCAGGGCCGACGCGAGGCTCTCGGTGACGGTGTTGTCGACGTTGACGGGGCTGCCCGATTGGTACTGCCGGCCGGTTCCGTCGGTGACGAGCACCTGGGTGAACCTGACCGGATCGTCGTAGGTAAGCACGATCCGGTCCGGCGGGCGCACCGTCGCCCCGTCCGCGGGGGACGCGCTCTTGAGCGAGGTGTGTGCGGACGCCGGGCCGGCGGCGACGACGCCGATCAGCACGGCCGTCACCACCGACAGCAGGGCCGTCACGAGGGTCGCGGCGACCGCGCGCGTCCGGGCGGCTGGTTCCATGGCCGGTCCTTTGCAGGAGATCTCAGGTGATTGTCCGAACAGTCCTCTGTCTCGCCATTCTCCACGCCGCTGTACGGTCAGGACGGCGAGGGGCGCTTGCGGGTCAGCGCGATGGCCGCGACGACGATGCCGATGACGCCGGTCGCGAGGCCGAGCGCCCCAAGCAGCCGCGCCGTGCCGTCGTCGGAGTTGCCGGAGGTCGACGCGGCGAGCCGCCCCGCGACCGGCTGCGCGCCCGAGCCGGTCGCGCCGGTCGCGCCGCTGCCGGCGGCGGACCCGCCGTGGCCGTCGGACCCGGTCGCCTTGGTCAGGTGGATAGTGGGAGCGGGGTGCTCCGGCTCCTCGCCGCCGGGCGGGGTCGGCTGGTCCCAGTGCACGACCATCCCGCCGGCGTACGTCTGGACCGCCTTGAACATCAGGGTGTCGGTGTCGCTGGGCAGCGGGCCCATGGAGACGTCGAACTCCTGGAACTCGCCGGGCTTGATCTCTCCCCCGCTCCAGGTGATCTTCGAGACGGCCTTGGTGACCGTGATGTCGTCGCCCTTGATCGGCTTCGGCAGCTTGGACTTGACGATCGCTACCGTCCAGCCGGGCAGGGACCGCGGCGACACCTCGGCGACCGGGTGGTCGAGCGGCAGATCGATCTCCACCTTGGTGGTGATGGCCTTGTCCTCCTCGTTGGGGACGCGGAAGGACACCTTGGTGAACGAGCCCTGCTCGGCGGTCTCGGGGTTGGCGCTCACGTGCGCCGACGCGGGGCCGGCGACGGCCAGCACCGCGAGCGCGGCGGCCGCGCCGACCGCGCCGGCCCTGACGAGCCGGGACCTGACGGACGGGGCCGTGAAGTACGAGGACATGACGGGCGAGGGCATGGCGGATGTGGACATGGTGAATGAGCTCTCCGTTCAGAAGTTCAGGAATGGCCTGGCGGGTTCGAGATGACGGCCTTCGCCGGACCGCGCCCGCGCCGAAACGCGCGGGCGGCTCAGCGATGGGTGATCGTCGAACCGAACGGAGGGCCTCTACGGGTGACCGAACCCCGCAGCATGACGCCCGTGGGTCCGATCAGGCGCGGCGAGCCGTACGCGCCCGCCTCCGCGACCCGGGCGTGCGGGGACACCGTCTCGAGCAGCGCGACGAGCGCACGCAACGCCCGCAACGGGTAGGCGGCCAGGGCGGCCGTGCGCCTGGCCAGCGTCCAGGCCGCGCGTTCACCTCTACGCAGCCACCACGCCGCCGCCAGCGCGGCGGCGACGTGCGCGAGCGTCATCGTCCAGCCGCCGACCAGGGCATCCCCTGAGGACGCGGCGGCGATCGCGCCGCCCGCCATGCCAGGGTCGGCCGGCATGGAATGCTCCCCCGCCATCATGACCGTCGGCGCCGCCGCGGCGGCGAACAGCGCGTGGAGCATGAACTGCCCGCCGAGCAGCCCGCCCAGGATCGTTCCCAGCGACCGTTCAGTGCCGCCCAGCACCCATGCCACCAGGTAGAGGGCGACGAGGCCGACCACGACGGCGCGTGGCGCCACCGTCTCCCGGCCGGCCGCCACATGGCCGGCCACCGCCAGCGACGTGCACACCGTCGTGAACATGGCCGCGCGGGCCGCCCTGGCCGGCGGTCGCGGAGCGGCGGGCCGAGGCACCGGACGGCGGGCCGCCCCGCCGGGGGCGGCGACCGGGTGGACGGTGCGGGGGGACATCGCCCGCGATTGTCGCACCGGGTGACCGGCCCGGCCAGCGATAGCCACGCATTGCCACCACGCGGGAATCCATTAAGGGCGGTGTATGCGCACGAAAGCGGCTATCCGCGGGGGCACCGGTTCTGTACATTCGACAGGGATTCGGGCACGACCGGCCGCGCTTCGGCTCGCCGCCGCGGTCGCCGGCACCGATGACGCGCGGCGTACGGCCATGTGCCGAGCGCCCCGTGCGGGGCCGTGGGTCCGGACGGAAAGGGGCGGCCGGGTGCACACCTTCACGAGACGGCCGCTGCCGGCCGGCGTACGCCGCCCGCACGCCCGCGACATCCGCACCGCCCAGGACGCGCGCCGGCAGGCCCGCGCGGTCACCGCCGTGGAGGCACGATGACCTCGGCGGCGGGCGTCCGGCTCGGTGGACGCTCCGCCGGCCAGCGGCGGGCGCTGGCGTACGCGATCGTGATCGCCGACGCCGGGGTCGCGGCGCTGCTGTTCGGGCTGTGGCTGGGCGGCGGCTGGCCGGCCGACCAGATCCTCGCGCTCGCCAGCGCCGGCCCGTTCACCGAGTGGAGCCTGCCGGTGGTCAGGCTCGCCGTGCAGGGCTGCGCGGTCGGCACGGTGGGGATGCTCATCACCAGCGTCCTGCTCCCCCGTACCGACGGTGAGCTGACCGACACGGCGCTGCGCTGCCTGCGTACGGCCTCCTGGCTGGCGGTGGGCTGGGGGGCGGGCACGGCCGCGCTGCTGGCTCTGACGTGGTCGGACGACATCGCGCTGCCGGTCACCAAGCTGCCCTTCTCGCAGCTCCTCGGCGGTCCTGGCGCGACGGCGTCGTTCCCCGAGGCGATCCCCTACCTGTTCGGCGCGCTGCTGTCCCTGCTGATCGCCGCGGGCGCCGGGATGGCGCAGACCACCCAGGGCGCCATCGGGCTGCTCGTGCTCAGCGGCTACAACCTGCTGCCGCTCAGCACGCAGGGCCACGCGACGCACAGCCCGATCACGCCGTACGTCGTCACCGTGCACGTGATCGCGGTGAGCCTCTGGGTGGGCGGGCTCGCCGGGATGCTCGTCCACGTCCGCGCCGATCCCGACGTGCTCGCCGTCGCGGTGCCGCGGTTCAGCACGCTCGCGTTGATCTGTTACGTCGCGGTCGGCGCGTCCGGCCTCACCGCCGGGCTCGTCCTCGCCGGCTCGCCGGCGGAGCTGTGGAGCTCACGGTACGGCGCGCTCGTGCTGTGCAAGGTCGCGGCGCTGGGCGCCCTCGGCTACTTCGGCTGGCGGCACCGCCGCCGGACCGTGCCGGCCCTCGCCGCCGGCCGTACCGGCGCCGCCCGCGCGTTCCTGCGCCTCGCCGCGGCCGAAGTCGTCGTCATGGCGGCCACGATCGCGCTCGGGGTCGCGCTGTCGCAAAACCCCACTCCCGGCACCTCGACCGGCGGCGGGACCGGCGGCGGGCACGAGCACGCGGCCCCCGCCGGCCGGCACGCCGGCCACCCCGACAGCCTCGCCGGCGTCGGCGGCGTCGGCGGTGAGCAGGCGTCCGGCGCGGCGTAGCCGGCGTACGGGCAGCAGCGGCGCCGGCGGCGGCAGCGCGGCGTTCATGACGCCCCTTCCGCGCGGGCGCCGGCCGGCCGGCGGATGACGATGTCGCCGTAGCCGGTACGGGCCCTGACCTGCACGGTCTCGGCGTCGGAGTCGGTGGGGCCGGCGGCGGCGGTCAGGTCGTTGCGGACGGTGCCCCACACGGAGCTCACGTCCACCCAGGCGGCGGTGCCTTCGGGGATGCCGACCTCGAGCGTGCCGTGGGCGGTGTCGGCGACGAGCTCGCCCCTGACCATCTCGCCGATCCTGATGCTGCCGTACGCGGTCCTGGCGTTGACCGCGGCGCGGGCCCGGTCGATGGTGATGTCGCCGTTGGCCGAGTTGACGTCGAGGCCGCCGGCGGCGTCGCCGATCCAGGTGGCGCCGTTGGAGTTCTTGATCATCGCCTTGCCCTCGACCGCGGTGATGCGGATGTCACCGGAGCCCGAGGTGACCATGGTGTCGCCGTCGACATGGTGGACGTTGACGTCGCCGTACGCCGTGTCGAGGAAGGCGGCGGCCGACCGGTCGAGCGTGATGTCGCCGTAGGCGGTCTTGAGCCGGCAGGCGCCGAGCCGGCCCTCGCAGCGCAGCTCGCCCATCGCCGCGACGCCGTCGACGAGCGAGCCGGCCGGCAGCTCGACGCGTACGTCGATGGACGGGCCGTGGCCGAACATGCCGCGGGACCTGGGGCCCCTGATCCGCAGCGTGCCGCCGGCGAACCGCACGCGGGTCTGCTCGGCCGCGCGGAGGTCGGCGTCGCGGGACGCGTCGGCCGGCAGCACCTCGACGACGGTGTCGTCGCGGTCGGCCGCGGTGATGTGCACCGCCCCGATGCCGATGTTGACGTTGAGGCTGATCGGTTGTGGAGTCGTGAAGGTGGGCATGGCTGTTCCCCGTGATGTCGAAGCCGGTGATGGGACTGCGGTGGTTCGGTTGGAGGTCGGCGGGTGAGGTCGGCGGGTGAGGTCGGCGGGGGGTCAGCGCACCCAGCCGGTGTAGCGCTGGCCACCCCACGTGTCGCGGTCGCGGTGGCGACCGCCACGGTCACCCGGCTCCAGGGCGGCGCCGACGGCCCGGACGAGCCAGGTGTTGAGGGAGACGCCGGCCCGGCTCGCGGCCTCCTCGGCACGGGCCTTGAGATGGCCGGGCAGGCGAAGGTTGATCCTCGCCGTGGTCGTGTCGTCCGCCTCGGCCTGTTGCGGCCCCGGCGGCGGTGGTGCCATGGTGGCATCGGATTGGCGCGATCCTCCGCCCGGCGGCGGTGTGACGACGAAGGCGGGCTCGAGGCCGCGCAGCCGTACCTCCACGGAGCCGGGCGCCAGATCGCGGGTGACCTCGTCCATCGCGCCGGACAGCACGTCGAGCAGGGCGAGCCGGACGGCCGACTCAAGCGGCACCATGAGGCGCTCGGCCAGGGCCCGGGCGTCCTCGCCGCCCGTCTCGGCGGCGACCGCGAACTTCTCCCTGAGGTCTTCGACGTACGGCGTGAGGTCCATGGCACTACTATGGCACCATATTGGTGCCATAACAAGGCCGCCGCGGCATCACCATGGTCCTGGCGCCAAGGAGGAGTGTCGTACCTGGGTGGCAGGATCGGGCGGGTGAGCGAATGGATCTTCTTCATGCACCCGCCGCGCGACGACTTCATCCCGACCATGAGCGAGGCCGAGCGCGCGGCCTTCGACGCGCACGCGGTCTGGCTCCGCGAGTTGCTGGCCACCGGCGCGCTGATCGCGGCCGGCCCGTGCCTGGGCCGCGTCAACACCGGCATCGCGATCTTCGAGGCCGGCGGCGAGGACGAGGCGCGGCGGATCGTCGCGGACGAGCCGGTCACCGCCGGCGGCCACATGCGCGGCGAGCTCCGGCCGTACCGGCTCGGCCTGCTGCGCGGCCGCGACGGCTAGCGCGGCGCCCCGCGGACCAGCCGGGTGGTCGGGTGCCGTGAAAGAAACCGGCTGAAAGTCACGGGAGATCGAAGAAGTATCCGGAGCGATACCCGGCTCCGACCTAGAGAAAGCCGCGCCGGGCGCGGCGGCGCCCGGGAGGCGTCTTGCGGGGCGGCCGCCGGCTCGGCTTATGGTAAGGACGCTTTCATCCAGGTGCCCGCGGGGCGAGTCGCAGGAGGCGCGCACGATGAGGTCATTCCGGTACCGCTCCGCACGCACCATCCTCCGGCCACTCCTGCGGCGCGGCGGCGCCGCGCTGTGCGCCGTCGCCCTCGGCTCGGCCCTCATCGTGTCGGCCACCCCGGGCGCGTCAGCGGGCGGCGGAGGTACGGCGGCGGGCGCCGCGAAGCTGCCGTCCAGCTTCCAGTGGACGTCGAGCGGTGTCCTGGTCAGCCCCAAGGCGGACGCCGCCCACCCGATCGTGTCGATCAAGGACCCGTCGGTGGTGCGCTACCGGAACCGCTGGCTGGTGTACGCGACGACCGCGAACACGTCGGGCAACTGGAGCATGGCCTACCTCAGCTTCTCCGACTGGTCACAGGCCGCGGCCGCGCCGCAGTCCTTCCTCGACCAGAACCCGGGCATCGGCACCGGCTTCCGGGCGGCGCCCGAGCTGTTCTACTTCGCGCCGCAAAAGAAGTGGTATCTCGTCTACGAGACCGGGCTGCCGTCGTTCTCGACCACAAAAGATCCCACCCGGCCCGAGACATGGTCGGCGACGAAGAACTTCCAGGAAACCATGCCGCAGATCGTCGCCGACAACATCGGCGATGGCTTCTGGATCGACTTCTGGGTCGTCTGCGACAAGGTCAACTGCTACCTCTTCTCCTCCGACGACAACGGGCACCTGTACCGGGCGCAGACCACGGTCCGCGACTTCCCGAACGGCTTCAGCAAGACCGTGATCGTGGTGTCCGACCCGAACAGGTTCAACGCGTTCGAGGCCTCGAACGTCTACCGGATCAAGGGCACCAACACCTACCTCCTGCTCATCGAGGCCATCGGCACCGACGGCAGGCGGTGGTTCCGGTCGTGGACGGCCAACGGCCTCGACGGCGACTGGACCCCGTTGGCCGACACCGAGGCCAACCCGTTCCTCAGGTCCAACAACGTGACCTTCCCCGACGGGAACGCCTGGACGGCAGACTTCAGCCACGGCGAGATGATCCGCACCGGCATCGACCAGACGCTCACCATCGACCCGTGTCACCTGCAGTACCTCTACCAGGGCGAGGACCCGTCGGCCAGCGGCGAATACTCCCAGCTGCCGTGGCGGCTCGGCCTGGCCACGATGACGAACCCCGCCTGCTGACGCGGCCGGTACGCACCGCGGCTCAGCCGGCCCAGGCACCAGCCGATGAGCGGTCGCGGCGCGCCTGGGCCGTACGGCCGGTCACTGGGCGTCGAGGTCGAGCACGCGGGCGTGCAGGACCAGCCGCTGGTGCAGCGCCGCCCGCAGCGCCCGGTGCAGGCCGTCCTCCAGGTAGAACTCCCCGCGCCAGTGCACGACGTGCGGGAACAGGTCGCCGTAAAACGTCGAGTCTTTGGCGAGCAGCGAGTGCAGGTCCAGCTCGCGCTTGGTGGTGATCAGCTGATCGAGGCGGAGCTGGCGCGGCGGAATCTTCGCCCAGTCTCGTGACTCGAGCCCGTGCTCGGGGTACGGACGCCCCTCCCCTACCGACTTGAAGATCACCCTTCCGAGTCTACGGGGGTGATATACCCCTAGTCCCGCATTGCCTCGACCGGTCAGTCCCCAGGGACCCGCGACACGCTGGCGACTCATCGCCACGTCTCCACTGCCACCCGAGCATCGGCTCCTCCGGGCCCACCCACGCGGACGCCGGCGGCGTGGGCAAGATCAGTGGTAGTACAAGCAGGGGAGAAACCACTATGCAGAGCATGCGAATCGCCGTGGCCGGAGCGACGGGGAACATCGGGGCCCGCACCGTCGACGCCCTGGAACAGGCCGGGCACGAAGTCGTGCGCATCAGCCGCTCCCTCGGCGTGGACCTGACCGCCGGCAACGGGCTCGACGCCGCGCTGACCGGCGTCGACGCCGTCGTGGACGCCACGAGCTACAACTCGGCCGACCGGGACGACGCGGTGGCGTATTTCGGAACCACCACGCGGAACCTGCTCGCCGCCGAGCAACGGACCGGTGTCCGTCACCACGTGCTGCTCTCGATCGTCGGCGTCCATCGAATCGAAGGCAACGCACACTACGCCGGCAAGCGCGAGCAGGAACGTCTCGTGGCCGAGGGCCCGGTGCCATGGACGATCGTTCCCTTCACGCAGTTCCACGACTTCGCCGTCACCGTGACGAACTGGACCCAGCGGGACGGCGTCGCCACGATCCCGCCGCTACTCGTCCAGCCGATCGCGCCCGCGGACGTGGCCGGCATCCTCGCCGAGATCGCTACGGGCACCCCGCAGGGGCGTTACCGCGATGTCGCCGGGCCCGACCCGCAGGACCTGGTGGACATGGCCCGGCGCACCAACGAGGCGCGCGGGCATGCGGTCAAGCTCGTGCCGACGTGGTCATCGGTGCTGGGCCCCGACATGGCCGGCGACGTACTCCTGCCCGGTGCGGACGCCCGCATCGCGCCGACCACATTCGACGAGTGGCTCGCAAAGCCCCAGTAGCGGCGGAGGATCCGCGCCGCGGCGGTCGTCACCGGGCGCGGGGAGCGCCGGCGGCGGGTTGGAACAGCTCGACCACGTTGCCGGCGGGGTCTTCGACCAGGATCTGCTTGCCGCCGGGGCCGCTGACGATGTCGTTGCGGAACGGTACGCCCTCGGCGCGCAGCCGGTCGACCTCGGACTCGATGTCGGGGACGATGAGGTGGATGCGGTTCCAGCCGCCGGGCTCAGGCGTGCGCCCGTCGGGCATCGGCCGGCCAGCCGAGCTCTTCGGCCCGGCCAGCAGCAACCGCAGGTTGCCGCGGACGACGTCGGCGAACGCCGGCGCGGCGCTCATGCGCAGCGTGAACCCGAGGTGGCCGGTGTAGAAGTCGATGGCCGCGGCCACGTCGTCGACCATGTACCGGACGTTGACCATGTCCTCCGGGCTGGGTGCTTGGGGATCGCGCGGGTTGGTCATCGGACCTCCTGAATCGATGCGGGTACGGGTGGGCCACCGGCTGATGGCGCGCCGAGCGCGGCCAGCCAGAACCCGATGCGGCTCTCGAGCTCGGCCGCCATCAGCTCGAACGCCGGATAGCCGCCGGCGGCGGCCGGGTCGGGCATGCTCCAGTGAATCTGAGTGGGGCCGTCGGGGAATTCGGGGCACACCTCCCTGACCCGGTCGCACAAAGTGATCACATAATCGAACCGCTGACTGGCGTACGCGCCGAGATGCTTGGGCCGGTGGCCCTCCAGGTCGACCCCGCGAGCCGCCATCACCCGTACCGCATGCGGGTGCAGCGGCTTGGGGTGGCTGCCGGCGCTGAAGCCCCGTACCCGGCCGCCCGAGCGCGCCCGGGTGAGTGCCTCGGCCGCCTGCGACCTGGCGCTGTTGCCGGTGCACAGGAACAGCACCGTCCACGGGTTCGCGGTTCGCGCCTCGGACGCGGCCGGGGGGACGAAAGCGGCCCGCAGCGCGGGATGCAGCGCCGCGCCGGCTTCGTCGAGCAGCCGGGCACACCGCGCCAGATCGAGGCGGTAGTAGCTGTCCCGGCCGTCGAAGCTGCTGCGCCGCGCCGTCACCAGCCCGCCCGCCCGAAGCCGGCCCAGATGGTAGGAGACCAGGTTCTGCGGCCGGCCGACCAGCGTCACCAGCTCGCGCACCCGCCGATCGCTGCGCGCCAGCTCGTGCAGCAGCCGCCAGCGCACGGGATCGGCCGCCATCCGCACGAACGGCGGCGGCGCAAGGTCCGTCCCTGGTTCCATGCTCCGAGACGATACAACAATTTGGATTGATGGACCCATCGGGTCGTAGGAAGCTCCGCGATGAGGCGCACGTATGACGTGTCGAGCCTGCGGAGCCCTACGCGAATCGGCTGCTGAGGAGCACCCGCGCCCCCCGATATGCCGTACGACGTCGAACGCTGCTCAGTCGCGGCGATCTCCGCGGCACTTGGCGCCGCTGCCTCTCATGCCGGCGCTCTGCCGAGACGGACGGATGTCATGGAGGCCCTCGCGGGTGCATCCTGATCAGGAGGCGTTTTCCGATGCCCCCAGGGCGTCAGGCGCGAATGCAGTAGCGTTGCTTGCCTCGTTGCTGAGCTCGTCCGAGGCGAGGGGAGAGGCGTGTCCGATCCGCGGAGTCTTGCGGCACTCGGGTTGCTCGACCCGCCCCCCGCCACGCTCCCGCTCACCTATCCCGGCGCGGCACCGGAAACCTCGGGGCTGCTGCTCGACCGCCGCTTTCTCGAGATCGACCCCGTCCCCGGCCGACCCGTCGGCGACTGGGACGTGCGTGCCGACGCAGACAAGCCGACGGTGGACAAGATGCTGCGCGGAGTCCCGGTGGTGGAGATGGCCGGGCGGCGTCCTGTGGTCGCCGTCGGCTCGAACGCCTCACCCGCGCAGCTGATCCGCAAGTTCGGCAGCCGCGACGTCTCCACCGTCGTCCCGATGGTGCGATGCCGCGTCGACGGAATCGCGCCGGGGATCTCGGCGCATATCAATCGGCACGGATACGTCCCTGCGGCTCCGGTCGAGGTTCCGGGCGAGACGAACACGCTGTTCGCGTTGTGGCTCGACGACACGCAGCTGGCGGCGTTGGACGAGACGGAGCCCAACTACCGCCGGGTCGAGCTGACGCCGGACTTCGCGGTCAGGTCCGCGACGGGTGAGCATGTCGGTCCATGTTCGATCTATGTCGGGCGATGGGGCTGCCTGGCCGATCCGGACGGCACGCCGTGGCGGCTGGTCCCGCAGCGCGAACTGATCGACCGGCTGCTCGCCCGAGTCCCCGATCTACGGGCGCTGCTCGGCACCACGCCGGAGTCGTTCACCGAGCTCGCGGCGGACGAGTCCCGGCGGGAACGGGCTGTCGGGCTGCTGAAACGGGCCGGGCTGGTCGTGGCGCAACGCCGGCTGGAAGAACTCGGCCGGTGATGCGATAGGGCAAATGTCGTAGATAAACTACGGCATACTGCTGAAAACTGTAACAAATTCCAACCCTTCCCGATGGGCGTGATATGAGCACGCCGCGGGCCGTTCTTCGTGACAATCATGGCCGGGAGATCCCGCTGCTTTCTCGGCCCGGCCGCCGGCTGGGCCAGTGGCGGGTACAACTGCCGCAGGGGACGTTCGCCTGGAATTCCGGCGGCCCGGAACTGCTGCCGCTGAACTATGTATTACTGCGCATGAACCAGGCGCCGGTAGGCCTCCGGCATCCCGTCCTGCTCGACATCGACATCCCTGCCGACATCGGCCCATTTCCGATGGCAGGCGCACGGCTCGCCGGATTCGACGTTTCCGCCGACTCCGTTTGTATCAGCTGGCTCGACCGGGAGGATTTCGACCGTCTCCGCACCGGACACGGCCCGGCCGCCCCCGCCCTGGTGAGCTGTGATGAGCGTCGCCGCGTCACCCTCGACTCAGGCGAGTGCCTGCCTGGCTTCTACGTCTGCGCCGCCCCCGGATCGGAGTGGGCCGGGGTCGCGGCCGAAGCTCCCCAGCCGAATGTGCCGCTCACGTACGACCAGCTGACCGCGCCGGACCCGGAATGCGACCTGCCCGGCGGCGGGCCGGGCCTGACCAGGCGTGTGCGGCCGACCCCCGACTATTTCGACCGCCGCGGCCAAGCGAACGTCCGTGTCAACCCCGTAGATCATCCACGGCTCGGCACGCGCCCGCTGGTGCGGGTCGGACCGAAGCTGATCCCGCCCGGCGGGGACAACATCGCGGCAGTGGCCCGACTCGTCGCCACCGACGAGGTCGAGGCCGGCCACGTCGAGGTCGATCAGGTGGTCCGCAATGCGATCGGCGTCGAGATCGGCGAGGACGTCGTGTTGACCGGCGCCCAGGTGCGCCGGCTTCCGGGCGTCGATCTGCTGCTCGGCCGGCCATCGTACGTGAGCTGCCGGATCCAGGCAGCCGACCTGACCATCGTTGAGCGGGAGGTCTGCCTCGTCGACGAGCTGACCCTCGCCCTCCTCGGGATCCAGAGCGGCGACGACGTGGTGGTCGAGGGCCTCCCCGGTGACTTCGGAGACATCCCCTGCGTCCAGGTCAAGGCGTTCCAGGCCAGTGAGGCGGTGCAGGCTCGCCGGGAGATGCTGAACGGCGGCGACCTTTCCTGCCGGTTTCCCACCTCGGTCGACTCGCTCGGCGTCTATCCGGACCTGCCCTGGGTCTACCTGGACAGCTCAACCCGTACGCGACTCGGCCTGGCCGGCCAGAAGCTCGGCGTGGTGCGGCTACGCGCCAGCCGCGGCTACCAGATCGGCAAAGAGCTGCGCGAGCTGGTGCTGGTGCTGGCGATCGCGTTCCTCGGCGTGGTCTCCATCATCGACGACCAGGTGCTGCGCCTGCTGGTGCTGGGCCTGCTGGTCCTGTTCGTGATCGTGGTGGTCACCGTCCGGCTGCGCAGCCGCCTGTCCCGCCACCTCCGCCGCCGCTCCCGCTGAGCGGGGACGCCGCCCCGAAACGGACGAGCTCCGGCCCTTCGGCGTGGCCGGTCAACGTGGCGGAGGATAGGAGATTCGAACTCCTGAGGGGTTGCCCCCAACACGCTTTCCAAGCGTGCGCCCTAGGCCACTAGGCGAATCCTCCGCCGCCGAGCTTACCGGCTGGCGGGTGCCGGGCGTACGTCTATGACCGCGTCGAGGGGCAGCGGACCGTAGACGTGGGGGAAGACGTCGCCGTCGGCGGGTTCGTGCCGTACGGGGGCGGCGAGGCGGTCGGTGTCGACCGCCAGGAGCACGAGATCGTCGAGGTCGGCGTAGAAGGCGGCGCGGACCTTACGGACCTGGTCGATGGTCTGGCAGCAGTGGATGAAGCCCACGTCGTCGAGGGTGCGGCCGCGGGTGGAGATCTCGTACGGGCCGCCGGCGGCGCGCGCGGCGTCCCAGTCCGGGCGCAGGGCGAGATGGAAGATGGTCGCCACAAGGGGCAGCGTAACGGGAGCGTGGCGGGGGTTTCGGGAGGCGGCCGAACTCGGCCCGTGGATGCCATAGACTCGAGATCGACCCCTCGCATGGCGTCATCCTGTGAACCTCCCCAGGGCCGGAAGGCAGCAAGGATAAGCAGGCTCTGGCGGGTGTGCGGGGGGTCCCATGCTTTTAGGAGGATCGACCCCCATGAGTCTGGCGCTGTACCGCAAGTACCGGCCAGCGACCTTCGCCGAACTCAAGGGGCAGGAGCACGTCGCCGAGCCCCTGCAGCAGGCGCTGCGCAACGGCCGTATCCATCACGCCTACCTGTTCAGCGGGCCGCGCGGCTGCGGCAAGACCTCCAGCGCGCGCATCCTGGCCAGGTCGCTGAACTGCGAACAGGGCCCGACGCCCGAGCCGTGCGGGGTCTGCGACTCGTGCGTCGCCCTGGCGCCGACCGGGCCTGGGCACATCGACGTGATCGAGATCGACGCGGCGTCGCACGGCGGCGTCGACGATGCTCGCGACCTGCGGGAGCGGGCGTTCTTCGCCCCGGTGTCCGCGCGCTTCAAGGTGTACATCATCGACGAGGCGCACATGGTGACCCGGGAGGGGTTCAACGCCCTGCTCAAGCTGGTCGAGGAGCCGCCACCGCATCTGAAGTTCGTCTTCGCCACGACCGAGCCCGAGAAGGTCATCGGGACGATCCGGTCGCGTACGCACCACTATCCGTTCCGGCTGATGCCGCCCGGCACGCTGCGGGAGCTGCTCGAAGAGATCCTGACGGCCGAGGGCGTGACGTACGAGCCGGCGGCGCTGCCGCTGGTGGTGCGGGCCGGCGCCGGCTCGGCCAGGGACTCGCTGTCGATCCTCGACCAGCTCCTCGCCGGGGCCGACGAGTCGGGCGTGACGTACGCCAGAGCGGTCTCGCTGCTGGGCTACACGGACGCGTCGCTGCTGAACGAGGTGGTGGACGCCTTCGCGCAGCGGGACGGCGCAGCGGTCTTCGCCGCCGTCGACCGGGTCATCGAGGGCGGCCAGGATCCGCGCAGGTTCGCCGCCGACCTGCTCGAACGCATGCGCGACCTCGTCATCCTGTCGAACGTGCCCGAGGCGGGGGCGTCCGGGCTGCTGGACGCGGCCCCCGACGAGCTGCAGCGGATGCGCGGTCAGGCGTCGGCGATCGGCCCGGCCGAGCTGGCCAGGGCGGCCGATCTGCTGCACGTCGGGCTGACCGAGATGCGCGGCGCCACCTCGCCGCGGCTGCTGCTCGAACTGGTCTGCGCCCGCATCCTGCTGCCTGGCGCGTACGACGACGAGGCGTCGATGCTGGCCCGGCTGGACCGGCTCGAACGCCGCATGGCGATGGGCGGGGGCGCCGCAGCGGGCGCGGAGCAGGACGCACCGCCGCGCGGGGCGGGCGCCGCCGCGCCGCGCCGGCCCGAGCCCGCGCCGTCCGCGCCGGTCGCGCCGGCGCCGCCTGCCGAGGCGTCCTCTACGCCCGTGCCGCCGGCGCCCGAGCCGCCCGAGACGTACGAGCCGCCGCCTCCGCCGGCCGGATCGTCCGAGCCGCCCGGGCGGCACGAAAGCCCCGCGGCCGCCGTCGCGCCCCCCGCCGCCGCGCCCCCCGCCGCCGTGGGCCTCGACGCCGTGGCCGTACGGCAGGCGTGGCCGGACGTCCTCGAGGCGGTCAAGCGCAAGAGCAGGGCCGCGTGGATGGTCCTGATGGAGGGCGTTGAGGTCAGCTCCCTCGACGGGAACGTGCTCACGCTGGCGTTCGACCAGGAAGGCAAGCGCAAAGGCTTCGTCAACGGCGGCAGGGACGGCGTGGTGCGCGAGGCGCTCCAGGAGCTCCTCGGGGTCGACTGGCGGATCGAGACCGTGCCCGGCGGCGGTGGCGGTTCCGGGCCGGCCCGCGGCGGCCAGCCAGGACGCGGGTCTCGCCTCGGCGGCGGCGCGCCGCCCGCGTCCGGGACGTCCGGGGCCGGCCCAGGCGACGGCGGGCCGGCCGGCGGCGGGCAGATCGCCGATGGGCCGGCAGCCGGCGGGCCGGTCGGCGGTCCCGTCTCGGGCGCGGCCGTCTCCGCGTCGCGCGGGCCGGCGGTTTCGGCCGCCGCGATGCCGGCGGCCTCCAGGGTCGTCTCCGCCGGAGCCGTACCCCAGTCGCCCGGCGCGGGCGGCGGCTATCCACCGCCGCCACGGCCGTACGACGAGCTCGACGAGGTCGACCCAGAGGGCGACGCCAACGCCGACGGCGGCGAAGGCGAGCATTCCGGCATGGCGCTCATCCAGCGGGAGCTCGGCGGCCAGGTCATCCAGGAGATCGACAATTCCTGAGCGCGAGGTGGTGAGCCGGGCGGGGTCCGCGGGGAGGCGTACGTACGGAGGGCCGGAGATCCACGCCGTGGACGCCCGATGCGTACCGCATTCCGGCCCAAGGCCGTAGTCTCGGGAAGACAGAGGAGAAGGAGAGCTCCGTGGAACCCGGTGGTCAGCTGAACTTTCAACATATGCTCGAGCAGGCGCAACGCGTCCAGGAACAGCTGCTCAACGCGCAGCAGGAGCTCGCCGACGCCGAGGTGACCGGGACGGCGGGCGGCGGCCTCGTCATTGTGAAGGCCAGCGGTCAAGGCGAGATCGTCAGCGTGGTCATCGATCCCAAGGCGATCGACCCGTCCGATGCCGAGGACACCGCGGAGACGATCGCCGACTTGGTGCTGGCCGCCATCCGTGACGCCACGCGCGCCGCGGGGGATCTCCAGCGCGAGAAGATGGGGCCGCTGACCGAGGGGCTCGGCGGCGGGCTTCCCGGGCTTGGGGACCTAGACATACCCGGGATGCCAGGAATGCCGGGATTGCCAGGCCAAGGCCAGGGTCCTGGCCAACTCGGCACCTGATCCGGCGCGGCGGCGACGGCCGCCGCGGCGGCCATTGGAAGAGGGAAGGTAAAAACGCGTGTACGAAGGGGTCGTCCAGAATTTGATCGACGAATTGGGCAGGCTGCCCGGCGTCGGCCCCAAGAGCGCGCAGCGGATCGCCTTCCATCTCCTCGCCGCCGACCCGGCCGACGTGAACCGGCTGACCGAGGCGCTCCAAGAAGTGAAGGACAAGGTCCGGTTCTGCCGCACCTGCGGCAACGTGGCCGAGGCCGATGAATGCCGCATCTGCCGCGACGCCAGGCGCGACCGGCACGTGATCTGCGTGGTCGAAGAGCCCAAGGACGTCGTCGCGATCGAGAAGACCCGGGAGTTCCGTGGCCGCTACCACGTGCTCGGCGGCGCGATCTCGCCGATCGAGGGCGTCGGGCCGGAAGACCTGCGGATCAAGGAACTCATGACGCGGCTCGCCGACGGCTCGGTCACCGAGCTCATCCTCGCCACCGATCCCAACCTGGAGGGGGAGGCCACTGCGACCTACCTCGCCCGCCTCGTGAAACCCATGGGCATCACCGTGACCCGCCTGGCCAGCGGCCTGCCGGTGGGCGGCGACCTCGAGTACGCCGACGAGGTCACCCTTGGCCGCGCGTTCGAAGGACGGAGGCTCCTCGATGTCTAGCTTCAATACCGCCGAGGACTGGAACACCCTCGCGGAGCGGGTCTCGAAACACGTGCGGAACTACGTGTCCGGTCTTGAGGCGATCGCCAGGGGCGAGGGCGGCCAGAAGGTCGTGCCGTTGCTGCTGCTCGAGGTCTCGCAGGTCCTGCTGGCCGGCGCGCAGCTCGGCGCCAGCGAAGACGTGATCCTGCCCGACAACTGGGAACCCGAGGTCGGCGACGACCCGGACCTGGACGCCGTACGGCAGGGCCTCGCCGAACGGCTGGCGATCGTGGACGAGTACGTCGAGGTGTTCGACCCGTACAAGGACACCGAGCCCATCTCCTACCGGCTGTCCGACGACCTGGTGGACGTGGCCAGCGACCTCGTCCACGCGCTGCGCCACTACGAGAAGGGCCGGCCGCTGGAGATGCTGTGGTGGCTGCAGTACTCCTACCTCAACCACTGGGGCAACCACGCCGGCGCGGCGCTGCGCGCGCTGCACGCCGTCGTCGCGGGCGCGCGTCTCGACGTCGTCGCCGAGCCCGTGGACGACATCGCCGACGCCACCGCCACCGACACGGTCGAGGAGACCGTCGGCCACTGACATCCCCAGGCCGCCTCCCCCGGCGCGACGGCTCATCGGCGGCCGAGCGGGACGGTGGACGGTTCCGCGCCCTGGTCCAGCTGCTCGAACAGCGCCGCCGCCCGCCTCGCGGTGCCGAGGGCCCAGCGCCCGGTGCTGAGCAGTCCGAGCGCCAGGACGCCGGCGCCAAGGCCGAGCACCATCCACCACACGCCGTGCTCCGCGCCGGTGAAGGCCGTCCCGCCGTGCACCAGGGCCGATCCCACGATCGTTCCGGCGATCGCGACGCCCAGCGTGGTCCCGGTCTGCCGGCCGACTGAGGCGAGCGACGCGGCCACCCCGGCCATCGAACGGGGCATCCCGGAGACCGCCGTATTGGTGATCGGCGGATTGACGGTGCCCAGGAAAACGCCGAACAGCAGATAGATCGCGAGCACGGCCGGCAACGGGGTGGCCGGCCCGAGCAAGATCGATGCGCCGCCGCCCAGCGCAAGCGCGGCCCCGGCGACCACCAGGGGCAGCCGCGGACCGTACGCGCCGACCAGCCGGCCGGTGACCGGGGACAGCACCACCACCATCAGCCCCACAGGGAGCAGGCTCAGGCCGGCCGCCATCGCCGACATGTGGCGTACGTCCTGCAGGTACAGGGTGGTGACGAACAGGAAGGCGCCGAACCCGCACAGGCCGAGCAGTGCGATCACGATCGCCGAGCCGAACGACGCGCTGCGAAACAGGCGCAGCTCGAGCAGCGGATCGCGGCGGCGGGGTTCCCAGGCGAGGATGCCCGCCACGCCGAGCACGGCGGCGGCGAGCATGCCGACGATGATCGGCGAGGTCCAACCCCGCCACCTCGACTCGATGATCGCGTAGACGACGCTGCCCAGCACCAGGATCACCAGCGTCTGGCCCACCGGGTCGAACCGGCGCGCCCGGGCGGCGCGGGATTCCGGCACGAACAGCGCGGCCGCGCCGATCGCGGCGGCCACGATCGGTATGTTCACCCAGAAGATGGCGCGCCAGCCGAAGCCGTCGACCAGCACGCCGCCGAGGATCGGGCCAAGCCCGAGCGACAGGCCGGACACCGAGCCGAACACGCCGATCGCCCTGGCCCGCCCGGCCGGGTCGGTGAACGTGTTGGCGACGATGGCCATCGCCACCGGATTGAGCATGGTGCCGCCGACGGCCTGCAGCGCCCTTGCCGCGATCAGCCAGCCGATGCCGGGCGCCAGGCCGCACAGCAGCGAGCCGAAGCCGAAGGCGGCCAGGCCGATCTGGAAGATGCGCCGCCGGCCCACCCGGTCGGCGGTGGACCCGGCCAGCACCAGGAAGCCGGCCAGCACCAGGGTGTAGGCGTCCACGGTCCACTGCAGGCCGGACACCGAGGCGTGCAGGTCGCGGCGTATCGCCGGCAACGCGACGTTGACAATGGAGATGTCCATCACCACGACGAGGATGCTGGCGCAGCAGATCGCGAGCACCAGGAACCGGCGCCGTCGGCTGAGTTCTGGCATGGGAGACCAATCCTTGGGGGTTGCCGGCAGCGGCCGGCACAGGTGAGGGATTCTTCCGGCTGTCGTCCACGACGCTAGGATTTAGAGCGTGCTCGAAGTCAACCCGCGGCCCGCGCGCTCCGGGCCGCCGCGCCCAGTTCCGCCTCCGTCCGTGC
The DNA here is from genome assembly GCA_036378315.1 of Streptosporangiaceae bacterium. GTDB lineage: Bacteria > Actinomycetota > Actinomycetes > Streptosporangiales > Streptosporangiaceae > CALAED01. The sequence continues at coordinate 6,673 of DASUWU010000059.1, read as the reverse complement.
CGCCTCCGTCCGTGCCGCCTCGCCCCGCCCCCGAGGCCGGTCTGACCATCGCCGAGGCCGCCCGCCGCACCGGCGTCAGCGTGCATACCCTGCGGTACTACGAACGGGCCGGCCTGGTCGTCAGCCCGGTCGACCGCACCGCGGGCGGCCGGCGGCGCTACCGCAAGCTCGACCTCGACTGGATCACCGTCTGCACCAGGCTCCGCGCCACCGGCATGCCCATCAAGACCATCCGGCGGTACGCCCAACTCGTCTCGGCCGGGCCCGGCAACGAACAGGAGCGGCTCGCCCTCCTGGAGGCCCACCGCGGCGACGTGACCGCCAAGCTCGCCGAGCTGCGGACCAACCTCGAGCTCATCGACCACAAGATCGACGTCTATCGTGGCCGGCTCGCGGCCGGCGACGCCGACCGCCTGTGGGCGCCGGGCAGCCCGGCCGATGCCCGTTGATGAGGCCGCCCGTGGCCCGGCCCGGCATCCGCCGGTGGCCAGGCGGCCGGGTTTCCGCGCCCGGCGGAGGCGTCGACGTTCCCCGAGGTCACATGCCTATTAACCAACATTCATCCCACTATTTCGGCAAAAAAAGGGCCGCGCCTCCGGGCGATGACACTCGGTAGACTCGACGCCCGGAACGCCGGATTCAGATTCCGACACCGATTCGAGGAGCAGTCGCCCGTGGCCCTTGTCGTGCAGAAGTACGGTGGCTCCTCCGTCGCCGACGCGAGTTGCATCAAGCGGGTCGCGCAGCGGATCGTCGCGACGAAGAAGGCGGGCAACGACGTGGTCGTGGTGGTGTCCGCCATGGGCGACACGACCGACGAGCTGATCGACCTCGCCGAACAGGTCAGCCCGCTGCCGCCGGGCCGCGAGCTCGACATGCTGCTCACCGCGGGCGAGCGGATCTCCATGGCGCTGCTGGCCATGGCCATCGCCAATCTCGGACACGAGGCCAGGTCGTTCACCGGCTCGCAGGCCGGCGTGATCACCGACGGCTCGCACGGCAAGGCCCGGATCATCGACGTCACGCCGGGACGCATCCGCAGCGCCCTCGACGGCGGCTCGATCGCGATCGTCGCCGGGTTCCAGGGCGTTTCACAAGACAGCAAAGACATCACCACGCTCGGCCGCGGCGGCTCCGACACCACGGCCGTGGCGCTCGCCGCCGCGCTGAACGCCGACGTGTGCGAGATCTACTCCGACGTCGACGGGATCTTCACGGCCGACCCGCGGATCGTGCCGGTGGCCCGTCGCATCCCGCGCATCTCCTACGAAGAGATGCTCGAGATGGCGGCCTCCGGGGCGAAGATCCTGCATCTGCGGTGCGTGGAGTACGCGCGGCGATACGGGATACCCATCCATGTGCGGTCCTCGTTCAGCCAAAAGGAAGGCACGTGGGTCGTCGACAGCATCGAAGGAACCGTGATGGAGCAAGCGATCATCTCCGGCGTCGCGCACGACCGCAGCGAGGCAAAGATCACCGTGGTCGGGGTGCCCGACAAGGTGGGCGAGGCGGCCACCATCTTCGCGATGCTCGCCGACACCGGGGTCAACATCGACATGATCGTGCAGAACGTGTCCGCCGCGGCGACCGGCCGTACGGACATCTCCTTCACGCTGCCCGAGGCCGACGGGCAGACGGCCATGGCCGCGCTCAACAAGATCAAAGACCGGGTCGGCTTCGAGGCCCTGCGCTATGACGACCAGATCGGCAAGGTCTCGCTGATCGGCGCCGGCATGCGCTCCCACCCCGGCGTGACCGCGAAGTTCTTCGGCGCGCTCGCCGAGGCCGGCGTCAACATCGAAATGATCTCCACCTCCGAGATCCGCATCTCGGTGATCGTGGCCCAGGACGACGTCGACGGTGCCGTCGCCTCGGCGCACGGCGTGTTCGACCTCGACACCGAGCAGGTGGAGGCCGTGGTGTACGGAGGGACCGGCCGATGACGACGAATCGTACGAACGGCGCCGCCGGGGCGGCCGCCGCCCGCAGGCCCACACTCGCCGTCGTCGGCGCCACCGGCGCCGTCGGCTCGGTGATGCTCGACATCCTGTCCACCCGCGAGGACGTGTACGGCGAGATCCGGCTGGTCGCCTCGCCCCGGTCGGCAGGACGCAAGCTGTCCGTACGCGGCGAGGACGTCGAGGTGATCGCGCTGGCGCCGGAGGTCTTCGACGGCGTCGACATCACCATGTTCGACGTGCCGGACGAGGTGTCCAAGGAATGGGCGCCCATCGCGGCCGAGCGCGGCGCGGTGGTGGTCGACAACTCCGGCGCGTTCCGCATGGACCCCGACGTGCCGCTGGTCGTCCCTGAGGTCAACGCCGAGCACGCGCGGCACCGGCCCAAGGGCATCATCTCCAACCCCAACTGCACGACGCTGTCGATGATCGTCGCGGTGGGCGCGCTGCACCGGGCGTTCGAGCTGCGCGAGCTCGTCGTGGCGTCCTACCAGGCCGCGTCCGGCGCCGGCCAGGCCGGCATCGACACGCTGTACGACCAGCTGGAGAAGGTCGGCGGCAACCGTGAGATCGGCAACCGGGCGGGCGACCTGCGCGGCGTGGTCGGCGACCTTGGACCGTTCCCCGCGCCGCTGGCCATGAACGTCGTCCCGTGGGCGGGCTCCCTGCGGCCGGACGGCTGGTCGTCGGAGGAGCTCAAGGTCCGCAACGAGTCGCGCAAGATCCTCGGCCGTCCCGACCTGCGCGTCTCGGCGACCTGCGTACGGGTCCCGGTCGTCACGACGCATTCGCTGGCCGTGCACGCGGTGTTCGCCGGCCAGGTCGACCAGCGCGAGGCCCAGGCGGTGCTCGCCGGAGCGGCCGGCGTGGTGCTCGTCGACAACCCCGAGGAGTACGAGTTCCCGACGCCCGCCGACGTCGTCGGCACCGACCCCACCTGGGTCGGCCGGGTTCGCAGGTCGATCGACGACCCCAAGGCCCTCGACCTCTTCCTGTGCGGCGACAACCTGCGCAAGGGCGCCGCCCTCAACACCGCCCAGATCGCCGAGCTGGTGGCCGCCGAACTCACCGGCTCATAGCCGGAGGCGGCCGCGCACCGTTCGCCACGGCGCCACCGCGCCACGGCGACACGGCGACACGGCGGGCCGGGCAGTTGGTGCCTGGGGTGGCCCCGGGTAATAGTGGGGTCATGGGTGAAGTCGTCTATCGCTCGCATGTCGACATCCGCCGGGAGCGTGGGCCGCTGCGCCATGCGCGCCTTCCGGCCCTGGCCGAGCCGGTGACCTTCGGGGTGCATGACGAGGTGGCCGAGCACTACGGGCTCTCCGAGGGGCAGTACGAGCCGCAGGCCACCACGCTCGACTACATCGTCGCCGCCGCCGGAGGTTGACTCACGGGGACGTTCGGGGGCGCGCTCGAGGCGCGCAAGATCCCCGCTGGAGGCGGTCGTCTCCAATCCGAAGCGGTCGGCGAGATCGAGCTCGAGGACGGCGTCCTGGTCATCAAGCGCATTCACGTGCGGTACCTGCTGCGGGTACCGGCCGACGCCGACCGGGCGGCCATCGACAGGGCCATGCGCTTCCACCCCGAGCGATGCCCTGTCTACCGTTCGATCCGAGCCGCCATCGACATCACCACGTCGCTCGACATCGTGGACGGCTGACCCGGCTCGGCACGCGCGCATGACGGTTTGGCCGCGTGACGTTCTAGGGTGACGTACGTGACCGAGGCCAGGGCCGGCAAGTCGGAGCAGACGCGCGCGCTGATCGTCGAGACGGCGCTGCGCCTGTTTCGCGAGCGCGGTTACGAGGCGACCACCATGCGGATCATCGCCAAAGAGGCCGGGGTTTCGGTGGGCAACGCCTATTACTATTTCGGCTCCAAGGAAGAGCTGATCCAGGCGTACTACGACGAGCTGCAAGAGCATCACAACGCGGCCTGCCAGGCCGTCCTCGACAGCGAAACCGTTTTTGCCCGGCGTTTGCTCGGCGTGCTGCGGGCGCGTGTCGACACGATGGTGCCGTACCACCAATTCGCCGGAAAGTTCTTCAAGTTCGCCGCGGAGCCGACCAGCCCGCTCAACCCGTTCAGCGCCGAGTCCGGTCCGGCCAGGGCGGCGGCGGTGGCGATCTACCGTGAGGTCGTCGACGGCTCGACACTCAAGCTCGACCCGGAATTCAAGGCCGAGCTGCCGGAATTGCTGTGGCTTTACTCGATGGGGGTCGTCCTTTACTGGGTGCACGACGGCTCGCCCGGCTGCCGCAAGACCTACCTGCTCATCGAACGTACGGTCCCGCTGGTCGACAAGATGGTGTCGATGTCGCGGCTGCCGGGCTTCAAGTCGGTCACCAGAGAGCTCGTCAACATCATCCGCGACGTCCGGGCCAAAGAACCCACTGAGTAGCCGCGCGCAAGGCTCCGGGTGCCGGCGGGCCGGGCCGGACGCGGTAGCGGCGCCCGGCCCGGCGCCCGCCTCGCACGGTCAGATGATGATGGAGAACTCGTTGCTGCGTACGGTCGACGTGGTGCCGTCGCCGAGGCGGATCGTCCCGACGAACTCGTACAGGCCGTCACCGGCGAAGTCACTGGCGTTGACCACGATGTCCGACCGCTTGACGAAGCCGTCGTTCGAGCCGGACGTGATCTCCGACCAGCCTGTCGCCGGCACCACCTGCTCCTCGACGCGCATGGGGACGAACGAGGTGGTGTCGCCGGAGGTCGAGCGGGCTTTGATGATGAGGGTGTAGCTGGCCTTGACGTCCCCGGCGGCCTCGGTCGCGTCGCCCTCGACCATCAGGTGGAACGTCGGGCGAGGCCGGCCGCCGACCTCGTTGGGGGTGTCATCGATCGGGCCGTCGGCCGCTCTGGAGACGTAGAGCCGGGTGAGTTTCACATCGATAGCCATGAAGGCCTCCCCTCGGGCTGGAGCGCCGGCTCACGTCCTCACCGACACGACTCCATATCGACACGAGGCGTAGCCGCCCGTTTCCATGCGCCCCCGTCCGCATGGTCCGTACGGCCCTGTGGCCGCGGCAGGCATGGCCGACCCATCTGGGCCATGCCGGCGAGAGATCGGCGGATCGTCGGGGTCCGCCGGCGCTGGGACCCACCGCCGTGGAGGCCGATCGGCCCAGCAACAGAGTCCGAACGCGTGCCCCACTGCCCGTCATGAGTGAGGCATACCTCCACCCATACTCCGGTCGTCGACCCCGGACAACCCGGACGCCGGCAGCGGACCGGTTTTCCTTGGCCCCGGCGTCAACTCCATCCGCTCAGGCCACGCCGCTCACCTGTCGCGGGAACAAGCGCAGGTCAGAGGCATCGCCGCGGCCATGTCCGCTTACGGTCAGGACTCGTACGGACTCAAAGGCGTCCGGTGGCCCGCAGCAGCGCGCGGGCGAACCGGCTCAGCCGTAGCCCGGGCAGTTCCCCCGGCGCGAACCAGGCGAACTCGCTGATCTCGCCATCGCCGGTCGTCGGGGAGCCGCTGATGATCCTGGCCTCGTACACGGCGCTGACATAGGCGACGCGGTCACCGTTGGGGTAGGTGACCTCGTAGTCGGGGCCGCCGAGGACGTCCAGCAGGCGCACCAGCCGTACGTCGGCGCCGATCTCCTCGCGAGCCTCCCGGACCGCCGCCGCGGCGGGCGCCTCGCCCATGTCGACGGCGCCGCCGAGGGTACCCCACCCGTCGTCATGGCCCGCGTGGCGGACCAGCAGCAGCTTTCCGGCCTCGTCAACGAGCAGGACAGAAACGGCCGGCAGCAGCAGGAGCTCATGCCCGACGGCGGCCCGCAGCCTGGCTATGTGCGCGGCGATACCCACCTCAGCAACGCTACGGCCCGCCCGGGTGGCAGTCACGGGCGCGGCGCAGGCCCACGCGGCAGGGCCCTCAACGGCGTGTCACATGGGGCTGCCGGCCCGCGTCATAGCAGTGACAGATCAAGCCGGTCCACGTGGCGGAGGAGAATCATGGCTCAAACCATCCTGGTCACCGGCGGCACCGGCACGCTCGGGCGGCGGCTCGTGCCGCGCCTGAAGGACGCCGGCTGCGCGGTACGGGTCCTCACCCGGCGAGCCCGGGTGCCCGACGACGGCGTCCACTACATGACCGGTGATCTCGCGACCGGTGAGGGGGTCGCGGCCGCGGTCGACGGTGTCGGCGCGATCGTGCACTGCGCGGGCGCCCAGAAGGGCGACGACGAGCTGACCCGCAACCTCGTCCGGGCGGCGGCGTCCATCGGGGGCACGCCGCACCTGGTCTACATCTCCGTGGTCGGAGCGGATCGGATCCCGGTCGCCGGCGCGGTCGATCGCGCCATGTTCGGATACTTCGGCTCCAAGCTGGCGGCCGAACGCGTCGTCACCGGATCGGGCCTGCCGTGGACGACGCTGCGCGCGACCCAGTTCCACGAACTGATCTTCATGGTGGCACGCCAGCTCGCGAAGCTGCCCGTCATCCCCATCCCGGCCGGAACCCGCTTTCAGCCGGTGGAGACCGACGAGGTCGCGGCCCGGCTCGTCGAGCTCACCCTGGACGAGCCGGCGGGCCTGGTGCCGGAGATGGGCGGGCCGCGGATCTACGACACGGCCGCGTTGATTCGCTCCTACCTGCGCGCCACGGGCCGGCGCCGGCCGATCCTGCCCGTCCGGTTGCCCGGGGGCGCCGCCCGAGCCGTACGGGCCGGCGCCCAACTGGCCCCCCAGCACGCCGT
>DASUWU010000058.1:0-7854 GCA_036378315.1 Streptosporangiaceae bacterium | reverse complement strand
CCCCGGGTGCCGTTCATGCCGCTGCCCGGCCTGCTGCCTGGGCCCCTCAACGAGGTGTTGTACGGCGAGACGGTCGCCAAGGCCGACGACGGGTCGATCAAGGCGTTCGACTGGCAGAACGGGCAGGTGACCGGAGTCTCCGGCTCGTCGGTGACGGTGCGCAGCTCCGACGGCACGACGTGGACGTGGACGCTCACCGGCGACACCCTGGTGCGCAAGAACAAGAAGGACGGGTCGGCGTCGGACATCGCGGCCGGCGACAAGGTCGCGATCGCGGGCGCCCGCAGCGGAGGCACGCGGACCGCGGCGCGCGTGATGGACCCGGCACCGGATCTGTCCAAGCTGCGACAGCGGCTGCCGGACCTGCGCGACCGCCTTCCCCGGCTGCACGAGGGCCCGCGGCCGGGTCTCCAGCTCAGGCCGCCGGCTTGAGCCGCCTACCTATCTGATGTGTTGCCGCACCGGCGGCGGCCCATGGCCGATCCGACCACCGGGTCGCGGAGAGTCGCGGCCGGTTGTGGCCGCCGCCAATGCTTACGGAACGCGATTACTCATCAGATGAGCTATTGAACCGGTCTCGGCCGTCGGGCACGCTGTTACGCGGGCTCTCGTCCCGATGGAGGACCGCGTGCGCATCAGCAAGCTGACGACCCACGTCGCGGGCACACCGTGGCGCACCCTCACCTATGTCCAGGTGCACACCGACGAGGGCCTGACCGGCGTCGGCGAGGCGCGCATGCTCAACCACACCGACGCGCTGCTGGGCTACCTGGCCGAGGCCGAGACCAACCATGTCGCCGGCTCCGATCCGTTCGACATCGAAGACCTCGTCCGGCGCATGAAGTACCGCGACTACGGTCGCGCCGGCGAGATCGTCATGTCCGGCATCGCCTGCGTCGAGATGGCCTGCTGGGACATCGTCGGCAAGGCGCTCGGCCAGCCCGTGTGGCGGCTGCTCGGCGGCAAGGTGCGGGACCGGATCAAGGCGTACGCCAACGGCTGGTACACCGTCGAACGCACCCCGGACGCCTTCCACAAGGCCGCCCGCGCCGTCGTCGACCGCGGCTACCTCGCGCTCAAGATCGACCCGTTCGGCGCCGGCCAGTACGAGCTCGATCCCGCCGAGACCAACCTGTCGATCGGCCTCATCGAGGCGGTGCGCGACGCCATCGGGCCGGAGCGGGAGCTGTTCGTCGAGATGCACGGCCGGTTCTCCCCCGCCACGGCGATCCGGCTCGCCCGGTTGCTCGAGCCGTACGATCCCGGGTGGATCGAGGAGCCGTGCCCGCCAGAGAACGCCAAGGCGCTGGCCAAGGTGGCGGCGCACACCTCCGTGCCGATCGCGACCGGCGAGCGCATCCACGACCGCATCGAGTTCAGGGAGCTGTTCGAGCTGCAGGCGGTGGACGTCATCCAGCCGGACACCGGGAACATCGGCGGCATCGGCGAGGCGCGCAAGCTCGCCGCGACGGCCGAGACGCACTACGTGCTGGTGGCGACGCACAACGTCGGCGGCCCCGTGCTGACCGCCGCCAACCTCCACGTCGCGGCCTGCACGCCCAACTTCAAGATCCAGGAACACTTCAACGACTTCGCCGACTCGACCATCAAGAAGGTGGCCCCGGGGGTGCCAGAGGTCGTCGACGGGTATTTCTCGCTGCCGGCCGCGCCGGGCCTCGGCGTCGAGCTCGACCTCGACGCGCTGGCCGAGTTCCCGCCCCGGCGGGCCAACTTCGATCTGTTCGCCGAGGACTGGCACCTGCGCGACCGCGGCCGCTCGGAAGAGCCGTGGCCATGACCAGGGCGATCATGCTGGACAAGCCCGGCACGTGGCGCGTGGTGCCGACCGACGCGCCGGAGCCCGGCCCCGGCGAGGCGCTCATCCAGATCGCCGCCGCCGGCATCTGCGGCAGCGACCGCGAGCTGTACGCCGACACCCGCCCTGAGGGGTTCGCCGCCTATCCCGTGACGCCGGGGCACGAGTGGTCGGGCACGGTGGCCGCGGTCGGCCCGGGCGGCGATCCCGCGCTCGTGGCCGCCCGCGTCGTCGGGGAGGGCTACCGGTCCTGCATGGCCTGCGGCAACTGCCGCAACGGCGAAACGAACCTGTGCGCGGCCGGCTACGACGAGACCGGCTTCACCAGCCCCGGCGCGTTCGCCGATCATCTGCTGCTGCCCGCCCGGCTGCTGCACGTGCTCGCCGCCGACGCCGACCTGCGCGCCGCCGCGCTGCTCGAACCCGCCGCCATCGCCGCGGCCGGCGTACGGAAGCTGCGGCCCAGGCCCGGCGAGTCGGTGGCGGTGATCGGCGCGGGCACCCTCGGCGTGCTGACGCTGCAGCTCCTCGCGGCCACCTCCCCCGCCGAGCTCGTCGTCATCGACCCGCGCCGGGCCCGGGCCGAGCCCGCCCTGTGCGCCGGAGCGACGCGGTTTCTCCTCCCCGACGAGACGGCCCCCCTGTACGAGCGGTTCGACGCCGTCCTGGAGACCGCGGGAGCGGCCGGCACGGCGTACGCGGCGGTCTCGTTGGTCAGGCGCGGCGGCCGGGTGACGATCACCGGCATCCCCGGCGACCGCGCCGACTCGGTGCCGACCAGGCTGATCGTGACCCGCAACCTCTCCCTGCACAGCGTCTTCGGCTCCGCCTCGGCCGACTGGGCCTACGCGGTACGGGCGTTCAACGCGGGCGTCCTCGCGCCGGCCCCCTTCATCACCGACGAGTTGCCGCTGGAGGACTACGAACGCGGCCTCGAGCTGAGCAGCGCGCCGACCGCCGGCAAGATCCTCCTCCGGCCCTGAGCGGCCCGCCTGTCCTCCCGGCGCTTCGACCGTCCGTGCGGCATGCTCTGACCAAGGCAGCACGTACCACCGAGGGGAGCCGCGCGATGAGTCATGAGTTCGAGGTCGACAAGGAGATCGAGTTGGCCGCCACCCCCGAGCAGGTATGGGACGCGATCGCGACCGGCCCGGGCATCGACTCATGGTTCATGGGACGCAACGAGATCGAGCCGCGCGAGGGCGGGCGGACCAGGATGAGCCTCGGCGGGTTCACCGAACAGGGCATGGTGACGACGTGGGAGCCGGCCAGGCGGTTCGGCTTCCGCGGCGACGAGAACCCCGACGGGACGTTCATGGCGTTCGAGTACCTCATCGAGGCCCGTACCGGCGGCAGCACGGTGCTCCGCGTGGTGCAGAACGGCGTGCTCGGCGACGACTGGGAGGAGCAGTACGACGCGCTCAGCAAGGGCGGCTTCATGTACCTGCGGAAGCTGGCCGTCTACCTCGAGCACTTCCCGGAGCGCACCTCCACGTACAACATGTTCCTGCGCGGACCGCAGGTCGTCGACGCCGACCGCGTGTGGTCGGCGTTCACCCAGGTCTTCGGCGTGGGCGAGGGAGTGGCCGCCGGCGACGCGGGGCGGCTCGCGATCGAGGGGCTGGACCCGGTCGCGGTCGTCGTGGAGTTCGCCGACCGGCCGACCTACATCGGCGCGCGGACGGCCGACGGGCTGTACGCGCTGATCTACGGCTACCGCGACTCGGTGGTCGCGGAGTACCACAACTTCACGCCAGGCGTCGACGAGAAGGACATCGAGCAGGCCTGGCAGTCCTGGCTCGCCGCCGCCTTCACGCCCTGATCGCGCGCGCCGTGGTCAGGCGTCCTCGGGGAGCCAGACGCGCATGGTCGCCGGGCCGCGGTTGCCCCACAGGTGGTACGGGACGAGCGTCGCCGGCCGCGGCTCGGCGGGCGCCGGCCCGGCCACGGCCGGCGGGTCGCCGTACGGCCATGACGGCAGGGCCGCGTCGCCGCCCGGCGGTCCGGTCGTCGTGGCCGCCACGGTGACCGGCACGCCGCCCAGCCCGTTCAGGCCGTTCAGGCCGTCCGCGCCGGGTGGCTGCTCGGCGGGCGGGGCCGAGGTGTCGACGTGCAGGCCGGCCAGCGGCGGGTCGTCGGCCAGCGACTCGGCGCAGTAGACCAGCGGCCCACGTTCGACCGCGACGCATCCGCGTACCGCGTCGATGCGCGGGTCGGGCCTGGTCCAGCGGGGCCGCACCGGCAGGTCGAGGCGGAACTCGTCGCCGGGCCGCCAGTCCCGTTCCTCGGTCGCGTACCGTTCGGTGCCGTGCTCGGCCGCGGCCCAGGGCGGCACCCGCACCGACAGCCGCCACGGACCGCCGCTCGTGTGCTCGACGCGCACGGTCACCGCGCCCGTCCACGGGTAGCCGGTGGTGACGCGCAGGCCGACCCGGCGGCCGCCGGCCAGCGTGGTGTCGATCGTCCCGGACACGAGCTGGTGCAGCTGGACGCCGCCGCCGTCGGCGGTGGCGACATACCCGCTCAGGCTCGCCAGCGTCCGCGCCACGTTGGTCGGGCAGCACGCCACGGTGAACCACGGGGCGCGCAGCGGCGCCTCGACCCGGGGGTTCTCCGCGTCCGGGTCGGGCAGCGCGCCCGGCACCCGGATCTGCAGCGGGTTGGCGTAGAAGAAGGCCCTGCCGTCGACCGCCGGGGACGCCGCCACCACGTTGTAGAGGGTGCGCTCGGCGAGGTCGGCGTAGCGCGGGTCGCCGGTGGCCAGCAGCAGCCGCCAGCTCAGCATGACCGACGCGACGCCCGCGCAGGTCTCGGCGTACGCCCGGTCGGGGGGCAGCTCCCAGTCCTCGCCGAACGCCTCGCCGGTGTGCCGCGAGCCCATGCCGCCCGTCACGTAGGTGCGGGCGGCCACAGTGTGCTCCCATTGTGCGATCACCGCGGCCAGCAGCTCGTCGTCGCCGGTCTCCACGGCGACGTCGACCGCGCCTGAGGCGAGGTAGAGGGCCCGCACGGCGTGGCCGCGGAACGTCCTGGCCCGCCGTACCGGCATGTCGTCCTGGAAGTAGGCACGGCCGAGGTGGATGTCGGCGAGGGCGGGCCGGCCGCGGCGCTCGACGAACAGCCGCGCCTGCTCCAGGTAGCGCTCCCCGCCGGTGGCCCGGTACAGCTCGACGAGCGCCATCTCGATCTCCGGATGCCCGCACACGCCGTCCCTGCCCCCGGGGCCGAACTCGCGGCAGACGTGGTCGGCGGCCCGGCGCGCCACCTGAACCAGCGGATCGCCGTCGTTCCCCGACGAGCGCAACCGAGCCACGCCCGCCTGGATGAGATGGCCGTAGCAGTACAGCTCGTGGCCCCATTCCAGGTCGGCGTAGCGGTCGCCGTGCCACCGCGTGTTGAGGTAGCCGTCGGGCTGCTGCGCCGCGGCGATGGTCGCGGCAAGGTGGGTGACGCGGCGGTCGAGCTCGGCGTCGCCGCCGCGGCCGGCCTCCCAGGACATGCCCTCGAGCAGCTTGTAGACCTCCGAGTCGCTGAACTCCCTGCCCCGGTGCGGCGCCCCCGGGTCGCGGAAGTTGTCGATCCAGCCGAGGCGCTCCATCCAGGACAGGCAGTGCCCGAGGATGACCTCGCCGTTCAGCCGCTGCCTGTCCCCCCAGAACCCGCCGTCCAGCCGTACCTCGTCGATGCCGAGCGGGCGCAGCCGCCCCCCGGCCCAGTCCACAGGTCTAGCCACGAAGCGCTCCCGAGATGAAGCCGCGCACGTAATAGCGCTGGAGGACGAGGAAGAGGACCAGGCACGGCAGCGCCATGATCACGACACCGGACTCGAGCATGCCGTAGTCGATCGCGCCGAACGTGCGGTTCGTCACGCTGAACACCGCGACGGGGAGGGTGAACTTGGATCCGTCGTTGAGCAGGATCAGTGGGGCGAAGAAGTCGTTCCAGGAGGCGAGGAAGGCGAACAGGCCGACGGTGATGAGGCCGGGCCGTACCGCCCGCAGCAGGACCCGCAGCAGGGCTTGGAAGGTGCCGCAGCCGTCGACCAGTGCGGCTTCTTCCAGTTCGCGTGGGACGGCTTCGAAGGAGTTGCGCATCATGAAGGTCGCGAACGGGAGCTGGAACATGACGAAGACCAGGGCGAGTCCGAGGAGGGTGTTTTGGAGGTGGAGGTAGCCGAGGAAGACATACAGCGGGATGAGGATGGTGGCGTAGGGCACCATCAAGATGGCCAGGGTGGCGATGAACAGCAGGTTCTTGCCGGGGAAGGTGAACCTGGCGAAGGCGTACCCGCCGAGGCTGGAGACCGCGAGCGTCCCCGCCACTGTGATCACCGAGACGATCGCGCTGTTCATGGCGTACGTCGGCAGGCCCTCGCCGAAGTGGATCATCCTCGTGTAGTTGGCGAGCCCGTAGCCGTGGCTCTGCGAGCTGCCCGGCTGGCCCTTGACCGATGACCAGCCGCTCCACACCAGCGGGAACAGGAACAGCACGGCCAGCGCGGACGTGCTCGTGTAGTAACCCATCCTGCCGGTCATCTGGCGGTCGTCCCGTTCACTCCACTTTCACCCCACTCCACTGAGCCCATCGATCGATTGTCACTTCGTGCTGTCACGCCGCAGCACCAGCAGTTGCAGGGCGTTGAGCGCGACCAGCGCGACCAGCAGCACCACCGAAAGCGCCGCGGCGCCGCCGAGGTCGAAGCGGAAGAACGCGTCGCGGTAGACGACCATGACCACGCTCGTCGTGCTGTTGTCCGGGCCGCCGTTGGTCAGGATGAAGAACTGGTCGAAGGCGAGCAGCGACCCGGTGATGCTGAGGATCAGCATGAGCGCGATGGTCGGCCGCAGCAGCGGCAGCGTGATGTGCCGGAACGACCGCCAGCGGCTCGCGCCGTCTACCCGCGCCGCCTCATACACCTCGAGCGGGATCGCCTGCAGGCCGGTCAGCAGGATCAGCATGTTGAACCCGGCGAACCGCCAGATGACCAGGGCGATCGTCGAGAACAGCGCCATGTTGGGCGTGCCGATCCAGTCCACAGGCTCGTTGGTGATCTTCAGGTCGCGCAGGATCGTGTCGAGCGGCCCGAAGTCGTTGTTGTAGAACCCGTAGAACAGCAGCGACGCCGCCGCGAACCCGACCGCTCCCGGCAGGAAGTACGCCGTACGGAAGAACCCGACGCCGCGCCGCCGCTCCTGGACCAGCAGCGCCAGGGCCATCGCGACCGTGGACAGCAGGACCGTGATGATCGCCGTGTACTTCAGGGTGAACCACACGGCGTCGACGAACAGCGGATCCTTGGTGATCTTGGTGTAGTTGTCCGGTGCGTTGACCTGCGGATGGCCGAGCAGCGGCCAGTGGTTCAGCGACATCCACACCACGAGGACCAGCGGCGCGAGGAAGAGCAGGCCGACGACCAGGGCGGTCGGCGTCGCGTACGCCCAGCCGACCGCCCCTCGGGTCCGCCACCACGGCCGGCGCCGCGGCACGGCGCGGCCGGCCGGTTGCCGCTCCTCACGTACGGGTGCTGCGGTGACGCGCATGTCCCCTCCGGCGTTCCCCTACGTCCCCTCGCTCGCTGGATGCCCGCGTCACTGCTGCTGGAGCGACTTGTTGATGTTGGCGTTGTCGGTCGCCAGGTTGGCGACGTTCCCGAAGACCGCGTCGCGGGCCAGCCGCAGCCACGGACCCTGCGGGTCGTTGTAGGTCTGCCCGAACTTCAGCGCGTACGGCGTCACACCCTTGGCCACCAGCGAGTTGATGAGCACCACCCGCGGGTCGCCCGACGTGTACTTGTTGTTGGCCAGGTCGGTACGGGCCATGATGTCCTTGTTCTTGGCCACGACCTCGATCTGGGCCTGGTCGGAGACCGTCCAGGAGATGAAGTTCCACGCGGCGTCGGGGTTCTTGGCCGTCGCCGAGATGCCGATCGAGTCGCCGCCCACGAAGGTCGACTGGCCGCCGTCGGGGCCCGCGATCGGCGTCACCCCGATGTCCATGTTCTTGGGCATCAGGCCGAGCGTCGTCGACGGCATCGGCAT
>DASUWU010000057.1:0-8787 GCA_036378315.1 Streptosporangiaceae bacterium | reverse complement strand
TGGCCGGACAGCATCAAGATGACGGCGTCGCCGATCTCGAGCCTGGCCACGTGCGAGTACCGCCCCGGTGGGGGTGCGGGAACGCCTGCGGGATTGTCAATGATCTTCCTCATTCGCCTCTCCCACTATCACTGCCGGTTGTGTAGACAAGATCGCGGGCGCTGCGGACGGTCGGCCCGCCCCCGAAGTCGAACCCGTACTCGACGCGATCCATGATCAGATCGACCGTGGCGGCGAGGGCCTCGTGATCCGCCGCCTCCCCTTCCAGGAGGTTGAGGTCCTGCGTGCCGAAACCACCCACCTCGGTGCCGGGCCTGGCGAGGGGGTGGTAGGCCGTCACTCCGGGCACTGCCCGCACGGCGGCGGCATCGCACACCCGGGTGACGACCCCGCGCGCGACGGGGGCCGGCGTGGTGAACTGGAAGCAGACCCGGTCCAGGTCGAGTTCTGGAACGTCGACGCGCTCGCCGCCGGCGATCCGGATACCGGCGTCGACCAGGTCGATGCCGGCCGCGTATCGGGCGAGCTCCGGGATGTAGCCGCCGACCCGGCCGTTGACCTCGATGACGCGGGGGCCGTCCGGGGTCAGCTTGATCTCGGTATGGAGGATCCCGGTGGTGACCTCCAGGGCCTTGATGGCCTGGTCGGTCAAGGCCAGCACGCCTTCCCTGGTGGTCCGGTCCAGCCGGGCGGGCCAGAATTGGCCGCACTCCCGGAACGGAGGAGCCAACCGGAGCTTGCCGGTGATCGCAAGGTGGGTGCGCACCCCGCGCTGCACCAGGCTCTCCACCGAGAGGTAGTCACCGAACGGGTCGGGAACGTCGATGCCGGGCAGGTACTCATCGACCACGACAGCGCCTTCGACCCGCAGCAACTCGCCGATCCGCTCCCGGCCGGCCGCCACGCTGTCGATCAGCATCGTGTTGCGGCTGCTCACGCCGCGCACCGGCTTGACGACCGCCGGCAGGCCGACCTCGCGGACGGCGGGTTCCCACTGCTCGGCAGCCGTGATCCGCACCGATACGGTCGGATCGACCCCGGCGTCGTTCAGTCGCGTTCGCTGTAAGTACTTGCTGGTCAGCCGGTCGACGACCGGCAGCTCGTGGTACGGCAGGCCGAGGTCGGCGGCCAGTTCCGCCGTCGCGCGCAGCATCGGTTCGCTGAAGGTGAGAATCCCCGTGGGCTTGTGATCGGCGAGCCGGCGGCGCAGGTCGGCGTCGGTCAGGTCGTAAACCGCGACACACGTCTCGGCGAACAACGGACGCATTCGCCGAGCGTGTTCGGACGGGGACAGGATGACAATCAACTGACGCCCCGCACCGACCGCGCCGAGCAGGCGCATCGGCGTCACCGCACCCTGCTCGTACACCACGATTGTAGACATGAAACAACTCATTCGAGATCATCAGAAATTGCGTACGACAGTCTTCGACTAGACGAAATAACGCTTCGCGCATTGACCCGGACCAGCCCGAGTCACGACCCTTTCACCCGCTTGGGAATTTGGCCATACCACGCCCCCCCGGCGTTAATCCATCCCTCGCTGCGTAAGCACGCCGTCTCTGCTCGATTCTCCTGAGGACAACCGCTGGACCAGTGACAACATCCCCCATAACGGGGTAGAAGCAAGGTAACGGGGTAGAAGGTATCACAATCTTGACCGGGTGCAACCCCTGCGGTTCAGGTTTTCGGCGACTGGCCGTGACCCGCTCGATACTGCGGGACATCGGGACATCGGCAACAAGACCATCCAGAACATGATGCCGCAGGCACGATCTTGACGAGACGAGGGCACATCTCATATCCCCACCTAAACCCCCTGACATAGGTGGTGCGCGAACCATTGAGATCTAGTGCAAATAAAAAGTGAGGCGTTATTACAAATATCGCGGAGTCGCCCAACGAGTGCGGGCCGTGATTGCGGCGAAACCGCGGTCTTCTGCGCATGCGCACCATGGTTGAGTCGCCTGCCCGGTGAGTCCGAGCGGACCAACCCCCGGCGTGGCTATGCACATGCGCGCGATTGCCATACTTGCGAGCAAAGGGCGCTGCTGGAACGCGAGAGATCGGGGGGGTAGGAGGCCGGGTGGAGTCGACCGGGTTGGCGGAGGCCGACTGGGAATCGCACCGCCCCGCGGTCTTCGGGGCGGCCTACCGGATCCTCGGCACCGTGGCCGATGCCGAGGACGTGACGCAGGAGGTCTGGTTGCGCGCCGCCGCTGCCGACCTGTCCGCGGTGCGGGATCTCCGGGCCTGGCTGGTGACCTTGGCGGCCCGGACGTCCTACAACGTCTTGAAGTCGGCACGCGTACGGCGCGAGTCCTATGTCGGGCCATGGCTGCCCGAACCGCTGCCGACCGGGCCGGACGCCGCCGCCCAGGTGCTCATGGACGAGTCGGTGAGCACGGCGATGCTGGTGGTGATGGAGACGCTCAGCCCGGCCGAACGCGTCGCGCTGGTGCTGCACGACGTCTTCGACTTCCCGTTCGGCCGGATCGCCGAGGTGCTCGGCAGCACGCCCGCGGCCAGCCGCAAGCTCGCCTCCCGCGCGCGGGCGCGGGTCGCCGCGGTCAGGGAGCCGCCCAAGGCGTCCAGGGCCGAGACCGAATGCCTGCTCAAGGCGTTCAAGGCGGCCGCCGACGCCGGGAACATGGCCGATCTCGTCGAGTTGCTGCATCCCGAGGTCGTCTATGTCGCCGACGGCGGCGGCCGGGTGACCGCCGCCCGCCGGCCGGTCGTGGGCGCCGAGCCGATCGCCCGGCTGGCGGTCAGGCAGATCGAGATCAGGCGACCCGACGCGTTCGAGATCATCGAGGTCAACGGACAGCCGGCGCTGGCCACCTACCGTGGCGGCGAGCTGATCTGGCTGGACACCGTGGAGATCGCCGACGGGCGGATCACGGTGTTCAGAAGACTGGTCAATCCCGAGAAGCTCTCCCGCATCGGTCACATCTGAGGCGGCCATCTTGTCTCCCTGCCGAACCCTCCGATCCCCGGGGGAGGCTGAGAGAGGACGGGACGATGGCCCGCGTTGTGATCATCGGAGGCGGTTTCGCCGGCGTGTGGAGCGCGGCGGGCGCGGCGCTGGCACGCGCCGGCGCTGACCTGCGCATCACGCTCATCGCGCCGAACGAGCACCTGGTGCTCCGGCCGCGCCTGTACGAGCCCGAGCCGGACCTGGCCAAGGTGGAGCTCAGCGGGATCCTGGAGCCGATCGGCGTCGAGCACCTACGGGCCAGGGTGAGCGCGATCGACACAGACCGCCGCGTCGTGGTGGCCGGCGGCGAGGAGATCGGCTACGACCGCCTGGTGCTGGCGGCGGGCAGCGAGCTCGTCCGCCCCAGGGGCCTGCCCGGCGCCGAACGGCTCTTTGACATCGACACGCTGGACGGGGCCCGGCGCCTCGCCGACCATCTGCGTGACCGGCAGGGCTTCTCCGCCGTGGTCGTCGGCGCCGGGTTCGTCGGCCTGGAGGCCGCGACCGAACTCGCCACCCGCGGGCGGGTGCTGCTGGTGGACCGCTCGCAGGTGGTCGGACAGCCGCTCGGACCCGGCCCCCGTGAACAGATCGAGGCGGCACTGGACCTGCTCGGCGTCGAGCGCCGCCTCGGGACGACGGTGACGGAGGTCGGCGACGGATACGCCGTCCTGTCCGACGGCACCACGGTCGAGGCGGACGCGGTGGTCTGGTCGGTGGGGATGCGGGCCAGCGAGCTCACCCGGCAGATCCCCGCCGAGCTCGACCACCTCGGCCGCGTTCCTGTCGACCGGCACCTGCGCGCCCTTCCCCAGGTGTTCGTCGCCGGGGACGTCGCGGCGGCGGCGTTCGACGCCGAGCACACGGTCATGCAGTCCTGCCAGCACGCCACCCCGCTGGGCAAGGTCGCCGGGTACAACGCGGCGGCCGACCTGCTCGGACTGCCACCGCGCGACTTCACCCCGGGCCCGTACGTCACCTGCCTGGACCTCGGCGGCGCCGGCGCGATCTTCAGCCGCGGCTGGGACCGCAAGGTGATGGCCTCGGGCGCCGAAGCCAAAGAAGTCAAGAGGCGAATCAACCAGCACATCCGCCCCCCGGTCGATGACGCCCAGAAGATCCTCGCCGCCGCCGACCGCGTCTACATCGAGCTTCCCTTCTTCCCCCGCCATGAGCACAAGCCCGCGCCCGCCGCGTGCAGCGCGGCGGGCGGTGCGGGTCAGCGGATCCGGGCCACCGCGCCGTAGACGCCGGCATCGGTCGCCGGCACCCGTTCGTGCGGCGGGGCGTCGTTACGCCAGTCGGAGATCGACACGATCCCCGGAGGGACCAGTTCCATCCCGTCGAAGAACCGGCCGAACTCCGCCTTGTCGCGGAATGCGAACGGATCGCGCACCCGGTCGCGTTCCTGTGCGTTGATGGCGTTGAAGGTGGACTCAGCCTCGGCCGACATGAAGTCCGCGGTGCAGTGCGAGATGACGAGATGGCTGTCCGCCGCCAGCGCGCCGGCCAGGGTCGCGACCTGACCGTGGGGGTCGGCGGAGTCCTCGTAAAAATGCAGGACCGCGATCAGCAGGAGCGCGACCGGCTGGCTCAGGTCGATGGTGGCGCGCAGGTCGGGGTTGTCGAGGATGGCCCTGGGGTCACGCAGGTCGGCGTGGATGTAGGCGGTCGCGCCGCCGTCCTGCGTGCTGGCGAGCAGCCGCCTGGCGTGTGCGAGCACGATGGGGTCGTTGTCGACGTAGACGACGCGTGCCTTCGGGTCGATGGACTGGGCCACCTCGTGCACGTTGTCGGCCGACGGGATCCCCGTACCGATGTCGAGGAACTGGCGGATCCCCGCCTCTTCGACCAGGTAGGTCACCGTCCGGCGGAGGAATTGACGGTTCTCGATAGCAGCGATCTTGATGGAGGGGAAGGATGCCGCCCAGGTGTCACCGGATATCCTGTCGGCCTCGAAGTTGTCTTTGCCGCCCAGCCAATAGTTGTAGCGCCGCGCCGGATGCGCCACCGAGATGTCGATCTCGTAGGGGTCGTCCCATTCTTCTTCGCTCTGGAGATCGTGCGGTTTCATGGCTCCTCCATTGATCACCAGACTCGGTCCCCTCCACCGCGCCCAGAGATCGCGGCCGCAGCTATGCCCGAAAGTAGGTTATGACAAACGGACCGCTTGAGGCGATATGCATCCGCTTCACCGTCCGCGGCACTCGCGCTCGGGACCGTTCCCGAACTCGCGCTTTTGACCGGGCTTTCAGTCACCTGTACACATAGACCCGCTCCCCGATGGACAGTTGCGACCAGGTCCGGTTCATGGCGGCGATCGTCACCCGGACGCAGCCGTGGCTGGCCGCGTACGTCGGCACGGAGGAGAAACCGTGTATCGCGTAGCCGCGATAGAAGTAGTTCGGCCGCCACAGGTGTCCGAGCGGGCTCGTGTCCCAGCCGTTGACCCGGCGGTAGATCGAGAAGGTGCCGGTGGGCGTGGGGGTCGAGGACTTGCCAGGAGAGGCGTCGAGGATCCTGGTGACGGCCCCCGACCGCGTCAGGTAGAGCACGCGGCGGGTGAGGTTGATCTCGACGGACGCGGCGCCGCGGTTGTATCGCGCCCGCGGCACGTACGGGCCGGCGAGCCGGCTCCAGGTGATCGGGCCGACTATGCCGTCCACGGCGACGCGTTGGACCTTCTGGAAGGCATAGACGCCGTGCAGCGTATCGCTGCCGAAAATGCCGTCGATCGAGCCCACGTCGTAGTGGAGCGCGGCCAATCGTCGCTGCAGGTACGTCACGTTCGAACCGCGGCTGCCGTACCGTACGGTCGGCCGCGCGGTGGTCGTCGACGCGATCGAGGCCTGCCGGGCGCCGGCGGCGGCCGGGACGGTCGGCGCCAGGCTGACGACCATGGTCGCGCCGATGACGGGGGGCAAAGCGAACGCGAGCAGCCGCAGGGAGCGGCTGCCCGCGCTGGTCGTCTCGCTCGTCCCGTGGGCCGGTCGGTGCTGGCCGGGGCGGGGCCGGGAGACGGTGCTCCGGGCCGTAAGCATGCTGATCATCCCCTCGTGAGCCCCATATTCAGCTGTCATTCTCACGATGAGCTCGGCTGTTTTTTCGCGCAGGGGCGAACGTCCCGGCTCGTGAAGTCCGACGGCTTTGGATTCCACGCCGCGCAGGGCACGATCATCAGCATGCGGGCGCCGTTTCGAGCACCCGGTTCTCGGCCTGGTTCAATCGCGCGGAACAGTGGCCGGTGTATCCCTCGGCGGCTCGCTCACTGACGGTCGTACTCGTCGTGGCGCCGCCACCAGTGGCCCGTCTCGTTGCGGCCGAGCGGCGCGCGGTCGAGCCACTGGTACATCCCCCACAGGGCGTCCAGCCCCCGCGTGTATGTCGAGTAGGTGTGGTAAACGGTGCCGTCCTCGAGTGCGAACGCGCTCAGGCCGGGCCCCTCACGCCGGTACGTCGCCCAGTCCGTGCCGACGATCGACATGGTGAACGTGTCGCGGGAGCTCTTCTCTTCGGCCGTGGCCGGCCGCATGTCCTCCTCGCGGAAGTTGTACCGGACGGCGCCGGCCTCCCATTCCTCTTTGGTGTGCGCCACCCCGAAGTCGAAGTTGAAGTCGCCGCCGTGGGAGGAGGCCCACGGGAAGCTCCAGCCCATCCGCCGCTGGTAGGCCCGTATTTTCTCCAGCGGAGCCCGGGACACCGCGCACAGCGTGACGTCGTGGTTGGCCAGGTGCACGACGAAGCCGTCGAAGCCGTCGGCGATCGCGGAGCAGGACGGGCATCCGGCGGTGTAGTCGGGCCCGAACATGAAGTGGTAGACGAGCAGCTGCGAGCGTCCGCGGAACAGGCCGGCCAGCGATGCCGTCCCCTCGTCGGTCTCGAAGCGGTAGTCCTTGTCGATCCGTACCCACGGCAGTTCCCGCCGTCGCCTGGACACCTCGTCGCCGCGCCTGGTCAGCTCCTTCTCCGCCTCCAGCAGCTCAAGCCGCGCGGCGAGCCACTCCTCGCGTGTCCCCGTCTTGTGACCGGTCATTGCCTGTCTCCCTGTCTTCCTTCTTGGTCTTCCTTGTTTCTCGGCGTTACATGGCCGGCGGGGTGAGTCCAGGCACCAGCGACGGCGCGAGGATGAGCACCCCTCCGAGCCCGACGAGTGCCAGCGCCAGCGGAACGTCGACCGCGGCCTTCTCCGGCAGGAGCTTCTGGGCGCAGGCGAGGACGGCGATGACCGACATCCACGGCAGGCTCATCACGTCCAGCGCCACCAGCACCGCCATCAGCCCGATGCTCGAGCCGGCGCAGCACAGCCCGAACCGCAGCCCGGAGCCGGCACCCTCACGGCACAGCCGGCGGAAGTGCCGCTTGACCGGCGTGAGCTCGTAGCCACCCGCCGCGATCACCACCGCGCCGGCGGCCAGCGACCCGTGCGGCCGGTCAAGCGCGTACGCCGCGACGCCCGCGAGCGCCCAGATCGCCAGGTAGGACCCGGCGAACGGCAGCGCGGCCCGCGCCGTGCCGTTCACCCGGGCGCGCCTGGCGACCGCAGGCGCCGCGCCCGGCAGCATCATCGCCGCCATCATCGTCGTCCACACCGCGGCGAAGGGCCAGAACGATCCGGGCCGGGTCGCGGCCCCCATGTCCATGCCGTCCATCTGCCATGCCGCGGCCACCCAGCATGCGGCGGCGAATCCGAGCGTCGCGACCAGCGCGGCCGGCGCCGCCACCGCCGGCCTGGATTCCACGTTCGCCATCAGCCCTCCCTCTGCGTCGTGGTCAAGCCTGATCGAGGTGGTCTTTCAGCGCGTCGAGCCGGCCGTCCCAGTCGCGCGCCAGGGCGGCAAGGAACTGCTGCGCCACCTGCATGGGCGCCGAGCGCAGCCGGTACCGCACCCGGCGCCGCTCACCCGGTTCGGCCGTCACCAGGCCCGCATCGGCCAGCAGCGCCAGGTGCTTGGCGATCGCCTGACGAGTGATCGGCAACCGGCCGGCGAGGTCCGTGGCCGTGGCCGGCCCGCCCGAGGCCAGCGCGGCCAGGATGGCGCGCCGGCTCGGGTCGGCCAGGGCGACGAAGACCTGTTCGGCGATCGCCTCGATGTCAGGCGGCGGCATCGAGGTAGTCGACCAGCTCGCCCAGCTCGCTCGCCCACCCACTGGTGTTGCCGTCGTACGCCACGCGGTGGGCGTCCTCGGGAAGCTGCGCGAAACCGGACTCGACCACGGTCAGCCGCGTGCCCGTACCGACCGGCTCGAGCGTGAACTCCACATAGGTGCGACGCGGATCGTCCTCGGGCAGCCCGAAAATGGGCCAGGTGAAGCCGAACACCGTCGGCTCCTCCACCCGCTCCACCCGCATGTCGGCGGTGTGGCCGCTGTCCCACGTCATCCAGGCCGACCCGCCAGGACGGAGGTCGATCCTCGCCTCCTTGCCGAACCAGGCACTCAGCCCCTCGGCCGTGGTGAGCGCCGCCCACACCGTGGCGGGCGGATGAGCGATCTCGACGGTGCGCTCGATGCGATCAGGGAACGCCATGACTACCTCCACCTTGTAGCAACCTTGCGGTTGCGACACTATTGCAACCACACGGTTGCGTCAATCCGCCCAGGGGCCGGCTGCGGCGAGGGCGCCAGCGGCCTTGCCTTCGACGTCCTCGGCGACGCCACGCCGCGACCATGAAGGCAGCTCCACCGCCCTTGACCGGCGGCCGGTGCGGCGACTCGAATGTCTTGGTGTGCACCAGGCGGTGCGCAGCCGGCGAGAAAGCCCGAGGAGGCATGTGGCGTGATGGATCATGAGGCCTGGTTGAGCGTGGACG
>DASUWU010000056.1:0-45542 GCA_036378315.1 Streptosporangiaceae bacterium | reverse complement strand
GCCCCGAGCGCGCCGACGCCGCCCGCGCCGGTGACCGCGACCGCCAGATCGGGGGTGCCGCCCGCGATGGCCATCCCGGCGCCCGCGAACGGGTAGGGAATGGCGAACTTCTCGGTGAACCTGGTGGCCAGCACACTCATGACGGGTTCCTTCCGGAGTTCGGGGCGGATGGAAGCAAGGTCACTGCTGTGGATCGGCCGTACGGCTTGGGGCAGATCCGCGTACGTTGACACCAGCAGGAGCGCGATACGACAACATCGGCACCGGACCGAACCGAGTAAGGTCCCCGGCGGTCCTATAGGTCAGGCACTCGATGCGGCACCGCGGCCAGAGTGGCCGAAGGATACGGTGATCTCGCTTGTCTCCTTGTCCGAGACCACCATCTGCACCTCACTGCGTAGCTTACGTAGCTCGGAATTCTTCTTCTCGTTGAGAGGAACAGTGCCCAGTGCCTTCCGGCCCTCTTCTTGGCGGCCGGCTCGATAGGTGTACACCGCATCGCATGAAACCACGCCGATTTCCGCCGCGACCGCAGACATGTATGCGATGGCCTTGGCTAGCGCGGGTGCGACCTGACCCGTTACCGGCTTGGTCGGATCCAACCGGTAGGAGTTCTTTTTGGTCCCCTCACGCAATGCAACGGAGTACGTCGCCCAGTCGACTTCTATCGCGACATATCCGACAGACTCTCCGGCGGAGTTGTTAAGCATTAGCTCCAGTTGTTCGAGGTAACCGCCGCGGAAGCCGCGCAACACGGTTTCGAGGGTTTCGTCGGATGGTTTGAAGACCGCCGCGATCTCGCGTGTGATATGCCCGATGATGTTCGCCCGAGTCAGTACAGCCACCTCGGCTCTCGTGCGAACGCGGATTCCGCCGTCCGTCATTACCGTCCCGCCTGGATGAAGTTCCGTAGTGAAAATTGAGGATTTGCACGCTCTGTCAACGCGGCCAAGTAATCGGCTATGGGAACTTCATCATTCTTGGCGAGTTCACGTTGCAGCGTGCGTCGGCTCAACGACCCCGTCAAGGCGACGATCTCGTATGAACGCCGCGCCAGGCAGTCCGTCAAAGCCGCGGCGAATGCGGAGATCGGTTGACCGGGGTACTTCTTGATGAGGCGGGCGGCATCCTGCCTGGTGAAGGGCGATAGATGCGGGACTAGAAGGGAATGGACGACGTCGGCTCGTTCCTCCGTGCTGGGCTCCCACGAAAAAATCTCCATGCGCCCTGGCCTCGTAAGTGGTCCGTGCAAGCTAGCGAGGTCGTTACCCGTGACGAAGAGGGGAAAGCGTTCGGATGTTCCGACGCCGCAAGAGGTCACGTCGTCTGCCAGGTGCATCAAGAAGCCGGAGAGGAGCTGAGAGTTGACCGTATACTGCACACCATTTCGCTGTCCGGCCGGACTTAAATCGAAGTCTTCGATCACTAGGGCAGGAAAACACTCCGGATTCATCCGGGCGAACTCGCCGGCATTGGAGTACGTGGCCTGTAGAGCGGCTACTGCGTCGCCCTCGTACTGACCTGCCAGTAGGGAGGCCGAGAGTGTAAAAGGGGTGCAGCCAGCTGCTTCGAGACTATATCGGAGCTGAAAGGATTTGCCGTCCCCCGGCTGGCCTTGGATGGCGAGCAGGAGTGGATGTCGCTCCACGGTCATCACGCCGACCGCGTGAGTGATCACGCGGCGTCGGAAGCGTTCCGGAATGTAGGGAATCACTCGTCTTCCTCGGCCATATCCGAAAATTGGAATGTGTCACCCGGCTTGGCTGTGAACTCCATGTCGGCTAGAAAGCGGGCATCGAGTTCATCCCCGGTCAGCCCCGCGTAATCCTCTGCGGGCTGCATCAGCGGAAGTATGACTCGGTCGGGCCGATTCTCGGGCTGATCCTCAGGCCGATTCGCGGGTTGAGCCTGGACCGGCGGGGACTTGACCGGCGGGGACGTCTTGGCCGGCGGAGAGCTGATCGGTGGGGTCTGGGCGAGTTGACTCGGCGGAGGTGCGGCGATGACGACCGGCCGCGGGGATGGCGCGGCGCTCGGATCGTTCCGGTGGGCTCCCTGAGCGCTACGCACTTTGTAGATGCTACCGACAAGCCCGACGAGTAAAGTGCAGCCACCACTGATCCACGCCGCCACGATCTCAGGCGCCATCTCGCCTCCGAATGCCTGTGCTCCTCCTGATACACATCTGACGCCGCAGACGAGCGGTTGGTTTTCTCCACGGGTCCCGAGTTGCGGTTGTTTGCTTACGTCTGCCATCCTCTACCGTTGCTGGCCCATATCGAGACCCGGCTCGGCGTCGGCTATCGCATCACCCAGGAACTGTGACCTGAATGGCGATCAGGCGGGCCTCGCGGGCGGCCGTCCGGGCGGCCTCGTCGAAGTCGGGGGCGGCACAGGCGAAGAGGGTCTTCCCGTCGGACCCGCCGAGAGCGCACGCGAAGACGGGGCTGCCGGGGCTGACCTCGTCGACGATCTTGCCTCCTTCGGTGACGCGGAGCAGTCGCGCGCCGATGCCGTCGGCGACCCACAGCGCGCCTTCCGCGTCGAGGCAGCAGCCGTCGGGCGCGACCGCGAGCTCAGGCAGGACATCGCCGATGTCCCGGTGGGTGGGCAGCGGGCCGAACTCCGCCCACGTACGGCGGTTGGTGAGCTCTCCGTTCTCGGTCAGGTCGAAGGCGGTGACGCGGTTGCCGAAGGTTTCGTTGACGAGGAGGGCCCCGTCTCGCGTGATCACGCTCCCGTTGGGGAACCAGAGGTCGGTGGCGACCTCGGTCACCGTACCGTCGGGGTCGACTCGGTGCAGGGCGGCCGGCTCGAGCGGGGCTCCGCCCATGAGGTCGAAGCCGAAGTTGCCCACGTAGGCCCTGCCGTGGGCGTCGACGACCATGTCGTTGACGTGGCCGGTGGCGTGCCGGCTCAGATCGGCGTGCGTGACGAGGGTGCCGTCGGGCTCGCGGCGCAGGATCCTGCGGTCCCGCATGGAGACGACGAGCAGGCGGCCGTCGGGCAGCCAGCCCAGCCCGGATGGCTGCTGAGACACGGAGGCCTCGACGCGCATGTCGGAGCCGTCCTCGCGAGCGGAGATCACCCGGTGGGTGTAGAAGTCGGAGAACCAGATCCGCTCGTCATGCCAGCGCGGCGCTTCGAGATATGAGAAACCATCCATCACGGTGGCTGCTGTATCGGCCATGCTCGTCCTCCTCCGTCCGAACTGAGCCCCGATATCGGGTTACCCCGGTCAGGCCATCAACTTCGCCAGCTCGAGCATTTCCGTCTCCGGATCGACCACGGGCTGGATAACGATCTCGTCGATGCCCGCCTGCTCCATGGTCGCGATGCGGCTGAGCAACTCGGCGCGGGTGCCGATCAGCGCCAGCTTGTCGACGAGCGACGGGACGATCAGATCGCGGTCCTCGGGGTCGATGCGGCCCAAGTAGTTGCGATAGAGCGTGGCGTGCCGGTTCGGGTCGGTCGCCGTCGTGCCGCGCCGTTCCAGCAGCCGCCGCATGGCATCGGCCTCCGCCGGCTCCAGCGACTCGCCGAACGACGGGTTGTCGGCGGCGAAGGTCAGCAGCGCCATCGCGACTTGGCCCATCTTGTCCTTGGCCAGGTCGCTGTAGCGGTCCTCGCCCTCGCCGAGCACGTGCAGCGCGGTCATGACGTAGGAGTCGACCTCTTCTGGCTGCCCGGCCTCGCGCGCGGCCTCCCGGCGCGTCGCATCGAACGCGGTCCATGCCTCAGGGGCGAGCAGCCCGAACGAGATCACCCCGGCGCCGCGGCGCCCGGCGATCGCGGCGGCCTTGAGCCCGAACGCGGCCACCACGAACTCCACGGGGTCGGTGGTGTTGACGTACGGGCCGACATGCAGGAATTTGATCGTCCTGGTGCGGCTGCCCTCGGTGTACTCGGTGTGCCGGCCGGCCGTGAGGTCCTGCATCGAGGAGGTGAACGCCTCCAGCTCGGCCATCTTGGTCGGCAGCATGCCGAGGGTCCGCCGCGCCGTGTTGCCGGTGCCGATCCCGCAGATCACGCGGCCAGGGGCGATCGCGTTCAGGCTCGCTATCGCGGCCGCCGCTGCCGGCACCGAGCGCAGTGCCGGCGAGGTGACCCCGATCCCGAGCTTGATCCGGCTCGTTGCCTTCGCGCACAGCGCCAGTGAGATGAAGGGGTCTCCGTTGACCATCGGGGTGTCGTAGACCCAGAAGCTGCTGAACCCCAGGTCCTCGGCCCGCGCGGCAAGATCCTCAACCCCCGGCCGGGCGGTCACCACGATTCCGGTGCGCATGGGTTCTCCTTTGGCGTTGGAGAAAGAAGATCGTCTACTAACTAAGCGCATAGTCACACTTCGTGAAAAGCATGTCAAGAGATGAGGGTGCCGCGACCTGTGTCGATCTGAGCGTCAGGTGTGTTGCTGTGGCCGAGCCACCGGGCAATTAAAATCGGCGCAAAGGCGCGGGAGGGAGGCACCTCGGCCATGGCCAAACGGCAGGCGCGCTTCACGCCGGAGGACATGGCGGGCGACCCCCGGCTGCACGACGAGTCCCCCAATCTGTGGGGCGAGGAGTTCAGCGAGGTCAAGCGCGGCCTGCTGACCTCGGCCGTGCGGTGCTTCGCCGCGAACGGCTTTCACGCCACGACCACCCGCGACATCTCGGCCGGCGTCGGGCTGAGCCCGGCCGCTCTGTACGTGCACTTCCGCACCAAGGAGCTCGTGCTCTACGCGATCAGCCGGATCGGGCACGAGCGCGCGCTCGCGTACATCCGGGCTCCGGCGGCCGAGCAGACCGCCGGAGCCGCGGAGCAGGTCCGCGCCATGATCGCCCGGCACGTCGCGTGGCACGCGCGCCATCACGTGGCGGCGCGAGTCTGCCAGTACGAGCTCAACGGCCTACGCCCCGAGCACTATGACGAGATCCGCGAACTTCGCCACCAGCACGCCGAGGTCGTCCGCACCGCCGTCTCCCGCGGCGTCGCGGACGGCACGTTCGCGACGGTCGACGTCAACCGCGTGGTGCGCGCCATGCTCTCGCTCGGCATCGACCTGGTCCGCTGGTACCGGCTGGACGGCCCCGACTCTCCCGAGCAGCTCGGCGAGTTCTACGCCGACCTCGCGCTGAAGATGGTGACGAACACCGTGCCTGGCGAGCATTACGTCTCCACCTCCGGCGGAACACGCGACGGAAGGAAACCACGGCGTCGCACGGTCCCGGCGAACGAGTAGTCCCACTTCACGTGCGCTCCTGCCGCCGGGCGCACCCATGTGTGCGGGTGCTGTGGTGCGCACCGGCTAACGACCGGGTTACTGGCAGCGGATGGGTGCAGCGACGATGCTGACCGAGTGCTGCTGGACATCGCCACCAACGTCATCGCGAACATCATTTTCTGGCTGGGGTCGGGCATCGCCGTTGCCGCGATGGCCCGGATCGCGCAGCGGCGGTTCCGTCGCTTCTTCGGCCTGCACACGAACCAGCAACTGGTCGTCTGCGTGTCGAACCTGTGGACCGCCGCGGCAAGCTCCCGGCCAAGGGGATACTCCATCTCCTTGCACGAGCTGCGCGCGGCCGAGGCGATTACACGCCTGTTCGGCTCAGCGTCCTTCCGGCTTCCCGATCTGGTCCGCGGCCTGGTCGACGCGATTTTCCTAGGACGCCACGGCTACGACTTTCGCACCACCGTGAGCCCGTCGCCAAGCGACGATCCCAGACACTTTCCCGAGCTGAGCGGCAACCTCATCGTGGTTGGCGCGGCTCCCCGCAACAGCATCCGCAGACTGTACCTTCAGGAGAATCTGGTAAGCCTGCGAATGTCCCATGAACACCCGGACGTCGAGGGCCGCCAGCCGCCGCGGGAAAAGTGGTACGTAGAGGTGCTCAGCGGCGCGGACCTCGGTCAACGAGTGGCGTCCGAGTCTCTCGCTCTCGCCGTCGTCGAGAAAGTGCACGACACGGTACGTGCCGCGACCGTGGTGTTTTGCCTGGGCGAGCGGGGAGACACCACCTGGGCGGCCACTGAATACCTCGCTCGCAATTGGCGTTCTCTGCAACGGGAATTCGGTGACGGGCCATTCGCCCTGTGTCTGGGTTTCCGTGACCTGGGCTACGAGTACGACTACCACCCGCCTCGTCGAATGCTGGCGCTACGAGGCTGACAGGCTCGCCGCCCGGCTACGGCGTCGGCTGGTTGGCGAGCGCGAGGCGTCGTTGCTCCTCTTCGACGATCTGCCTGGCCAGGGCTTGCTCCGAGATGTCAATCGCGTCGGGGGTGGACTCGGCGATATCGCTGCGGCGAGCGTAGGCGTCGAACAGACGTGTCTTGGTGCGGAGGATCTCCAGCATCCGCTGGTCGACGCTGTCGGTGGCGAGAAGCCGGTGGACCTGGACCTTGCGGGCCTGGCCCATGCGGTGGGCGCGGGCCACGGCTTGGCTCTCCATGGTGGGTTTGACCTGCGGCTCGCACAGGATCACGACGGACGCGGCCTGCAGGTTGAGACCGACGCCGCCGACGACGATCTGGCTGAGCAGGACCGCGTGCCCAGGGGCTTGGGTGAACGCGTCGACCGTCTGCTGTCGGCGAAGCGGCGTTGTCCTTCCCGAAATGGGGCCGAACACGCTGGGCCCGAGCTCGGACAGGACCGCGCCCAGCACGTCGTGGAAGAAGGAGAAAACGAGGACCTTGAGCCCGGTCTCGGCGGCTTCTTCGACCAGCTCGCGGAGCCGTTCGAGCTTGGCCGACTTCTCCGGGTGCCGGTAGGCGGCGCGGCGCATCGCCGCGAAATTGCCCGCGGCGACGGCGTCGCAGTAGGCGTCCATGTCCGCCGCGCTGAGCTCCATCCATTCATCGGTCTGCACGAGATCGGGTAGCTCGGTGAGGACATCTTCCTGATTACGCCGCAGGTAGGCGGGAGCCACGGCGCGCCGGAAGGCCTGAGGGCCGGCGGCGCCGTGACTGCCGTTGATCTGTTCCACCAGCCCAGGCTGGAGATACTGGACCAGGTTGCGAAACTCATCCACCCGGTTTTCCATCGGCGTGCCGGTGAGGAAGAGCACTCGACCGGTCGCTCCGGCCCACCGCGCGACGGCCTTCGAACGGCGAGCGTCGGGATTCTTGGCATAGTGCGCCTCATCCATGACGAACATCCCCACTTTGATGCCGTCCGGGACGGGGAGCTTGTACAGGCTGTCGATCGCCGTCACGGCGACGCCGCCGTTGGCCTGCCACTGCTCGAACGCGGCGTCCTTTTCCAGTCCGTGCACCCGGTGGGCGACCAGCCTGCTGCGCGCCTCGATCTCCCGCAGCCAGTTGATGACGACGCTTGCCGGGCACGCCACCAGAAAATGCCGCTCGCCCTCGGCCCTGAGGTGCGCGAGCGCGGCGATGGTCTCGATGGTCTTGCCCAATCCCATCTCGTCTCCGAGAACGACCCGGCGCTGGGCCAGCGCGAAACGGGCGCCGAACGATTGGTACCCGCGCAGCGACACGCGACGGAAGGTGTCGTCGAGAGGCTGGGCGTTCACCCGGTCGACGATCTCGCTCGGCAGGAAGCCTTCGGCGCGCGTGCGCTCCGGCTCGGTGCCCGCGATCTCGGTGAGCAGGTTGTAGAACTCGGCCGGGTCGAGTTCGAAGTCGACCCACGCCTTCATCTCCGACGTGTCGCGAAGGAGATCGGTGGACGCCTGGCGGAGCACGGTCAACGCGTCCCGCGCCCGCGCCTCGGCAAGGATCTGCTCGATGTCCGAGAGGGCCTCGGCGATCTGCTCGCGGCGGGCACGGCGGACGAAGAGCATCCGCAGTTTGCCGCGGGCGGGCCGGGCGGTCTTGACCAGCGCGTCCAGCGACTCCTCGAGCCGCCGGGCCAGCTTGACGGCGACGGGGAGGTCGGGCCCCGCCATCACCAGCGGGTGCAGCGCCATGACCAGTTCCGTCACGGCCGGATCGCGCTGCTGATCCACATCGATCCGTACGCCGACCGTCTCCTCGGCCGCGCGAGCGATCTGCCGCGCCGCGGCCAGCGCCTGTTTGGCGGTGTGCGAGCCGACCCCGGGCACCTGCTGCAGGCGGTGCTGCGTGGCCTCGAAGACGTCTCTGACGGTCGCGTAGCCCGCCTGCTCGAGGGAGCCCAGCCGCAGCCGGCCGCCGGCCGCGTCGCGCAGCCGGCCCACCGGGATGTGGGCCAACTCCTCCTTCACCAGGTCGGCGCGCAGCGGACGCAACGCGCGCCGGACCTCCTCCCGCGCGGCGGTGTGGTCGCCGTTGAGGGTACGAGCGGCGCCCAGCAGCCGTTCGGCCTCGTCGAGCGACTCCCTGGCCGTCCCGTTGTGTGCCATGGCGTGTCAGACCCCACTCCGCGCCGCGATCCCCCACCGTTGTCTCGGGCCTCACCCGGCCCTTGGTCACCGGTCATCGTAAGGGCGGGTCAGGACAGATCGAGGGCGCCGGTGAGATCGGTGCGCAGGGCGGCGAGGGACGCGGCGGCCGATGAGCGGGCCGCCTCGACCTGACCGGTGACCGGGGTGATGGCCTCGAGGTAGCACTTCAGCTTGGGTTCGGTGCCGGACGGGCGGATGACGACGCGGGCGTTGCCGGCGAGGCGGAGTCGCAGGCCCTCGGTGGGGGGCAGGCCGTCCGCGCCGAGGGACAGGTCGTCGATGGCCATGACGTCCCGGCCGCCGAGGGTCTTCGGCGCGGTGGTGCGCAGGCGGGTCAGGGCGCCGGTGATGAGCGCGCGGTCGGCGACGCGGAAGGAGACCTGGGCGGTGGCGTGCAGGCCGTCCCGGCGGGCCTGGTCGTCGAGCAGGTCCAGCAGCGTACGGCCGGCGCGCTTGGCGGTGGCGGCGAGGGCGGCGATCGTCAGGGCGGCGCCGATGCCGTCCTTGTCGTGGACGGGGAGGCCGCCGTCGCCGCCCACGCTGTAGCCCAGCGCCTCTTCGTAGCCGTAGACCAGGCGGTCGGCCGCGGAGCCCGCCTTCATGATCCACTTGAAGCCGGTCAGGGACTCGGCGAAGCGCACGTCGTGGTGCGCGGCGATCGCGCGGAGCTGGGTCGACGAGACGATGGTGGTCACGACCAGGCGGTCGGGGCCGTGGGTCCGCGCCAGGACGTGCTCGGCGAGCAGGCAGCCGACCTCGTCGCCGGTCAGCAGCCGCCAGCCGCCGCCCGGCAGCGGCACGCCGACCGCGCACCGGTCGGCGTCCGGGTCGTTGGCCAGGACGAGGTCGGCGCCGGCGGTGGCGCCGAGGGCGAGCGCCAGGTCCATCGCGCCCGGCTCCTCCGGGTTGGGGAAGGCGACGGTGGGGAAGTCGGGGTCGGGCGCGGCCTGTTCGGGGACGACGGCCGGCGGCGGGAATCCGGCGGCGAAGGCGCGCAGCAGGACGTCGCGGCCGACGCCGTGCAGCGGGGTGTAGGCGATCGAGATGTCCCGGTCGCGGCCGAGCGGAAGACCGGAGAGCGCGTCGAGGTAGGCGGCCACGATCTCGTCGCCGAGGACGGTCCAGCCGGAGCCGAGCGGGAGCTCGTCGACCCGGCCGACGGCGTCGATGGCGGCGGAGATCCGGGCGTCGAGCGGCGGGACGATCTGCGCGCCGTCGCCCCAGTAGACCTTGTAGCCGTTGTCGCGGGGCGGGTTGTGGCTGGCCGTCACCATGACGCCGGCGTCCGCGCCCAGGTGCCGTACGGCGTGGGCGAGCACCGGGGTGGGCAGCGGTGCTGGCAGCAGCGACGCGGCCAGCCCCGCGCCGGTCGCGACGGCGGCGGTGTCGGCCGCGAACCTGGCCGACCCGTGCCTGGCGTCGTACCCGATCACGAGCGACGCGCCGGCGCCGAGCACGTGCGCGAGCCCCGCGGCGGCCCGCATCACGGTGACCCGGTTCATCCGGTTGGGCCCGGCGCCCAGCTCCCCGCGCAGCCCCGCGGTGCCGAACTCGAGCTTGGCGCCGAAGCGTTCCTCGAGCGCGGTCTCGTCGCCGGCCGAAAGCAGCGCCGACAGCTCGGCGCGCGTCTCCGGATCCGGATCCTGCGCCAGCCATGCCAGCGCCGTCTGTCTGTAGGACATCCAGGCGGCCCCCAGGTGAGGTTGCCGCTCGACTCTATTGCGGATGCCACACTCGTGACCCGCCACGGGCGGCATGATGGGACCTTCACGGATCCGCAGACCCCGGTGAGGCGCCGTGACCGATAGCCCGCCCGTGGTGCCGTCGACGTCCTCGCCCGGGTCGTTCCGGCCGCACGGGCGCTGCACGCTGCTACATACCGACATTTCGGGATTTGGGCGGCATCGTCTCCGGGCGGCGCAGGAGAAGCTGCGGGCCGCGCATTACCGCATCCTGGCGCTCTGCCTGGAGAGCTCGGGACTTGAGCCGAGCGAGTGCTACTGGGAGGACCGCGGGGACGGCATCATCGTCGTCATCCCCGGCGAGCACGATCCGATCCGCGCGGTCCACCCGTTCCTGGACGAGCTGCAATACCGGCTGCGCGAGCACAATCTCGACGCGGGCAAGGACGAACGGATCCGGCTGCGCATGGCCCTGCACGTCGGGGACGCCTATCACGACGAGCATGGCCTGACCGGCCCGGACGTCAATCTCGTGTTCCGTCTCATCGACGCGCGGCGATTCAAGGACGAGTTCAGGGAGTCGGTCGCTTCGCTGGCCTTCATCGCATCGGACGACGTCTATGAACGGGTCATCAAGCGGGCGCCCAGGCTCGTCGACCCGGACGCCTTCGAGCAGATCCTCGTCGTGCAGAAGGAGACCAGGACCACCGCGTGGATGCAGTTCAGGGGCCGGGCCGATCCGCGCGTGCCGGGCCGGC
Organism: Streptosporangiaceae bacterium; assembly: GCA_036378315.1. Taxonomy (GTDB): domain Bacteria; phylum Actinomycetota; class Actinomycetes; order Streptosporangiales; family Streptosporangiaceae; genus CALAED01. The sequence goes on along the minus strand of DASUWU010000056.1, from coordinate 34,736 downwards.
GGTCGGTGGACCACTGTCCGTATCCCGGCCTGGCCCCGTTCGGTCTTGACCAGGCCTCGTGGTTCTTCGGCAGGGAACGGGCGATCACGGAACTGCTGGAACGGCTGGAACGGCAGCTCCACACGTCGGGACCGTTGATCGTCGTCGGCGCCTCGGGAGTCGGCAAGTCGTCGCTGCTTTCCGCCGGGCTGCTGCATCATCTGAGGCTCGGAAAGCTCGGCGTCGAGGGGTCGCAGGAATGGACGCGGGTGCTGTTCACCCCCACGGCCGATCCGATCGGCGAACTGTACGGAAGGCTCGGGGACGCCGGGGTCTCCACGCCGGTTTCCGGCGGGGAGCAGCCAGGCGGGCGCGCGGCCGAGTTCTCCATCACCGCGCACCGGCCGGTCATCGTCGTCGACCAGTTCGAGGAAATCTTCACGCTGTGCTCCGACGAAGAGCTGCGGCACCGGTTCATCCGCGAGCTGTGCGCGTTGGCGACCCCCGCGCGTGGGGACATCGCGCCGGCCCTGGTGGTCGTCGGGCTCCGTGCCGAGTTCTTCGATCGGTGCACGGCCTATCAGGAGCTGCAGGAGGCGCTGCGCGCCCCGCTGCCGCTCGCGCCCATGACCCCCGACGAGCTCAGGGACGCGATCCAGAAACCGGCGGACGCGGCCGGGTTCGACATCGAGCCCGGCCTGGTCCGGATCCTGCTGAGCGACCTCGACATCCCGGACGCGTCCGGCGCCGGCGCGAGGGTCGTCTACGATACCGGCGCGCTCCCGCTGCTGGCCCACGCGCTGCGCGCGACCTGGCAGGTGGGCGGCGGGCACGGGCTGACGCTCGAGGGCTACCAGGCCATCGGCACGGTCCGGCGGGCCATCGCGCAGACCGCCGACCAGGTGTACGAGGGGCTCGATGACGCCGGGCGGCGGACCGCTCGCCGGCTCCTCCTCAACATGATCAAGATCTCGGAGGACAGCCAGACCCGCCGCCGGGCCGACCGCGACCGGCTGGTCGGCGAAGCGCCCGATCCCGACGCCGCGGAGGCGGTCCTGGAGGAGCTCGCCAGCGCCCGTTTGGTGACGCTGGCCGAGACCACCGCCGAGATCGCCCACGACGTCCTGCTCCGCGCCTGGCCCATGTTGGGCGAATGGATCGACGCCGATCGCGCCGGGCTGCTCATCCAGCAGCGGCTCGCCGAGGACGCCGACAGGTGGGTCAACGAGGGAAGGCATCCGTCGTTCCTCTACCGCGGGCCCCAACTCGCCCAGGCCCGTGGCTGGGTCGAGGACGGCGGGCACGACACCACCCCGGTCGCCCGCGAGTTCCTCGACGCCGCCACCAGGGCGGAGCTCCGCGAGCAGCGCGCGGCCCACCGCCGCACCCGCCGCCTCTACATGGTCGTCGTCGCCCTGGCCTGCCTCACCGCGGTCACCGCCGCGTCCACCCTCGTCGCCGTCGGCAAGCAACGGCAGGCCACCCACCAACGCAACGAAGCGCTGTCCAACCAGATCGCCGGCGACGCCGACGCTTTGCTGCCGAGCCGGTCGGAGCTGGGGCTGCTGCTCAGCGTGCAGGCCTACCGGATCGACCAGACGGTCGCCGCACGCGACAGCCTGCTCAGCACGCAGGCGCACTACCTCGCCGTACGGCTGCCCACGCAGGCCCCGGCCAACGACCTGGCGTTCAGCCCGGACGGCGACACGCTGGTGGCCGCCACCCAGGCGGGCGTCGCGGAATGGAACGTGGCGTCGCGACCGGGGCCGCGCGGCGTCGTCGACGGCGGCGCCGTCAGCGGCGGCGTCGGCGGTGCCGTCTACGGTGTCGCCTACGGTCCGCGCGGACACCTGTTGGCGCTGGCCAGAGCCGACGGCGGCGTCGTGCTGCGCGACGGTGGACGCGCGGCCCGGGTGCTCCCGGCGGGACCGGCGAACCACGGCCCCGCCAACGGCGTGGCGTTCAGCCCCGACGGCCGCCTCCTCGCCGGCGCCGGATACGACGGCGTCGTGCGGGTGTGGGACACGCGGACCGGTGATCCGGCCGCCGTGTTCGACCAGAACATCGGCCCTGTGGAGGCCGTGGCCTTCGCGCCGGACGGCCGCGTCCTCGCCGGCGTGGGAGCCGACCCGCGCGTCGCCCTCTGGGATGTCCGGTCCCATCGCCTGGTGACGAGGATGGAAGGCCACGTGGGTCCGGTCCGTTCCGTGGCGTTCAGCCCGGACGGCCGGGTGCTCGCCTCCGGCGGCGACGACGGTTCCGTACGGCTCTGGGACGCCCGCACGCACGCGCCGCTCGGCACCCTCATCGGTCACATCGGCCCGGTCCGCTCCGTCGCGTTCAGCCCGGACGGCCGGGTGCTCGCCTCCGGCGGCGACGACGGTTCCGTACGGCTCTGGGACGTCGGGTCGCGCGGCCTGCTGACGACGCTGACCGGCTCCGCCCGGGCCGTGACCGGGGTCAGGTTCAGCCCCGACGGCGGCGTCCTCGCCGGCGCCACCGCCGACGGCAGCGTGGCGCTGTGGAGGCTCGGCGCGCTCGGGCGCGGCGGCCGCGACCCCGTCCACGCGGTCACCATCGGACCGAACGGGGACCCGCTCATGGCCACGGCCGGCGGCGATCGCGCGATCCAGATCTGGGACGCGCGCACCGGCCGGCGGCTCGCGGTTCTCGACCGGCGTGGACAGGACGCGTCGCGCCGCACGGTCAACAGCCTGGCGTTCGGCTCGGGCGGCCGGCTGCTCGCCGCCGCCAACGACAAGGGCGTCACGCTGTGGACGCTGTCGCCCGGCGCGGTGCCGGCGGTGCGGAGCCGGACGGAGCTGCGGGGCAAGGACGCGCCTCGGGTCGGCGCGGTGGCCTTCAGCCCGGACGGGCACGCGGTGGCGGGGGCCAGCGACAAGACGCTCACCGTGTGGGACACCAGGACCCTGCGCACGACGGCCCTGCTGACCCCGCACCCCGGCAAGATCAACACAATCGCCTTCAGCCCCGACGGCCGGACGATCGCCACCGGCAACGACGACCAGACGGCCACGCTGACCCCGGTCCCCGGGGTTTCCGGCCGCGGCGGCGCCGCCGGCACGTCGAGCGACTGCAGCGGGCACCTCGGCTCGGTCGAGGCGCTGGCGTTCAGCCCGCGTGGTGATCTGCTCGCCAGCGCCGGCACCGATCATCTGGTCAAGCTCTGGCGCCTGCGGCCGGGGACGTGCGACCTGATCCACACCTTCGCGGACCACACCCAACCGGTCACGGCGGTCGCGTTCAGCGCGGACGGCGGTCGCCTGGCCAGCGCGAGCGAGGACGAGTTCATCAACGTGTGGGACCTCGGGCCACGAGGAGACGCGATCACGGCCAAGAAGGTCGCTTCCCTTCGGGATCCCTCCGGCGTGACGAGCGTGCTCTTCGGCCGGGACAGCGACATGCTGATCAGCATCGATCCGCACGGCCGGCCGGTGATGTGGGACACCGATCCCGGGCGCGTCGCCGACCGCATCTGCCGGCCACACCCCCCGCTGCCGCCAGACTGGGGGCAGTACGTGCCGGCGGGAGCCGAACGACCGTGCACGTGAGCGCTGCGGGGAAACCCTGACCGGCGTCAGTCCAGGATGCCGTCGATCCGCCGCTGCGCCTCGTGCAACGCGGTGGCCGGATCGATCGCGCCCAGCAGCGCGCGGTGCAGCTCGGAGTAGATGACCTGGCTCACCCGCCGGTATTCCGGGACGGCGGACGGACGGTGCACCGGCCGCACCCGAGTGGCCGCGGCGAGCCCGGGATTTCGCTGCACCGCCTGCTCGTCCCGCACCGTCTTGTTCGCCGGTATCACCGAATACTGGGCGAGCGTGAGCTGGGCGGGCGCGTCCGTCAGGAACTCGATGAAGTCCGCCACCTGACGCAGCTGCCTGGTGCGGGGGTTGACGCACAGGCTCCAGCCGCCGGTCGTCGAAGCCCCCCGGCGGTCCCGGCCCGGTTGGTTGCGGCCCGGTTGGCCCGCGAACACCGGCAGCGGCGCCACGCCGATCGTGTCGCCGGCCCGCGCCCCGCCCAGTTCCGCCGCATCGAAATAGGCGGATGTCCAGGCCCGCTGGAATGCCGCCCCCCGGCCGGCGCCGGTCTGGAAGGCCTGTCCGGCCTGGGCTTCGCGATAGCTCATCACGTCCATGGGGGAGATCCCGCTGGTCAGCAGCCGGCGCATGAAAGTCAGCGCCTTGAGCGACTCCGGGGTGTCGACCCGGACCCGCACCCCAGCCTCGCCGGCCTGCCCCGTGTCGGCGGGACCTGTGTCGGCGGGACCTGTGTCGGCGGGACCTGGACTTTGCGCGCCGGCGGTGAACTCCGTCCAGACGCAGGTCAGTCCCTCATACGCGGCGCCTTCCCAGACGAAGCCGTAGTCGACGTCTCCGTCGTCCAGCAGAACGCGCGCCGCCGCCGCGAGCTGCTCCCAGGTCTTGGGCGGATTCGGCTGGTGCTTTCTGGCGAGCAGATCCTTTCGGAAGAGCAGGATGCCCTGGTCGACATAGAACGGAGCCGCGTACGTCTTTCCCTGATAGCTGGCGGCCTTGACGAGATCTTCGGGAAAACGGCTCCAGAACGTCGCCGGAAAAACGTCGTCCAGCGGTCTCGCCAGGCCGTCCCGAGCGAACTCGACGGGCCAGATAACGTCGCCCAGATAGACGTCCGGGGCGGCGTTGTCATCGCGGGAAAGCGCGTCGCGCAGGATCTGCCGCTCTTGATCGGTGCTGGTCGGGGCAGAGATCAACTGCACCGTGATCGACGGGAATGCCCGTTCGAACGCATCGATCAGCGCCTGCCTGGGCTCCTGGCTCCTATTGGTGAGCGTGCTCGCGGCCCAACTGATCGTGGTCGGGCCAGTGGCGCGTTCGGGTGGGTCACGACGCGTGCAGCCCGCCAGGACGGCGAGCATCATGGTCGACATCGCGTCCCGTCGAGTCACGAATACCCGCACATATTCAGGATAGTCGCGCAGCTGCCCGGACAGCCGGTCGGTTCGCCTTGGGCGCCTATTTGTTATTTCCCACGGTGTGCGATCAGATCACGATGGGATTTTGGGTATCACTGTGGCGAGAAGGGCGCCCATGCGGGAGGCGGCGGCGCGGCCGGCGGCCAGCACCTCCTCGTGGTCGAGGGGGTGGCCGGCCAGCCCGGCGGCGATGTTGGTGACCAGCGAGATGCCGAGGACGTCGGCGCCGCCCTCGCGGGCCGCGATCGTTTCCAGCACCGTCGACATGCCGACCAGGTCGGCGCCCATCGTACGGAGCATGCGGATCTCCGCCGGGGTCTCGTACGACGGGCCCGGCAGCGCCGCGTACACGCCGTCGGCGAGGCTCGGCTCCACCTCGCGGGCGAGGTCGCGCAGCCGCCCCGAGTACGCCTCGGACAGGTCGACGAACCGCGCCCCGACCAGCGGGTTGGCCGCGGTCAGGTTGAGGTGGTCGGCGATGAGAACCGGGTCGCCCACCCGCTGGCGCTCGGGCCGCAACCCGCCGGCCGCGTTGGTCAGCACGACCGTCCGTACGCCCGCGGCCAGCGCCGTCCGCACGCCGTGCACGACGGGTTCGACGCCGCGCCCCTCGTACAGATGGGTGCGGCCGAGGAAGACCAGCGCGCGCCTGCCGCCGAGCTCGACGGCGCGGACCACGCCCGCGTGACCGGCGACGCCGGGCGGCGCGAACCCCGGCAGGTCGGTGAAGGGGAGCTCGGCGAGCGGCGCGCCGAGCGCGTCGGCGGCCGGCACCCACCCGGAGCCCATCACCAGGGCGACGTCGAACGGCGACGAGCCGGCCCTGGCGCGCAGCGCGTCCGCGGCGTCCCGTGCCAGCTCATAGGCGTCATTTCGCACTCGCCCACGGTACAGCCGGCCATCCAGGACGCGGTCAGGTGCCCAGCGATTTGCAGGGGCGGGCGCGGAGTTCCTTGACGTAGTCGTCCGGGGCGCCGGCCTTCTCGGCGGCGTCGGCGAGGATGCCCAGGTAGCGGGCCGACGGCAGGCCGCCCTCGTAGTCGTCGAGGACGTACAGCCAGGCCAGCAGGTCACCTTCGAGCGTCTGGACGCGCACCCGGATCTTGCGGTAGACGCCGAGCTCGGTGCCCTCCCAGCCGTCGAGCTCCTGCTCGTCCCATTCGGGCACGTCGTACAGGGCGACGAACACGTTCTCGTGCCGGTCTTCGACGACGGTGGCCAGCGCGCCGTCCCAGTTCATGTCCTCGCCGCCGAAGGTCAGCCGCCAGCCGGGCAGCCAGCCGGTGCCGTGCAGGGGCGAGTGCGGAGCGCGCTGCGCCATCTGCTCAGGGTCCATGTTGGAGGCGTACGCCGCGTACAGAGCCACGATCCGCTAGCGTACGGCCTTCCACGGCGCCTGGCTCCCCTTACCACCGCGTGAGGAAGAATGGATTACGTGACACGCATCGCGATCATCGGAGGAGGGCCGGGCGGCTACGAGGCCGCGCTCGTCGCGGCGCAGCTGGGGGCGGAGGTGACCCTCGTCGAACGCGACGGGCCCGGTGGCGCCTGCGTGCTGACCGACTGCGTGCCGTCCAAGACGCTCATCGCGACGTCCACCCGGATGGCCGTGCTGTCGGAGTCGGCCTCGCTCGGCGTGCAGTTCTCCGGTGGCCCCGACGGCGAGATCGGCGGCCTGGCGATCGACCTGCCGCTGGTCGACAAGCGGGTGCGCGAGCTGGCCTGGGCCCAGTCCGCCGACGTCGACCGCAGGCTGGCCGCGGCCGGGGTGACCGTGATCCGCGGCGAAGGCCGGCTCGCCTCGCCACGGGCCGTGGCCGTGGACGGCCAACGGATCGACGCCGACATGCTGCTCATCGCCACCGGTGCGACGCCCAGAGTGTTGCCCGGCGCCGAACCCGACGGCGAGCGCGTCCTGAACTGGCGCCAGCTGTACGACCTGCCGGGGCTGCCCGAGGAGCTGGTCGTGGTGGGCTCCGGGGTGACCGGCGTCGAGTTCGCCTCCGCCTACCAGGCCCTCGGCTCGCGGGTGACGCTGGTGTCCTCGCGTGACCGGGTGCTGCCGCACGAGGACGCGGCGGCCGCCACGGTGCTGGAGGACGTCTTCCGCCGTCGCGGGATGAACGTGCTGTCGCGGTCCAGGGCGGCCGGGGTGCGGCGGTCGGGCGACGGGGTCGTGGTCACGCTGGTGGACGGCCGCGAGGTGGCCGGCTCGCACTGCCTGATGACGGTCGGCATGGTGCCCAACACCCGCGGCATCGGCCTGGAGGAGGCGGGGGTACGGCTCGACGACCGCGGCTTCGTGGTCGTCGACAAGGTCTCGCGGACGTCGGTCGGCAACGTGTACGCGGCCGGCGACTGCACCGGTGTCCTGATGCTCGCCTCCGTGGCCGCCATGCAGGGCCGGATCGCGATGTGGCACGCGCTGGGCGAGGCGGTGCAGCCGCTCAAGCTGGGCTGGGTCGCCGCGACGATCTTCACCGACCCGGAGGTCGCCACCGTCGGCGTCTCGCAGCAGATGATCGACTCGGGCGAGGTGGTGGCCCGTACGGTCACGCTGCCGCTGTCCACCAACGCCAGGGCCAAGATGCAGGGCTTCCTGGACGGCTTCGTGAAGATCTTTTGCCGGCCGTCCACCGGCATCGTGCTGGGTGGCGTGATCGTCGCGCCGCGGGCCAGCGAGCTGGTGCTCGGCCTGTCGATCGCGGTCCAGCAGCACCTGACCGTCGACCAGCTCGCGCACACGTTCGCCGTCTACCCGTCGCTGTCCGGCAGCCTCACCGAGGCCGGCCGCCGGCTGATGCAGGACTACCCGTACTAGGGCGTGTCTCGAAGTCCCGCTGTCCTGCTGCGCGTCGCCCAGGCGGCGGCTCGCTGCGTTGTCCTCAGTCGACAGCCAAACCCGGGCTGACTCCTTCGTCCGCCTTGCGAGCCACCACCTGGACACCGCTCGCGACGGACGGGGACTTTGAGACACGCCCTAGGACAGCGGATCGCCGTGGTCGCCGGGGTCGCTGTGGCGGCCGGGGGCGCGCAGGCCGTGCTGGCGCATCCGGGCGGCCCGCAGGTCGGTGGCGGTGAGGAGCACGACCAGGGTGCTCGCGCTCAGCGCCAGCGCCGGCACGACCACCCTGATCCACCACTCGGCCGGCAGCGCGCCGAGTGCCACGCAGCAGGGCAGGATGAGCGCCAGGTGGCGGGCCATCATCCGGCCGCGCCACCCAGCGTCCGTCAGGTCGTGCCTGACCCAGTCGAGGTTGTCGGCGGGCAACCGGAAACCGAGCGCGTATCTGACGCGGCGCAACGGCCCCGGATCACCCGGCAGGCGGGTCAGAAATCGCCCCCGCCGCCGAAGTCGCCCCCGCCGCCGAAGTCTCCGCTCCCGAAGTCCCAGCCGCCGCCGATGTCGCCGCCGTCGCCGCCGAACCCACCGAACCCGTCGCCACCGGACGCCTGCCCGGCGTCGTAACCGCCGCCGCCCCAGCCAAAGCCGCCGCCGAACATCGAGCCGAGCGCGGTGCCGATGAGCACGCCGCTGAGCAGGTCGGCGCCGCCGAACCCGGAGTAGTAGCCCCCCGCGTACGGGGCGTACGCCGGGCCGGCCTCCCAGTAGGGCCGGCGATAACCGCCGACGCTGACCAGCCTGGCCTCCGGGTCCTCGCCGCGCAGCACCCGCTCGGCGTCCGCCGCGCACGCGGGCACCGGGCGCGGCGCGCCGCCGGCCGGCGCCCACTCGACGTCCTGGACGGACGGGCCGTGCTGGGGGTTGAAGAAGCACGGCGCGCGCCGCTCGGGGACGGGGTCGCCGGCCAGCCTGGCCCGTACCGCGGTCATGTAGTAGCGGCCGTCCTCGAGCGCCTTGGTCACGTTCTGCATGTCGGCCGGCCGGCGCGCGGAGTCGACGGCGGCCTTGGACGCGTCGTAGGAGTCCAGCGCGCGAGCGTAGTCGTCCCTGGTGGCCGGGTCGAGCTTCGGGTCGGTGACGTTGAGGTCGAGCGCGCTGATGTCCTCGCCCAGCCGGATGACGTCCTCCTCCACGCTCTGCTTGAGCTCGGCCATCTGCTGCGCCTCGCGTTCGCGCCGCCGCCGGCGCGCCGACCTGATCAGCAGCACCGCGCCGAACGCGATGAACACCAGCACGGCAAGCACGACGAGACCCCCGGTGGCGCTCGACTTGTTCTTGTCCGCCGCCTTCTGGTCGGCCAGGTCGGCGAACTGGGCCAGCCGGCTGGGCAGGTCGCCGCTGGTCTCGGAGATGAGCCGGTTGAGCTCCTCGGTGGAGAACTTCTTGGAGATGCCGGCGATCTTGCCGTCGGTGGTGACGCCGAGGTAGGTGTCGCCCTTGCCCACCCGCTGCTCGACCGAGCGGAGCATGCCGCCGAGCTCGGGCGCGGTGATGCCTGGCTTGGTGACGACGACCCGGATGTCGGTGTCCTTGGCGTTGTCGAGGGCCGACCTGACCTGGTCCTGGGCGGCCGGCGACATGGCGTCGCGGGCGTCGGTGGTCACGTACAGCTTCGAGTGGCGCAGCCCGTTCGCGATCTGCGACACGTTGTCGGCGTGGGCGGGCCTGGCGAACCCGAACAGCATCGTGATGACGGCCGCCAGCGCGGCGGCGACACCGGCACGGCGCAGGCCAGGGCGAAGGCGCGGGCCGGCGCCGGGGATATGCGTTGACGCGGAGCTCATGGCTTCAGTCTTCCTCCTTGTCTCCTCGACGAACGCGGAGGACACCTGGTTCCGGTCAGACCGGTGACTTTTTCGGTCCCTGTCCGCGGCCCCGCCGGTACACCAGATAGAAGGTCGCGGCGGCGAGGAGCACTGCCACGATGCCGCCGACGATCAGCAGCCCGTGGCCGCCGCCCTCGTGCCGTTCGGGGGCCGCGACCGGCGCGGCGCTCGCGCTCGCCGGGTCCGACGGCTCGGCCGACGGCTCCGGGGTGGGGGTCGTGCTGGCCTGCCTGCGGCCGGTGGTCTGGGCAGGCGCCTTGGTGGTGCCGTTGGTCAGGTGCACGAACGCGACGACGGCGGCGCCCGGGTCGCCGCGGTGCTCGCGTACGGCCCTGGCGAGGGCGCTGTCGACGCGCGACGCGGGCAGCGTGTTGGATGCGGCCTTGAGGGTGCCGCCGGTGAGCACCGCGTACGTGCCCTTGCGCTTGGCGAGGTGGTAGACCTGCGCCGGGGTCAGCGAGTTGCCCGCCGGGATCACCGCGACGAAGACCGGGCTCTTCGCCGTCTCGAGCTGGGCGCGGAGCTGGTCCTGGGCCGCGTCACTGCGCAGGTACCGCGCGGCGGAGTCGATGTAGTAGCCGTCCTCCGCGATCGACTGGGCCACGACCTCGGGGTCGATGCCGGCCGCGTGCGCGGAGGGCATGGCGAAGGCGAGCGCCGCCAGCACGGCGGCGAGCAGGACCGGGAGGTCGAGCGGATGGATTCGCAGGAGGTTTCGGCGGTTCATGGGTCGCTTACCTTATCCGACCCGCGTCACCGGAGAGGGCGCCTTCGCGGAGTCAGCCCGCGATCGCCGTGCGCGACCCCATCAGGCCTGATCTCGACGGGTTAGTCCTTGATCTCGCAGATGGTGGCGCCGCTGGAGACCGGCTGGCCGACCTCGGCCGCCAGGCCGGCGACGGTGCCGGACTTGTGCGCGGCGAGCGGCTGTTCCATCTTCATGGCCTCGAGCACGACGATGGGGTCGCCGGCGGACACCGCGGCGCCGTCCGCGACGAGGATCTTGACGATGGTGCCCTGCATCGGGCTGACCAGGGCGTCCCCGCCGGCCCGCACCGCCGCCTTGCCGCCGCGACCGCGCCTGGGCGGCGCCTTGGACGGGGCCGGCCCGCCGATCCAGGCGGCGGGCAGCACGACCTCCAGGCGTTTGCCGCCGACCTCGACCGTGACCCGCTGCCGGTCGTCGGGCGCCGCGGCGTCGGGTTGCTCGGGCGCGCCCTCGTACGGCGGGATCGTGTTGTCGAAGTCCGTCTCGATCCACCGCGTGTGCACGCTGAACGGCTCGGTGATGAACGCCGGGTCGCTGAGGACAGCGGCGTGGAAGGGCAGCACGGTCGGCATCCCGCCGACCTCGAACTCGGCGACCGCCCGCCGCGCCCGCTCGATGGCCTGCGCGCGGGTGGCCCCGGTGACGACGAGCTTGGCGATCAGCGAGTCGTACGCCTGCGGCACCGTCTGGCCCTGCTCGTAGCCGGCGTCGAGCCGGACGCCGGGCCCGGACGGCGGGCGCCAGCTGGTGATCGTGCCCGGGGCGGGGAGGAAGCCGCGGCCGGCGTCCTCGGCGTTGATCCTGAACTCGATCGCGTGGCCGCGCACCGGCGGGTCGTCGTAGCCGAGCGGTTCCCCGGCGGCGACGCGGAACATCTCGCGGACCAGATCGATGCCGGTGACCTCCTCGGTCACCGGGTGCTCGACCTGCAGCCTGGTGTTGACCTCGAGGAAGGAGATCGTGCCGTCCTGCCCGACGAGGAACTCGCAGGTGCCGGCGCCGACGTACCCGGCCTCCTTGAGGATCGCCTTGGACGACTCGTACAGCAGGCCGGTCTGCTCGGCGGTGAGGAACGGCGCGGGAGCCTCCTCGACGAGCTTCTGGTGCCGCCGCTGCAGCGAGCAGTCGCGGGTGGACACGACCACGACGTTTCCGTGCCGGTCGGCCAGGCACTGGGTCTCCACGTGCCGCGGCCGGTCCAGGTAGCGCTCCACGAAGCACTCGCCGCGGCCGAACGCGGCCGTGGCCTCGCGTACCGCCGACTCGTACAGATCGGGGATCTCCTCGAGCGTGCGCGCCACCTTGAGTCCTCGCCCGCCGCCGCCGAACGCCGCCTTGATCGCGATCGGCAGGCCGTGCTCGCGGGCGAAGGCGACGACTTCGTCCGCACCGGCGACCGGCTCCGCCGTGCCGGCGACGAGCGGGGCGCCCACCCGCTGCGCGATGTGCCTGGCCTGGACCTTGTCGCCGAGCGCGACGATCGCCTCGGGCGGCGGCCCGATCCAGGTCAGCCCCGCGTCGATGACCGCCTCGGCGAAGCCGGCGTTCTCGGCGAGGAAGCCGTACCCGGGGTGCACGGCGTCCGCCGCGGCCTGTTGCGCGACCTTGATCAGCTTGTCGATGTCCAGGTAGCTGTCGGCCGCGGTCTGGCCGCCCAGCGCGTACGCCTCGTCCGCCATGGTGACGTGCAGCGCGTCGAGGTCCTGTTCGGAGTAGACCGTGACGCTGGCCAAGCCCGCGTCCCGGCAGGCCCGCGCGATGCGGACCGCGATCTCAGCGCGATTGGCGATCAAGACCTTGCGCACCCGTGTCTCCTTTGTCGACCTCGCCAGAAGTCTAGGCAACCGCTCACGAGGGCGATCGCCGAGCTATGCCGAGCTATGCATGGTTCCCGCCGATGGGCGATCCTCACGTGGCGGGCCCCGGCGATCCGGCGCCCTCTCGTCGCCCGGCCGCTCCGACAGCAGCCGCCGCGGATTCTGACCGGATTCGGTCAAGGCCGGCGGCGACAATTGGGGAGAAAGCGACATTTGATCGGCATTGTGCTCCTAGAAGCGCGCCGCGCCCGTCCCTAAGCTGGTGGCGATGTTCGTGCGATCCACGGAAAGGGATTCGGCAATGGGCGACAAGCGCGGCGGCAGCATCGGCGAGATGGAAAATCTCGCTCGGATCTTCAGCAAGCACGCGAAGAATCTCGACGCGCTGATCAAAGACCTGAACGGGAACACGGTCAACAGCACGGCGATCTGGTGGGGCCCGGGGGCCGACCGGTTCCGCGGCGCCTGGCAGGAGGCCAAGGCGTCCTTCGACAAGATGGCGCTCGCCCTGGAGCAGGGCAGCAAGGACGTCCGCACCTCCATGCAGAACATCGAGGCCGCGACGCGGTAGACCCGGCTGACGCGGCAGACCCGGCTACCCGGGCGGCAGCGCGACCTGGACCGGCGCGGCCGTCCCTGTGGCGACGAACAGGCCCCGACCGAGCGGGCCGCCGCCGGTGCCGGTGCCGCGCGCCAGTCGGAGGCCGAGCAGCTCGCCGTCGTCGGCCGAGCGCACCCCGAGCAGCAGGCCGGACCGCGACCGCCGGGCGTCGGACAGGAACCCGCGGTAGCCCCGGCCGAGGTCCTCTGTGGTGCCGCCGATCACGACGGCGTGCTGCCCGTCCCGCGCCGTCCGCAGCACATCAGACAGCGCGTCGTCCAGTTCGGTCTCGTCGAGCAGCTCGGCGTCGTCGACGACCACCACGTAGCGGTGCTCGGTGGCGATGGCGGCCTCGAGGTCGGCGGGCTCCGCGCCGCCGTCGAGCACGGCGAGCACGCCGGCACGGCCGGCAAGCGACGCCAGCGGCGAGCGGCGCGGGGTGACGAGCACGACCGGCACGAGCCCGGCGCCGGCCTTCGGGTCCAGCAGCGACTCCACCATGGTGCGCAGCGCGGTGGACCGCCCGGACCGCGGCGGCCCGGCCACGACGAAGCCTGGCCCGTCGGCCAGCAGGTCGACACCGACCGGCGCCAGCTCGTCCCCACCGGCGCCGACCAGCGCCCACAGCGGGGACGGCGCGGTGAACTCGGGGTCGAGGGCGAGCGCCTCGTCGTAGGTGACGCGCACCGGCAGCTCGTCCACGTGCAGCGGCCCGCGCGCCCGGCTCAGCCGGCCGTACCGCGCCGCGCAGTCGCGCGCGATCCGCTGCAGCGCCGCCACCTGGGCCGTGCCGGACGGATCGTCGCACAGCAGCCCGATCTGCGACTCGCGCGGCGGCCCGCCGGAGGCCGCCTGCTCGAGCACCCGGCCCGGTGGCATCACGGACGGGACCAGGCGCTCGTCCAGGCCGGCGAACCCGTAGTCGGCAGGGTTGGCCATCCGCAGCACGAGGCGCTGGTCGAACACCGTCGAGACCTGGCCCTGCAGTCCCGACCTGTCGCCGGCGAACACGCCGCGCAAGCCCACCGCGCCGCCTTCGCGCAGCAGCCGCAGCACCGCGTCGACCAGGCGGCCGTAGTCGTAATGCTCGAACGCGGCCACGAACCCCTCCCACCGGTCGAGCAGCAGCACCATCCACGGCAGCCGTTCGGTCACCGCCACCGCCGCGCGCTGCTCGGCGAGCGAGGCGAACCCGGCCTCGGCCAGCAGCTGCTGGCGCCTGGCCACCTCGGCGGCCAGCGCCGCCAGCAACCGTTCCATCCGGTCGAGCTGCTCGCGGCCGACGACGGCGCCGCAGTGCGGCAGCGCGACCAGTGGCAGCAGCGCGCCGGCGCCGCAGTCGATGGCGTACAGATGCACGTCGTAGGGCGAGTGCAGCGTCGCGAGCGCGCCGGCCAGCGTGCGCAGCGCGGTGGACCGGCCGGACCTGGGCGCGCCGGCTACATACACGTGGCCGCCGCCGGCGAGGTCGAGGGCCAGCGGGGCCCGCGCCTGCGCCGCCGGCAGGTCGGTGACGCCGAATGGCACGGGCGCCAGCGAGGTCGCCGAGCCGCCCGGCGCGGTCGGCGTCGCCAGGACGTACTCATCAGGCAGCGGCTCCAGCCACGGCGCCGGCTGGTGCGGGATGCGCGCCCGCGCGGCGGCCTCCCGTACGGCATCGACCAGGATCGCCAGGTCGGTCGGCGGCGCCGGCTCGCCGTCGGCCGGCTCGCCGTCGACGGGTCCGCCGCGCGCCGGCAGCGGCCGGCCGAGCAGCTCCCACGGCAGCGGCAGCACCGCCACCCCGGCGGCCGCGCCGGCGGCCGGGCCGCCAGGCGCCCGGCCGCCGATCCGCGCGGACTGGACGAGCTGGGGTGGGGCGATCCCGGACCGTACGTAGCAGCGCCCGGGGGTCGACTTGGAGATGCGGGCGGCGTCGGAGGTGTCGATCACGTCGATGGACTCGTCGGCGTCGGTCACCCGGAGCGCGATCCGCAGGTTGGTGTTGGCCCTGATGTCGGCGGTGACGACGCCGGCCGGCCGCTGGGTCGCCAGGATCAGGTGGACGCCGAGCGACCGGCCGCGCCGGCCGATGTCGACGAGTCCGGCCACGAACCCGGGCAGCTCGGCGACCAGCGTGGCGAACTCGTCGATGACCAGCACCAGCCGCGGCAGCGGCTGCGGCGCGCGCTCGCCCAGGTCGTGGTAGTCGTCGATGTCCTTGGCGCCGGCCCGCAGCAGGATCTCCTCGCGGCGCCGCAGCTCGGCGCCGAGCGACTCGAGCGCCCGCGCGGTCAGGTGCCCGTCGAGATCGGTGACCAGACCCACCGTGTGCGGCAGCTCGGCGCACCCCTTGAACGCGGCGCCGCCCTTGTAGTCGATCAGCACGAACGTCATCTCGTCCGGCCGGTTCGCCAGCGCCAGGGAGGCGATCAGTGTCTGCAGCAGCTCGGACTTGCCCGCTCCCGTCGTCCCGGCGAGCAGCCCGTGCGGCCCGTCCGTCCGCAGGTCGATCGCGAAGGCGCCGTCCGCGCCGATCCCGATCGGCACCCTCGTGGTGCGGCCGCCGCGGGACCAGGCGGCCAGCACGTGCTCGGCGGTCGGCTGCGCGAGACCGAGCAGGTCGAGCAGCCGGACCGACGCGGGGATCGCCTCGGCGGCGTCATCGCGCGAAACGTCCCGCACCGGTGCCAGCGCCCGGGCCAGCCGGTCGCACCAGGCCGGGCTGACCTGGTCGGCGAGCACCCGGCCCACGCCGTCCAGGCCGGGCCCGCGGGGCACCACGTGGTCGGGGGAGTCCCAGTCCCAGGCGACCACCGCCGCGCACTCCTCGGGCAGCAGCCGCTCGTCGTCGTCCACGCAGATGGCGTACACGCCGTGCGCCGGGCCGTGCGCGAGCACCTGCGGCATGCCGGGTACCCGGCGCAGCAGCCGCGCGCCGTCCAGCACGACGAGGACGGCGCGCGTGTCCGGGTCGTACCCGCCGGCCGGGCCCGCCAGGCCGGGCCCCGCCGCGGCACGCTGCCGTTCCGCGACGAGGTTCGCCAGCTCGGTCACCCGGTGCGCGATCGAATCGGCATCCGCGCCCACCAGCGCGAGGCAGGCCGCGCCGTCGTGGGGCGCGCAGTGCGGCAGCCAGCGCACCCAGTTCCACTGGGCCGGGTCGCCACCCCGGGCGTCGGCGGCGTCGGCGGCTTCGGCGCAGAGCACGACGATGGTCAGGTCGCGCGGGCTGTGCAGGGCGGCCGCCTGCGCGACCAGCCAGCGGGCCAGCCGGCGTGAGCGGTCGCGCCGGCCGCTGAGGCCGATCACGCCGAGCTCCGGCAGCGGCAGCGCGACCGGCACCGTATGCGCGATCGGCGGCCAGGCCACGAGGCCGCTCGCCAGGTCGGGCGCCAGATTGGGCGCCAGATTGGGCGCCAGATTGGGCGTCAGGTCGGGCGCCGACCCCGTCAGCTCGATGTCGGCGGGCAGGTCGGCCACGCCGATGCGCAGCCGCAGCGCGTCCGGATCGGTGCGCCGCCGCTCCCACAGCCGCCGCCGCGGGCCGGTGGCCGTCAGCAGCACCTCGGCCGGGTCGGGGTCCTGGGCGCGCCGCTCGGCCTCGTCCTCACGGCGCAGCCGCTCGACCGTACGGCCGAACTCGGCCCGCCTCGCGTGGTAGGCGCGCAGCGCCCGCCGGTAGGAGGTGCGGCCGTGCATCCGGTCGGCGACCCACTCGCCGATCTGCACGACCGGCCAGCTCAGCGCGAACAGCGCCCAGTACCACTGCCGCAGCGCGAACGCCATGGCCAGGCCGAACGCGGAGAACAGCAGCGACCCGAGCAGCCGCAGCCGTTCCCGCGGGCTGCGTTCCGGCGGCTTCGGTCCCTCGACGCGGCGCGGCCGGTGGAACGGGGTGATGCGCGGCGGCCGGTTGTAGGCGAGGCCGCCCTCGTCGAGCGGGGCGAGGTGCGCGCCGCGCGGCTCGCTGGGCGCCAGGGCCAGGACGGTCGAGCCGACGATCAGCATGGCGCCGTACGGCCACTCGGCCTGGCCCCGCAACGGAGCCGCGGCCAGCGTCGCCGTCGTGCCGGGCAGCGGGGCGACCGTCGTCCGGCCGCCGCCCTCGACGGTGATCCGCAGCGCGTGCGGCGGGATCCGCGGGTCGGCCAGCGGCACGTCGACGTCGGGTGCGCCGCCCAGGACCGCGGTGCCGATGCCGAGGCGGTGCACGGCGCCGGCGACCGGGCCGCCGGCCACCCTGACCTCGACCAGGCCGGTAGGCTCGGCCAGCACCGTCGCCGCCGCGATGCGCTGGTCGACGGTCACGATGGCCCCGTCGCGCAGCTCCCGTACGGCGGGGGCGGCGGGGTCGAGCATGCGGCCGTCCATCCACAGGCCGGTCACGCCTTGTGCCCGGAATTCGCGTGTGACCTGATGGGAGGCGCCCGCGGCCGGCCGGTGCGCATTACCCAACGTCGCGAAAAGTGATCTCGCCACGTGCTCGACGGTCATCGTGGAATCGCCATTGATCACAACATCGCGCGGTCCTTGACCGGTCAACGCCGTGAGCGAGATGCGCATTGACCCAGCCTAATTACTACGCTGGTGTGGCCATGGGGAGATCATGAATGCCGTGGTCAGAACGAGGACGGACGATTACTAAGTGGCGTCAGTTGCCCACATCCATTGACGCGGGCTTGTCAAGGGCGACACCATGGGTCGCCACCGCCCGTTTTCGCACGTAGGCGTACCCGGGAGTGGGCAGTCATGAGGACCAGCCAGTCGACAGCCGCCGGCGCGGCGACGGCACCCGCCGGGGTCGGCGCCATCTCAGGTTCCTCGAGCCTGAGATCCGGCCCCGGGCAGCGGCTGCCGGTTCCCCCCAGGGAACGCAAGCCGGCGCTGGCCGCGCTCGCCGTCCTTCTCATCCTCGGTGGCGCGCTGACCAGCGCGTACCTCGTCATGACCAGCGGCCAGCGGGTCTCGGCGATCCGGGTCGGCCAGCCGGTCGCCGCGGGCCAGCAGATCCCGCTGGACGCGCTGCAGGAGGTCCAGATCGGCAACACCGGCATCGACTTCATCGCCTGGTCGCAGCGGGCCGGGGTCGCCCGTGCCTACGCCGCGGTGCCGCTGGTGCCAGGCGAGCTGCTCACCAACCAGATGGTGACGCGGGACACCGCGGCCGCCCAGGGCAGGGTGACGCTCGGGCTCGCGCTCAAACCGGGACAGCTGCCCTCGCAGCCGCTGGCCAACGGCGACCACGTCGCCGTCTACGCGGTCAGCGCGCAGGACAGCAACGTGACCGGCGGCACGCTGCTGGCCAACGACGCGATCGTGCAGGACGTACGCAAGCTCGGCGAGGGCACGCTGGAATCCAACCAGACGAGGATCTCGCTGGCGGTGCCGCCCGAACAGGCGCCCGCGCTGGCACAGGCCGCGTCCGCCGGGGCGGCCGTGGTCGCGCTTATCCCGCCCGGGACGACGGTGTCCGCGCCGGCGCCGGCGGCCGGCGGCGAGCGCCAGGGCGGGCGGCAGGCGCAGAACGGCAGGCAGGCGCAGGGCGGCCAGCCGGCCCAGGGCGGCAGGCAGGCGCAGGGCCAGAGTGCGACGCCGGGCGGTGGCTGAGCATGGCGCTCATCGCCCTGGCCGCCGACAAGGGGGCGCCGGGCGTCACCACGGCCGCGATCGCGCTCGGCGCGGTCTGGCCGCGGCCGATCCTCGTCGCCGAGTGCGACCAGGCCGGCGGTGACCTGGTCTACCGGCTGCCCGCCGACGGCGGCATGCTCAACCCGGCCCGCGGCATGCTCAGCCTCGCCGCCACCGCGCGGCGCGGGCTGCGGCCCGAGCAGATCGGCGAGCACGTGCAGCGGCTCGTCGGCGGGCTCGACGTGCTGGTCGGGCTCACCAACGCGGAGCAGGCGCAGGGCCTGACCTGGCTGTGGGGTCCGCTCGGTCGCGCGTTCCAGGGCCTGTCCCAGGCTGACGGGGTCGACGTGCTGGCCGACTGCGGCCGGCTCGGCGCCGCCAGCCCGCTCCTCGACCTGGTCCGCGAGGCCGACTACGTGCTGCTGTTCGCCCGAGCCACCCTCGAGCATGTGGCGCACCTGCGCGAACGCATCGCCGCCCTCGGCAAGGAGCTCGCCGGCCCGGGCGCGCCGCCGCTCGGCATCGTCGTGATCGCCGATCCCCGGCAGTACCACAGCGCGGTCGCCGACGTCGACCGCATCATCACGAACGCGAACCTGCCTGCCGTGGTGCTCGGCGGCCTGGCGCTCGACGCCAGGGGCGCCGAGATGCTGCGCGGCCAGTGGGGCGGCCGGCTCGACCGGTCGTCGCTCGTCCGGTCCGCGCGGGAGCTGGCCGGCGTCGTGCTGCGCCGGGTGGCCGTCACCCATCCGCCGGCGGTCGACCCTCCGGCGGCACCCAGTCAGCCGGCCATACCGGCGCCGCCGCCCGGCCCGCCGGTGCAGATCTCCGGGCCGGCCGTACCTCCGCCGCCGCGGCCGGCGCCGACTCAGGGGGCGCCGACTCAAGGGGCGCCGACTCAGGGGGGTGGCCGGTAGATGGATCACGCCCTCGTCAAGCGGTTGCGCCAGGAGGTCGGCGACCGGCTGGCCCAGCAGCGCAGGCTGGACGCCGCCCAGGGCATGCCGCCCATGACGGCGGAGGACGAACGGCAGTTCGCCCGCGCCCTGATCTCCCAGGTGCTCGAGGAGTACGCGAGCGGCGAGATCACCGCCGGCCGCCGCCCGCCTGGCGCCGAGGAGGAAGAGGCACTGGCCGCCGCCGTGCACGCCGCCCTGTTCGGCGTGGGCCGGCTGCAGCCGCTGCTGGAGAACCCCGAGATCGAGAACATCGACATCAACGGCTGCGACCGGGTCTTCATCGGCTACGCCAACGGCCTGGAGGAGATGGGCGAGCCGGTCGCGGACTCCGACGAGGAGCTCATCGAGCTCATCCAGATCCTCGCGGCCTACTCCGGGCTCTCCTCACGACCCTTCGACAGCGCCAACCCCCAGCTCGACCTGCGGCTCCCCGACGGCTCCAGGCTGTCGGCCGTCATGGACGTGACCCTACGGCCCGCGCTGTCCATCAGGCGGGCCAGGCTCGGCAAGGTCTTCCTGCCCGACCTGATCGGCAACGGCACGTTCAGCCCCGAGCTCGGCCAGTTCTTCAAGGCCGCGGTGGCCGCCCGCAAGAACATCATGATCGCCGGGGCCACCAACGCGGGCAAGACCACGCTGCTGCGCGCCCTCGCCAACGAGATCCCGCCGCACGAGCGGCTCATCACGGTCGAGCGGGCGCTGGAGCTCGGCCTCGACCAGTTCCCCGAGCTGCACCCCAACGTCATCGCCATGGAGCAGCGGCTGCCCAACTCCGAGGGCCAGGGCGCCATCTCCATGGCCGAGCTGGTGCGCCGCTCCCTGCGCATGAACCCCTCCAGGGTCATCGTCGGCGAGGTGCTCGGCGACGAGATCGTCACCATGCTCAACGCCATGACCCAGGGCAACGACGGCTCGCTGTCGACCATCCACGCCAACTCCTCGGTCGAGGTGTTCAACCGCATCGCGACGTACGCCATCCAGTCCGCCGAGCGGCTGCCCATCGAGGCCACCCACATGCTCATCGCCGGCGCGATCGACTTCGTCGTCTTCATCGAAAAGCGCAACGACTACACGCGCGGCGGCCGGCTGCGCCGGTTCGTCTCCAGCGTCCGAGAGGTCACCGGCTGCGACGGGCGGGTCCTGTCGAGCGAGGTGTTCGCGCCGGCGCCGGACGGCTCGGCCGTCCCGCACGCGCCCATCTCCTGCGCCGACGAGCTGGCGGCGTACGGCTACGACCCGGGCCGCCAGGAGCTGTGGTGACCGGCGACGCGCTGACGCCGATGGCGGTGCTCGCCGGAGCCGCGGTGGGTGGCGGGGCGCTGCTGCTCGTCCTCGCGGTGCGCGGGCTGCCCGTCCGGCCGGGCGCGGCGCGGGCCAAGCGCCGCCGCGAGGACCTGCTGCGGTCGCTGACCACGCGCGGCGCGATCGCCGTGGTCGCCGGCGCGCTCGTGCTCATCGTCACCCGCTGGCCGGTGGCCGCGGTCGGCGCCGGCCTGCTTGTCATCGGCTGGCGCGGCATCGCGGGCGGCACGGCCGAGGAGCGCAAGGCGATGGCGCGGCTCGAGGCGCTCGCCGCGTGGACCGAGTCGCTGCGCGACACCATCGCCGGCGCGGTCGGGCTCGAGCAGGCCATCCCCTCGTCGCTGCGCGCCGCCGCGCCCGCCCTGCAGCCGCCGCTGCGCACCCTGGTCGACCGGCTGCACACCCGGATGGCGATGCCCGACGCGCTGCGCAGGTTCGCCGACGACCTCGACGACCCGTCCGCCGACCTGGTGATCGGCGCGCTGATCCTCAACGCCAAGCTGCGCGGGCCCGGCCTGCGCGACATGCTCGGCGCGCTGTCCACCTCGGCCCGGGCCGAGCTCGACATGCGCCGCCGGGTCGAGGGCACCAGGCGCACCACCAGGTTCAGCGTGCTCGTCGTCGTCTGCTTCTCGGTCGGCGTCGCGTTGCTGCTCGCGCTCACCAACCGCACGTACGTCAGGCCGTACGACGGCTTCACCGGGCAGGTCGTCCTCTCGGCCGTCGTGGCGCTGTACGCGCTCGGCTTCATTTGGCTGCGCAGGCTGGCGCGGTTCGAGATGCCGCAGCGGTTCCTCGGCACCGTGGAGGACGCGCCGCAGCCAGGGCAAGGAGTGCCGGCGGAGGTCCCGGCGACGGTGGCCGCCTGGCAGCAGCCGGGCGGCAACGGCGCGGGCACCCCCAACGGGTCCCGGCTGCGCGGGCGGCAGGCCATGGACGCGGGAGGTGGGGCCCAGTGACCGCGGCGCTGCTCGCCGGCGTGGCCTTCGGGTTCGGCTGCTACCTGCTGTTCCGCGCCCTTTTCCCGCCGCGGCCCGGGCTGGCGGCCAGCCTGGCCGCGTTCGACGCCGCCGTCCGCCGCCGCACCGAGGACGCCAGGGCGCAGCGGGCCTCGTCGCCGACCAGAGAGAAGGTGGGCGGGCTGCGCGCCGCGCTGGGGCGGGCGCTGGCCGCCTTCTACGACGCGCGCGGCTGGGAACAGCGCACGGTACGCGCCGACCTGTCCATCATCGACCGGTCGTTCGAGGCGTTCCTGGCGACGAAGTTCCTGCTCGCCGCGGCCGCGGTGCTGTTCATCCCGGTCGCGGTGGCCTACTTCGCACTGCTCGGTCTCGGCGTGCCGTACGCCGTCCCGGTGTGGTTCTGCCTGCTGATCGCGGCGGCCTTCTTCTTCCTGCCGGACATGCAGCTGCGGCAGGAGGCCGGGCAGCGGCGGCGCGACTTCCGGCACGTCGTCGGCGCCTTCCTCGACCTGGTGGCGATGAACCTGGCCGGCGGCCGCGGCGTCCCCGAGGCGCTGATGGCCGCGTCGCAGGTCGGTGACGGCTGGGCGATGCGCCGGATCAGGGACGCGCTCGCCAACGCGCGCATCACGGGTTTGACCCCCTGGCAGGCGCTCGGCCGGCTGGGCGACGAGATCAACATCGTCGAGCTGCGCGACCTGTCGGCCGCGCTGACGCTGGTGGCCGACGACGGCGCGAAGGTGCGGCAGTCCCTGGGCGCCCGGGCGGCGTCCATGCGCAGCCGCGAGCTGTCCGACGTCGAGGGCAAGGCCGGCGAGCGGTCCCAGTCGATGCTGATCGCCCAACTGCTGCTGTGCGCGGGCTTCCTGGTGTTCCTGTCGTTCCCCGCCGTGATGAGGGTGATCGCGTCATGACGTGACATCGAACGTCGAGCCTGCTCAAGTTCCCCCCGAGGAGTACGCCCCATGAGATCCGTCAGCCCCCTGAACCCGCTGAACGACCCGTTGGTCGTCTACCTACGCGCGCACCTCACGGCCCGCATCGACCGGCTGCGGCAGGCGCGCGCCGCCGCCGACCACGGTGCGTCCGCCATCGAGTGGGCCATCATCACCGGCATCCTCGCCGCCATCGCCATCACCATCGGCGCGATCATCAAAAACAAGGTGAGCTCGGCCGCGAACAGCATCTCGACCGGCGACGGGTGAGGTGATGCCCGCCGGAACGCGCGGGCGGGCGCTCGCCCGGGACACGGAGCGCGGGGCCACCTCGCTCGAGCTGGCGCTGCTCACGCCGGTCCTCATCACCGTGATCCTGTTCACCGTACAACTGGCCATGCTCTACCACGCCGAGCACGTCGCGCTGGCGGCCGCGCAGGCGGGCGCACGGGTGGCCCGCGGCGACGCGTCCGGCGACTGGGCGACCGCCGCGCAGAGCAAAGCGGAGTCGTACGCCCAGCAGATCGGCCGCAACATCGTCACCAACGTGCGGGCCCGTCCGAGCGGCGGCGCGAACGAGCGTTTCATCGACGTCGAGGCCGATGCCATCACGGTCATCCCCGGCCGGCGGTGGCATGTACACCAGCGGGCGGGCGGGCCGACCGAATGCTTCCGGCCCGACCGGGACGGCGGTGTGAGTTGCGAACCCCAGCCCTGACACCGCGCCGCGCCGAGCGCGGCAGCCTGACGCTGGAACTGGCGATCATGGCGCCGGTGCTGGTCGCCTTCATGATGCTGATGGTCGGGGTCGGCCGCATCGTCGACGCCCAGAGCCAGGTCGACAGCGCGGCGAGGGACGCGGCCCGCGACGCCTCGATCGCGCGCGGCTCAGGCGAGGCGGCGGCCCGCGCCGTTGACGCGGCCCAGGCCAGCCTCGGCGGCGTCGGCTGGTGCCTGGGCGGCCCCAACACCCAGACCGACACCACCGACTGGGGGCCCGGCGGCCAGGTCTCGGTGACCGTCACCTGCGACGCCGACCTCGGCGGGCTGTCCCTGATCGGGCTGCCAGGCACCAAGCAGATGACCGGCCGGGCCACCGCACCGCTCGACACCTTCAGGAGATCCGGGTCATGAGGCGGGCCATGACGCGGGCCACGAGCCGGGACGACGCCAAGGACAGAGGGACGTTCTCGCTGTTCACCGCGATCTTCGCCGTGTTCGTCATCATGCTGGCCGGCCTGGTGGTCGACGGTGGCCTCGCCATCCACGCCAGGGAGCGCGCCGCGGACATCGCCGAGCAGGCCGCCCGCGCCGGCGCCGACGACATCGACCTCGGCGCGCTGCGGGCGACCGGCGAGCCCAGCGTGGACACCGCGACCGCCTGCGAGAAGGCGCGGGATCTGGCCGCCTCGTACGCCGACCAGATCAGCTCCTGGACATGCGATCCCAGTCCCGAGCAGGTGAGCGTGCGGATCACCATCCAGGTCGAGCCCCAACTGCTGGATATCATCCCGGGACTCGGCCCCTTTACCATGACGTCGACGGCGACCGCGCGTCCCGAGCGCGGTGGTGACGAGGGCTGATGGCAATGCGGCAGGCAGTCGGAGCCGGGCGCAGGCGCGGCCCGGTCGACGTCCTTCTCGGCGTGGCGGCGCTGGTCGTGCTGGTCGCCCTGGTGGCCGGGGTCCCGTACGCGCTCTACAGCAGGTTCGGCTCACCGGTTCCCGACCATCTGCCCGACCTCGACGCCTTCACCCAGCGCATCGGGCCGAGCTCGGTGATCTCGATCCTGGTGTTCCTCGTCTGGCTGGCGTGGCTGCAGCTGGTCGCATGCGTGGTCGTCGAGGTGTACGCGGGGCTGCGCGGCATCGGCGTGCCGACCCGGGTGCCGCTCGCCGGGGGCACCCAGTCCCTCGTCCACCGGCTGGTGGTGACCGCGCTGCTGCTGTTCACCGCCACCACGGCGATCATGCCCGCGTTCAGCGCCCGCGGCGGGCCGCCGGCTCGCCCGGCGTACGCCCAGTCCCAGCAGTACGCCCCGCCGGCCGCGCAGAACCTCGAGCCGTTCGACGCCGGCACGCCCGCCGCCGACCGTGCCGCCGGCCATGCCGTCGAGCACACCGCCGACCACCGGGCCGAGACGCCGGAGGTCGCGAAGATCTACCGCGTCCACCCGCCGGCCGGCCGGCACCACGAAAGCCTCTGGGAGATCGCCGAGAAGTGCCTCGGCGACGGCCGCCGCTACCGAGAGATCTACGACCTCAACAAGGGACACCAGCAGCCCGACGGTTCCCGCCTCACGATCGCCAGCCTCATCCGGCCCGGCTGGATCCTGCGGATGCCCGCCGACGCGGTCGGCGCCCACGTGGTGCCCGCGCACGAACTGGACGACTACTACCGCTTCGGCAAACCGCACCACATCCCCGACCACGGGACGGGCGGGACGACCGCCCACCCCGGCAACGGGCAGGCGGCGCCCGGACATGCCGCACCCGGACATGCCACCGCCGCGCCCGAGCAGCCACGCCCGGCGGAATCCAGGCAGTCCGAGCAGCAGCGGCCGGAACAGCACCCTGGTGACCAGCACGCTGGTGACCAGCACCCTGGTAACCAGGGCCACCACGACCATGGCGGCATCGACATCGGCTGGCCGCAGGCCCTGTCGGTCGCATCGTTGCTCGCGGCCGGCCTGCTGGTCGCGCTCGGCCGGCGGCGCCGCGAGCAGATGTGGCACCGCTCGTTCGGCGAGATGATCGCCCGGCCGGAGGGCGCGGCGGCCCAGGCCGAGCAGGCGCTGCGCATCGGCGCCGACACCGAGGCGACCCGGCTGCTCGATCTCGGGCTGCGTCAGCTGTCCAAGGCGCTGGCCGCCGACGACCGTTCGCTGCCCACCGTGTACGGCGTGCACCTGGGACGCGAGAGCCTCGACCTGTGGATCGGGCCGGCCGACCGGTCCGCGCCCGAGCCCTGGGAGGCGCACGACAACGGCCAGGTCTGGCGGCTGCGCGCCGACCGCTTCCAGGCCGGCGCGGGCGACGGGGTCTTCGACGTCGAGGCGCTGCGCGACGTCCTCGCGCCCTACCCTGGGCTGATCTCGATCGGCACCAACGACACCGGCCGCATCCTCGTCGACCTCGAGGCGGCGCACGGCCTGATCGCGCTGCGCGGGCCGGACGACGTACGCCGTGCCGTGCTCGCGGCGGTCGCCGTCGAGCTGGCCACCAACCGCTGGTCCGACCACATGCGGATCACACTGGTCGGCTTCGACGAGGAGCTGTCGCTGATCGCGCCGGACCGGATCCGCGTGGTCGGCTCGCTCGCCGAGGCGCTCCCCGAGCTCGAAGCCCGCAGCGAGGAGGTGCGGCAGGCGCTGGCCGCCTCCGGCGCCGACTCCGTGCTGACCGGCCGGTGCCGCGGCGTCTTCGGCGAGGCCTGGATGCCGCACTACCTGATCATGGCCGATCCGCCGAGCGAGCAGGAGGCCGAACGGCTCGTCGCGCTGGCCCGTACCGGTCAGCGGATGGCGGCCGGCTACGTCGTCGCCGGCGACGTGGCAGGTGCCACCTGGACCTGGGACGTCACCGCCGACGGCCGGCTCAGCGCCGGCGTACTCGGCTTCGACGTCGAAGCCCAGCTCGTCCCCGAGCAGCACTACCGTGCCGTCGTCGAGCTGTTCCGTACGGCGCGGCGCGTCGACGGCGTGCCGCTGCCCACCCCGCGTACCGACGACGAGCCGCCGTCCCCGCTGGGCGACCAGCACGCGGTCGTCGACATACGGCTGCTCGGCCCGATCGAGATCGACGCGCCGGGGCCGCTGGAGGAGAGCCGCCGTGCCGCCTGCACCGAGGTGCTGATCCACCTCGCCGCGCACCCGGGCGGCGTGCACCCGACCGTGCTCAGCGGCGCCGTCTGGCCGCGCGGGGCGAGCGCGGGCGTGCGCGACGCCACGATCGCGCGCGTCTCCGACTGGCTGGGCCGCGACTCCCGGGGCCGCCCCAACCTCTATTACGACGACCGCGGCCGCATCAAGCTCGGCTCCGAGGTCAGGGTCGACTGGCAGGTCTTCCGCTGGCTGGTCTGGCGCTCCGGCGCGGAACCGGCCTCCGAGACCGCGTACATGTCGTACGCCCTCGACCTGATCCGCGGCCCGCTGCTCGCCGACCGGCCGCGCGGCCGCTACGGCTGGCTCGCCGACGACCCGCTCGAGTACGAGTCGGCCGCCCAGGTCGCCGACGTCGCGCACCGGCTCGTCCTGCTCCGCCTCGACGAGGGCGACCCCAAGGCCGCCGTCACCGCCGCCCGCGCCGGGCTGCGGTTCAACCCGAGCGACGAGGCCATGTGGCGCGACCTGCTGCGGGCCACCCACGCCACCGGCGACCTGACGCAGCTGCGCGCCGTTGTCGACGAGCTGCGCGACGGCATCGAACGCGACCCGGCCGCCGACCAGATGCAACCCGAGACCGAGGCCCTCATCGAGGAGCTCATGCCGTACTGGCGCCAGGTCGCCCTCCCCGGCGGCTGACCGTGCTCACCTCCGCCGTGGCCGGTGCGCGGTGGTTCTACCGGCGGCGGAGGACGTAGGGGTGGATGAGGCCGAGGCCGCGGGCGGGACGGCGGACCAGGCGTTGCAGCTCGTAGCCGGGCGATCCGTCCAGCTCGGTGGCCAGACCGGCGTCGACGAGCACGGTGCCGGGGCGGGCGATCGAGGTGAGCCGGGCGGCGAGGTTGACCGTCGTGCCGAACACGTCGCCCATCAGCGGCAGCACCGGGCCGAACGCCACCCCGACCCGGACGTCGGGGATGCTCTCGTGGGCGGCGACCGCCTCGCCGATAGCGAGCGCGATCTCGGCGCCGATCCGCGGCGACTCGGCGCTGAACAGCACCTCGTCGCCGAGGGTCTTGACGAGGCGCCCGCCGTGCGAGGCGATCACGTCGGCCGCCGTCTCCTCGAACGACTCGACCATCCTGGCCAGGTCACCTTCTGCCAGGTCACGGCTGGTCTGGGTGAACGACACCAGATCGGCGAACCCGACGGCGAGGCGCGTCCTGAGCGGCGGCTCCTCGTCCTCGGCGGTGGCCAGCGCCATCGCCCGGGTGCCGGACGCCGCGAGCTGGCGTCGCCAGGCGTGCACGATGAGCGGCTCCAGCTCGCCGATGTGTCCCTCGACGGTTTCCAGGATGGTGCGTACGGCGTCCGGCGGCGGCGGCTCGTGCGTGTCGGGGATGCCGCTCAGCATGATGTCGACCTGCCACGCGGCCAGGCGCGCCATCGTCTGGCCGACGGCGCGCACCATCCGGATCACGTGGTCCTCGTCGAAGACGCCCTCGTCGATCAGGTCCCTGATGGCGGCCAGCGCGGCGACGTCGCCCTCGGTGAAGGCGACCGCGTCGTCGGCGGGCTGCGGGTAGCCGAAGGCGCGCCACAGGCGCTCGGCGAACTCCATCGTCACGCCGGTCATCCGCACCGCGTCCAGCCGGGTGTAACGGAGCTCGCCGCCGAGCAGCAGCTCCTCGACCTCACTCGGCTCCGGCAGCCGTGGCGGCATGCCAGCCCCTTCCGGATGAGGCAGGGCTACCGGCCGTCCCTGACCCCGTCGGAGAGATCGTCGATCAGCCGGTAGATCTGCTTGTGCCACTCGTCCACCTCGGGAAGGTTCTTCAGGACGAGCTGCCCGCGTTCACCCCCGGACTCGACCGTCAGCGTGCCCTTGCCGAGCATCCGCTCGATCAGCCGCTGCGCGTGCGAGGCGTCGTTGATCCGCCCGATCGGGATGGTGCGGACGGACCGGGACAGGATGCCCTCCCTGATCACCAGACCCTGGTCCGTCAGCTCGTAGCGCGTCGCGAACCAGCGCAGGAACGGCACCACGGAGAAGATCAACGCGAAGAGCACGGCGACCGCGGCGATGCCCAGCCGCACCTGGGTCTGCGCTGCCCACGAGTCGGGGACGAAGAAGATCAGCACGCCGGCCACGACGACCGTCGCGATGAGCAGCAGGATCGTCTCGATCAGCGTCGTCCAGTGCGGATGGTCGCTGAGGATCACTTGGCCCTCAGCGAGAGGAGACTGCTCAGGTTGCCCCATGGCGCCTATCGTGGCAGAAATCAGGTGTCGCCAGTGATCCGGTGCGCGAAACCGGTCACGCCGCGCCGCGGACGTGGACGACGTCGCCGGCGCTGAACGCCCGCTCGGCGGCGCCGCCGTCCATGCCGTCATCCGTGCGGACCAGCAGCCGCCCGTCGCCGTCGACGTCGGTGGCCGTCCCGGTCACCACCCCCTCGCCGGGCAGCTCGATGCGGACGGCCCGGCCCAGGGTGGCGCACGCCCGCCGGTACGCGGCGCGCAGCCCGCTGCGTTCGGGATCCCCGCCGGCCGCCCGCCACCCGCCGTACCACTGCTCGAACTCGCGCAGGATCGCGCGCAGCAGCATCTCCCTGTCGGTGACCGCGGCGTCCTCGATGGCGAGCGAGGTGGCCGTGGGGACGGGCAGCTCGGCGGCCCGCAGGGTGACGTTGAGCCCGATGCCCACGATCACCGCCTCGCCGGCCCGCTCCACCAGGATGCCGCCCAGCTTGCGCTCGCCGGCGAGCACGTCATTGGGCCATTTCAGGGCGGCCCGGACGGCCGTCGAGCCGGCGGCGGCGCCGAAGTCGCCGGCCGCCGCCCGCGCGGTGAGCCGCTCCACCGCCGTCGCGACGGCCACCCCGGCGAGCAGCGGCAGCCAGGTCTGCCGGGTGACCGGCACATCGGGACGCAGCAGCAGCGAGAAGGTCAGACCGGAGCGCGGCGGGGCCGCCCACGCCCTGCCCAGCCGCCCACGCCCGGCGAGCTGCGCCTCCGCGACCAGGACCGTGCCCTCGGGCGCGCCGGCCGCCGCGGCCGCGGCGAGGTCGGCGTTGGTCGACCCGGTCTCCGCGACGACCGTGAGCCCCTGCCACAGCCCGCCGCCGGCCCGGACGAGCGCGCGGTTCAGCGACCGCTCGGACAGCGGCGGACGCGCCAGATCCGTGTACGGCGACTCGCTCATCTGTGCTCCCCGCTCAGCCTCGTCGCGGCCTGGTGCGGCGGCTTCGTTCGTCGCGTGCTCGCTCGTTCCTCGCTGTGCGCGCTCCTCGCTCGAGCCGCCGCGCCGCTCCTCGGCTCGCTCATGGGTCCATCCAACCGCACCGCCGCCGGTCAACCGCATGGCGGAAACCGTGCTGCGGGACGGTGGGCCGGATGCGAAGCTGTTTCGAACGCTTTCCTGCGCAAAGTGGCCGGTCGCGCGTTATGCACCCCGGTCTTGGAGGGAGGACCCCGATGCCCGATCACGAGGTTCCTGTTCTGATCGTCGGCGGCAGCCTCGTCGGGCTGTCCACGTCGCTGCTGCTCGCCACCCGCGGCGTTCCCCACCTGCTGGTGGAAAGGCATCGTGGTACCGCCATCCACCCCAGGGCCGCCTCCTTCCACCAGGGGACGATGGAGGTGTTTCGCGGCGCCGGCATGCAGCGGACCGTCGAGGACGCCGCCGCGCGCGAGTTCGTCCAGAACGGTGCGATCGTCGCGGTCGAGAGCCTGAGCGGTAAGGAGCTGCAGTACTTCTTCAGGTCCTACAACGACGGGGTCGAGGGGCTCAGCCCGACCTCGCGGCTGTTCATCACTCAGGTCGGCCTGGAACCGCTGCTGCGCGACCGCGCGCGGGAGCTGGGCGCCGAGCACCGCTACGCGACCGAGCTGGTCGACTTCGAGCAGGACGACGAGGGCGTCACCTCGGTCGTCCGCCCGCGCGACGGCGGCCAGGAGCAGGTCGTGCGCTCGGACTATCTGGTCGCGGCGGACGGCGCGCACAGCCAGGTTCGCGACAAGCTGGGCATCGAGATGGCCGGCCGCGGCGGCTTCGCCGACTGCGTCACGATCTACTTCAAGGCCGACGTCCGCGAGATGCTGGGCGAGCGCAACCTCAGCGTGGTGTACGTCAACCACCCCGAGCTGCTGGGCTTCTTCCGTTTCTCGATCACCGGCGACTCGGGGTTCCTCGCCGTCTTCGCCACCATCGACGCGGACGGCACCCGCGACAAGAACGTGGGGGAGCACACCAGCGCCGCCGAGTGCGCGGACTTCGTGCGTACGGCGCTCGGCGCCCCGCCTGACCTCCCCGTCGAGATCGAGAGCGTGCAGCGATGGACCGCGGCCGCCGACTGCGCCGCGCGGTTCCGCGACCGGCGGGTGTTCCTCGCCGGGGACGCCGCGCACGTCATGCCGCCCACCGGTGGGTTCGGCGGCAACACGGGCATCGCCGACGCGCACAACCTCGCGTGGAAGCTGGCCATGGTGCACGGCGGCCAGGCGGGTCCCGAGCTGCTGGACACCTACGAGGCGGAGCGCCGGCCGATCTGCCACCTGACCGTCGAGCAGGCCTACACCCGCTACGTGCTGCGGGTCGACTCGTCCCTCCCGAAGGACGACCTGATGAAGCCGCTCGACGACGTGTCCTTCGAGCTGGGCGCCGTGCACCGATCGGCCGGCATCGTCGATGCCGACGCCGCCGGGGCGGACGCGCCCGTGGAGGACCCGCACCAGCCGACCGGGCGGCCGGGCGTGCGGGCGCCGCACCTCCCGCTCCGCCGGGCCGGCGCGACGATCTCGACGCACGACCTCTTCGGGGACGGCTTCGTCCTGCTCACCGGCCCGGACGGCAAGGCCTGGCACGCCGCCGCCACGTCGGTGGCCGCCTCCCACGACATCCCGCTGGCGGCCCACCGCGTCGCCGCCGGAAGCCCGCTCGCCGACCCGGCGGATCTCGTGGACGAGGAGGACCGGTTCGCGAAGTCCTTCGGGATCGGCGCCGGCGGCGCCGTCATCGTGCGCCCCGACGGCGTCGTCGGCTGGCGGGCGACCGGCCCGGCCGCCGCCGACCCGCGCGGCACGATCGAGGACGTAATGGCGCGGCTACTGTTCCGCTGAACCGCGTGAACGTCGAGTCGCGGAGATAACGGAGCTCTCGATTGCCCAATTAGTCCCGATTCGTGGCCGCCCCGGAGCTGCGCTGGACCGAGCGTGCGACAGATCACAACCGGATGAGGTATGCGAAGGCCACGGAGGAGATCAAAAATTTTCGGTGACGCTCCAAGGACAGCGCCCATTCACTCGACCAACAGCGGCCTACGGCGTGTCTGGTGCTCGCGCACACAGAACTGATGTAGAGAAGTCCCGATGAGAGACGACATCTACGTCGAAGTCCGAGATCCCGACAGCGACCCCAGCCTGGCACCGCGACCCGCATCTGGAACACTGGCGACGCGCATCGACGAACTCGGCACAGCGATCACTGCGACTGTTGCGCAGTTGTGTGGTCACTTCGACCGCGACCTGCCCGAGGTGGAAACCGAGCAGTGGAGGGCCGACGGGGTGGAGGTGTCATTCCGGCTCGATCTGCTGCCCGACTCGGGTGTGGTGTTGGTGCGGACGGATGCCCGCAATGCCGTGTCCGTCAAAGTCATGTACAAACGTCGGCCCGCGACGTAGGAGGCGGGCGCGTAGCTCATGCGGCAGGTACGCATTTGGCTGGGCATCATCGGGCTCATCGCCGCCGGCTACCTCGCGTTCGACCCGGCGGACCGGATGGAGCTGGCGTGGACAAAGGCCCTGGTCGACGGCCCCTACATCCTCGCCGCTCTCGCTACGGTGAACATGGCGCGGTCTCTGGTGCGCTCGGACGCCGCGTTCCTCGCCCCGGTGCTTCTCGGATCGGCCGCAGCCGTTCTGCTGCTGCGCCCGTCCATCGGCCGTAGCCAGGTCGAGGACGCCGTCGTTGTGGCGGTCCTGATCGCCGCCGTTGCCTTGATCCTTCGCGAGTACCCGGAGCAGACGAGCTGGACCCGAGTGCTGTGGACCGGCAGAGCTCGGGCACCCGTACGCATCGTCGGACGGCTACGCGCGGTTGCCGTTCTGGCCGATTTTCGGGTGGATCTCCTCGCGTCGGTGGTGGAAGACCGCGCGACGTTCACCGCCGTGACGTTCGGCGGACGAGTTGTGATCGACCTGCCGCAGGAGTGGCGGGTCGTCGTGCGACCGCCACCCCGTCTCATGCTCGGTGTACTGGAGCGCGGGCGCCGGGACGCGATCGAGCCGGGCGAGCCCCACCTGGAGGTGAGGCTGTTCGGCCTGGCCGGCACCCTGGAACTGGACCGTGCCTGATCATTCCTCAAAGTCATGCACATATGTGAAACCTTCGAGCAGATCTTCGGCCGAGCCAGGGTTCACCTCCTCGTCGGTGTCATAGAAAAAGTCCGATAGCTTCTGATTGCGGACCGCCTCCAGCTCGGGCGTGGACGGCAATTCAAGGTGTAGTGCTCTGAGCATGTCGAACCGGTGCAAATCGTAAGCCGCCGCCAAGGCGACACCATGGCCACTGACGGCCGCGATAGCGGCGCGGTAGGCGCCGACCGCAAGGAGCAGGAGGAGAGCCGGTACTATTAGCAGCCATTGGTCATTAGCAAACGCAACGACGCCTACCCCACTCATCAGGGTAAAAACTAGCGCGAGATTCGTGGACGCGTCGATGCTGTCGATCTGCGCGCGGTACTCCTTGGCGAGATTGTCGCTCAGGTAGGGGTATAGCCGGGGCCAGGTGTGGATCGTCTTGAGCCCATACCGCTCACCCGCGATGCTCTCGTTGCGCCGCAATGCGTTGCCCAGCATCGTTGGGAGGACGTCTTCACCTGGTGGTGGGTACAGCCGCAGTTTCGATACAGCACGGTCTGCAGCCGCCGACCGTCGGCGTGCTTGACGCTGTTCGCGGCACTGTTCGCGGGCATGCATTTCGCACAGGGTTGTGTCCGAAAGAGGATCCTCTGCCGACCCCGTCTTATCCAAGAGTCGTTCGCGCCTTCTTTCATGAAAAGCGCTAGCGACCCGATGTGGCACCACGCCGATCCGGTTAGCTTGCCAATATCCCTCGAGCAGGCGGACCAACCGGATCTGAAACGGTTGCACCATCATGGTCAGCACCAAGACCAGTAGGGCGCCCAGGATTAGACCGCCGGCGTCGGACTTGAAGTTGTCGGGGACCAAGTCATAGAAGGTCAGTGGTTTTCCCCGGTTGGTGAACGCATGCACCGTTAGAAGCAGCCATACATAGGCGACTAAGATCGAATTGGGTAGTATCCCGACAATCAGCAGCCGACCAAATGTGGCCGCCGTGGAGGACAGTAAAGCGCCGATCCACATAGCTATGCCTACCCAGTCTTGGTGAACAGCGGTTCTGGCACGTGATGATCCTCGGTGACGTGTTCGATCGGCGAGCGCGGGTTGGCAGCTGCATAGTAGTAGAGGATGCGCGAACATTTCGGACACTTCCAGCCCACGACTGGAACGTGTCGTGCGAGACCAGCGTCAGGATGGCACTCGCTCGTTCGGTTCATATGGACGCGGAACGGCCCGCTCCATTGTGCGCACGTTCGGCACTGGTACGCATGCCTCCTGCCGATGTCCTTTTTGCCGCGCTGTACGTGGTACTGGCTTGTCGACCATGCCAACGGGAACCGGAGCATTGCGAACGGCAGCCGCATAGCCGAGCTCCTCCCCGCACTTGTGGCACCAGTATGCGAGGGCCCCCGCTGCGTGACAATATGTCGACCTTGCCGCAAGCGGTAGTGACCCTCACGTGAGGTGCGGTGCCGCGCAGGTTCGTACTGATGCGGCAATCGATCTCGTGCTCAGTCCACGCGACGATCCAGCCGTCGGCGATTGGATCTTCTACTGACGGGAGTAGGTCGCCCTTCGGCATCCGCCTCCGACCGAGCATGCCCGGTTCTACTTCGGCGGCTTCGGGCAGGAAGGTCGGATGCCCACCCGATGTCCGAGGAAAATCCGACTCAAGAACGGATAACCTGCTGCTCTACTCAAGGAACTGATCAAGTCGCGTCCGTCTGATGCCACGTTCCGGAAGCTCTTCACCAGCTCGGTTCGTGATCAGCCGGTGTTCTGGAGGCCGGCGGCGACGCCGTTGACCGACAGCAGCAGGAGATTTTCGAGGCGTTCCCGCTCGTCTTCGTCCGCGACCCCGGCCCGCAGCGCGGTCAGCGCGCGCAGTTGCAGGTGGGACAGCG